>NZ_SMKW01000037.1 GCF_004348985.1 Saccharopolyspora elongata | reverse complement strand
CTCCCGCTGCCCGAACCCCTCCAACCACAGCCGCCACACCTCATCGCCATGCCGCTCGACCACCGACACCACAACACCTCCACCAAGATCATTCCAGGAGATGTTGCACCCACCCCTTGAGACCAAGCCTAAAATTGGAAATCTCTCCGCGTCACGGAACTGTCCAATTTTAGGCAAAATCGGGAGCCCTCCTGGCCGGTCAGGGGCGGGCGGTGAGGACGTGCCAGCAGCGCATGCAGGTGTCCTCGCGTATCCAGTCCACTTCGGAGCGGTCGTGCAGGTCCGCCGCGTCCGCCTCCGCTCCGCAGAACGCCACGGAGGACTACGCGCTCGCCCTGATGGGAGAAACTCGGAAGCTGCTCAACGCAGCCTTGAGGGCGGTCGATTCGGTGAGGTGACCAATGGATGCCATCGCACGCTGGCGTACCTCCAGTCGCAGCAACGGGCAGGGCGGGATGTGCGTTGAGGTAGGCGGCGGCCCCGGCATCGTCGGGGTTCGGGATTCGAAGAACCGGGACGGGGCCGTGCTGGTGTTCCCCTGGCGGCAGTGGTGGCGTTCGTCTCGGGGTTACGGGATCTCCGCTGATGAATTGGGCCGTCCGGGCGGTTCGTGGACGGCGTTTCACGAATGTTGTCCAGCCCCGGACCCGACCCTTGCACTCTCTGCGTTCGTGATCACAACACAGTGTGAGCAGTAGTGATCACGAACGTGGAGGGGAGCTGCGTCGACCACGGGGATGGAAGGCCGGAATATGCCCACGCCTGGCGGTTCCGGTCACCGACCTCACACCGCGCGACAACGCCGGCGAAAGCTTCGAGAACGTCGACATGATGCAATCCGCCGGATCAAAGCGAGCCGCCCCGGCGGCCACGACACTGCGCGCGATGACCGAGGAAAAACGGCCAGCCCACCGCTAACCACGGCGACCAGCTGGGCCGCGCGCCGCTCCCCAAGTGCTGAAGTGGTTCGACGCCTCCGAACCGGACGGAAGGACGCCTCCAGTCCTCGTGAGTGGTTATTCCGGTAAGAACCGGAACAACCACTCACGAGCACTCAGATCACTTCAAACCGTCTGCGGGAGTCCGCATTCGACCGGGAAGTACGTCGACACCTCGATTCTCGCCGGGTCCTCGAGCAATTCCTGCCGGAGCCGCTGCAGGCAGGCCGACGGTTCGCCACCCAGCGCACGGCCCAGGTCCTCGAACACCTGCAGCGCCCGGGGCAACGCACCCGACCGCTGGAGCGCGATCATCAGCAATGCGCAGGTGTTCTCGTCCGCCGGGTGCGCCGCCACCAACTTGCGCAGCTCCGGGATCAGCGCCGCGTGCCTGCCCAGGTGGAGATCGGCGACGATCCGCTGTTCCAGCACGCGGGCGCGGGCATCTTCGATGGTCGCGGCGGCCGCCGCCAGGACCCGGCCCATCGGCACGTCCACCAGGACCGGCCCGCGCCACAGGTCCAACGCCTGGCCCAGGTACCTCGAAGCGCTCTCCGCATCGCACTTCGCCAGGGCGGCGCTGCCGCTCGCGGCCAGCCGGTCGAACTCGGCGAGGTCGAACGAACGCGGTGCCGCCACGAGCTGGTAGCCGTTGTAGCTGCGGGCGAGCAGCTCCTTGGCCGTCCGATTGCTGCCGGCCGGCAGCGAACCCTCGATCCGCCGCCGCAGCTGCAAGACGTACGTCTGCAGCGTCGTCGGGCCGCTGCGGGGCACCGCATCTCCCCAGATCTCCGACATCAGGGTCGACGCGGAGACCGCGCGCCCGCACCGCAGGGCCAGCAGGGCGAGCACCTGCCGCGGCTTCCCGGCGGTCGGCACGATCGAACAGTTCCGCAGCCGGACCGAAACCGGCCCCAGCACGTTGATTTCCAGTAACGGCATGCCCAGCAACCATCCGCCTACGAGTTGGACGAAGTTGTCAGCCGGGACGGGTGATCGCAGCACCGATCACGCCCGCAGCGCGCGGCACGTCCCGAGGTCCCCAGTCCTCCGTCCGGGCAGGATCAGCCGTGGTGCCGGGAGGGACCGGGTGAAGCCGCGACGAAGTGCGTCACCAGGACGCCGGTTCGCCGGGCATCGCGGCCGCCCGCTCGCGGCCGCGGCGATTCGTCGATGCCGTTCGCGTCAGGGTCTGCCGTGCACATCCGGGCCGGAGCGGAGCACATCGCCACCGCCGGGCGCACCCGGTGAAATCCCCCAGCAGATCACAACTCCCATGCCAAAGCCCTCCCGCTCATCCCCAGGAAAACCCGCGTTACCGATCACCATACCCGGCTAATCGACCGGGCGTCGCCGAAAAATCGCGCCGGTGCGCGCTCAGGCCGGTTTCGCGGCGGTCAGCACCAGCACGAGCGGGCGCCCCACCAGCCACGACGCCCACGGAACCTCGTCGACCATCTGCTCGTCGCCGGAAAGCTCGTGCCGCTGGAGGTCCGCGAAACCGGAGCCCGAGACCCAGCCCGCATAATCGTCCACTGTGTACGGGTAGGCGACCATCTTGAACACCTCGCCGGCGTCCTCGAACTGCGCCGACATCCCGGTCGCCGCCATCTCGGGGTGGAAGACGGAGAACACCAGCCGCCCGCCCGGACGCAGCACCCGGTGGAACTCGGCGACCGCCCGCGCCGGCTCCTCCAGGTGCTCGCCCAGCAGGGCGCACAACACCGCGTCGAACTCGGCGTCGGCGAACGGCAGCGCCTCCTGCAGGTCGCCCTCGAAGAGCGGGACGCCCGGATGGCTGTGCCGGGCCACGTCGAGCATCCCGGCCGAGAAGTCGACGCCCTGCGGCTCCGCGCCCGCGGCGAGCATCGCGCCGAGGTTGCGCCCGGTTCCGCAGCCCGCGTCCAGGATCCGCTCCCCCGGCTTCGGCGCGAGCAATCCGACGCTGTGCCGGGAGTCCAGCGACACCACCGGATTCGGCGTTCGTTCGTACGTGCTCGCCCATCGGTCGTACCCGGCTTTGGTCGTTATCTCTTGCATCTGCATCCTGGACCGCCCGAAGGTAATGTGAAACAGTCAGCGGGGGGAACGTGGTCGAGCTGGGGGGCGAAGCGCACCGAACCGCCGAAAACCCGTGACACCCGGTCGAAAACGTTGCACCGCGATGACTGTCGGCCGATTGCGCGAACCGAGCCGGTCACGCGCAATCGCAGCCTACCGGCCGGGCATTCGGTGGGCAACCGAACGGGTTGCCGCGATCGGCACCCGCGTCCGCTCGACGCAATCCGGGGAAATCCGGGAACTACCAGGAGGCCAGCAGGAAATGCCGGAAACATCGTTAAGGGTTCTCGTCATCGGCGGCGGCATCGGCGGCCTCTGCCTGGCACAGGGATTGCGCAAGGCCGGGGTGGACGTCGCGGTCTACGAACGGGATCGCACCCGGACCGATCGCCTGGAAGGCTACCGGATCCACATCGACCCGCACGGGGCGAAGGCGCTGCACGCCTGCCTGCCGCCGGAGACCTGGGAGACGTTCGTGCGCAGCACGGTGGACCTGGGCAGTTTCCGGTTCCTAACCGAGGATCTGCAAGAACTGATGGTGATGGAGCAGGACGCCCGCGGCGCCGCGGGTTCCGGGCCGACCGAGCGCTCCCACGCGATCGACCGGGTGACCCTGCGCGAGGTGCTGCTCACCGACCTCGACGAGGTCCTGCACTACGACAAGAAGTTCGAGCGCTACGAGCGCAGCCCGGACGGCGAGATCACCGCGCACTTCGCCGACGGCACGACGGCCACCGGCGACGTCCTGGTCGGCGCGGACGGGGTCAACTCCCCGGTGCGCAAGCAGTACCTGCCGCACGTGGATCGGGTGGACACCGACGCCTACGGCATCGGGCTGAAACTCCCGCTCACCGAGGAGGTTCGCGCCTGGCTGCAGCCGCCGCTGTCCACCGGGCGGAGCATGATCATGGCGCCGGCGCCGTTCTTCCTGTCCATCTCGGTCTTCGACCGCACGGCCGCGATGGACGACATTCCCGAGACGCGCGGCGACGACGCCTACGTCGGCAGCGCCTTCGTGATCCGCCGCAGCGCGTGCCCGGCCAACATCGAGGCCCTCGACGGGCCCGAGCTGAAGGGCCTGATCGAACGGCTCGTCGGCGACTGGCACCCGCAACTGCGCAGGCTGATCGCCGAATCCGACCCGGAGAGCGCGCTTCTGGTGCCGTACAAGACATCGGTGCCTGTCAAGCCGTGGGAGACCACCAACGTCACGCTGCTCGGCGACGCGGTGCACAGCATGTCGCCGGTCGGCGGAATGGGTGGCAACACTGCCTTGCGCGACGCGGATCTGCTGTGCCGCCAACTCGTTTCGGCGCGCGACGGCAAGGCGGCGACCACCGAGGCGATCCGGGTCTTCGAGGCCGGGATGCTCGAGTACGGCTTCGCCGCGGTGCGGAAGGCGTTGCAGTACCAGAAGCAGGGCTTGCAGAGCAACAAGGTCGCGGTGTCGCTGTCGAGGGTCTTCTTCCGCGCCATGAACGGCATGATGCAGCGGAAGTGGCAGCCGGGACGGGAACCCGCCAGGTCGGCCGCCGGGAGGTGACCTCGGTCCCCGGGAGCGGCGATTCCCCGCCGTTCCCGGGACCGACGCCGATTTCGCGCGAAATCGCCTTCGGCCAGGCGTACCGGGTGCTGATTTCGCGCGAAATCGCCCGCCCCGACGGGAGGCGGGCGAGACGCTAGTGCCAGCCCGCCTCGTAGAAGTCTCCTGGTGCTCGGCCGGAGCCGATCATCACCTGGAGCAGGCTGGTAAGGCCCGTTCCTTCGATTCCGAGCAGGCGGTTGGTCTGCGGCACGTGGTAGCCGAGGCTCGCGTGGCAGCGCAGCCCGAGCGCCGCCGCGGCCAGGTAGAGCCGCTGCGTCAGGATTCCGGCTTCCATGTTCTGCACCCGGTACCAGCGGTCGCCGTGCGCGCGGAAGCCGCTCTCGTATTCGCCCACCGGGTAGATGCACAGGTTCGTGTGGGTGAGGTTGAAGAGCTTGATCAGCAACGCCTCCTGGAGTTCGCCGCCGATTCCGGGTGCTGCGCGCACGAGCTCCAGGTCGGCCTGCTCCGGCCGGTAGCGGTAGACACCGGATTCCAGGCCGGAAACCCGGTTCACCGCGCAGAGGAGCGCGGTGTGCCGGACAGTGGGTGACGGCGCGTCGAGATCGTTCCGGTAGCCCTCGGCCGCCGCCGCGAGCAGCGCCGCGAGCGCGTCCTGGCCCAGGTCGGACGGGGTGAAGTAGCCCATCGAGGAACGCCGGGCCCGCAACCCGTCGAGCGGGTCGACCCGGCGGTCGGGCAGTGCCACCGTTCCCCCGCCGGGCACGGCCGAGGCGCTGACCTCCGGTTTGGTGCCCGCCTCCGGCCGCTCCGCGGTGCGCCTGGACGCCTGGTGCACCTCGGCTTGCAGCGGCAAGGCCGCGATCGACCAGTCCCGCTCCGCCACCGAACCCGAGCCGGTCCGCGGGAGTTCCGCGCCCTCGACGGGTCGCGATCCGCCCGAGGTCCGCTCGACGGGGCCGAGAGCGATTGCTGCGTAGACGCTTTCCCGCATCGGGTCGAGCCGAAGCAGGCCGTCCAGGGTGTCGTCGGCGAACTGGTACCGCACCCGCGCCTCGGTCCGGTCGCGCGCGGCCACAGCGAGGATCTGCCCGATGAGGACACCGATGTCCAGGCCGCACAGCCGGTACGTCACGTCGCCGTACTTGAACGCGTTCTTCCAGAAGAACGCGGTCGTCAGCAGCGTCAACCCCGAGCGTTCGCCGCCGAGGCCGGCGGCCAGTTCGGGCGTCCAGTCGCCGTCCCGCAACGTCACCAGCGAGTGGTGCGCGGCGTCGTAGTGGTAGGCGCCCGGTGGAATGCCGCTGCCGGGGCCGGCCACCACGTACAGCTCGGCGGGGAACCGCGAACCGCCGGACGGGACCGGCCGCAACGCGTTCCTGGCGAGCTTCGCGCCACCGCCGGGCTCCGCTCCCCTGGTGCCGATCAACCGGCGCAGGGCGTCGGCCGTCGTCCACCGGTAGCGGGTCACCCCGTAGCAGTCCAGCAGGAGTTGCCCGAGCCGATCGGTGGGCGTCGCCCCGGTGGTCCGGTAGCCCAGCGGGATCCGCGGCTTGTCCCGGTAGACCTTGAACTGGGTCGGCGAATCGCCCCAGTCGATCTCCTCGGGAATCGGCATGCCCTCGGCCAGTGCCAGGTACTTGCGGGCGCTCGCGGCCGACTGCTCGGTGTTCAACTCGCACTCCCGGTGATCTCGGAAACCGCCCGCCACAGCAGGTACATCAGGTAGGACTCCTCCGGGAGCGTGACGCCCAGCCGGTTGTTGTGCATGTGCGAGCAGAACAGCAGCACGCTGGCGAGTTCGGCCTCCCGATGCCGCTGCGGAGGCATCAGCACCTCCTGCACCGCGAACCGGCCGCCCTCCCGGAGCAGCCGCAGCTCGTCGCGCAGGGTCGTGGTCGCGCCGGCCCACCGCGCCACCGCGGCTCCGGCGCGCTCGGTGGCACCGGATTCGACCGCCCGGACCAGCCCTTCGACGACGCCGAGCAGCCGGGGCCGCTGGCGCTGGTACTTCGCCTCGAAGTGGGTCTCGGCAGCATCCGGATCGCCGAACACCAGCCGTCGCCCCCAGTCGAGGTGACCGGTGCCGAGGTAGTCGGCCAGGCCGTCGGACCCGCCTGCCGCCGTCATCGCGCAGACCAGCATCATCGCCAGCGCCTGCCCGGTGCGCTGGTCGCCGGCCGGGCCCTGCACCAGCAGGTCGGCCACCAACTCGCTGGACTCGGCGAAGTGCCGTTCGACGACGCCCATGGCCTCGGGAGTGCCGCCGTAGCGCGCGTATTCCGGTTCGTAGGGCACGTGCCGCACGGTGTTGTTCGGTTGCAGCGGTTCGGTCTCGCGCTGGCCCCGCTCGATCCCCACCAGCGGATCGGCCACCTCGCGGTATTCCTGCTCGGTGACGGCCGTGAGGGACGGGCGGTCGCGGAGGAACTCCCCCACCCGCCGGTCGAGGAGTTCGACGACCTTGTCCGCGTCGCCGGGCGAACGCGGTTTCAGCCGCAGCCGCAGGTGCGGGCCCGCCTGCCAGTGCCGCACGAAGAAGTGCCCGTCGAGTCCGCCGCCCAGCTCCGCCACCAGCGGCCGGACCGCGCCGGTGACGACCGCGTCCAGCGGATCGTGGTAGTGGATGTGCACGCTGACCCACTGCGTTTCAGCCATCGCGTCCTGCCTGCGTCAGCTCGACCACCAGCTCCGTGGCGCGAGCGCCGTCCTCCTCGCCGGGAACCAGCTCCTGCGGTCCCGGCAGCATCTCCTCGAAGACCAGCAGCTGGTCGGTGCTCGCGGCGACCTCCTCGAAGACGTGGCCGAACAGTTCGCTGCCGAAGTCCAGGTACACGGGCTTGCGCGTCTTGTCGAACAGACCGTCCACACGGGACCGCTGCGAGGCGTTGCCGTGCCCGGCGACGGCGCGGACGAAGCACTGCTGCGGGATCCGGTGGCGACGCCGCCAGCGGTTCACCTCGATCAGGTGCTCCAGCGCCGAGCCACCGGCGGCGCGCCTGGGCAGCAGCCCGCTGGGCACCACCCACGCCGCGCGGTTGAGCACCAGATCGCCCAGCGCCAGGCGCGGATACCGGCGGACGCCGTCCACCTCGGCCACCGGGGCGGCGGTGGACAGCTGCTTGATGAACTCGAAGCGCGGCACGGCCTGGCCGAACATCTGGATGAGGAACCGGTACGCGGGCGGCAGCAGGAACTCGACCATCACGCCCAGGTGCACGGGCATGATCTCCACGCCGTGGCCCTTCGAGACCAGCCGCAGCACCCCGGCGCCGGGGTCGTGCACGACCAGGAGATCGCTGAGCGCCAGCCGCCGGTCCGGCGGCCGGTCGCTGGTGCTCGCCGGGTAGCTGATCTCGTAGTGGGTCAGCGGGTGCTTGAGGTTGAGGTTCGACCCGACGGTCCCGGTGATCTCTGCGTACCGCAGGGGCGTGGTGGCCGCCTCGGGCGGGGCGAAGGTCCCGCCGCCGGTGCGCTGCCCGAGCCGAAGCAGGCGGGCCTGGCTGCGGCCGAATCCGGTCATCAGCTCGTTCAGCACGGCGCGCGGTCGGTCCCCGGCGATCGGCTGCAGGTAGCAGGCGACCGATTCGATCGGCGACACGAATTCCGGTACCTCGTCGAGGAATTCGCCGATGGCCCGCGCCGAGAGGTTCCGGACTCCGGCATCGTCGACGGCTGCTTCGGCCACCGCGGCGACCAACCGCTGCTGCAGGGCGGCCAGCCGATCCAGCCGCTCCAGCCCGATCCGCGGGACCGGGAACGCCCGCTCGTAGCAGGTCGCCAGGTCCGCCCCGCTGACCCGGCTGCCGGTGTCCGCCGGATTGCCCGTCGCCCGGCCGAAGTCGCGGTAGAAGTCCAGGAACGGGATCTGGGCGCCGGCGCCGTAGCGGTCGGCGAAGAACGCCTCGGCGGCGATGCGGCCGGGCAGGAACCGGTCGTACAGCCCGGCCATCCGCCGCACGAGTTCGAGCCGGTCGAACAGCCCGCGCCAGGATTCCAGCCGACCGGTCACCGCGCCGCCGGTGATCAGCACGTCCTCGTAGAAGGCCTGCTTCGGGAACTCCGCGCCCGAGTCGTCCCAGCCGAGCCGGGCGTAGACCTGCCGGAGCCGGTCGGTGACCGCGGCCGACTGCTCGAACCGGCTCCCGGGAGCGTCGAGCCGCCCGTAGGTCTCCAGCTCGTCCCGCAGCGCCAGCAGGGTGGCCCGGACGTCGGCGACGCGGTCGCCGGGGAAGCCCGCCAGTTCGGCGGCGAGCCTGCCGAGGTGGTCGGTCTCGTTGTCCGGTATCCCGAAACCGATCTCGACCAGGCCGATGTCGATGAGCTGGTCGAGGAATCCCGCGATCTGCGCGCTGCGATCTTCCCGGTCCAGTCCGGCCAGCGCGCGCACCACGCCGCGGTAGGTCCGGTCGACGCCGTGCCGGATTTCCCCCAGGAAGCGTTGCAGCGTCGGGGTGTTCGCCAGTTCCAGCACGGCTTCGCCGTCCTTGCGCCCGAGGAACCGCAGCACCTCGCCGTCCTCGACCACGCTGGTGTTCACCGCGAGCGGCAGGTGCGGCCGGATCTCGGGCCAGCCCGCCAGGGCGCGCGGGATCTGCTGCTGCGTGAAGGCGTTCAGCTCGACGACGCTGCGTCGCGAGCCGCCCGCGTAGTGCAGCTGCGGGCCGTAGTCGATCCACCGGCCTTCCGCGAAGCCGGTGAACGTGCTGTACGGGCTGGTCTTGGCCGCGGTGCGCGAGAGGTACTTGGCGAGCTTGCGCTCCAGCTTGCGATCCGGCTGGTCCGGCGACGCCTTGCGGAGGCTGAGGTAGAGATCCGGGCTGGCCAGCACCAGGCCGCGCTGGAAGGCCGGGTCGGCGGCCAGCTCGTGCACGGCGTGCCGCTGCCGCGCCACTTCCGCGGGCAGTTCCGCTTCGGCGGCGGCGATCAGCGCGCCGCGCTCGTGGACGCGGCGCTGCCAGCCGGTGAGCGCCTCGGCCAGTTCCGCGGGCAGCTGGGCGAGCAGTTCGTCGTCGACACCGGAGCGAGGCTGCCTGCCTTGGTACACGTCGCGGCGCAGGTTGATGAGCCGCCTCCGCAGGCCGGTGTCGGTGGTGCGGCCGACGACGTCGTGCAGTGCGTCTGAAAGCGCGTCGCCGTGCGCTGAAAGCCATTGCTCCGCATTGAGGATCTGCTCGACGAGTTCGGCGGTGCGCTCGGTGCGCAGCCGTCGGAGGAAGGCCAGCGGCATTCCGGCGACGCGCACCGCGAAGGCCGGTTCGACGCGGTATGTCATCGGCTCCCGTCCCACCTCAGAAGACGACCGGGAGCCCGAGCTGGACCCCTGGCCGGTTGTGCGCGATCGCGATCTGGAAGAACGGGGTCAGCTTCGCCTCGTCCAGCCGCAGGATCGACTCGACACCGGCCGCGTCGTATCCATTGTGGACACGAGCGGCCAGGCCGTGCGCGGCGCTGAGCACGCAGAGCCGCTGCGCGACGATCCCGGCTTCGAGGTTGATCAGCCGGTAGGCGCGGTTGCCGAAGGTGCGGCTGGCCTCGGCGTGGTCCGCGGCCAGGTACAGGACCGCGTTGGACGCGCACAGGTTCAGGTTCGGCACCGGCAGGGTGCCCTGCAGCGGCCGGGAGAAGTCGCCTTCGGCGACCAGGTGCAAGCCCGCGTGCTCCCGGCAGAACCGGTAGACGCCCTTCGCCAGCCCGGCCACGTCCAGCGCCACGACGTGCAGGCTCACCCCCGGCTCGGCCACCCCGTCGCGCAGATCGCTGCGGTACGGATCGGTCGCGTACCGCACGATCTCCCAGAGATCGGCCAGCGGCAGCGTCTTGGCGATCGGGTTGAACAGCACGTTGCCGGAGTTGCGCGCCCGCAACGTCGCGCCGAGGCCGATCGGCTCGCGCCGCGCGGGCGGCATCGGCAGCGTCGGCGTCTCGCCGCTGTCACAGCGGCAGCCGGGAGCCGACACCGGGAGCTGGCGGGCTCCCTCAGCCGCGTCGTCCAGCAGGGAGTTCTCGGCGATCGAGGTGAACAGCGCATCGTGCGGGTGCACGTCCCCCTCGGGCCGGACGTAGCGGTGCGAAACCGGCGGGACCGGAACGTCCGGCGCCGGTTCGGCGGCCGATCCGTCCCGGCGCAGCGGCAGCGCCGCGAACAGGTGCTCCTCGGAATCCACCAGGCCGAGCAGCCGCCCGGCGCGCCGGTCGGCGAACTGGAAGCCGACCTCGCCGCGCAGACCCAGCGCGCCGGCGACCATCAGCAGGTTCCCGGCCACCATGCCCGCTTCCTGGGCGCACAGGCGGTAGGAGTAGCCGCGGTACTTGAAGGCGTTCTTCCAGAACAGCGACGACAGCAGCAGCACGCTGTGCACGTCGTCGACGTCCGCGCCCAGCAACCGGCCCAGCTCGGCGCGGAAGTCGCCTTCCCGGATCAGTGCCAGGCCGTGGTGCAGGGTGTCGTAGTGGTAGATCCCCGCCGGGACCTCGCCGGTGCGGGGCATCCACAGGTAGAGCTCGGTCGGGAAGTAGCACCGGGCCGACGGCACCATCCGGTGGTACGGCCAGACCGCCCCCGGGCCCTCGTCCCAGCGGGAGAATCCGTAGCCGTAGTAGAGCAATGCCGACAGCAGCTGCGCCGGCTCGCGCAGAACCGGCTCACGCGCGGTGAAACCGGCGAAGGCGCTGCGCGCGTCGCCGATCTCCAGCGGAAGCGCGCCGGGCAGCCGGTGCCGCGGCACGTCGCGGTAGATCTTGAACGGCAGCGGATCGGCGCCGATCGGCTCCTCGCCGAGCACCTGCGCGAAGAGTTCCTCGGCCTCGTGCACCGTGCGGCGCAGGTAGTGCTCGCCGATGTCCAGGTCCCAGTTGCCCATTGAACCTCCAGCGCCCGCGTCACGGGAAGGGATGCGGGTGCGGGTTGATGTCGGCGTCGGTCAGCGGCCGGTCCCGGTAGCCGAGCTCGTGCGGAATCCGGTGCAGGCGCTCGAAACCCCGGTCGCGGCGCCGCATGTGACCGAAGGTCATCGGCAGGCAGCCGGGGATGATCACCTTGACGCAGGCGAAGTCGCCCGCCCGGTGCTCCGGCGTGGTCTGGTCGACCACGACGACGTCCAGCCCGGTGCGCACGTACTGCTGCAGCGTTTCCGACAGGTCGTCGCGCAGGTCCGCGTTCTTCGGCTTCTGGTAGTAGTCCTTGAACGCCTCGGCGAAGGTCTGCCGGACCGGCGAACCGTTCAGCAGGAAGTCGAACCGGTCGAAGACCTCCGGCGCGCCGTTGAGCGCGGCGTGGTCCTCCATCGACACCACCGCGTAGGGATCGGCCAGCATCTCCTCCACCCGCGGCCGGTTCTGCCGGTGGAACTCCGGCGGCCTGCTCACCAGCGGCCCCAGCTCCATCAACGCGCTGATCAGCGCCTTCTCCGGGTTCAGGTTCGAGCCGGAGGCGCACAGCACCTTGGGCATGTCGCGCATGCCCCGGCGGTCCACCGCCAGCACCCAGAAGCACGGCACGCCCTGCTCCATGGTGATGTTGAAGACCTCGATCGAGTAGCCGGAGAAGCTCTCGATGTGCTCGATGATCAGCGGCACCTCGGGGTTCGGCGCGGATCGCGGATCGATCCTCGGCACCGACAGCTGCGCGTACCAGGTCATCAGGAACGCGTCCCGCTCGGCGACCTCCAGGATGCCGTGCAGGATCGCCTCCTCCAGGCAGCCGCCCAGCGCGCAGCCGTTGGAGATCTCGTAGACGAACGGGTGGTCCCGGGTGTTGCGGTAGACGGTGCCGTAGTAGGCGTAGTTCTCCGGCACCAGGATCGGCCGCTGCCGGGCGAAGGAGTAGCCCCACACCCAGTTGAAGGTCAGGTCGTGGTGGTAGCGCGGGTACGGGAAGCCCGGCCGGCTGTAGAGCTCGTCGGTGTGCAGGCCCAGCGTGGTGGGGTCCAGCGCGTCCGGCCCCAGCTCGCGGTAGCTCGCGCGGACCGCCGTCCGCTTGCCGCCCGGCTCGATGCCGCCGTAGCGCTCGATGCCCTCGGCGATGGCGGTCAGCTGGCTGGCGGAGAAGTCGAGCTGGTGCCCGTAGCCGACCTCGGTGCGGGTGGTGGCCCGCAGCCCCATCGGCGCGCTCGAACTCGGGAAGACGCTGCGCCCTTCCTTGTAGACGGCGCGCAGCAGCCCGGCCTCCGAGTCGACGTAGACATCGCGCAGCCGGTCCTGCTCGCCCGCCAGGGAACGGACCCGGTAGCCGTCGACGGAGGCCTTCGGCCGGTGCTGCAGCTCGATCTCCGCGCCCTCCCGGGTGTCCAGCGGCAGCCGGCCGCACCGGTCGCACAGCGGATCGGGCAGCCAGCGGTGCGTGCTGGTGCGCAGGTCGTCCAGGGAGAGGCGGAAGAGGCTGCCGCGGGTGCTCGGCGTCGCCGGGTCGGCGGCGAACCGGTCGACCTCCCGCACGATCAACGCGCTGAGCAGGTCCACGGCGAACCCGGTCAGCCACTGGCCGCCGATCGACGCCATCCTCTCGGGGTGCGCTTCCAGGACCTTGGCGTAGTCGGTGCCGTCGTTGCGGGCGCGCAGGCGGCGCTGCTCCACGCACTCCAGGCAGCCTTCGTCCAGAGTGGACACAAAAGGGCCGATGAGCGCCGCACCGGGCGTGACGTAGGCCGGCAGCAGCGGAATCCCGCTGGCACGCGACCGGTCGCTCCACCGCCGGTGCCGCTGCCGGTCCCAGCCGTCCTCGACGAGCAGCACGATGTCCACTTCGGATTCGTTCTCGGCGTCCACCACCGCGTACCGCTGGGACACCTCGCGCCACGTCGCCGCGTGGAGCGCGCCCTCGCCCGCGATGCCGACCCGGATGGTCGCGCCGGTTGCCTTGTGCACGTCTTCGGCCACTAGTTCTCTTCTCCGAGCACGACGTTGACGATGTAGGGCAGCACCCGGTTCAGCGCCGGGTCGTGGTCCAGCGGCACCGCGACGGGCCGGTGCCCGGCGGCGCCCAGGCGGCTCAGCAGGAGCTCCTGGACCTCGGGCCAGCCGTCCGGCTGCGCTGCGGCGACGATGGCCGCCTGCGGGCCGCGCAGCTCCGGCGGCAGCTCGGGCAGGTGCGCGGTTGGGGCGGCCGCGTAGCGCGGCCACTCGCCGGCCTGCGCCTGGTGGTGCCGCAGCGCCTGCTCCAGCACCTCTTCGAGCGCCTGCCCGATGTCGAATCCCGAAGCGCAGCCGACGGTTTCCGGGCCGACGCAGGCCACGAAGGTCGGCACGCCGAGCGAGCCGGTGATGTCGTGGATCGCGACCTCGACGCCGACGATGTCGAGCATCTTCCAGTAGCGCTCCGCGCGCTCGGTGCGCGGAGCGGCGGCGGGGTCGACGGCCGGGCGCACCGACTCGGCGACTTCCGCGACGGTGATCCGGTCGGCCAGCGCCAGGAGGCCGCGGCCGACTGCCTCGGCCCAGGTGGAGCCGGAGGCGAGGCCGGGCAAGTCCGCCGCGTGCGCCAGCACCCCGCGCAGCGCGGGGAAGACGTCGGCGGCGGGCAGCGAACGGGCCGCGCCGCTGATCAGGTCCAGGCCCCAGGTGCGCGGCTCGTCCGATCCGCTCAACCGGCGCCGGTCGACCGCGCTTGCCGCGTAGAGCTCGCAGGCGCGGCGCGCGGCGCGCTCGCGGGCTTCGGTGAAGTCGGTGGCCACCTCGACGGCCGCCGCGCTCTCCCGTTCGAAGTCCGGCAGCAGCAGCACGTTCGCGTACTCGGCGCGCGACACCTTCAGCGGCAGCTGCCCGAAGTCGCCCTCGTCCAGGCTGGCCAGCAGGCCGGTCGACGGCTCGAAGCAGGCGGCCGCGGCGGCCGAGAACTCCTCGCCGGTGATCTCCGGCCCGGCTGCGAGATCGCGCACTGCGGCCAGGAATTCCGCTTCATCGCGCGGCTCCGGAGCCCCGTGCGCGGTGCACAGCGGGTGCCGGGTGACCGGGTGGTTCGAGCTCTGCAGGGTCTCCAGGTCCAGCCGCACCAGCGCGCCCGCCGTCTCCACCGGACCGGCCTCGGTGCGGTGCTTGAACACCTCGAACGACAGCTGGTTGGCCACGATCGCGGCGGTCGGCCCGGCCAGGAACTCGCTGGGCGTCGCGTCGGGCCGGTCGGCGAACTCGGCCTCGGCGCCTTCGCGCCTGCCCAGCACCCGCAGCCGCGCGCATTCCCAGCACGCTTCGTCGCCCGGCGCCACCAGCGGCCCGACCCACGCCTCATCACCGTCCACAATGGCCTGGATGAACAGCGTGCCGAGCTCGGCGCAGGCCCGGTTCAGCCTCCGCGCGCGGTCGAGCATCGGCTTGTCGGAAACGTGGATGACGGCGTCGAACGATCCCAGCGCGGCCTTGCACTCCTCGACCGAACCGTCGACGGCGGCGCGGTGCTCGACGATCGACTGCGCCGAGTCGCGCTCGCGGGCGTGTTCCAGGTAGGTGTCGAGGCGCGACCGGTCGGTGGCGGCCTCGTCGGTGATCGCGACGTGCACTTCGAGCAGCCCGGCGTGCAGGCAGGCCTGCGCGAGCGCGACCGCGGTCTGACCGGCGCCGACCAGCAGCACCTTGCTCTCCCGGAACCGCTGGAAGCGGTGCGCCGCCGAGTCCCGGTAGTAGTCGATGAACGCGATCTCGGACTCGTACGCGGCGAGCACGCCGTCATCGAGCCCGTGCGGACGGTCGTCGCCGACGTCCTTGATGAAGCCCTTCTGCACCAGCCCGCCGATCAACCCGACAACCATGCGCTTGCGGTCCTCGGACAGGCTCGCGGTGATCTCGTCGAGCGTGTGCGCGCCGGTGAGGAACGGGGCGAGCTTGTCCACCCACTGGTAGATGTGCTTGCCGTCCAGCGTCAACGTTCCGTGGTTGCTCACGAAGTAGATCCCCTCCGCGGAGGGGAGGTACAGCGTGTCGTTCTTGAGCTTCGGCTTCACTTGTCCATCCAGGGCAGCAGAAAACGGGATCATGGCGGACGCACGACGAGCACGGGGCCCGCCGGGCATGCAGCTCGACGAAACCCCGCGCCCGCCTATGCGGAAGACGAGCGAACTCGCCAGTCGGGATCAGCGCAGGGCGCTAGCTCCCGGCTCTCCGCAGGTGGCGCCAATCAGCCACACGGGCAGCAGCAGCAGCTGCAGGTGCAGCAGCAGCAACCGGCGGAAGCGCCGACCTCGGTCATCCCGTGGCCCATGCCCAGGGACTGGAGGTCGTGGTCCGCGTCAGCGCCGAAGGCGAGGCTTTCCACCTGCAGGCTTTCCAGGTCCAACTTCAGATCTTCCATGCCATACCCCACATTCGGGTCGACGGAATAGTTGATTTGTCAACGCAATTCCCGGGATCCCGGCGCCGACGTGCCCAGTTCTAGCACGAGATCCGTTGGCATGCCACGAAAAAGTCCAGCACAACGGGCCCGCGAGCCCGTCCCGGACCGACAATCCCAGGTAGGGATCGAATAACTAGAGAATCGCTAGAACCTTCGCCCAGCAGATGTTAACGGGAGGTTACGCCAAATAGAGCAAGGAAGGCGAACCGGCGCTCGGCTAAACTTCCGCGCCACACCTGACACGGAGGCTTCCTGAGAGAATTCTGAGAACAGGCAACGATTTTCGGGGCACAGGCGTAGCTAGGGGATGGACAGGAACTCGAGCACGTGCGGCCAGCTGTCGCGACTCGCCGCCTCATCCGCCACCGGGTCGCCGCCCATCAGCAGCCGGTTGAAGCCGGCGCCTCGCGGCCGCGCCGCCGTCCCGGGAGCACCGAGCAGGTGACCGGCGTCCGGATAGCACACGTGCCGGTGCGGGAACGCGTGCCCGCGCGCGTCGAGCCGAGCGATGATCCGCCCGCCGAACAGCTCAGACGGCCACAGCGCGTCCTGGCCACCGCTGAGCACGAGCACCGGCCCGTTGATCCGCTCCACCTCGATGCTCGCGGCCGCGACGGCCTCGTCCTGCCCCATGGCGCGCTCGAAGGACGACCGGAACGACACCGGACGACCGCTCAAGAACCCCTGGAACTCGGCCATTTCGGCGGCGCTCGGCGGCAGCATGGGCACGAACGGGACAGGCTCGCCGCCCCGGCTCCACGACGACCGCGGACCGGCCATCATGGCCCGGGGATCCGACGGCACGGCCTGCCACGCCACGCTGCTGGGCACGTGGGCGACCACCGCCCGCACCAGCTCCGGATGGGCCGCTGCCAGCAACAACGCGAGTTCGCCGCCGCGCGAGCGGCCGAGCACGGCGATCCGGTCGGCGTCGACCTCGGGGCGGCCGGCGAGCAAGCGGAGCACACCGGTGAAGTACTCCATCGGGATCTCGACGAGATCGCGCGGGAGCCCCTCCGCGCCGAAGTACGCCACCGCGAGCGCGACGAAGCCCTGCTCGGCGAGCAGGCGGGCAGCGAGCTCGGGCACCGCCCCGGACGAGCCGCCGACCACGAGCACGGCCGGATGCGGCCCCGGCGACTTCGGCCTGCACAGCACCCCGACCAGGTCGGGGCGCGAAACCTGAACCGACACAACGCTAGCGTTCTCCACGGCGCCAGCCTAGCCACTCGCCCCGGGCATCCTTGTCCACATTGGATCGATCAGGAGGCGACGAAGTCGTTGGCCGAGATGCCGTAGTGCTCCTCCACGGCGTCGGCGATGAGGTGGCAGAGCAGGAACCGCTCCACCGGCAGCACGCCGATCCGGTTGAGGTGCAGGTAGAGGTAGTTGAGCGCGAACCGGAACCCGAGGAACCCCGGATCCCGCTGCAGATCGGCCATCCGGCCGCCATCGCCCTGCAGCAATCGGTGGAAAGTGCTGTGCTCCAGCATGCCCGGATCCCAGCTCTGCACCGCGTCCGGCGCGACCGCGCCCGCGAACGACAACTCGCCGGAGCCGATCAACGGCTCGGCGGTCGAGCGGAACCGGCCCAGCAGCCGGACCCACTCGGCGACGAACGGCACGTCGGTGCCGCCGCGCTCCACGCAGTCGAGCACGCCGACCAACCGTTCCCGCAGCACAGCGGCCTGCGACCGGTACTGCTGGACGCAGAACTCGCGCCGCGCGACGGGATCGGGGGCGCGCACGATGAAGCCCTCGGCGTGCGACCGGTAGGAGATGAAGCCGCGGTCGATGCCCGGCCACATCGCGTGCGCGGTGGCGATCATGAGGTCGGCGGCGAGGCCGACCCGGCTGCGCCCGGCGCGCACCTGGTCGAGCATCTCGAAGACCAGCTCGTTCGTCTCGTGGTAGAAGGCTTCGAGCAGCGTGGCGGCCGCCTCGCTGCCCAGCACGTGGATGCGCCGGTCGTGCGGCGCGTGCTGGATCGAGTTGTCCGGGTGGAACGGCGCCAGCGGGCCCGATTCCCGCTCCTGGCGGGCGACTTCGCGATGGGTGGCCAGCAGTTCCCGTTCGTCGACCCGCGCGGTGGAGGGGTGCTCGGCGAGGTACCGGTTCGCCGCGCTCTCCACCTCGGGCCGGATCACCTCCCGGAACACCGGCTCGGGCGCGCGGAAGCACAGCCGCAGGTGCGGACCGCGGAGCCAGTGGCGGACGAAGAACATCCGCTCGGCCTCCGCCGGCATCCGGGCGAACAGCGGCCGCAGGCACTCCAGGACGAGGTCGTCCTTCTCCGCCGCATAGTAGATCTGGACGCCGTGCCAGGTTCCGGATTCCGGTGGCGCAGACAGGTTCTCGTTCATCGCACTCCCCTGAGTCGCGGCTCGGCCCGCATTCAACCAAGAATCTTCCGATGCTGTCCAAGATTCGCCGCAGCCGCGCGGAAGTTCGGGTAGGCTCCGCGGCGTCGACCGCCCCGGATCCGGCGCGGTCCGCCGACTTTCCGGCCACTGCGGGGAGTTCGCCGCGCTACGAGCGCGGGCGATGGGGAGGATCATGGGCAAGCACTTCGCGTTCGTCTCGCTCGCCGCGCACGGTCATGTGAACCCGACGCTGCCGCTGGTGGAGGAACTGGTGACCCGCGGTCACCGGATCAGCTACGCGACCGGCGGCGATCAGGCCGCGGCGGTCCGGCGGGCGGGCGCGACGCCGGTGGAGATGCCGTGGCACGTCGAGCTGGCCGGGTTGGCGGGTCGCGGCTACACCGTGGAGAACATGATCAAGATGATGGACGCGGGCATCGAAGAGCTGATCACGACCTACGACGAGCTGGCGAGCCCGTTCCGGGCCGACCGCCCGGACTGCGTGTGCTTCGACGTCATGGGGCTGCCCGGCCGTGCCCTGGCCGCCGAGCTCGGGGTGCCGGGCGTGGGCCTGGCGCCGAACATGGTCGGCAACGAGCACTTCTCGCTGCAGCAGCAGATGTGGCCGGCCGACCTCGACCACACCGATCCGAGGCTGTTCGCGAGCGGCCAGAAGCTCGCCGGATTCGCGCACCGGCGGGGCCTGCCGCTGCAGGCACTGCTGCCGACCGCGGCCCGAGCCGGGCTGAACCTGGTCTTCCTGCCGCGCAAGTTCCAGATCGCGGGCGAGACGTTCGGCCCGGAGTTCCGCTTCCTCGGCCCGGCCGTGCCCGGACGAGCCCGCCCGGACGACTGGTCACCGCCGACCGCGGACGCGCCGATCCTGCTCATCTCCCTGGGAACGGTGTTCAACGACCGACCGGACCTGCTGCGGCTGTGCGTCGAAGCGTTCGCCGACACGCCCTGGCACGTGGTCATGGCAACCGGCCGCGCCGACCCGCCGGATCCAGTACCGGCGAACTTCGAGGTGCACCAACAGGTCCCGCAGCTGGCGGTGCTGCGGCACGCATCGGCGTTCGTCTCGCACACCGGCATGGGGTCCACAATGGAATCCCTGCTGCACGGCGTCCCGCTGGTGTCGCTCCCCCAAACGCCCGAACAGGCCTTCAACGGCAGGCGCGCCGCCGAGCTGGGCCTGGGACGCGCGGTGGACCCGGAAGCGGTGACCGCGGCGGAGCTGCGCGCGGCGGTCGAAGAGCTCGCGGCGGATCGAGCGGTGCGGGACAACTTGGCGAGCTGGCGGGAAGAACTGCGCAGCACCGATGCGGCGGCGCGAGGTGCCGACGCGTTGACGGAGTTCCTGGCCGGTGACCCCGGCTCGGTGGCGAAGGGTGGAGTGGATGTCTGACCTGGACCTCGTCGAGGTGGCCGAGGGATTCGAGTGCTACACCCCGGCGACCGGGAACCCGGTGCTGACCGAGGCGAAGCTGATCTACGACGAGATCTTCGGCCGGAACACCTACCTGAGCGGCCTGGCCCCGATCAACCCGAAGGGCCTGGTGGTCGACGCGGGAGCGAACATCGGCCTGTTCACGCTGTTCATCAAGAACCGCTACCCGGAAGCGTCGGTACTGGCGGTGGAACCGATCCCGGACAACGTCGAAGCCCTGAGAGCGAACCTCCGCCACCACAAAGCCTCCGGCGTCACGGTCCACCCAACGGCCCTGTCGGACGTGCCGGGCACGGCGGAGTTCTACTTCTTCCCATCGATGCCGGGAAACTCAACGGCCCATCTAGCGGAAAAGCTCAAGGACAAGCAAACGGTAGCGAAGTACGCGAACCCGACGATAGCGGAACAGCTCTACCGAAACGAAGCGCTCCAGGTCCCCACCACGCCGCTGTCGGACCTCCTACCCCCGAACGTCGAGATAGACCTGATCAAGATGGACATCGAGGGAAGCGAAGAAGCGGCCCTAGCGGGGATCGAGGACCAAGACTGGAAGCGCATCAGGCAAATGGCGATCGAGGTCCACGAAACAAGGTCCACACTGGACAGGGTCCTGGAGTCCCTCCGAAGCCGAGGCTTCACGGCGCGAGCCCAATCCCCGGAGGAAGCCCCAAAGGGAATAGACAACAGAATAGTCTACGCAACCCGCCCCTGACCCGCGCAACAGCACACAGCCGAGGACGAGCACCGAACGGACGCCCCACCGAGCGGGCTGCCCACTGATGTGCCTGGAGTCAGCGATGAGCGGCCGGGGGCCCGACCCGAACCGCCGATCAAACAGCGCTCCGCCCGGCGGCGCCAATCCGTGGCACGCCGACCATCAACCGAGTGAGGCGGAAGCACGGAGCGTCCTGGTCAGTGCCCTTCGGAGAGGGCGGCGGCGATGAAGTTGGCCGTCAGCACAGCGAAGATGTACGCCGGGAGCACCTGGATCAGGGCCTCCACGAAGGTCAGTGCGATAGCGAAGGCGAAAGCCACCAGCGAGACGGGCTTGAGCCACGCGCCGGCCTCCAGGAGGAGGTACTGCCCACCGAGGATGAACACCAGCAGGATCAGGTGCCCGGCGAACATCGCGGCGAAGACCCGGATAGCCAGGAAGACCGGCTGCAGGACGAACTTCTGGGCGAACTCGATCGGCGACAGAAGGACGTAGATCGGCTTGGGCACCCCGGGCGGGAACATGACGTGCTTGAAGTAGCCGACGAAGCCATGCCGTTTGATACCAACGCCATGCATCACCGCGTACACCACGAGGAAGAGCGCGATCGGGAAGCCGATGTGCGACATCGTGGGGAACTGGACGATCGGGATGATGCCGAAGATGTTGTTCACCAGGACGAAGGTGAACAGCGTGAAGATCAGCGGCACGAAGGGGCGGAAGTCCTCAGCGCCGATCTGCTCCCGCGCGATCTTGTTGCGAGTGAGGTCGTAGACGGATTCGGCTACGAACTGCGCCCTGCCGGGCACCAGCTTGAGGTTCCGGGTGGCGAGCAGGAAATAGGCACCCACCATGATCGCCGAGAGCACGACGAGGACCATCGGCTTGGTGACCTCGCCGAAGATCGGCGGAAGGACGAAACTCTCAGCATTCGGCGGCTGGAACGTTCCGCCGTCCGCCATGATCAACGCGCTCACTCTGATCCCTTTCCGCTCTACCCTGCGAACTTCGCTTCCGGGATGAATCAACACATTCCGCGATCAACATACCGGGGATCACCCCTTGATCTGGCCGATCTTGACACAGTTCTCGCCGTAGGAGACTCCTTCGCAAAGCCGGGCTTGATCGAGGTTGCTGCCCTTCTCGATCAGCTGCCACGCCCACACGTAGTAGGTGTTGCCCGGCTCCAAGAATTCTTTGTCGCCGACGTGCTCGCCGGAGTTCTGAGCGTGGAATTGCTCCGCGGTCAGGTATGGGGAAATTCCCGACATCGACCAGCAGGTGGTCAGTTCGTTGGTCAGGTCGCAGTCCGGGAAGTCGACGTTCCAAGTATTTTCGGAGAGCTGGTTGGTCTTCTCCAGCGGCTTGACCTTGAGCAGCAGCTTCACGTACTCGGTGCTGTCCGGCGCGGGTTGGCGGTCCGGGCCTTCGGCAGTGCGCGACGCCTCGATCACGGCCACGTCGTGGCGGCCGAGCTGCGGGATCCGCAGGGTCTCGCTCTGCGGCACCAACTCCTGCTCCAGCACCTGCGCCGAACTGTCCACCGCTGCGGGTGTGTTGTCCGCCGTCGAGCTCCCGCTGTTCGCGGGAGGCTCCGAGCCACCCACGGCAGCACATCCGCCGGCCGTGCCTACAACGACCGCCAATGCTCCGGCGATCGACCAGTGTCGGATCAAGATCCCTCCAATATCACGACGCACTCGAGACACCGCCGAACTGTTGGTCACTGTCGAGAACCCTTCCTGTGGGGGGGTGAACGCCTCGGGCGCCACATCCGGGATGTGTCGTGCTGGATGCAAGTTTTGCCTATAAGTGGCAACGGAATTCGCCACGATCGATGTGTCAGTTATAGGCAGAACCGACCGCAGGTTGAGGGCGCGGAGCCTTCGTGCGGCAGCGCTCACACCTGCCTGGGAACCCCCAGCTCCCAGGCAGGTGTGGCTGATCGGGCGGGTGATGTCCCCCGCGCCGTGGTTCAGCGGAGAACGGGCAGCGGCGACTTGGGGATCCGTCCGGTGGCCGCCTCGATGAACGAAACGGGCTCGGCGATCTCCGCGAGCAGATGGACCGTTTCGCGCAGCGCCGCCGCGGGAACCTCCGGTGTCAGCTCCAGCCCTTCGAGCACATCGAGCAGATGCACCACCGACTCCATCAGCACGATGCGCACTGCCTCACCCCAGGTCGTCACCGCGTTGGCTCCCGGCCAGGGGACGAGGGACGTCGCCCCGCGGTCTCGCAGCGCGGCGACCGCACGCGGGGCGTCGTCGGCATAGTGGCCGATCAGACCGGCCCGATCAAGGCTGTTCGCCGTGGCCACGGCGGCATGGGCGACCTGGTCGGCCATCTCGTGCGCAACCCCGCCAGGGGCGTTGAACCCACGCAGGATCTCCACTGCGGTGACCGGTGCCGCGGTGGTCTTCACTGCGGCAGCGGGCGGATCGGCGACTGCGGCGGGGAACATGCCCACATGCGCGTAGAGCGCAGCCACATCCCAGCCGGGGCAGCGCGTCGCCCTCGACCACTGCTGCTCCGACAGTCCCGCGCCGATCTCGGCCCAACAAGCCCAAACCGCCTCCAGGGCATCGACCCGCTCACGGTAGCCACCCATCTATCAACCACTCCTCGAAACAGGAAGGACCCGGTCAAAAGCCGAAATCACCTCGGCGCGCCCCGGAAACCCCGGCGTGCAGCATCACCAGCGGCGACCCGGAACTGATCACCACGAACCTTCAGCTCGCCATTCCGAACCTCGACCGACTCGATCACCTATGTCAACCATGGTGTCATATTGACATCTCGGTTGCCAACTTGGGGGCCGAGTTGTTCCAGCAGAAGCAGGAAGCCACGGCCGAGGCCCGGAGGGAGGCGATGCAGATGGTCAGCCGTTGCTGGGTCCCATGACGGGCCCGGCGCGGCGAGGACAGGACGTGGAACTGTGCGCAGCGACGGCATCCGCCGCAACCACTCGCCGAGGCCTCCGCCCCGACTCCAGATCGCCATAACCGGACAAGACCCTCCCGGCCGCGCAGTTTTCGGCACCCCGTTTCTTGCTCAACCAACCGACTCGCAGCCTCGTCCTACTCGCGTCATGGCACCCGACAGCCCGGCGCGCAGCTCTCCATCCGGGAACGGAACTCCGACCGCTTCAATTGGGCTCGCGGTTGCCGAAGTGCCATAATGACACCATGGTTGTCAAAATCGACTCCCCGCTGCCGCCGGAACAGCTCGGCCCGCGGCTGGCCGAGATCTATGCCGTGCTCGGCCCGCTCTACCGCAGAGCAACCCGCGTGGTCGAAAACGAAAGCCCGCAGACCGGGCTTTCCGTCGGCGTCCGCACCGTCCTCGAACTGCTGGAACGCACCGGGACGGCGGAAACGGTCCCGCAGATCGCCCGAACCCTAGGACTCAGCAGGCAATTCGTGCAGCGCATGGTCAACGACGCGCTGGAGCAAGGATTCGTCGCGCTGAAGAGAAACCCCGCCCACCGCCGATCGTCACTGGTGGAGCTCACCGAGCCCGGCCACACCGCCATCCGCGCGGTCCAGGGGAGCGAACACGAGGTACTGGGTCACGTCGACGGCGACCTCACCGACGCCGACATCACAACGACCCTGCGAGTGCTGCGCCAGATGCTCGCCGCAGTAAACGAAATCGACGTCTGACCTTCTGCACCACACCGAGTACTGACCGGGCAAAGCCCAGAGTCGTACCGGGCGTAACGAATCCCCCCCAATCTGTCCACTCAGGACATCGTTGCGGTGACCTCTCACGGCTTCTGGTGGTCTGGTGCCAGGACGCGCCAGGCGATGACGGCACCGGCGATGGCGAAGGCGGCGCAGATGAGCATGGCGATGCTCTGCGCCTGGGTGAACGCGAGGTGCGCGGCGCTGATGAGGTGCTGTTGCTGGTCGGTCAGTTCGCCCAGAGTGCTGCCCAGGGATGATCCGGCGTGGACGTTCAGCGTCGGGGGCGCGAAGTGCCGGTAGCCGGCGGCGACGATGCTGCCGATGAGGGCCACGCCCAAGGCGATGCCGAGTTGCTGGTGCGTGTCGTTGAGGGCTGAGCCCATGCCCGCGCGGTCTGGTGGCACGGCTCCGAGGACAGTGGTGTGGACCGCTGGCGAGGCGAGTCCCGATCCGGCTCCCGCCAGGAAAAGTCCCCCGGCGATGACCGCGTAGCCGCTGGTCGGGGTGAGCATGCCAAGGACGGCGAAGCCGACTGCGGTGACGGCGAATCCGGTCATGATCGAGCGGCGGTAGCCGATGCGGCCGGGGAGCCGTCCACCGATCGGCGAGGCTCCGACCACGCCGATGGCCAAGGGGATGACCGCGAGACCTGCTTGCAGAGGGGTGTACTCCAGGACGTGCTGGAGGTGCTGGGTCAGGATGAACAGCACGCTGCCGGTGCCGATGGCCAAGACAGCGACCGCGGCACTGGCCCCGGCGAACCGGCGATCCCGGTACAGGCCCATCTCGATCATCGGGGACTGCGCACGCCGCTGACGCACCCAGAACACGACCGCGCTGGCGACAGCCAGGGCGACGCATGCGAGCACGACCGGCGATAGCGGCCCGTGATCGGGAGCGAGGGTGATCGCGGCGACGAACGAGCCCATGGCCAACGTGACCGCGGCCGCGCCCACCAGATCGATGCAGCGATGCTGCCGGTCGCGGGACTCGGGGACCAGCCAGGCGATCAGCACGCTCGCCGCTGCCGCCAGGACGGCATTGATCACGAAGATCCCCGGCCACCCCCACTGCTCGACCAGCACGCCACCGATGAGCGGTCCGACAGCCATCGCGGCCGAGCCGACCGCCGACCAGACCACGAACGCCTTGACCCGCTCACCAGGCTCGAACACGTGCACCAGGATCGCCAGCGTGCCCGGCATCACCAACGCCGCGCCGACGCCCATGAGCGTGCGGGCCACGATCAGCCACAACGCCGTAGGCGCAAACGCCGCCGCCACCGAGGTCGCGGCCAGGATTCCCAGCCCGACGATTACGGCCAACCGGCGGCCGCAACGGTCCGCGATCAGCCCGGCGGCAACCAGGAGCCCGGCGAAGACCACGACATAGGAGTTGAGGACCGCCTGCAACTCGGCCGGGCTCGCCCCAAGCTCGTCCTCGATGGTCGGGATTGCGACATTGAGGATCGTGTTGTCGACGACGATCACCGTGAGCGCCACGCAGACCGCGCTCAAGATCACCCACCGCCGGGGATCACGTCGGATGCCACTGACCACACTTTCACCTACATCCATGGTTACAAACCTACAGTGTAGGATAAATTCAGTGCCGATAAGGTGAGGGCATGGTCGTCAAACGCAACGAGGACGTGCCCGGTGCGGTGTGGTTCCGCGAACCGCAGCAACGCCGCAAAGCTCCCGCGCTGAACCGTGAGCGCATCGTCGCGGCTGCTGTCGACCGGCTCGACCGCGAAGGAATCGACGGGCTGAGCCTGCGCAAGATCGCCGGCGATCTCGACGTGCACGCCACGAGCCTGTACTGGCATGTCGCGACCAAAGGCGACGTTGTCGACCTCGCACTCGATGAGGTCTTCGCCGAGATCACACTTCCCGACGGACACAGCGCAACGGACTGGAAAGAGGTCGTGCTGACCTATATGCGGCAGCTTCGTGCGATGCTCTTGCGTCACCCGTGGGCAGCGTCGCTCGCCAGCACCCGACCTCTGGCGGGACCGCACGCGCTGGCACGCTCCGAGACCGTATACGCCGCGCTTGACAGGGCCGGGTTCGAAGGAATCACCCTCTCAGCGGCCGCTGCCGCGATATCGAACCTCGTCATCGCGACCGCCTCATCCCAAGCAGCCTGGGCCAGACAAGCAGAGGCCAACAGCAGGGATGCTCTGCGTCAGCGCATCGCCCACGATCAGGAGCTCTACCCGACACTGGCCACGCACCTGGCAGCCTTCCTCGGCGACTGGGACTCACAGTTCGAAATCACCGCCCAGACCTTCATCACAGGCCTCGACGCCGGTCGCAAGCAAGACACACGCTGACGCCCGCCGAGCCACCACCAGTTGCACCTGGCTGGAAGTTCGGGATCGAGCGAGTTGTGGCCTTCGTAGTAAATGCGGGCCGCCGATGCGTCGGTCCGCGTCAGCCAATACAGGGTGACGTCGTCAAGAACGCTGCTTTCGCGGTCCCCGCGACCGCACCTACCGCATATCGGCGCGGGATTCTGCGGTCGAGCCGGAATCCCACTCAGTGATGGAGAATATCCAGGAACCACGCTGCCGTGTGCGTCGAGACCCTGGGGCAGAACAACTTCCGTCGCGCCACATCTCGGTTGGGTGTAGTCGGGGGTGTTGGCGGCTAGGCGTCGAGGTCTACCATCCGAAAGACCTCGACATGCTCCACGGCATCTTCGCCGCGCCCTGCCTGACCACGTTCTGCCGTCTCGATGAACTCGGTCTGGAAGCCGTCGGGCAACGCCTTGAGCCGGATCAGGCGGTGATCGAGTGCCGGCACCCAGCCGCGTTCACCGATTAGCGGCCAGCACTGCCGCGAGGCCCTCTTGTAGATCTTTGACGAAATACTCGGGAACCTCCAGCGACGGGAAATGTCCCCCGATTTCGGGCGCCCTCCATCGGACGATCTGCCGGTACCGCTCCTGCGCCCAGGCGCGCGGACACTTCTCGACGTCGCGGGGATACATAGTGAGTGCTGACGGGACGTCGACCCGAAGTTCGGGATCGAGCGAGTTGTGGCTTTCGTAGTAAATGCGGGCCGCCGATGCGCCGGTCCGCGTCAGCCAATACAGGGTGACGTCGTCAAGAACGCGGTCTCTGGAAATCGTCTCGAACGGGCTGTCTTCGGTGTCCGTCCACTCGGCGAACTTGTCAAGGATCCAGGCAAGAAGCCCGACCGGTGAGTCGACGAGCGAGTAGCCGATGGTCTGCGGTCGGGTCGCCTGCAGCTTCGCGTACGCCGCGCGGTGGCGCCAGAAATCGCGGGTTTCCTCGGTCCACTTGCGCTCGACCGCCGTCGGCCCGTCCGTTGTCAACCCGGGCGGTCCCTCCGCGAACGTTGTGTGGATGCCGAGAACGTGCGCCGGGAACCTGCCGCCGAGAACCGTGGTGATATTGCCTCCCCAGTCGCCGCCGTGGGCTGCGAACTTGCTGTAGCCGAGCCTTCCCATCAGTTCCACCCATGCGGCCGCGATCTTTTCGGTTCCCCATCCGGTGGTGGCCGGCTTGTCGCTGTAACCAAAGCCTGGTAGCGACGGGACCACGACGTGGAACGCCGGCGCGTCTGCATCTTTCGGATCTGCCAGCTCGTCTACTACATCGATGAACCGAGCAATGCTGTCTGGCCAGCCGTGCGTCAAGATCAGAGGAGTGGCATCCGCGCGCGCGGATCGGCGGTGCAGGAAGTGGATTCCCAGATCATCAATGGTCGTGCGGAACTGGCCGATCCGGTTAAGGCGCTCTTCGAACGACCGCCAGTTGTACCCGGTGCGCCAGTAGTTCACGACATCGACGAGGTCGGCGAGAGGAACGCCCTGTTCCCATCGGCGAGGGTCGGGCGCGGCGCGATAGACCGTCTCGGCCTCCGGTAGCCGCGCCGCTGCTAATCGCGCGCGCAGATCGTCGAGGTCAGCGTCAGTTGCGTGGGCTTCAAATGCTTGCACGTCGCTGGTTGGACGGGGCATGAGACCTCCTGGCCATCGTGGCACCGGCAAACCTACCGCGAACCGGCTTAGACGGTTCTAACACGCCTCCATGCCTGCGTGCAACCTGCTAAGGTGGTTCCATGCGTGCCGAGTTCCCTGACTTTCGCCTCGGTAACGTGCTAGCGACCAGCTTCACGGCGACACTGACGGAGCGTCATGGCAACGCTGTGGAGCGCATTCCCGCGCCGCACCGACTCATCGACTGGCTGGCAGTGAACGGCCTCGCCGTGGACTCCTGCACCACCGCCCAGCTCGACCTCGCTCGGGAACTGAGGGAGTCGATTCACGCCGCCGCGACAGCGGCCGCGATCCAGGACGCTCTCCCTGCATCTGCTGTCCAAGTCATCAATGACTGCAGCGCTCAGGGTCGGGCCGCGGCTACCCTGACGCCCGAGGGTGAGCGGCGATGGCAGCTCAGCTCGGCTTCCTGCGTGGAAGATGCCCTCAGCGTGATCGCCGCCGACGCGATCAGCATCATCGCAGGCGAACGAGACGGAAAATTGGCCTTGTGCGCATCACCAACCTGCCAAGCCGCCTTCTTCGACACCAGCCAAAGTCGCACCCGCAAATGGTGTGACATGAATACGTGCGGGAATCGTCAGAAGAAAGCGCGCTTCAAGGCCAACCAGCGCAAAAACCCCAGATCAGCGGAGTGATCGTTACCGCGGTACATCCAAGTGGGCCACACGCCTGCGACGCATCTGTCGCGTTGGGTACACCCCAACGGCACCACTAAGAGCCATCCGTGCCTTCGATCAACGTCCTCAAACAGTACGTCTACGTTTACTGATCGGCGACGTTCATCCGTTCAGTCGGCCTCCCGAACGTCCTCGCCAGGGCTCCCGGCCGACGGGTCGTGCGGAACGCCGTTGGTCTGGGCGTGAAACTCCTCCAGGATGTGTCTGGTCCGGAACGGCAGCGCAGGATACGTCTCGCTGCTTCGGATGGTCGCCGCCAGTTGGCCTGCCCACGGCTTGCCGGGGTGTTCCCGAATCCACCGCGCCACGAGCTGCGCCAGTCTGCGCCGGACGTCCTGACTCAACTTGAGCGGCCACAATGCTTGGGCCACAGCGCCCGCCTGTTCCGTCAGATAGTGCTTCTCGAACCACTCCAGGGTGCCGACGTGCAGCTTGTTCACGGTCTGCTCACTGCACCATCTCAGGTCCACCACTTTGGACAACAGGCCGGCGCCCGCTGCATGGGTGACCGCCCGCATGGCGGAGGACAGGATGAGCTCCTCGACCCGCGACGCTTGTCCGTCGTCGGTCGTCTCCGCACGCTCCACAAACCTCCCGATCGCAGCGATGACGGGCCATGCGCTGACGTCCGCAGTGCGGGTGCCGGCCCAGGCCACAGCGGCTCCCAGCAGCTGGTCGCACTCTGCTCCGCCGAGTCCTTCCATGCCGAGGCAGCGGTTGAACAGGGCGGCCACTCGCCGTTCCGTCTTGTGGAGCGCCGCCATCTGGACCACGAAGGCGATGACCTGGCTACGCTGCGCGGCATCCAGGTGCCGGCATTTGGTGAGCCCGTCGACCAAGATCCCCGCCGGGGACCTGCCGTTGTCTCCTTGGTGTTCGAGGGCTTCGATCGCAGTTCGGACTAGGGGGCTGGCGACTTCGGCCGGTGTGTGGCGCTGGGCGACGACGGAGGCCAGCAGGCGGCTCTGCGCCATCGAGAGGGTGAAGTCGGCGAGCGCCCGCTCGGCGAACGGCAACAGCGCCGCCACGTGGTCGATCTCGAGTTCGTGGCGGAGGAGAAACGAGAGCAAGGCCGGGGTGGAGGGCTTCCCGGCGTGAACCCGGAGCCAGGCGAGCGAATGCGGGAGGACCCGACTGGACTTGAGTGTCGTCGCATTCATGGTCCTCGCGAGCTGGACGCAGACTTCGCCCGCCTCTTCCGTGGAAGCGTGCTCCCCCAACCACTGCAGGCTGCGGCCTCGGATGGCGGTCCGTGTGTCAGGCGCGAGATCGAACGCCTGGATCTCGGCGAGGACTGGTCCGATCTCGGGAACGTCTTCCACGGCGTCGAGATGCTTGAGCGCAAACCGCAACAGCGGTTCGTTGCCGAGTTCCGGCTCCGCGCCCGGTTCGAGCTCCCAATTGAACGGCTTCATGTTGAGGACCTTCACCCGGTGGGTCCGCAGCGCGACTCCCAACACACGGGCGTACTCGGTACTGGTGAGGTCTTCACGGGCGAGCAGCTTCGCCAGCAGGTAACGGGGCTCGTACTGACGGTGGAACTCCGGTTTGGTCACGCCCGACTCGTAGCGCCGATCGATGATGTCAATCAAGTTAGCCGCCCACGACAGCGACGCGGCCAGCACGAATTCCCGCTGTGGCTGGGTGAGCGGTATGCGTGCCAACGCTTGCAGCACGTGGGAGGCGGCCGTATCGGCCGATCGGCCCTCAAGCCAGCTCCGGGCCGTGTCGAGAACGATCGCACGTTGGGCATCGGAGAGATCCTCCCTCCGGCAGACCAGCCTGATGGTCTCAGCGGAGTACCAGGCGATCGGATGGGCCTCCAGGAATGCAAGTGCGAAGGGCACTGGACTGGGGAATCCGTCGGGAAGTCCTTCCCGTTTGTCGAGGAGTAGCAGCGGTTTGACCACGAAGTGGGCCGTGGCCAGACGTTCGTGCTGTCGCAGCCAGCGCTCGGCGGCCGCAATCACGGCGGTCCGGTCCCACTCGAGTTCGTCATCGTCCAGCACCCGCCACAGCGCCGGGCCCAGCACCTTGGCCGCACACGGCAGGTCGGCGTGGTGGCGGAGCCAGTCGAGTCCTCGCTTCAAGGCCTGGAGCCGCTGTTCCTGTCCTTCGACACCCGTGCAAACGATCTTCAGGAGATTCAGGAGGAACTGAGCTTCTTGGTCGGGAGTGAGGTCGTCGCGTTCCAGAAAGGCCTGCGCGATCCGCCGGTACGCCGCTTTTTTGCGGTTGTCCTTGCGCGACATCCAGCGCTGCGCCAGTTCGAAGGCCGTCTCCACGTCGGTCCGGCGCAGTTCCGTCCTGACCACGAGGCGCGAGAGGACACCGGAAGGGCCTTCGTGGTTGGTCAACGCCTCGTCGGCGTCAATCCAGCGGTGGAGCCATTCGAAGGCGTGGTCGATGATGTACTCGGTCTCGGGGCCGCTCCAGTCTGGCTCGTCGAGGAGTCGTCTGATGACGATGTCCGCGTCCGCCCGAGTGCTGTTCGACTCCAGCCAGCGCAATGCGCTGAGGGCGACTTGTCTCCGCCGGCGCGGCCCGAGTCCTACTGTGTCGAGCAGGAACCGGAGGACATCGAACGGCGGGATGCGCTGCGGCCTCGTGGGCTCCACATCGTCGGACTCGTCGGTGACACCGAGCGCTGCCGCCGCGAACCTGTCTCGGACCGTTTCGTTCACCACGCTCGGATACTTCTTGAAGAAGCGAAACACGCCGGCCTGCAGACGGTTGTCGTCGGCGAACGCGGGGAAGGACTCCAGTTCCTTCGCCACGCGTTCGACGGTCGCTCCGGCATCTTCATCCGTGAACTCTCCACGCCGGACCAGGAGGGAGAGCACTTTTCTGGAGTCCTCCGCCGGGCGCGGGTGTTTGAGCCAGTCGAGTGCCCGCTTGGCGAAGTGTTTGGTCTGCTCGGTGCTGGCATGGTAGTACCCGAGCAGGCCGAGGACCGTGTTTGCGCTGACGTTCCTCGATCCGAATCGGTCCATCCAGGCGCAGACCGAAACGAGGAGCTCATCGGCATCCGCTGCCGTAACGGCCATGTTCTGGCGATACTTGCGTTCTTTTCCCTCGAGGTTTGTGCGGCGCGCATGGCCCGACAATGCGCCGCAGACTTCCGGCACCGCCCACCTGGTCGGATTGGCGCGGAGCCATGACAATCCGCATCGGACCATCCTCCGCTCCTCGTCCAAGGTGACGCTCTTGGAACGGATTTGCAGGGTTCGCACGAGAATCGTGTGGATGGCCGGATCCGTGACGTGCGTTTCCAGCCAAGGCAGCACCGTCGGCAGCCAGGCGGCGATCGCGTCCCTGCTGCAGATCTGGGAGGCAACGCTCCAGGCGGCGCTGCTGTTGCCGTTGGCTTCGATCCAGTCAAGTGCGTACGGCAGAGCCTCGCCGAAGTGGTTCCTGCGTCGAGCGGGGTCTCGGAGCATGACGCGGAGCACGAATTTCGCGTCTATTGTCCTGCTGTTGCGGTCCAGCCAGTCCCGCACCGCCAGCCGCGTGTCGTCGCGTTGCCGCGGAGTGAGCCTCGGATTGGAGATCAGCGGCACGAGGACTCGTGACCCGGATTCGGCGTCGTGTCTGGAGATCCAGTCCAGCGCCCGCTCCACGACCAGGTGAAGGTCTGGTTCGGACAGCGAGCGGTCCCGGATGAGTGCGCCAAGCACGAACGAGGCGGAGGCGGCGTCGGGATGGTCCTCGGTCCAGCGCACGGCCAGTTCACGAATCTGCTTTGCCCACTGTGGATCTGAGGAAGGGCGTCCGAGGACGGTGTCGAGGAGTGGGCCTTCTTCTTCGTGGAGGGCGCCGGAAAGCAGCTTGGCCGCCAAGTCCCGCCAGGCCTCCGGGATCTCCTCCGACTTGGGGAGAGCAGCGAGGCACTCCTGCAGGCGGTCCCGGCAGGCTGCCGGCTCCGCTTCACAGGAGAAGTACCGACGCGACAGGATTTCCAAGTGGTCCGAGGTGATCGAGCTCCATAACGGTCCCCGGAGCATGGCGGGAATGAGTCCGGCCTCGTCGGCGCGTTCTCGCTCGAATTCGAGCGCGCGCTTACCGATGAGCTCGCAGTGCTCCTCGACCCAGTCGCGGCACCTGGCTTCGAGGAGCTGCGCCAAGCCCGGATGGGGGTAGTCGGTCGCAAGGCGGCGGATGACGTCGACGAGCATGCGGACGGACACCGAATCGTCGAGTGCCGCTTGGAAGATCCATTCCGCAGTTTCGGAGAGGGCCTCTCCTTCGGGCGTCAGCAATGCCCGGACCAGCATCTCATCGGCGATCACCGGGTGCAGCGGGTGCACACGGCCGTCCCGCTCCTCAAGCCACCCGCGGCTGAGGAGGAGGTCCACCAGCGTGTTGCCGTCGGCCGAGGATCCCGAACGCTCGAACAGCCGCCCTACGGCGCGCTGAAGGCGTTCGCGGGTTTGCGGGGCGACCATCATGGCCATGGCCGCCCCGGCGGCAAAGCTGACTCGCTTCGCATCTCCGCCCGCAGCGGTTAGGCCGTCGTCAGCGAGGCGCTGTGCGATCCATCGCGAGAGTTCAGAGCCGCTTTGCCGCCCGAATTTGCGAACACCGACCGGATTGCGGTCGGAGTCGAGGGCGAGTTCCGGAGCGATCCGCAGCACCAGGCCGGGTCGGCAGCCGCAAACCGTTCTGGCGCTTGCGCGGATGTCATCTTCGAGGTGGACCAGGCGTCCGACCTGAGTGATGATCGCGTCGGCGACCTGTCTCAGGTGGTCGCCGAGCGGCGCTTGGACGAGCGTGAAGCTCGTATCTCCCGGGAGCATGCTTTCGGTGCTGCCGTTGGGAGCCGCAGCGAGGAGAGCAACCGCCTTGGCCTGGTTCCCACGGGCGGCCAGCTTCGCCTGCCGCGCGACGACGTGCGGATCGACATCGATCTCGCCTTCGGGCTGGCTGTAGACGAACAGGACGCGCTGCGCCGCGGCGCGCGCGGCGAAACGCGCCAGCTCATCGGCGGCCAAGCCGAGGGCGGGAACGTGGTAGACCGCCCATCCAGCGTTCGCCGCCGCCTGAGCAGCCTCGAGGCACAACCGGGTCTTGCCAGAGCCGGCCGGTCCGCTGATCATGACGTGCTCGCCTTCGGCGAGCCGGTCGACGACCCGGCGCGGGTGTGCGGGATGGTCAGCCCAGGGGGCGGTGAAGTCCAGGGACTTGGGCAGCAGATAGCTCTCGATTCCGGTGAGAGCAGCCAAGTACCGCCGATGAGGCACGGGCAACGCATCGTCGGCGCGTTCCTCGTCCTCGGTGATGTCGATCAGGTCGATGCCGTGCCTGGCCAGCGGCTCGGCCAAGGCCGGATGGCGCAGCGGACCGAGCCCGACCGCCCAAGCCGTGTCCCTGGAGTCCTCGTAGGTGGCGAAGACACCGACAACATGCCCACCGCGAGCGGTGATCACCGCCGCTCCGGACATCCCTTGCAAGCGCCCGGAGGCCGGTCCGTTCGCTGCGGGCGGCCGCTGCGCCAAGCGCAGCTCGAAGAGGTGGGTCTCTTCCCCGGAGCCGAGCTGCAGCGTTCCGTCCAACTGCTTCCGCCGCGCGGGAGAGCCCTTGCGGGCGAAGTAGTCGGGGAACCCGAGGCTGTGGAACAACAGGCTTCCCACGCCTTTGCCGACAACCCGCAGCGCGGGCGGCGGCGTGTCGAGGTGGAGAGGGCGCGCCAGTTCCACCAGCGCGATATCCCTGTCGCTCAACCGGTTGTCGTCGTCGTACTCGGGATGCACGTGGACTGCCGAGGCCTTCTTCGACATCCCGCCGTCCAGTGGCACGACATAGAGGCCCTCCGGGGAAGTACCAAGGTCGTGCGCGCAGGTGAGAATCAGTCCGGGCGCGATGACGAGGCCGCTGGCGAGCAGCAGATGTTCGCCGGTTTTTTTGTCGTGGCGTACGACTCGAACGAAGAAGCCGATATCGAGCGCGCGAGGGGACACCATTGACCTACCTCGGAACTGCGGTGGGTGTCTGGTCTCAGATCGGACGGCGAGGCGAGAGCCTGACCGGCTCGTCCTCGTCCGTTCGAGCTGAGAGCTCCAGATGGAGCCGCTGGACCGACGCCTTGGAAAGCTCGCCCTTCGCTGATGCCCCGACGGTGAAGAGCTTCCAGCTCAGGCCCCCTTGACTTTCCTTCGAGACGGTCAATTCCAGGTCGAGCTCTACCTTGTCGACGGAGAACCGGATCTTTTCACCGTCGCCTTCCTCCAACGACTGGGTCAGTTGGGCGCGCAGAGCCCTGATCGCTTCAGCCAGTTCGACGTCCAAGTGCTGCTCCTCACAGGAGGTCGGTCGGGGGAATCTGCTCGTTCATGCGGCCGGCAAACGCGTCTAGCGCACCTTGATCGACACAGAACACCGCGGCCACTGCTCGCTGCCAACCACAGGCCCGGCCACGGTGGCACGACAGTGACGTGGGCGGCCACCTGCTTTCGGAAAAAATAATCACCGCGAGCCGGCGCTCTGCGGAGGACCGCACGGGCACGCGTGCTCGAGGCTCATGGACCTTGCCCGGGCTCCCGCACGTTGAGCGCGTAGCTCACCGCTTGGGACGTCGATAGCTGAGCTCCTTCTTCAAAGATCGCGGTGAACTCCCCCTCCCCCAGCGTTTCGCGCAACTGCTGAACGCATTGGTGGTGAAGCGCGATGAGGTTGGGGAAGCCGAAGAACCGCTCGTGCAGCGTCGGCCAGATGCGGTGCGCTGCGCCGAGGAGGAGCGTGGCTGTGTGCGGCGCCTCGGCGGCGGCCACCACCCACGCGAAGGTGTCGATCACTGATGCGATTCCGTGTCGGTCGTTGAGGTGCTTCTTGTTACGCAGCACCTCCTTCATCAGCTCGGCGGCTTCGGTGAGCTTTCCCTCCTGGAGGTACTGCACCGACAGTACCCACCGGACATTGTTGTGCAGCCACCACTCACCGGTCTCGGCACCGAGCTCTCCGGCCTCCAGGTAGTGGTCGATCGCTTCTGCACCGTTCCCGGCCGCGGAGTCGACCACGCCCAACATCCCCATCGCGAGCTGTACCCGGTACGGGTTGCCGATTTCGCGGTAGTCGTCGAGTGAACGCTGGATGAGTTCATCGGCAACGTCGAATTCGCCTCGGTAAATGGCCAACAGACCGCGCACGTTAGCGACATCGGCAAGCGTACGGGCGTCTCCAACGCCTTGGGCAACCTCGTCGGCTTGGTCAATGAGGCCGGAAGCAGTCGAAAGCTCACCCAAGACTGCCGACAGATAGCCCGCTGCCCACAACGCTCGCGCTCTAGCAATGCTGTGCTGTCCAGGCTGGGCGAGGGCCCGCTCGAGCCATTCTCGGCCTTCGGACAGCGTTCCCGAAGACACCCAGTAGAACGCAAGGGCTCCGGCCATGGCCAGCGCCCGGTCGCCTTCCCCGTCCGCGAGGAAGGATTCGAGTGCCAGGCGCACGTTGGCATGCTCATTCCGCAGGCGGGTGTACCAGCGCGATTGCCGAAAGCCACTCCATTCGGACTCCGCTCGGTACACCAGCTCCGCGCACCAGTCCCGATGCCGCCGCCGAACGTCTGCTTCTTCCCCGGCCGCGGCCAGGCGATCTCGGCCGTACTGGCGCAGGGTGTCCAGGAGGCGAAAGCGCGCCTGGCCGCCGGTGTCGATCCGGGTGAGGATTGACTTGTCCACCAAACCCGCAACCGCGTCGAAAACCTCGTCACCACCGAATTCGTCATCGGCCGCGACGATCTCGGCCGCATCCAGCGCGACGCCGCCCTCGAACACGGCCAACCGTGCCCACACCTTCTGCTCCGCCGGCGAACACAGCTCATAGCTCCAGTTGAACACCGCTTGCAACGCCTGGTGACGGCGTGGTCCGGCCCGATCACCGTTGCGCAGCAATCGGAAGTCCTCGGCCAGCCGCTCCCACAGGTCTTCCAGTGAAAGAACGCGAAGTCTCCGGGCAGCCAACTCGATAGCCAGCGGGATCCCGTCGAGACGCCGACACAGTCGCGCGACAATGGCGCGATTCTCCTCGGTCACCGCGAAATTCGGGACCACATTGGACGCTCGGTCGACGAACAGCGCAATGGCGTCATATCGGGCGATCTCGCCAGCGTTGCTCAAATCAGCATTGCCCGGCAACGACAACGGGGAAACCTGCGCGATGTGTTCCCCGGTCACGCCCAGCGGTTGTCTGCTCGTGGCCAGAACGCGCAAGCCTGGTGCGGCTTGGAGCAGCTCCCGCACAAGCCCCGCGCAAGCCTCCAGCAGGTGCTCACAGTTATCCAACACCAGCAAGAGCTGTTTATCCAAAAGGAAATCTCGGATCGCCTCCAGCGGCAGTCGAGCCGCTTCACGGATCCCCAATGTCGCAGCGACCGTGCGGGCAACCATTTCGGGGTAAGTCAGGCTCGCCAACTCGACCAACCACACGCCATCACGAGCATGCTCCTGGACTAGCCCCGTAGCCACGCGCAGCGCCAAACGTGTCTTGCCGACCCCGCCCATTCCAGTCAAGGTCACCAGACGCGACCGCCTCAACATCCGCCTCGCCTCAGCCAGCTCGCGGTGCCGCCCGACGAAACTGGTCACCTCAGCAGGCAGATTCCCTTCGAGCTCACTTGCCGGTGCCGCAGCGACCGGAGGCCGCTCCGGCTGGTCAGACTGATGCAGAGCCCGCCACCGTTTGGTCCATTCCGCAACCAGCTGCTTGGCCACCCACCCCCGCGCGACCTCTGCGGCATGTTCCGGGTTGCCATGCGCATACGCCACGCAGGAGCGGATGAACATCTCGGTGACATCCCACGTCGGGATCTGCTTGCCCGAACACGCGTTGCGCAACGACGTGTCCGAGAAAGCGCGCCCAAGCCTGGCTGTTTCGTAGGACAACGTCTCAAAACTCGGGCTGCCCGACTCCTCCCGCAACCGCCGCAGCTCCAACGCGAACCGCCCCAACAAAGTACCCGGTGTCGGAACCGGCCCTGGCCGTCGTCCGCTTCGAGGCCTACCGCCCATCGCACCTCCCCAGTTCGCCCGTAACCCGCAGCCCCCACGACATCGGCGTACCGACCGGCCACAGAACGCACACACCCAGTGACCGGCGAGCGCAACGGACAAGATAGCGGGAAAGAAACCACAGCGGCGAAGCCATCCGCGCATCCGCGCTCGGGACCCGAGGCGGTTCCGGGACCCGTTTCGCAGAGGCCCTACCGATGTCCTGTCAGGGCGCCTAGACCTGACCCGACATCCTCACCGCGGCGCCAGAGAAGACCGTGGTCGCGCACAGCCACTGCTGGGGCCCGCCCACACAACGAGCGCGCGGGACGAACTGCGGCTCACTACGCCGCCAACCACGTCAACGCCAGACTCACCCTCCTCCACAGCAACGGCCCGCGGAAAGCGTCAGCACAAAGATCGAAATGATCACGAGACAGATGCTCGGCCGTGCCAACTTTCCCTTGCTGCGCAGCCGAGTCCTACTGATGACGAACGAAAAGCTACTTGATCACGCAGCGGTAGACATCGTCGGCGCGATTGGGAGTCAGCATCACTATCGGTCGTGGCGGGCGGCTGGCGGAAAAGGCGTCGACCATTTCCAGATCGGGATCGGGTTGCGGGGTGAGCACGACGATCCCGCGGGCTTCTACACGCCGCACGAGATGGCTCACCGGGCCAGTACCCAGGTCCCAGTACTCGCGCAACGCACGTGCTGACGCAGCCGGCTCGGCAGGCAATACCTGCGCAAGACATCCCAACGAACGCTGACAGACGCCCCGTGCTTGACCGCACCACAGCGGCGGCCGAATGCAACGATGACCTGCGCAGATATGCACATCGCCCAACAAACCGCCACTGCCCCGCTTGCGGCCACAGCGGCGCGGCTCCGTGATTCTGCACCTTTTCTGCACCCTCGGGGGGACAAATCGGGCACAAAACGAAGAACCCCAGGCCAATGACCTGGGGTTTTGCTCCTCCGACTGGACTCGAACCAGTAACCCTTCGGTTAACAGCCGAATGCTCTGCCAATTGAGCTACGGAGGAATGTTTCGTTGTTGTCAGCCCTTGTCGCGCTGACATGACTACTCTAGCCCATGCCTCCGGGGCCCTTCACCGGACCCCCCTCTTATTGATCCTTCTCGCAAAACAGCAGGTCAGCGGCGGTGCGCAACGACGAAGATGCGGCGGAACGGGAACCAGGTCGTGCCGTCGGCCCGCCTCGGGTACGCCTCCGCCAGGCGTGGCGCCAGCTCCGCCCGGAATTCCGCCCACGCCGCGTCGTCGAGCGCCGTCCGGACCGGCCGCAAGGCCGTGCCCGTGACCCACTCAAGCACCGGGTCCGCTCCGGTCAGCGCATGGACGTAGGTCGTCTCCCAGGCGTCGACCTCCGCGCCGAGGTCGGTGAGCACGTCCGCGTAGCCGGTCGGCGGCAGCACCGCGTCCGGGCGCAGCACGCCGCTCACCTGGTCGCGCCAGCGCGGCTCGGCGGCCAGCTCCCGGATCGTCACGTGCGACGGCGATTCGAAGTTGCCCGGCACCTGGAAGGCGAACCATGCTCCGGCCGGCAGCTGGGGCAGCCAGCGCTGCAGCAGCTCCACGTGCTCCGGTACCCATTGCAGGACGGCGTTGCAGAGCACGACATCCGTGTCCGGCAACGGTTTCCAGTCCCGCACGTCCTCCTGCCTCGCAGCCACTCCGCGAGCTTTAGCCGCCGCGACCATCTCCGGCGATGCGTCCGTCGCCTCGACCGCCGCTTCGGGCCACCGGTCGGTCAGCAGCGAGGTCAGGTTTCCCGCTCCGCAGCCGAGGTCCACCACCCGGCGGGCTCGGGTAGCGCCGACCCTGGCCATCAGGTCGTGGGCCGGGCGGTCGCGGTGGTCACTGAACGACAGGTACTTCTGCGGGTCCCACACGTCCACACCTCCGTAAACAGTACGTCCGTACTGTATATCCGGGGTGCGGCCGGTGTCGAGTGAAAGTCAGTCCCGCTCAGGGCCTTTCGCCTGCTGCAAGCGCTCCGCGACGGTCGCGGCGAACTCGGCCACTGCCGCCTCGTCCGCGCCCCGATCGGGCCGGACCTGCAACAGGATGCCGTCCCGGCCGGGCACCTTGCGCTGCACGAACCACGCTCCCCCGCCGGGCAGCTCCCGGTGGTGGCGGGAGCGGATGGACTGGTTGACGCGTTCGTGCACGACGTCGGGCAACCGGCTCGATCCGGTCAGTTCGAGCCGGCGACCCGCCAGGTCGCGCAGCAGCACCGCGTCGCCCGCTGCCCCGGCTTCCTCCGCCTCGATCACGGTGAGCACGCCGTTGTTCCAGGTCGCCTTGCTGAGCAGGTGCCAACCGAGGCGGCGACCCTCCGGCAGCCACAGCCCCAGGTGCGTGGCGACCAGCGCGCCATCGGCCGTCTTCGCCACCGCGAGGACCTGCTCTTCGGCGTCGAGCGTGCCGGGGAAGTCCGCCGGCACGTCGGCCGTGCCGCTCAGCCGCGCGACCAGCTGCCGCAGCCAGGCGATCACAGCGTCCCCATGGCCTGGTCCAGCAGCGCCTTGCGGTAGCCCTCCAGCGCGACCATGTCGCCGAACAGCGCGTTGTACTCCTCGGCGTCCTCCAGCGGCGACATCCGCTGCACCTTCGACTTGATGTCCGCGATCTGCCTGCTGACCAGCCGTTCCTGCAACCGGGCTATCAAGGCCGCGACGTAGCGCGGGTCCTCCTCCGACTGGTTCTCCAGCTTCTCCACCGAGAGCAGCGTGAGCAGGCTGCGCGCGACCTCGTTCTCGCACTGCTGCGACACCGCGTCCACGTACGCCGCGCCGGAGAGCCCGGACACCGTGCCGCCCGCGGCCAGCAACGCCCGGTGCAGCTCGGCATATGCGGGCTCGGTGAACGCTTCCTCCGGCAGAGCGTCGTACAGCGGGCCTGCCAGCGCGGGCACCTGGAGCGCCGCCTTCAGCGCCTCCCGCTGCAGGAACCGCGGGTCGTGCCGGGGCGGGCGCTTCGGGAGGTCGACGTCCATGCCCAGCGACTGCTGCGCCTCTTCCTGCCGCGGACGGCGCCGCGTCTGGCGCACCGGGGCGCCGGAGCTCTGCCGCACCCGGCGCACCACCTGGTTCTCGTCGTTCCAGCCGGCCCACCAGGCCAGCTTCGCGGCATAACCGTCGCGGCGAGCCGGGTCCTTGATCTGCGCGACCAGCGGGACCGTGCGCTTCAGCGCCGCGACCCGGCCGTCGACGGAGTCCAGGTCGTATTCGGTGAGCAGGCTGCGGATGGCGAACTCGAACAGCGGCCGCCGGCGGGCGACCAGGTCGCGCACCGCCGCGTCGCCCTTGGCCTCCCGCAGCTCGCACGGGTCCATGCCGTCCGGGGTGATCGCCACGTAGGTCTGGCTGGCGAACTGCTGCTCGCCGTCGAAGGCCTTCAACGCGGCCTTCTGCCCGGCCTCGTCGCCGTCGAAGGTGAAGATGACCTCGCCGCGGAACGCGTCATCGTCCATCATCAGCCGGCGCAGCACCGAGATGTGGTCGTCGCCGAACGCCGTGCCGCAGGACGCCACCGCCGTCGGCACGCCTGCCAGGTGCATCGCCATCACGTCGGTGTAGCCCTCGACAACCACCGCCTGGCGGCGCTTGGCGATCTCCCGCTTGGCCAGGTCGATGCCGAAGAGCACCTGCGACTTGTTGAAGATCGGGGTGGCCGAGGTGTTGACGTACTTGGCCTCGATCGGATCGTCGTCGAAGATCCGCCGCGCGCCGAAGCCGACCACGTCGCCGCTGAGGTCCTTCAGCGGCCACAGCAGGCGCCGGTGGAACCGGTCGATCGGGCCGCGACGCCCCTCCTTGGACAGGCCGCCCTTGATCAGCTCGTCGAGCTCGAAGCCCTTCATCAGCAGGATCTTGGTGAGCTTGTCCCAGCCGGCGGGCGCGAAGCCGCAACCGAAGCGCGCGGCCGCCGCCTCGTCGAAGCCGCGCTGCGTCAGGTACTCCCGCGCCTTCAGCGCCTCCGGGGAGCGGAGCTGTTCCGCGTAGAACTCGGCGGCGATGCGGTGCGCCTCGACCATCCGGGCGCGCGTGCCGCGATCCCGCTTCGGGCCCGGCGTGCCGCCCTCGTACTGCAGCTGCAGGCCCACCCGGTCGGCCAGCCGCTCGACGGACTCGACGAAGCCGAGGTGCTCGATCTTCATCAGGAAGGCGATGACGTCGCCGCCCTCGCCACAGCCGAAGCAGTGGAACGTGCCATGGCTGGGCCGGACGTTGAAAGACGGAGTCTTCTCGTCGTGGAACGGGCACAGGCCCTTCTGCGCGCCGCCGCCGGCGTTGCGCAGGGCGACGTATTCCCCGACCACATCGTCGATCCGGTTGCGATCGCGCACTTCGGCGATGTCGCTTTCCCGGATCCTGCCTGCCACGCACCCAGTCTAGGGGCATTGTGATCGTCACGTTCGAGGTGGCTTGCCGGTGCGGCAGAATCTCGGCTGTGCCCGCAACGAACACCGACCTGGCCACGGAATTCGACCAGCACCGGAGCCGGCTGATCGGCATCGGCTACCGGCTCACGGGCCGGATCGCCGACGCCGAGGACGCGGTCCAGGACGCGTGGCTGCGGCTGGCGTCGACCGACCGCGAGACGATCCGCGACCTGACCGGCTGGCTGACCACCGTGGTCAGCAGGCTGTGCCTGGACCGGATGCGCTCGGCCGCCGTCCGGCGCGAGCAGTACGTCGGGCCGTGGCTGCCGGAACCGCTGGTGACCTCGCTCGACGCGGACCCGGGCGACATCGTGGCGACCCAGGACGACCTGCGGATGGCGGCGATGCGGGTGCTGCACGAGCTGCCGCCGGACCAGCGGCTGGCGTTCGTGCTGCACGACGGCTTCGACGTGCCGTTCGCCGAGATCGCCGAGGTGATCGGGTGCAGCGTGGCGTCCGCGCGGCAGCACGCGTCGCGGGCGCGGCGGGCGATGGCCGACGCCGACCCGCCGGAGCGGGTTCCGTTGCCCGAGCAGCATCAGGTGCTGGAGGAATTCCTCACCGCGGTGGCGTCGAAGGACCTCGAAGCGATCACCCGGGTGCTGCACCCGGCGGTGGCGGTCTACGGCGACAGCGGCGGCAAGGCCCGCACCGCGCGGCGTCCGGTGGTGGGCATCGACAAGGTCGCCCGGTTCATCGTGGGGCTCATGGAGAAGTACGGCGACGGCCTGGTCGAGAACATCCGGCCGGTGATGGTCAACGGCGACCTCGGCGTGATGTTCATGGGCAACGATGCCGAGACGGCCGCCCCGCGGGTGTTCACCATGGCGGTGCGGGACGGCCGCCCGGCGGCGATCTTCGACATCGTCAACCCGGACAAGCTCACTCACGTCCCCTGGTGACCAGCGCGTTTTGTGTTGTTATAGAGCCTGTTTCCGAACTTGCTCTGCGTGGCGGTGCGGGTAGCGGAACCTCAGGCGCCTTCTCACTGTGGGATCCCCGACATCATGAATGCCAATTCACCACGTCGGGGCTGTCCTCGCGAGAAGACCCCTGAGAACCCGCAGCGGTGCCAGCTGCGAGGGCGGGCTAAGCGGCTACGCCGCTTCAAAGACAAAACCCCGCGCCACCACACCTCACACCACGACATCCAAAACAGCCTCCATAGCGACACAAAACACGCACGGCCTGGGTGACCAGCGGAAACAGTGAACCCGGGGCGGGCGGTGCTCAGCTCGGGTCGGTGACGCGGGCCAGGAAGTAGAGGGCGCCCGTGGCCTGGTGGCGCACCAGGAACAGGAACGGCCGGTCGACCTCGACCCGGATCGGGTCCGGTTCCCGGACGATCGCGGTCAGCCGCATCATCACCGCCGTCGCGGCGGCGCCTTCGAGGCCGCTCTCGTCGACTTCGAGCACCGCCTGGTGCACGACCGTCGAAACCCGCAGCGGCTGATCGGTCAGCGGCGAGAAGTCCGCCGCGGGGGTGAACAGCTCCTCCACGCCGAGCGCCCCGAGCGACCTGGTCAGCTCGGCGTCGCCGGTGACGTCGAACTTCGGCAGGAACAGCTCCAGCCGCTGCTGTTCGACGGCCGCCAGAAGCCTGCGCAACTGCGCGGCGTCGAGTTCCGGCTCCGCAGTCGCCAGGTCGGCGTCCGGCAGCAGCACCACGGCCTCGACGCCGCCGGCCGCCGGCAGGCTGACGACCTGCCAGCCTTCGGCGGCGGCGTAGCCGAGGTGTCGGGTGGCGCGCATGGTCGGCACGTCGCGGTCGCCCGCCGGGGCGTGGAACGGCCGACGGTCGGTGGCCTTCTCGTCGAACGCCTCCCGCCACGAAACCTTCAGGTAGAGGGCGTTGACCAGGGCAGCGACCGTGTCCGCGACCACCGAACCCGGGCTCAGCAGCTCGCGGATCAGATCTCGCGTCGTCTCCGCGACGTCGGCGTTGATCAGCTTCCGGGCATCCTCCGGGGCGGTCCGGAAGGGCGCGTGGCGCACCGCGCTACCCGGCCAGTCCTCCAGCGCGGTCAGGTAGGACTGGTGGATCGGGAGATCCGCGTGCGCCCAGAGGGTGTTGGCCACCGCCAGCACGGGCGGCTCGGCGGACGGGCCACCGGAGAGCTCGGCGGCGCCGCCGAGCAGCTTCAGCAGCCCCGCCGGGTCGTCGCGCAGCGCGGTGACCAGTTCGTCCCTGGTCCGGCCGCCGGTCGCGGTCGCGGCCAGGCCGAGCGCGCTGGCCACCGAGTACGGCGACCAGCAGAACGGGGTGTTCGCCGGCGGAGCGAGCCGCCGGTGCAGGGACAGGCTGAAGTCGAGGTGTTCGCTCACGGCCGCTGGGCTCCGTTTCCGCGTCGGCTGACTCGGGGCTGATCCCGAGTCTGCCAGCCGAACGGCCGACGGTGGGCGCGAGCGATTGGCGGTTTCTCGCCCGCTTCGCCCTAACGGACGGATTCCTCGATGTCGGACAGGCCCATCAGGCGGAGTTCCTGGGCGATGTAGTGGGCCGCGCGCTGGGCCGCCGGGTCCTGCCACCGCAGGTCCCGGACCCAATCGGCCAGGTTGTCGGTGTTCACGTACGGCTCGCCGCCGACGACGAGCTTCTGGATGTAGTGCCGGTTGCGCATCGGGGTCTCCTTGCGACCCGGGTTTCGGGGCCGGGCCGCGGGCTGCACCGAACGGTTTCGAAGCAGCCGGACGGGGATCGGGGGCGGTGCCGTCGGCGTTCGGGGCTCGCCGAGCAACACACTGAGTAAGAATTCTGGGGGCGAACCCCAGATCAACTCTCCCCTTTCGGATTAACGTCACATCGATTCGGACACGTTCCGTACATGCTTTCGATGCCAGGAGATCGCCTGCGCGTCCGTCAGCGACGAGACCTGGTCCAGCACCACCCGCAGCCGGGCCCGGTCGTCGCCCGCCCGGTGCCAGGCCGGGGCCATCGCCGGATCCAGCGATTCCGGGGCTCGCTCGGCCAGCGCCCACACCAGCTCGGTCAGCAGCGCCCGCTGCCGCTCCTGCATGCGCAACCGCTGCGGGTCGCTCATCACGTACCGCAGCGCGACGGCCTTGAGCACCGCGACCTCCGCCACCACCGGCTCCGGCACGACCAGCTCCGCGCGGTAGCGGGTCAACGGCCCTGGCCCGAAGCGCTCCACCGTCCCGGTCACCGCCGCGGCCACGAACCGCCCGACCAGCTCGCTGGTGAGCCGCTTCAGCGCAATCTGCGCGCGGAACGTGCCGTCGTAGTCCAGCACCGCGTTCACCACCGGCCACCGCACCAGCTCCGCCGCGGCGTGGTCGAGCAGCCCCGCGGTGTCGCCCGAGCCGTCGCCCCAGAAGTGCTTCGCGGCCATCCGGACGATCTCCGCACGCTCCTCGCCGCTGGTCAGCGAGCGCAGCGAGATCCGCCCCGACAGCACCCCGTCCTCGACGTCGTGCACCGAGTAGGCCACGTCGTCGGACCAGTCCATCACCTGGGCCTCCAGGCACCGGCGACCCTCCGGCGCGCCGTCGCGCAGCCACTCGAACACCGCCAGGTCGTCCGGGTAGGCGCCGAACTTGGCCTCGCCCGGGCGCTTCGGCCACGGGTACTTCGTCGCCGCGTCCAGGCACGCGCGGGTCAGGTTCAGGCCGCCGCCGACGTCGTCCGAGCCGGCCAGCTTCGGCTCCAGCCGGGTGAGGATGCGGAGGGTTTGCGCGTTGCCCTCGAAGCCGCCACAACCGTCGGCCAGGTCGTTCAGCGCCCGCTCGCCGTTGTGCCCGAACGGCGGATGCCCGATGTCGTGCGCGAGCCCGGCGGTGTCCACCAGGTCCGGATCGGCGCCCAGCGCGGCGGCGATGCCCCGCCCGATCTGCGCCACCTCCAGCGAGTGGGTCAGCCGGGTGCGCGGCACATCGCCCTCTTCCGGGCCAACGACCTGCGTCTTCCCCGCCAGCCGGCGCAGCGCCGCCGAGTGCAGGACCCGCGCCCGGTCCCGCGCGAACGGGTTTCGGTCGTCCGACCGGCCTTCGGCGGGCACGGCCGACTTCGGCGGCTCGGGCAGCAGCCGCCGCAGGTCGTGCGCGTCGTAGCCGGGCATGGCGCCCGTGGGGTCTCCGGAGCTCATCCCGCTCAGATTACGGTGCGAACCCGACGGACCACCGCATTCCGGCGGCGGTGCCGCGGCGTCGACCCACCCGGGTCAATCAGCCCAGGCCGTCGCCGGCGATCTCCGCCGGTGCGTGCGTGAGCCGGTAGTACAGCAACGCGCCGGTTTCCCGGACGATGTACTTGAACTGGACCTCGCGGGTCTGCACCACGGGCCCGGACCGGGCCGGTGACGCCCACGCGTCGAGCCCGAAGTCGCTGGCCATCGTCCGCGCCCGCAGCGAGTGCCAGGGGTCGCTCACGATGAGGGCGCTCGTCCAACCCCGCTGCTGGGAGATGTCGGCGACCGCCTGCAGGCTGCCCAGCGTGTCGCTGCCGACGTCGACGTCGACGATCTTCTCGGCGGGCACCCCGTTCTCGGTCAGCCACTTCTTGCCGGCCTGCGCCTCGGTGAAGGCGTCGCCGGGCAGCCGGCCGCCGACCGTGACGATGTACTTGGTCAGGCCGTCCTGGTGGAGCTCCAAGGCCTGTTCGAGCCGCGCGGCGAGCACGTCCGAGGGCTTGCCGTGGTACTGGGCGGCGCCGAGCACGATCACGATGTCCACCGGCCGTCGGTCGTCGGCGCGAGCCACCTGCCACACCCGGAACGCGGTGCCGCCGATCACCAGCAGCGCCACCAGCAAGGCGCCGACCAGGACGCGCCCGAACACCCGGCCTGCGGGTCGGCGCCGGTGGGCGGCTCGATGGGGGCTCACGTTGGCATCCTCGCAGATCTTCGGGTCCGCCGGGACAGGCCGGGCGCGGGAAAACCAACCGGCCCAACCACTTTCGGAAAGAACGGGCCGGTGGTGTCCGAGAACACCACCGGCCCGAGCCCGGATCAGCAGCCGAGGAGGCGAACCGCCAGGTACTCCTCCAGCTTGTCCATCGCCACCCGCTCCTGTGACATCGTGTCGCGCTCGCGGACGGTGACGGCGTGGTCGGACAGCGAGTCGAAGTCGATGGTCACGCAGAACGGCGTGCCGACCTCGTCCTGCCGGCGGTAGCGGCGGCCGATCGCGCCGGCGTCGTCGAAGTCGACGTTCCAGTTGCGGCGCAACTGCGCGGCGATGTCGCGGGCCTTCGGCGACAGCTCGGCGTTGCGCGACAGCGGCAGCACGGCCACCTTCACCGGCGCCAGTCGGCGGTCCAGCTTCAGCACCACGCGCTTGTCCACGCCGCCCTTGGCGTTCGGCGCCTCGTCCTCGTAGTAGGCGTCGATCAGGAACGCCATCATCGGCCGGCCGACGCCCGCGGCCGGCTCGATCACGTACGGCCGGTACCGCGAGTTGCTGGCCTGGTCGAAGTACGACAGGTCGACGCCGGAGTGGTTCGAGTGCGTGGTGAGGTCGAAGTCGGTGCGGTTGGCGATGCCCTCCAGCTCGCCCCACTCCTGACCGCCGAACCGGAACCGGTACTCGATGTCGACGGTGCGCTTCGCGTAGTGCGAGAGCTTCTCCTTCGGGTGCTCGAACTCCCGCAGGTTGTCCCGGCTGATGCCCAGGTCGGCGTACCAGTTCATGCGCTGGTCGATCCAGTACTGGTGCCACTGCTCGTCCTCGCCGGGCTCGACGAAGAACTCCATCTCCATCTGCTCGAACTCGCGGGTCCGGAAGATGAAGTTGCCGGGCGTGATCTCGTTGCGGAACGACTTGCCGATCTGGCCGATGCCGAACGGCGGCTTCTTCCGCGCGGTGGTCATCACGTTGGCGAAGTTGACGAAGATGCCCTGCGCGGTCTCCGGCCGCAGGTAGTGCATCCCCTCCTCGCTCTCCACCGGGCCGAGGAAGGTCTTGAGCATCATGTTGAACTCGCGCGGCTCGGTGTACTGGCCGCGCGTCCCGCAGTTGGGGCACGGGACGTCGGAGAGGTCGTCCTCGGCAATCTCCTTGCCGGTGCGCTCGGAGTACTCCTCGGCGAGCTGGTCGGCGCGGAAGCGGTGGTGGCAGGAGGTGCACTCCACCAGCGGGTCGTGGAAGGCGGTGACGTGGCCGGACGCCTCCCAGACCGGGCGGGGCAGGATCACCGACGAGTCCAGGCCGACGACGTCGTCGCGGCCCTGCACCATCGACTTCCACCACTGGCGCTTGATGTTGTCCTTGAGCTCGACGCCGAGCGGACCGTAGTCCCAGGCCGACCGCGTACCGCCGTAGATCTCGCCGGACGGGTAGACGAAACCACGGCGCTTGCAGAGATTGACGATCGTGTCGATCTGGTCGGCGGGCACGTTCACTCCGGAATCATCGCTGGACTGCATCGAACCAGCTGGTCGGGCTGGAGTTTCCCAGCGTACCGATCCCGGACCGGGTGACGTTCGCCCGGGCTGGCCACCCGGGCGACGCGGTGGCGCCGGCGGGGCGCGCGGTATTGATGTGACAGGTCAGGCCGGGCATACCCGTAGGATGGAGGGCGCGAAGCGTCCCCGCGCGCAGGCCACCGTTCGAGTGGCCTGCCCGACCGACGCCACCGCAGGCAGGCGACGCCGTGTGGAGGCCTCGCCGGAAAGGAAGCGATGCCCGCCGTCAGCCCGCAATCCGAGCCGACCCGGTCGACCGCGGGCTTGGACGGCCTCGACGACCACGTGCACTCCCCGGAGCGGGACGCGCACCCGGTCCCGATGCGGGACCAGCGGATCCTGGTCGAGGCCGGCGAGCTGTTGCGGGCGCTGGCCGCCCCGGTGCGCATCGCGATCGTCCTGCAGCTGCGGGAGTCGGAACGCTGCGTGCACGAGCTGGTCGACGCGCTCGGCGTCGCCCAGCCGCTGATCAGCCAGCACCTCCGGGTGCTGAAGTCCGCCGGGGTCGTGCACGGCGAGCGGCACGGCCGCGAGGTCGTCTACCGCCTCGTGGACGAACACCTGGCGCACATCGTGGTGGACGCCGCCGCGCACGCGGAGGAGATCTCCGGCGTGCGGTCGCGCGGTTCGGCACCACGTTCCATCGCACCCAACTCCCGACAGGAGACGGAGACAGCGTGACCACCGGCGAGGGTCCCACGGTCGGCGTACCGGGACTGCGGGCCACCAAGCAGCGAGCGGCGGTTTCGAACCTGCTGGACCAGGTCGACGACTTCCGCTCCGCCCAGGAACTGCACGAGGAGCTGCGGCGGCAGGGCGAGGGCATCGGCCTGACCACGGTCTACCGCACGCTGCAAACCCTGGCCGACGCGGGCGAGGTCGACGTGCTGCGCACGCCGTCCGGCGAGGCGGTCTACCGGCGTTGCTCCAGCCACCACCACCATCACCTGGTGTGCCGGCACTGCGGGCGGACCGTGGAGGTGGCCGACCCGCCGGTGGAGAACTGGGCCGAGCGGATCGGCCAGGAGCACGGCTTCTCCGACGTCAGCCACACGGTCGAGATCATCGGCACCTGCCCCGACTGCACCGCCCGCGGCCTCTGAAAACCATTTTCCAGGCTCGGTTTGCGTAACGGTGCGGGTGGCGGAACCTCGGAGGCGCCGCCCGGCCAGCGGACGTGACCAGGTCGTGTGATCCGGTCAGTACTCGTAGGTGTCCTGCGGGGCCGGGATCGGGCGGATCAGGATCGTGTCCAGCGTCGGGACGTAGTCGTTGGCTTCGGTGGCCGAGCCCGGCCGCAACCTGCCGGTCACCTCGATCCACGTGTCCGCCGGGAGCTCCGCCGCCTGCGGCGGGGCCGCGAGCTCGACCTTCACCGGCGCCGCGTCCGCCGCGCAGCAGCTGATCCGCATCCTGGCGAGCTGCGTCGTCCCCGGCGTCAGGTGCACGACGAAGCCCTGCAGGCGCACCGCCCGGCCGTTGAGGGCGCCGCTTCCGTCCCAGATGGCGCGGGTGACGAACTCCGACACGCCCAGCAGCGGCGCCTGCTCGGGCGGCAGGTCCGGGAACAGGGATTCCCTCGGGGCCGCCGGCGCCGCCATCCGGTCACGGGTCACGGAGTCCGAGCCGAGGGCCGGCGGCGCGATCAGGAAGATCGCGAACACCGGCAGCAGGAGCATCCACGGGCTGCGCGAATTGTGCTCGTGCTGCCCGGCCCCGCCGGCCCGGATGTCGCGGACGATCGCGAAGATCGACAGCCCGATCATGACCGCCCCGGCGACCACCAGCCACGGGAACAGCGCGGGCTTGACGTAGCGGAGGTAGCTGCCGCCCAGCGCTATCTTGAGCAGCGCGCCGCCCAGCAGCAGCAACAGCAGGTTCTGGGTTTCCCGGCGCATCACGAACCTCCCAGCAGCAGGGCGCCGACACCGACCGCGCAGCCGATCGCCACCACGAACGTGGCGGGCGCGAACCGGGCGGCGAAACGGCGGCCGAAGGCGCCGGACTGCAGCGCGATCAGCTTGAGGTCGACGGCCGGGCCGACGACGAGGAACACCAGCTTCGGGATCAGCGGCAGGCCGGGCATCGACGCGACCACGAAGGCGTCGGCCTCGCTGCACAGCGCGAGGACCACCGCGAGCACCGCCATCACCAGCACGCCCAGCACCAGCTGGCCGCCGAGCGACTCCAGCCAGGACGCGGGCACGACGACGTTGAACACCGCCGACGTCAGGCCGCCGAGCACCAGGAATCCGCCCGCCTCGACCAGGTCGTGCCGGGCCGACTCGGCGAAGACCACCCACCGGCTGCCGGAACCGCGGTGCGCCTCGACCCGGTGCAGCGCACGCTCGGCGAGCCATTCCGCCTTGCCCAGCCGGGCCCAGAGCCAGCCCATCACGCACGCCGTCAGCAGCGAACCGAGGAACCTGGCCAGCACCATCAGCGGCTCGTCCGGGAACGCGACCACGGTGGACACCAGGACGATCGGGTTCACCGCCGGCGCGGCCAGCAGGAACGCGAGCGCCGCGGCCGGCGCGACGCCCTGCTGCATCAGCCGCCGCGCCACCGGCACCGAGGCGCACTCGCAGCCGGGCAGCGCAATCCCGGCGACACCGGCTACCGGCACCGCGGCGGCGGGGCTGGCGGGCAGCCAGCGGCGCAGCGCTCCCGGCGGGACGAACGCCGCGATGAGACCGCTGACCAGCACGCCGAGCACCAGGAACGGCATGGCCTGGACGCAGACGGCGACGAACACCGTCGAGCCGGTGCGCAGCGCGGGGACGTCCAGCAGCGCGCTCAGCTGCCCCTGGAACACCGCTGCCACGACCAGCAGGCCGCAGAGCACCTCCAACGAGGTGATGACGGGGCGCCGCGCGCGCGGCGGGTCGGCGATCTCGGTCACCGGGTCATCGTGCCAGTTCGAACTGATAATCGTTCGCACTAGGGGGTGAATCCACGCCCACGCCCACTCGCCCCGAACCCGTCATCCCTGCTCAAGCAGGGCACCGGCCACCGGGCCGCAAGTCCAGACCGACACACCGACGCATCCCCCGGTCCCGTGACGGACCGCAATTTCAATGGAAATCGAAGGTCCGATTTCCATTGAAATTGCGGTCCAACCCCCGGTCGGGCGTAGCTAGTTGGTGGTGCCCTCGGGCTCGGCGAGGAGTTCGGTGCGCAGCTGGGACGCCGTCGCCACCACCAGCATCAGCAGGGTGCCCAGCGGCGCCGCCGCCATCCCCTCCGCCGGGAACGCGTAGCGCAAGGTCACGTCCATGCCGCGCTCGGTGCGGACCACCCCGAGCGTGCCGAACAGGCCCTGCCCCGCGCGCTCGGCGACCGACTGCGCGAGCTCGTCGGTCGGCGGCAGGTCCCAGGCGACCACGCAGGTCAGGCTCAGCACCGTCAGCCCGTCCGCGAGCTGCATCGCCTGCACCGCGCACGGGACATCGGCGTGCCGGAACGTGAGTGCGCCGTCGTCGTCGACGTGCACATCGTGGTAGTTCTCCAACGCTTCCTTCGCCGCGGTCAGCAACCGCGCGGTGGCTGCGGCCTCCTGGGTCATCAATTGCCCTCCTGGGCGGTTTCGGCCGCCGCCCGATCGATGGCCCCGCCGAACCGCCGGTCCCGGCGCGCGTACTGCTCGCACGCGCGCCACAGGTGCCGGCGATCCACGTCGGGGAACAGGGTGTCCTGGAAGACGAGTTCCGCGTAGGCGGACTGCCAGAGCATGAAGTTCGAGGTCCGCTGCTCGCCGGAAGGCCGGATGAACAGGTCCACGTCCGGCATGTCCGGCTGGTACAGGTAGCGGGCGATGGTGCGCTCGTCCACCCGGTCCGGGTTGATCTTCCCGGCCGCCACCAGCCGCGCGATCTCGCGCGCGGCGTCGCCGATCTCGGCCCGGCCGCCGTAGTTGACGCACATGGTCAGGTTCATGACCTCGTTGTTCTGCGTGCGGACCTCCGCGGATTGCAGCTCGTTCACCACGCTGCGCCACAGCCGCGGCTTCCGCCCCGCCCAGCGCACCCGCACGCCCATCCCGTCGAGCTCGTCGACGCGGCGCCGGATCACGTCGCGGTTGAACCCCATCAGGAAACGGACCTCGTCGGGGCTGCGCTTCCAGTTCTCGGTGGAGAAGGCGTACAGCGACAGCCACTTGACGCCGAGCTCGATCGCGCCGCGGGCCAGCTCCAGCACGACCGCCTCGCCGCGCTTGTGCCCCTCGATGCGCGGCAGGCCGCGCTCGTTGGCCCAGCGGCCGTTGCCGTCCATCACGATGGCGACGTGCTTGGGCACGAACTCCGGTGGCAGCGCCGGCGGCTTCTCGCCGGAGGCGTGCGGTTCCGGCGTCCGCACGGTCGGGTCGTCCTTGCCCCGCCCACGGCGTCGCAACATAACTGGATTCTCCTTAGGACTGCTGGGCGTGAGGATTTCATTGTCCTCGCCCGGGTCGATCAGGGGCTCAGCGCCCGTCCTCGGCGGCGGCGACCAGCGCGGCATCGGCGGCCCGCTCCCGGATCAGCTCCGGCACGGTCCGCTCCACCAGCGGCAACGACCGCAACTGCCGTTCCATGTGCCACTGCAGGTGCGCCGCGATGAGGCCGCTGGCCTCCCGGCGGACCGGATTCGCGGCCGCCTCGGCGGAAGACCAGTCGCCGTGCAGCAGCGACTCCATCAACGGCAACGTGTGCACCGATGGCCGCACCGAACCGGCAGGCCTGCACTGGACGCACACCGCGCCGCCCGCCTGCACGTTGAAGGCGGCATGCGGGCCCGCCTCGCCGCAGCGCGCGCACTCGGTGAGCGCCGGCGCCCATCCCGCGAAGGACATCGCGCGGAGCAGGAAGGCGTCCAGCACCTGCGAGGAGTCGCGCTCCCGCCCCGCCAGCGCGCGCAGCGCGCCGATGGCCAGCAGGTAGAGGCGCAGCACCGGCTCGCCCTCCTCCGCGGCCAGCCGGTCGACGGTCTCCAGCACCGCGCAGGCCGCGGTGTAGCGCTGGTAGTCGTCGATGATGTGCGCGCCGAAGGCGTCCACGGTCTGCACCTGGGTGATCACGTCGAGCGTGCGTCCGGTGTAGAGCTGCACGTCGACGTGGCAGAACGGCTCGACCCGGGCGCCGAACCGCGACGTCGTGCGGCGCACTCCCTTGGCAACCGCCCGAACTTTGCCGTAGCGCCGGGTCAGCAAGGTTATGATCCGGTCTGCCTCGCCCAGCTTCTGCACCCGCAGGACGACTGCGGTATCGCGGTAGAGGCTCACCCACCCATCATCACACCCGTGGGCGACGGCATCGAAGCCACGCGGAAGAATCACCGGGCATTCCGCGCCGAAAGGACGTCATGACCTACCCGTACGACCAGAACCCCTACCCGCAGGCGCCGATGCCGTACGGGCCTGGTTATCCGATGATGCCGCGGAACAACGGCATGGCGATCGCCTCGATGTGCGTCTCGCTGGCCGCGATCTTCACCTGCTACGGCGCCATCCTCATCGGACCGGTCGGCGCGATCCTGGGCCACGTCTCGCTGCGCGAGATCAACCGGAACCCGAAGGCCTTCACCAACCGCAGCATGGCGCTGACGGGCATCATCGTCGGGTGGGTCGTGCCGGGCCTCTGGTTGCTGTTCATCACGTTCATGATCCTGGCCGCCACCGGTGTCCTCGGCAGCGGCCTCGAGAGCTCGTTCAACGACTAGACGTAGAGCGCGTCGAAGGGCGGGAACGGCAGGTTCCTGATCACCGACCAGACGGCGATCAGGACCAGCGCCACCAGCGGGGACCAGCGCCACTGCTCCCAGGTCGGGATCCGCCGGCCGCGCCAGCGGCCCAGCACCCAGGCGCCCCAGGTCCACAGGAAGAACGGGATGAACGCGACCGCCGCCGCGTTGAAGTGCAGCGCCGCCAGCACGTCACCGTGCAGCAGGCTGTAGAACATCCGCGTCGCGCCGCAGCCGGGGCAGTCGAGCCCGGTCAGCCACTTGACCGGGCAGGGCGGCAGCGGAAATCCGGCGTCGGAGGTGGGGTCGGCGGCGAGCACGATCCCGGCCGCCGCGCAGCCGATCAGCGCGGTCGCGGCCGGGAGAGCCATCGTTCGAAGGCGCGCGGCGACCATCAGTCCACTTGCGTGGCGGCGAAGCCGAACAGCGCGATCATGATCACGAAGTAGACCACGAACGCCAAGATGTAGAGGCCCAGCAGGCTGGCGCCGACGATGACGGCGACCTTGCCCCACTTCTTGGCCTCGTTGGCCGAGAGCTGCGCGTGGTCGGGCAGGCCCTGGTACCAGAGCGAGTTGACCTGCAGCGCCTTGATCAGCGCTGGGATCCCGAAGGGCCAGCACACCAGGATTCCGGCGATGGCCCAGCCCAGGTTGTTGTTCACCGGCACGGGGGCGACGCCGAACTGCGCCGCGTAGGGGTTCGGCGCCATCGGCACCGGGTGGTGGACCGGCTGCTGAACCGCCGGCTGCTGAACCTGCTGGTCGAACTGCTGCTGAACCTGCGGGTCGACGGGCTGCTGCGCAATCGGCTGCTGGACCGACTGGTCAGCAGGCTGCTGAACCGCCGGCTGCTCGGCCGGCTGCTGCGGAACACCGGTCGGATCGGACGGTTCCGTCATGGTTCCCCCGGAGAAGTTGACGCGTGTCGTTGCGGCCGGCGCGCGCGCCGGCCGCAACGACACGACTCGATCAGTTGTAGGAGCTCACCGAGGCGGCGATGATCACGAAGAAGATCACGTAGATCAGGATGATCAGGACCCACCACGCGGCGCCGGCGATGATGCCGATCTTGCCCCACTTCTTGGCGTCATCCGCCGCGGCCTGGGCCTGCTGGTACTGGCCCTGGGCCCACAGGTTCTGCACCGAGGTGGCCTTGATCAGCGACGGGATCGCGAACGGCCAGCACAGGAAGATCGAACCGATGCCCCAGCCGATGTTGTTGTTCGGCGGGGCGCCGCCGGGCTGCTGCCCGTAGGGGTTCGGCTGGCCGTACGGGTTCTGCTGCCCGTAGGGGTCGGGCTGGCCGTACGGCTGCTGGGGCATCGGCCCCGACGGCGGACCGTATCCGCCCGGCTGCTGACCGTACGGCTGCTGCGGGTTGGGCCCCGAAGGCGGGCCGCCATAGGGATTAGTCACGATTGATCCTTTAATCGTCGAACAAAAAAAGCCAGGTGTCCTTGCCCGTACGCAAAGAGTCCGGCCAGCAACGTACCTGAGACGCGCTCAGGTCATGGCAGGTTCCACGCATTCCGCGCCGAAGTTGTGATCAGAACCCCAGCTTGCGCAGCTGCTTCGGGTCGCGCTGCCAGTCCTTGGCGACCTTGACGTGCAGATCCAGGTAGATCTTGGAGCCCAGCAGCGCCTGGATGTGCTTGCGCGCCTGGGTGCCGACGGCGCGCAAGCGCTCCCCGCCGCGGCCGATGACGATCGACTTCTGGCTGGAGCGCTCGACGTAGAGCACCGCGTGCACGTCGATCAGGTCCTTGCGGCCCTCGCGGGGGATCATCTCCTCGATGGTGACGGCCAGCGAGTGCGGCAGCTCGTCGCGCACGCCCTCCAGCGCCGCCTCCCGGATCAGCTCCGCGATGAGCGTCGTCTCCGGTTCATCGGTGAGCTCGCCGTCCGGGTACAGCTGCGGGCCCTCGGGCATCTGCGCGACCAGCAGATCGGCCAGCACGTCGACCTGGAAGGAATCCAGCGCGGACACCGGCACCAGGTCGGCGAAGTCCATCACCTGCTGCAGGTCCAGCAGCTGCTGCGCGACCTGCTCCTTGCTGACCAGGTCGGTCTTGGTGACGATGCCCAGCACCGGGGTGCGGCGGGCCACCTTCTTCAGCTGCTCGGCGATGAACCGGTCACCCGGGCCGACCTTTTGGTCGGCGGGCACGCAGAACCCGACCACGTCCACTTCGGACCACGTCTCGTAGACCAGGTCGTTGAGCCGCCTCCCGAGCAGGGTGCGCGGCCGGTGCAGGCCGGGGGTGTCGACGATGATCAGCTGTGCGTCGGGCCGGTGCACGATGCCGCGGATGGCGTGCCGGGTGGTCTGCGGTTTGCTGGAGGTGATCGCCACCTTCGAGCCGACCAGACTGTTCGTCAGCGTCGACTTCCCGGCGTTGGGCCGGCCGACGAAGCAGGCGAATCCGGAGCGGTGCACATCTGCGGAGCTGGTCACCGCACCATTGTGACCGGCCCGCCCCGGCCGCAGCACAGAGGGCGTCCGACCCGGGCGCCCGAGGCCCGGCAGGCCCCGGGGTGACGCAAATTCAATGGAAATCGAAGGTCCGATTTCCATTGAAATTGCGGAAGTTGTCCACAGCCTCCGGCGTGTCGGGGCCGACACGCCGGAGATCCGCTACTTCCATTGAATTTGCGCCCGCCCCGATCACCGGGGGCCGGGTTACGCCTGGAGAACGCCGGTGACGGCGCCGGTGGCGTCCGCGCGGAGGATCTGCGCAGTGCGGGTGAGGTCGTGGACCGCCGCGACCGAGTCGGCGTCGACCGCGTCGGCGTCGGTGACGACCGCGGCCGCTTCGAGGCCCTCCGCGCCGCTGGCGACGGCTGCCGCCACCGCCGCCTGCAGGGCGGTCAGCCGCAGGGACGGGAGGGCGACCGTGCACGCCGCATAGGTGCGGCCGTCGGTGTCGCGCACCGCCGCGCCCTCGGCCGCTCCGGTGCGGGCTCGGGACGACCGCGCGAGCGTGACGATCTTGGCGTCCTCCGGGTCGATCTCCTGCGGGGCCGCCGCTTCGACGTGCTCAGCCACGGGCGTTGCTTCCCTCCTGGTCGGCACCGCGCAGCGGTGCTTGATCTGCGTTCACCGGGCGGACGAGCAGCGCATTGATGCGAATCCGCCCGCGGTGGTCCTTGCCGCCCTCGGCGCGCAGCCGCAGGCCGGCGATCTCGGTCTCCGCGCCGGGCAGCGGCACGCGACCGAGCCGCTGCGCCAGCAGCCCGCCGACGGTCTCCACGTCGGAGTCGTCGAGCTCCACGCCGAACAGCTCGCCGAGGTCCTCGACCGGCAGCCGCGAGCTGACCCGGACGGTGCCGTCGTCGAGCCGTTCAATCGGGCGGTGCTCCTCCAGGTCCGACTCGTCGGTGATCTCGCCGACGATCTCCTCGATGATGTCCTCGATGGTCAGCAGGCCCGCGGTGCCGCCGTACTCGTCGACGGCGATGGCCAGGTGGCTGCGGGAGATCTGCATCTCGCCGAGCAACTCGTCGAGCCGCTTGGTGTCCGGCACGAAGCTGGCCGGGCGCATCAGCTCCGCCACCGTCGGCCCGGTCGGGTCGCGGCCGGCCAGCACGGCGCTGGTCAGGTCCTTGAGGGTCACCACGCCGACGATGTCGTCGATGCTCTCGCCGATCACCGGGACGCGGGAGAAGCCGGAGCGCAGGCACAGCGCCACCGCCTGCCGGGCGGACTTGGTCTGCTCGATCCAGATGATCTCGGTGCGCGGCACCATCACCTCGCGGGCGAGGGTGTCGCCGAGCTCGAAGACCGAGTGGATCATCTCCCGCTCACCCGCGGCCACCACGCCGCGTTCGCCGGCGAGGTCGACCAGCTCGCGCAGCTCCACTTCGGTGGAGAACGGGCCCTCGCGGAAGCCCTTGCCGGGGGTGATCATGTTGCCGATCAGGATCAGCAGCCTGGTCAGCGGGTTGAGCAACCTGGCCAGCACCCGCACCGGCGCGGCCACCTTGATCCCGATGCCGTACGGGTGCTGCCTGCCGAGGGTGCGCGGGCCGACGCCGACCAGCACGTAGGACGCCACCAGCATGATCAGCCCGGTGATCACGACCGCCCACGCCTCGGAGTCGGCCAGCCGCAGGGCCACCACGGTGACCAGCACCGTCGCGCCCATCTCGCACGCCAGCCGCAGCAACAGCAGCAGGTTGACGTGCCGGGGCCGGTCGGCGAGCAGCTGCGCGAGCTGCTTGGCGCCGCCGCGGCCCTCGCGGACGAGTTCGTCGACGCGGGCCCGGGAGGCCACGGTGATGGCGGATTCGGAGGCCGCGAAGACCCCGGCCGCCAGCACCAGCAGCACCGCGCTGATCAAGAACGCAGTGGAACCGGTCAAGTCCACCGCCGGCTCCCCTAGTTGGCGTTGGCCGGGCCGCCCTGCGGCGACTCCGGCTCGTCCAGCCCGACGGCGCCCAGCACCCGGGCGTCCGCGCTGCGCTGCGCCTCAGCCCGCTCGGCCTCGTCGCGGGCCTCGCGGTACTCGGCGAGGATGCGGTTCTGCAGGCCGAACATCTCCCGCTCCTCCTCCGGCTCGGCGTGGTCGTAGCCGAGCAGGTGCAGCACCCCGTGCACGGTGAGCAGGTGCAGCTCGTCCAGCAGGCTGTGCCCGGCCTTGCGGGCCTGGTCCTTGGCGAACGCCGGGCAGAGCACGATGTCGCCCAGCAGCGCCGGGCCGGAGCCCGCGGAGTCCGGGCGGCGGGCCGAGTCGTACTCGTCCATCGGGAACGACATCACGTCGGTGGGGCCGGGCAGGTCCATCCACCGCTCGTGCAGGTCGGCCATCACGTCGAGCTCCACCAGCACGATGGACAGCTCGGCGAGCTGGCTGACGCTCATCTTGTCGAGGGCGAACCGGGCGACCGAGACGATGGTCGCCTCGGGCACTGCGACGCCGGATTCGTTGGCGATCTCGATGCTCATGCTCGTCCTCGTCGTTGCCCGTTGCGCCGGCCCGACCGGGCGTGGTCGTCGGCGTCTTCCAGGGCGTGCCAGCGGTCGTACGCGTTGACGATGTCGGTGACCAGTCGGTGCCGCACCACGTCGTGGCTGTCCAGCAGCGCGAAGTGCACGTCGTCGACGTCGCCCAGGATGTTCTGCACGATCTTCAGCCCGCTGCGCTGGCCGCCGGGCAGGTCGATCTGCGTGACGTCCCCGGTGACCACGATCTTGGAGCCGAAGCCCAGCCGGGTCAGGAACATCTTCATCTGCTCGGGCGTGGTGTTCTGCGCCTCGTCCAAGATGATGAACGCGTCGTTGAGGGTGCGGCCGCGCATGTAGGCCAGCGGCGCGATCTCGATCGTGCCTGCCTGCGTCAGCCGCGGCACCGACTCCGGGTCGACCATGTCGTGCAGCGCGTCGTACAGCGGCCGCAGGTACGGGTCGATCTTCTCGTAGAGGGTGCCCGGCAGGAACCCGAGCCGCTCGCCGGCCTCGACGGCGGGGCGGGTGAGGATGATCCGGTTGACCTGCTTCGCCTGCAGCGCCTGCACGGCCTTGGCCATCGCCAGGTACGTCTTGCCGGTACCGGCGGGGCCGATGCCGAACACCACGGTGTGGTGGTCGATGGCGTCGACGTAGCGCTTCTGGTTGAGCGTCTTGGGGCGGATCGTCCGGCCGCGCCGGGACACGATGTCCAGGCTGAGCACGTCGGCGGGCGACTCGCCGTGGTCGGCCGAGAGCATCGCGACGCTGCGGCGGACGATGTCCGGCGTGAGTTGGCTGCCCTTGGCGATCAGCGCGATCAGCTCGGCGAACACCCGTTCGGCGAACGCGACCTCCGCGGGGTCTCCGGACAGCGTCACCTCGTTGCCCCGGACATGGACATCGGCGGTGAGCAGGTCCTCCACGACCCGAAGGTTCTCGTCCCTGGATCCGACCAGCGTCAGAACGACGTTGTCGGGAACGGTCACCTTCGACTGCGCTGTCGCCTCTTGGGCGTCGGTCTGGGGGTGCTCTCCGGACTGGGCGGCGGCTCCACCCGCTGCAATACCGGCCACGTGTTTTCGGGCCTGCTTTCTGCGCGTTCGCGCGGGTCGTTCGGTCAGTTCTCCCTGGCGTCGATGGTAGTCCACCCGGCAATCAGATTGCCGCCGTCACCGCCACCTCGACGCGGCGGGGATCAGCCCCTGAGCGGCCCGCCGGTGAGCCCGCCGAGCGGTTCGCCGCCGAGGAGGTGCAGGTGCACGTGGAAGATCGTCTGGCCCGCGTCGGCGTTGGTGTTGAACAGCAGCCGGTACCCGGACTCCGCGATGCCCTCCTGCTCGGCGATGTCGCGGGCGACGGTGATCAGCTCGGCCAGCAGCTCCGGGTCGGCGACGGCGAGCTCGGCGGCGTTGCGGTAGCGCTTCTTCGGCACGACGAGCACGTGCGTGGCGGCCTGCGGGTTGATGTCGCGGATCGCGATGACGTGGTCGTTCTCGCGAACGACGTCCGCCGGGATTTCGCGCGCGATGATCCGCAGAAAAAGGGAGTCCAAGTCACTCATGCCCGGAAGATTAGCCGAGCGGCGCGGCGCGGTTCGATCATCGCGGGGCCGGTTCCGGTCACATCCCGGCACGCTGCGCCGCAACCGGGTCTGGGGGTTGTCCCGTTTGCGGCGCAGCTCTCGCCGGACCGAGGGGGGAGGTGTCCGGCGAGTGCTGGGGTCCGATGCCCCGTGCGGCACCGGTCGCGGCAAACCACACCGCGATCTTTCGCACACGAAGCGTATCGCTGCGTCAGCCGTTCGCGCTACGGATAGCCAAAAGTTTTTGATCTTCTTAGCGGTACGTGACTGCCGATCGCGCGGGATGGCAATTTCGCGGGAAAATTGATCTTCACCCGAGTGAGTGTGGAATTCTCGCGAAATTGCGCCCCGCGCAATCAGGCCCAGCGGTCGGTGCGGGCGCCGAGGGCGCCGAGGGCGACCGCCGCGGCCGTGGAGGCGCGCAGGACCGTCGGGCCGAGGCGGACGACGTGCGCGCCGGCGTCGGCCAGCGCCGCGAGCTCGTCGCCGGTCACGCCGCCTTCCGGGCCGACGATCAGGACGAGTTCGCCGGCCTCGGGCAGCTCGATGGACGCCAGCGGCGCGGTCGCCGACTCGTGCAGCACCAGCGCCGCGTCGGCCCCGCGCACCAGCTCCGCGAGCTGCTTGGTGCTCACCGGCTCGTCGACCGGCGGCGTCCACGCCCGCCGCGCCTGCTTCGCCGCCTGCGCGGCCGTGCTGCGCCACCGCGCCAGCGCCTTCGCGCCGCGCGGGCCGTCATCCCACTTCGCCACGCACCGGGCGGCGCGCCACGGCACCACCGCGTCCACGCCCGCCTCTGTGGCCAGCTCCACCGCGAGTTCCCCGCGGTCGCCCTTGACCAGCGCCTGCGCCAGCCGGACCCGCAGACCCGGCTGCGGAACCTGCCAGGTCTCGGACACCGCGAGCTGCAGCGAGTCCTTCGCCGCGGCCAGCACTTCGCAGCGCGCCATGCCGCCCTGCCCGTCCGAGAGCAGCAGCTGCTCACCAACCCGCAGGCGGCGCACGGTGGCCGCGTGCTTGCCCTCCGGGCCGTCCAGCGTGGTCGCGCCGACGGCGGGCAGCCGGTCGACCGAGAACACCGGCAGCGAGGATTCCGACACTTCCGGCCTCAGCTCTCGTCTTCGCGGCGAACCGTGTGCGAAACCACTCGGTCAGCGATGGCCGAACGAGCGGAAGCGGGAGAACAGCCCGTGCCGGCTGCCGTTGCCGTTGGCGGTCACCGTCGGCTCCGGCTGCTCCTCGCCGCGCAGCGTGGCGAGCTGGCGCAGCAGGTCGGACTGCGCGTCGTCGAGCCGCGTCGGCACCACGACGTCGAGGTGCACGTGCAGGTCGCCGTGCCCGCTGACCTTGCCGTTGGACCGCAGCTTGGGCAGTCCCCGGCCGGCGAGCACGTGCTCGGTGCCGGGCTGCGTGCCCGGCTCGATCGTGAGCTCCTCCTGGCCGCCGTCGAGCGTCTCCAGGGTGAGCACGGTGCCCAGCGCGGCCGCCGTCATCGGCAGCTCGACGGTGCAGTGCAGGTCCGCGCCGTCGCGGGTGAACCGCTCGTGCGGCAGCTCCTCGACCTCGACGAACAGGTCACCGGCCGGCCCGCCGCCGGGCCCGACCTCGCCCTCGCCGGCCAGCCGCACCCGCATCCCGTCGCCGACCCCGGCCGGGATCTTGACGGTGATGGTGCGCCGCGCGCGGACCCGGCCGTCGCCGCCGCACTGCTGGCACGGGTCGGTGATGACCTCTCCGAACCCGCGGCACACCGGGCACGGCCGGGACGTCATGACCTGTCCCAGGAACGACCGCTGCACGGACTGCACCTCGCCGCGGCCACCGCAGGTGTCGCAGGTCGACGGGGCGCTGCCGGCGCGCGAGCCGCCGCCGTCGCAGGAGTCGCAGAGCACCGCCGTGTCCACGGTGATGTCGCGGTTCACGCCGCTGGCGCACTCCTCCAGCGTCAGCTCCAGCCGCAGCAGCGCGTCCGAGCCGGGCTGGACCCTGCTGCGCGGTCCGCGGCCGCCGCCACCGGCACCGCCGCCGAAGAAGGCGTCCATGATGTCGCCCAGCCCGCCGAACCCGGCGAAGGGGTCTCCCATGCCGCCGCCGGCACCGCCGCCGTTGCCCAGCGGATCCCCGCCGAGGTCGACCACCTGCCGCTTCTTGGGGTCGGAAAGCACCTCGTAGGCGGTCGTCACCTCCCGGAACCGCTCCTGCGCGGCCTCATCGGGGTTGACGTCCGGGTGCAGTTCCCGCGCGAGCTTGCGGTACGCCCGCTTGATCTGCTCGGGTGTCGCGTCCCTGGCCACCCCGAGGGTCGCGTAGTAGTCCCTGGCCACCTTCTCAGTACTTCCTCTGCTCGATCAACGAGTTCTCGCCGGTCAGGCGTCGGTGAACAGTCACCGACCGACCAGGATCTCACCCACGTAAGCGGCGACGGCCCGCACGGCCGCCATGGTCCCCGGGTAGTCCATCCGCGTCGGACCGACCACCCCCAGGCCTCCCAGCACCATGCCATCCGAACCGTATCCGGTCGAAATCACCGAGGTCGTCTGCATCTCCTTGGCCTCGTTCTCCATCCCGATGCTGACCCGCACAGTGCCCGAGTCGCGGGCCGCGGCGAGCAGCTTGAGCACCACGACCTGCTCTTCGAGCGCCTCCAGGACCTGGCGCAGCGAGTTGGGGAAATCGGCGACGTTGCGGGTCAGGTTGGGCGTGCCGCCGAGCAGCATCCGCTCCTCGGGGTGCTCGACCAGCGATTCGATGAGCACGCTGCACACCCGGATCAACGCGTCGCGCAGCTCCGACGGCGCCTGGTCGGGCAGCTCGGCCACCGCGGCGGAGGCGTCGGCGAGCCGCTTCTCGGCCATCGAGGCGTTGAGCACGTTGCGCAGCCGGGCCACGTCGTCGTCGGTGATCACGTCGCCGAGGTCGACCATCCGCTGGTCGACGCGCCCGGTGTTGGTGATCAGCACCAGCATCAGCCGGGCCGGGGTGATGGTGACGACCTCGACGTGCCGGACGGTCGACCGGGTCAGCGTGGGGTACTGCACCACGGCAACCTGCTGGGTGAGCTGGGCCAGCAGCCGCACGCTGCGGCGCATCACGTCGTCGAGGTCCAGCGCGCCTTCGAGGAACTTGTGGATGGCCCGGCGCTCGGCCTCCGTCAGCGGCTTGACCTCGTGCAGCCGGTCCACGAACAGCCGGTAGCCCTTGTCGGTGGGCACCCGGCCGGCGCTGGTGTGCGGCTGGACGATGAAGCCGTCCTCCTCGAGCGCGGCCATGTCGTTGCGGACCGTGGCGCTGGACACACCAAGGTTGTGGCGGTCGACGAGGGCCTTCGAACCGACCGGTTCCTTGGTCGACACGTAGTCGGCCACGATCGCCCTCAGCACGTCGAACCGGCGTTCATCCGCGTTCACACGCCACCTCCTCCGCACCTCGGCAGCGGCCCGAAGACCGCAGCGCACGCACTCGGCGCTTATGCTCAGCGCCCGGGCGGCGCCCGGGTACCACCATCGAGTTTACGGTGTTCGTGCACCGGAGCCGAGACCCGCGGGCGCGCGCCGGTAGCCTGCGGCCACGACGACGGGCGCCGGTTCGATCCGCCGGACCGGGCGAAGCACTCCCGCCGCGGCGGGGGTACCCGCAGGTGGACCAACCTCGGTGGGCGCCGGGTTCGGCCGTTCGCCAGGAGGTGCCGTGATCTTCAAGGACGTCCGGGAGGGGCAGCCGTACCCCGACCACGGGCTGTCGCTGCGGGACTGGGCGAACGTGCCGCCGCGCCCGGTGCGGATGGAAGAGCTGGTCACCACGACGAAGGTGCTGCACCTGGACCGGCTGCTGAGCCCGGACTCGACGTTCTTCGGCGACCTGTTCCCGCACGTGGTCCGCTGGCACTGCGAGCTCTACCTGGAGGACGGTCTGCACCGGGCGCTGCGATCGGCCCTCCACCAGCGCACTGTCCTGCACGCCCGGGTCCTCGACCTCGACGCCCTCCGCTGACCCACCCGGGCGGCAGCCCCGGAATCCTCCCGATTTTAGGCAAAATTGGGACACCACCAGGCCGAAACCGGCTGCCGCTGCGGAGGATTCCCAATTTTAGGCAAAATTGGGTGCCCAACTCGCTGCGCGTCGGGAGGGATCATTCCCGGCTCGGTTGATCACGTGATCAGGCGTTGGACGACTCCGTCGGCGAGGAGGCGGCCTCGGTCCGTCAGGACGCAGCGGCCCGCCGTCAGCTCTTCGCGCTCCAAGAGGCCGTCCGCCGCTGCTTGCTTCGCCGCCACCCGGCCCTGCTCGTCCAGCGCTTCCACCGGGAGGCCGGTGGCCAGGCGGAGTTCCAGCATGATCCGCTCGATGCGCTGGTCTTCGACGTCGAGGCGCTCCCGCCCCGCCGCCGGCGAAGCGCCCTCCGCCAGCACCGCCGCGTAGCGGGCCGGGTGCTTGACGTTCCACCAGCGGACGCCGCCGACGTGGCTGTGCGCGCCCGGCCCGGCGCCCCACCAGTCGCCGCCCTGCCAGTAGCCGAGGTTGTGGCGGCAGCGCGCCGCGTCGTCGCGGGCCCAGTTCGACACCTCGTACCAGCCCAGGCCCGCGTCGCCGAGGACGCCGTCGATCAGTTCGTAGCGGTCGGCGAGCACGTCGTCGTCGGGCATCGGCAGCTCGCCGCGGCGGACCTTGCGGGCCATCGCGGTGCCGTCCTCCACGATCAGCGCGTACGCCGAGACGTGGTCGACCCCGGTGGACAGCACCGCGTCCAGCGAGGCCCGCAGGTCGTCGTCGGTCTCCCCCGGCGTGCCGTAGATCAGGTCCAGGTTGACGTGCTCGAAGCCGGCCGCGCGCGCCTCGCCGACCGCCGCGACCGCGCGGCCCGGCGTGTGCCGCCGCTCCAGCACCCGCAGCACGTGCTCGGCGGCGGACTGCATGCCCAGCGACACCCGGTTGAAGCCGGCCTCGCGAATTCCGGCGAAGAACTCCGGCGACGTCGATTCCGGATTGGATTCCGTGGTGACTTCCGCCTCATCGGCGAGCCCGAACGACTCGCGGATCGCGGTCAGCACCTCGCCCAGCCGCTGTGCGCCGAGCAAGGATGGAGTGCCGCCGCCGACGAACACCGTCTCCGCCGCGGGCACCGCCTGGCCGCCCGCCGCGAGCACCCCCGCGCCCAGCTCCAGCTCCGCGCGCAGACCGTCCAGCCAGCTGCCGAAACCCGCTGCTGAGCCCAGTTCGTCGGCGGTGTAGGTGTTGAAGTCGCAGTAGCCGCAGCGGGTGGCGCAGAACGGCACGTGCACGTACACCCCGAACGGCCGCGAACCCAGTCCGGTCAGGGCCTCGGGCGGGAGCGTTCCGTCGGCCGGGGCGGGTTCGCCGACAGGCAGTTGAGCAGGCACTCCACCACTGTCTCACCATGCGGATGGGGATGGACCGCCCGGTGAGCGCGTGGCACGCTGCCACCCATGGGTGCGACCTTGCCGAGGCTCTTGCTGGTCACACGCCGCTACGTGGACCTGCGGCGCGTGTCCAGCGCGCTGTGCCGCGCCATGGGTTGATTCCCGCTGCCGCGTTCTGCTTTGTCCAGTCGGCGCCGGGAGCGCCGAGCAGTGAGAACCGTCACCGACGACGGGAATTCCACGCGGCGCTGCCGCGCCCGAATCCCGGAGGTCGGACATGGTCCCCCCGACGGAAGCCCCTGCTCGCCCCGCCCGCAAGCGCAAGACGCGCGGCGAGGGCCAGTGGGCGCTCGGTTACCGCGAGCCGCTCAACGCCAACGAGCGCTCCAAGAAGGACGACAACCCCCTGAACGTCCGGCAGCGCATCGAGACGATCTACGCCCACGGCGGCTTCGACTCGATCGACCCGGCCGATCTGCGGGGCCGTTTCCGCTGGTGGGGGCTGTACACCCAGCGCGCACCGGGCATTCCCGGCGCGCGCACCGGCACGATCGAGCCCGAGGAGCTCGACGACCGCTACTTCATGCTGCGGGTCCGCATCGACGGCGGCGCGCTGACCACCGAGCAGCTGCGCACCATCGGTGAGATCTCGCAGACCTACGCGCGCGACACCGCCGACATCACCGACCGGCAGAACATCCAGCTGCACTGGGTGCGGGTGGAGGACATGCCGACGATCTGGCAGAAGCTGGAGGGCGTCGGGCTGTCCACCACCGAGGCCTGCGGCGACTGCCCCCGCGTCGTGCTGGGGTCGCCGGTGGCGGGCATCGCCGCGGACGAGATCGTCGACGCCACCCCGGCGATCGACGAGATCGCCGAGCGGTTCATCGGCGACAAGTCGCTGTCGAACCTGCCGCGGAAGTTCAAGAGCGCGATCAGCGGCTCGCCGCGCTGGGACACCGTGCCGGAGATCAACGACATCTCGCTGGTCGGCGTCGTGCACCCGGAGCACGGGCCTGGTTTCGACCTGTGGGTCGGCGGCGGCCTGTCCACGAACCCGAAGCTGGCGGTGCGGCTGGGCGCCTGGGTGCCGCTGGGCGAGGTCGCCGAGGTGTGGCAGGCCGTGGTGCAGATCTTCCGCGACTACGGCTACCGGCGGCTGCGGCACCGCGCCCGGTTGAAGTTCCTGCTCGCCGACTGGGGTGCGGAGAAGTTCCGGCAGGTGCTGGAGGACGAGTACCTGGGCCGCAAGCTGGTCGACGGCCCCGCGCCGGAGACGCCGACCGGGCACCGCGACCACGTCGGCGTGCACCCGCAGGTGGACGGCAACTTCTACGTCGGCGTGAAGTCCGCGGCGGGCCGGGTCAGCGGCTCCACGCTGGTGGAGGTCGCCAAGGCCGCCGAACGGGTCGGTTCGCGGCGCATCCGCACCACCGTCGAGCAGAACCTGCTCGTCCTCGACGTGCCGCAGTCCGAAGTGGACGGTCTGGTCGCTGACCTGGGCGCGCTGGGCCTGCAGGCCGACCCGTCGCCGTGGCGGCGGAACGTGCTGGCCTGCACCGGCATCGAGTTCTGCAAGCTGGCCATCGTCGAGACCAAGGAGCGGGCGATCGCGCTGGTCGACGAGCTGGAGCAGCGGCTGGCCGACATCCAGGGCGACGTGACCGACCCGGTGACGATCAACCTCAACGGCTGCCCGAACGCCTGCGCCCGCACCCAGGTCGCCGACATCGGCCTGAAGGGCCAGATGGTGCCGGACGGCAACGGCAACCAGGTCGAGGGCTTCCAGGTGCACCTCGGCGGCGGCCTCGGCCAGGACGCCGGGTTCGGCCGGAAGATCCGCGGCCACAAGGTCACCTCCGCGGAGCTCGGCGACTACGTGGAACGCCTCGTCCGCAACTACCTGGCGCAGCGCGCCACCGGCGAGCGCTTCGCGCAGTGGGTGGCGCGGGCCGAGGAGGACGACCTCAAGTGAGCCGGGCGACACCGTTCTACTGCCCGTACTGCGGGGACGAGGAGCTCACGCCCGAGGCCGAGCCCGCGGGCGCGTGGCAGTGCGGCTCGTGCCTGCGGGTGTTCACCGTTCGGCTCGTGGGGTTGTCGCTCGGCGACCCGGCTGGAGGAAACGGAGACCGATGACTGCCGACACCACCACGAAAATCGGCGCGCGACGCAGCGACGAGGAGCTTCGCGCACTGGTCGAGGAGGCCGCGCCGCGGCTGGCCGAGGCCAGTGCGGAGGAAGCGCTGCGCTGGGCCGCCGACACCTTCGGCGACGGCCTGATCGTCGCGTCGAACATGCAGGACGCGGTGCTGGTCGACCTGGCGGCCAAGGCCAAGCCGGGCGTGGACGTGCTGTTCCTGGAGACCGGCTACCACTTCGCCGAGACCATCGGCACCCGCGACGCCGTGGCGCAGATCCACGACGTCAGCATCGTCAACGCCGTTGCCGAGCAGACCGTCGCCGAGCAGGACGCCGCCGAGGGCCCCCGGCTGTTCGAGCGGGACCCGAACCGCTGCTGCTTCCTGCGCAAGGTGGTGCCGCTGCGCAACACCCTGGCCCGCTACGAGGCGTGGGTGACCGGCGTGCGCCGGGTGGAGGCCCCGACGCGGGCGAACACGCCGATCGCGACCTGGGACGAGCGCAACGGACTGGTCAAGATCAATCCGCTGGCGGCGTGGTCCGACGACGACATGCAGCACTACATCGACGAGCACGGCGTGCTGGTCAACCCGCTGGTGGCGGCCGGCTACCCGTCGATCGGGTGCCAGCCCTGCACCGCCAAGCCCGCCCCGGGCGCCGACCCGCGCAGCGGGCGCTGGGCGGGCAGCGGCAAGACCGAGTGCGGACTGCACGGCTGAGGAACTCCGGAGGAGACATGACGACAGTCGAGTTGCCGAGCGATCCGGCCGAAGCGCCGCCGCAGGTGGACAACCTGGACGCGCTGGAGTCCGAGGCGATCCACATCTTCCGCGAGGTTGCCGGGGAGTTCGACCGGCCGGTGATCCTGTTCTCCGGCGGCAAGGACTCCACGGTGCTGGTTCACCTGGCGCTGAAGGCGTTCTGGCCGGCTCCGGTGCCGTTCCCGCTGCTGCACGTCGACACCGGGCACAACTTCCCGGAGGTGCTGGCGTTCCGCGACGAGCTGGCGGAGCGGCACGACCTGCGGCTGGTGGTGGCGTCGGTGCAGGACTACATCGACGACGGCCGGCTGCAGGAGCGGCCCGACGGCACCCGCAACCCGCTGCAGACCACGCCGCTGCTGGACGGCATCAGCGAGAACCGGTTCGACGCGGTCTTCGGCGGCGGCCGGCGCGACGAGGAGCGGGCGCGCGCCAAGGAGCGCATCTTCAGCCTGCGCAACGCCTTCGGGCAATGGGACCCGCGCCGCCAGCGACCCGAGCTGTGGAACCTGTACAACGGCAAGCACCGGCCGGGCGAGCACGTCCGGGTGTTCCCGCTGTCGAACTGGACCGAGCTGGACATCTGGCGCTACATCCAGCGGGAGAAGATCGAGCTGCCGGAGATCTACTACGCGCACCGCCGCGAGGTGTACCTGCGCGACGGCATGTGGCTGACCTCGGGGCCGTGGGGCGGCCCGCGCGAGGGCGAGGTCCCGGCGTCCAAGATGGTGCGCTACCGCACCGTCGGCGACGGCTCCTGCACCGGCGCGGTGGAATCCGAGGCGTACACGGTCGACGACGTGATCGCCGAGGTCGCCGCCAGCCGTCTCACCGAGCGCGGCGCGACCCGAGCCGACGACCGCCTCTCCGAAGCGGCAATGGAAGACCGCAAGCGCGAGGGCTACTTCTAAGCCTGGAGCGGGTAGGAGGCGGGAATGCTCTCGAAGGCACCTGTCGTCAGGCAAGTGGCGCAGCCACTTGTGGTGGTGGACCGCCACCGCGTCGCTCGACCGACCCGCGCCCGAGCCGCCGCAAGCGGCGAAGCCGCTTAGCCCACCCTCGCAACTTGCACCGCCGCGGGTTCTGAGAGGCCTTCTCGCGAGGACAGCCCCGGCGCCGCGTATCCGGACATACATAAGCCGGGGATCCCGGAGCCGAGAAGGCCTCTCAGGTTCCGCTACCCGCACCGCCACGCAAAACGAGCCGAGCACTCTTTGAAGCAGGAATGGGTTCTTCAATGACCGAGACGACCACCCGCACCGCGCCGGACAGCGGCACCGAGGTGACCCTGCCGGTGCACAGCGATCTGCTGCGGTTGGCCACCGCCGGCTCCGTCGACGACGGCAAGAGCACCCTGGTCGGGCGGCTGCTGCACGACACCAAGTCGGTGCTGGCGGACCAGCTCGACGCGGTGCACCGGGCCAGCGCCGACCGCGGCCTGGCCACCCCGGACCTGTCGCTGCTGGTGGACGGCCTGCGCGCGGAGCGCGAGCAGGGCATCACGATCGACGTGGCCTACCGCTACTTCGCCACGCCGAAGCGCACCTTCGTGCTCGCCGACACCCCGGGGCACGTGCAGTACACCCGCAACACCGTCACCGGCGCCTCGACCGCGCAGCTGGCCGTGCTGCTGGTGGACGCGCGGAAGGGCGTCATCGAGCAGACCCGGCGGCACGCCGCGGTGCTGGCGCTGCTGGGCGTGCCGCAGCTGGTGCTGGCGGTCAACAAGATCGACATGGTGGACTTCGACGAGGCGGTGTTCACCCGCATCGCCGCCGAGTTCACCGAGCACGCCCGGGCCCTGGGGTACCGGGACGACGCCGTGGTGACCATCCCGGTGTCCGCGCTGCTCGGCGACAACGTGGTCGAGCGCTCCGCGAACACGCCCTGGTACAGCGGGCCTTCGCTGCTGGAGCACCTGGAGAGCGTGCCGGTGGCGCCGGACCCGCACGATGCGCCGTTCCGGATGCCGGTGCAGTACGTGATCCGGCCGCGCACCGCCGAACACCCGGACTACCGCGGCTACGCGGGCCAGGTCGCCGCGGGTGTCGTCGCCGAGGGCGACGAGGTGGTCGTGCTGCCGGCCGGGCTGCGCACCCGGGTGTCCAAGGTGGACACCCCGAACGGCGCGAAGCCGCGCGCCGCCGCCGGGCACTCCGTCACGCTGCTGCTGGCCGACGACGTGGACATCTCGCGCGGCGACCTGATCGCCGCCGCGGACGCGCCGCCGTGGGTGACCGATGAGCTCGACGCCACGGTCTGCTGGCTGGCGGAGAAGCCGCTGAACCCGGGCGCCAAGGTGCTGGTCAAGCACGGCACCCGCACGGTGCAGGCCATCGTCACCGAGCTGTCCGCCCGCTTCGACGAGCAGCAGCTGTCGAGTGTGGACGGTCCGGATTCGTTGCAGCTCAACGAGATCGGCCGCGTGCAGCTGCGCACCTCGGAGCCGCTGCCGGTGGACGACTACGCCGCGAGCCGGCGCACCGGTTCCTTCCTCGTGATCGACCAGGCCGACGGCACCACGCTGGCCGCCGGACTGATCGGCGTGCCGCTGGCACCGCTGGCCGCCGCGTCGGAATGAGCCGCTCATGACCGCTCCGCTGGTGGCCGTCGCGCACGGCAGCCGGGATCCGCGTTCGGCCGCGACGATCCACGCCCTGCTGGACGTGGTGCGCGCCACGCGCCCGGATCTCGACGTGCGCGTGGCGTTCCTGGACCTCTCGGCGCCGCGCGTCGGCGACGTGCTCAGCGCGGTGCACGGCGACGGGCATTCCGCCGCGGTCGTCGTGCCGCTGCTGCTCGGCCGGGCCTTCCACGCCCGCGTCGACGTGCCCGCGGCGGTGGCCGACGTGGAACGGCGCTACCCACGGTTCCAGGTGCACGTTTCCGACGTGCTGGGGCCGGATCCGAGGCTGGACGAGGCGGCGTGGCGCCGGCTGGTGGCCGAGGGCGCCGATCCGGACGACCCGGACCTGGGCGTGGTCCTGGCGGGCGCGGGCTCGTCGCACGCCGCGGCGAACCGGCTCGTGGCGGACGTAGCCGGGCGCTGGCAGGCGAAGGCCGCCTGGGCGGGCGTCGTCCCCGCGTTCGCGGCGGCCGCCGAACCGGACGTACCGGCGGCGATCGAGGCCCTTCGCGCCCGCGGCGCGCGCCGCTTCGCGGTCGCCTCCTGGTTCCTGGCCCCAGGCCTGCTCCCGGACCGGATCACCGGCCTGACCCGCGAGCACGCGACCGACCCGCTGATCGCGCCCCCGATGGCGGACGACGAGGGCGTGGCGGACCTGATCCTCCACCGCTACGCCGAAACCCTCAGCGCCGCTCCCCTGCAGCTCCCCGCAGCCCTGTGAGCCGAGGGACCGAACGCCTCATCCATCCCACAACACCCTAGCTATAATGCTAGCGTTATATTAGGCTTGTGAGCTGGGACGTCGAGTTGCATGAAGAGGTCAGCACCTGGTTCTTCTCGTTGGTCCAGAACGACCCCGAGAGCGCCGACCTAGTCGAAAAGGCGCTCGACCTGTTAACCCAGCGAGGGCCGCAACTCGGCCGTCCACTTGTAGACAAGATCAAAGGATCTCGATACCACAACCTGAAGGAACTACGCCCCGCTTCGGCGGGCAGGAGCGAGATCAGGATGCTGTTCGCGTTCGATCCACGCCGTTGTGCCATTGTTCTGGTGGCGGGCGACAAGGCCGGGAACTGGCGAGGTTGGTACGAGACGAACATCCCGCTTGCCGAGAAGCGTTTCGAGGAACACCTGGCGGAGTTGGAGGAGGGCTAGCAATGGGTCGTTCTTGGAAGGACGTCAAGAAGGACAAAGAAGCCCTGGACCGGGCGCGCGGCCGCGACGTGGAAGCCGCCCGGGAGCAAGCCCACATCCTGACCCAGGCTTACATCCTGGGCGACCGCCTCACCCAGCTGCGCAAAGCGGCCGGGCTGTCCCAGTCGGAGGTCGCCGCGCGGATGCAGGTCAGCCAGCCCCGCGTGAGCAAACTCGAACAAGGAGATCTGGCGCAGATCGAGGTCGGCACGCTCGAGCGCTACGTCGCTGCCCTCGGAGGACGCCTCAGACTCGTGGCGGACTTCGAAGATCACGACGTCACCGTCTCGATGAACGAGCTCGACCACTCCGAAGGCGTGCTCGACTGCACCGAAAAGGCATGCATCTGAGCAAAAGTCGACAACTGGGTTTGCAGGGGCAACCTGCGGGGCATGATGTGGCCGTGTCATCCAGCTGGGTACACGAAAACCGGCAGCGACCCGGACACCCCCGACAGCCCAGGTCGCTGCCGGACCCGACTTGGCGGTGCGACGGATGAACCCGCAACCGCACTTCATGGCGCGGGTCCGCGCCGAGTTCGCCCGCAGCGAGCAGGACAAGTCCTGCCACTTCTTCCCGCTGCCCGCCGACGGCCCGCTGCCGCCGATGCTGTACGCCTACTGCGGTTTCGGCATCCTCCCCGGCGAGGCCGAGGCGCTCGACGGCCCGGCGGGCATGCCCTGCCTGCAATGCCTGATGGCGGCCGCGCTCTCCGACACCACCGCGTGAGCCGCCCGGCCGCACGACCAGCGGCGGGAGCGAAAATCAACACCTGACTCTGAGTTGTTCTTCCGAACACTAAGCTTCACCCCATGTGGTCATGAGAGAGTTGCTTGCCAGCGTCTGGACGGGGAACCGGCCGCTCCCTGTGTCCGTCGTACCCGCCAGGCCCGCGCTATCGAGTGACCGCCGGGTGGGTGGGGGCGATCAATGCAAGGCTGGACGAGGAGTCGGGGACAACAGCGCGAGATGAACACGCAGCAGCCGAATCGACCGGTCATCACGCCGACCATGCGAGAACAGGCCATGAAGCAGCCGAACACCTGGCTGTACGTGGTCGACCCGATCTTCACCGATCCGAACGCCGAGGTGCCGCCGTGGGGCTTCATCGGCGGCTACCGGGTCGATGAGCAGGGCGAGATCACCGACGACTTCTCCCCGAACCCGAACTACCGGCCCTCGCCGGTCGCGCTGCGGCTGCCCGCGCCGACCAACGACGTCGAGCGCGCGCTGCAGCTGACCACCACCGGGTACGCCCAGGGGCACGCGCTGCTGACCGCGATGCTGGACGCCGAGCTGATCCTGTTCGCGCAGCCGCAGGGCAACGGGCTGTTCACGATGGAGCACGAGTCCGGCCGCCGGCAGCTGCAGGTGTTCACCTCCGAGGGGTTCCTGCCGCCGAACTGGACGACCTGGCAGCGGATGACCGGCCGTCAGCTGGCGACGCACCCCCTCACCGGCATCGACGTGCAGGTGAACCCGACCAGCCCGGTCAAGGCCCGGCTCCCCGCCGAGGACCTGGCCAAGGCCGCGGCCGCCGTGCCGCCGAAGGCGCCGGGCGTGCCGGTGCACTCCCCCGCCACCGGCACTCCGGTGGTCATGCCGCCGGGAGCCGCGCCGCAGCCGCCCGCGGCACCGGCGCCGCCCGCCGAGCAGGCCCCGAAGCCGGCGGTGGATCCGGCCGAAACCGAGTACGGCCGCCGGTTCATCGGCTCGATGCTGGCCGGCGCGATCGGCGACGCGCTCGGCGCGCCGGTGGAGTTCTACCCGGTGGACCAGATCCGCAGCCGGTTCGGCGCGATGGGCGTCACCGAGTACGACCGCGCCGGTGAGCAGCCAGGCGAGTTCACCGACGACACCCAGATGACGCTGTTCACCCTGGAAGGCCTGATCCGCGGGCACATCGCGACGCGCTCGACCGGCGCGGACAGCCCGCTGTCGGCGATCCAGCTGGCCTACCAGCGCTGGCTGCACACCCAGGGCTACGCGTGGATGCGCGCGGCCGGGCCGTTCACGATGAGCCACCCCAAGCCCAACGGCTGGCTGATCGACCAGCGCGACCTGTTCGTCGTGCGCTCGCCGAACAGCAGCTGCATCACCGCGCTGCGGGAGTTCGCCTCGGTCGGCGCGCCCGGCACCTTCGAGCGGCCGATCAACGATTCGCAGGACTGCGGCGGCGTCGTCCGGGCCGCCCCGGTCGCGCTGTGGTCGGACGACCCCAAGCAGGTCTTCGAGCTCGCCGCCGCGACCGCGGCCCTGACCTACTCGCAGCCCAACGGCTACCTGCCCGCGGGCGTGCTGGCCGTCGTGGTGCACCGGTTGCTGCGCGAGGAGACGCTGGAAGAGGCGGTGCGGCAGGCCCGCGAACTGCTCGTGCAGTACCACGGCCACGAGGACACCGACCGGGCGTTGCAGGCTGCCGAGGAGCTCGCCAAGCAGGGCAAGCCGAGCCCGGAGGAGCTCAAGGACACGCTGGGCGGCGGCTGGGCCGGGCACGAGGCGCTGGCCATCGCGGTGTGCGCGGCGTTGAGCACCGACACCGTCGCCGCCGCGCTGATGGTGGCCGTCAACCACTCCGGCGACAGCGACTCCACCGCGGCGATCTGCGGGAACATCGTCGGCGCCCGCTACGGTTCGACGGCCCTGCCCGGGGTGTGGCTGCGCGACCTCAAGCAGCGCGAGATCGTCGAGACGCTGGCCAAGGACGCGCTGCTGGAGTTCAGCGCGGCGCCGCCGACCGGCGACGCGTGGGCCTCGCGCTACCCGGCCGCGAAGGACATCTCCGACCTGATCTTCACCTCCGACCTCCCGCTGGTGGGTTCGGAACCGCTCGCCATGCGGGCGGAAGCGGAACCGGCGCCGGTCGCCGACGAAGCACCGGCCGAAGCGGCCGAGCCGGACGTCCCCGCAGTTTCAATTGAAACTGCGGCCCAACCGGAGGCGGAGGTCCCGGCGGAGGACACCGAACCCCCGGAGCCCGAGGTCTCCGAAGTTTCAATTGAAACTGTCGGCCAGCCGGAGGCGGAGGCCGCCGCGGCGCCCGAGATCGTCGAGGAACCGGCCGAACCGGAGGCCGAAGCCGTCGACCCCGTCGAGCTCCGGCCGCACCGCATCCTGGGCTTCCTGCTCGGCGGCGCCGCCGGCGACGCGCTCGGCTACCCGATCGAGGACGACTCGCTGCAGGACATCCGCCGCAAGTACGGCGTGGCGGGGCTGACCGACTTCGTCGACGCCCACCGGCCCGGCGGCTCGATCAGCGACGAGACCCAGATGACGCTGTTCACCCTGGACGGTCTCATCCGGGCCAGCATCCGCCGCCGGCTCTTCGGCGAGAACGAGCCCACCACCCAGGTGCAGCACGCCTACCAGCGCTGGCTGCACACCCAGGGCTTCGACTGGCGGGAGGCCGCCGGACCGCTGGCCGCGAACCCGCCGGACGGCTGGCTGATCAAGCAGAAGGGCCTGTTCGTCCGCCGCGCGCCCGGCACCACCTGCATACAGGCGTTGCACGGCTACGCCAACGGCAACAAGCAGGGCTCGTTCACCAACCGCCTCAACGACTCGAAGGGCTGCGGCGGCGTGATGCGCGCCGCCCCGGCCGGGTTGTGGTCCGCCGACGCGGCCGAGGTGTTCCAGGTCGGCGCGATGACCGCGGTGCTGACCCACGGCCACCCCAGCGGCTACCTGCCCGCCGGGGCGCTCGCGGTGATCGTCCAGCAGCTGCTGGCGGGCCGGTCGCTGCCCGAGGCGGTGGACCGCGCGCTCACCGAACTGTCCACGTGGGACGGTCACGAGGAGACCAGCACCGCGCTGCGCCGGGCCATCGAGCTGGCCACCGCCGGCACCCCGACGCCGGAGCAGATCCACGAGGTCCTCGGCGAGGGCTGGTTCGGCGAGCAGGCCCTGGCGATCGCGGTGTGCGCGGCGCTGACGTACCCGGAGTCGTTCGCCGACGCCGTGATCCTGGCCGCCAACCACTCTGGCGACAGCGATTCCACCGCGGCGATCTGCGGGAACATCATGGGCGCGGCGCACACGGCGGACGCGATCCCGCAGACTTGGCGGGACAAGCTGGAGCTGCGCGAGGTCATCGAGGCGATGGCCGGCGACGCGATCCAGGAGTTCGGCCCGACCCCGCCGACGGGCGCGGAGTGGCTGGAGCGCTACCCGATCGGCGACGTCGAGGCCGCCGCCGAGCCGGTCGTCGTGGAGACCGCCGAGGCGGTCGAAGAGCCCATGCCGGCAGCGGAAACGCCGGAGCCCGAGCCCGAGCCGGTCGTCGAGGAGCCGGTCCAGGAAGTGCCGGAAGCTCCGGCCGTCGAGCCCCTGGCGGCCGAGATTCCCGCCGTCGAGCCCGCGGCCGAAGTTCCCGCCATCGATGTGCCTGCTGCCGAAGCCCCGGTCGTCGAAGCCGCCGCCGTCGAAGCCCCGGCTGCGGAAGTCGCCGTCGCGGAGGCGCCGGTCGATGCCGACGACGAGGCCGACGACGGCCTGTCGGACGAGGAACAGCAGCTGCTCAGCGTGTGGCGCAAGTTCCGCGACAACGGCGAGGGGAGTTCCGCCGACCTCACGCAGAGCCTGCAGAAGCTGCTCGTCGAGGCCTTCGGCGCCGAACGCGCCGCCCAGCTGATCGGCGAGGCCGCGGCCGAGCCCGAAGCCGAGGCCGAGCCCGCCGCCGAAACCCAGGTGGAGCTCAGCCGGAGCGAGCGGCTCGAAGGCTGCGTGCTGGGCTCCGCGGCCGGCGACGCCCTAGGTGCGCCGTGGATGTTCACCGACCTGCGCAAGATCCTGCGCGAGAACCCCGAAGGCGTCCGGGAGCTCACCGAGCTCTTCGGCCGTCGCGGCTCGGCCACGGTGTACACGCAGCAGACCGCGTTCGTGCTGGACGCGCTGATCAGCTCGCACATCCGCTCGGCACTGCGCGGGATCGCCGCGCACCGGCCGTCGATGGTGCGCCTGGCCCTGCTGCACTGGATGCACACCCAGGGCGCGCAGGTGTCGAACGAGGCGGTCGGCGGTGTGCTCGTCGAAACCGAATCCCTTCGCGCGCAACGGTTCCCGGACGAGGCGACGCTGACGGCGTTGGCCCGCTTCGCCGACCGGCGCGACGTCCCCACCCCGGCCAGCCCACCGAACGCCGCCCGGACAGCGGCGGCCACGGTGCGCGGGGCGGTGGTCGGCTTCGACGCCGCCGACGTGCCGCACGCCATCTCGCTGGGCGCGGAGATCGCCGTGATCACCCACGGCCACCCGGACGGCTTCCTGCCCGCGGGCGCGCTGGCCGGCCTGGTGTGCGCGCTGAACAGCGGCCAGACGCTCGTCGACGCCGTGCACGTGGTGCTGGCCGAGCTGGACCAGGTGGAAGGCGCCGAGAACACCGCGCAGGGATTGCGCGCGGCGGTCCAGATCGCCGGCAGCGGACCGGCCTCGCCCACCAGCTTCGACGAGCTGGGCCTGGGCTGGAACGCGCCGGAGGCCCTGGCCATCGCGGTCGCGGCGGCGCTGTCGCACCCGAACTCCATCTCCGACGCGGTGTCGCTGGCCGCCACCCACGCCGGGAACACCGCGGCCACCGCAGCCATCTGCGGCAGCCTGCTCGGTGCCGCCCGCGGCGCCGCGGAGATCCCCGCGGACTGGGTCGGCGAACTGGAGCTGCGGGAGGTCCTCGCCCAGCTGGTCGCCGACGAGCACCGCGCCAGGACGGAGATCTTCACCGACGCGCCGGCGCCCGACTGGGCCGGGCGCTACCTCGGATAATCCATAGTGGACGAAATAGGCCTCGACGAGACGGAACGAGCGCTGCTGGCGGCATGGCGGGAGGCGCGCGCGGCCAGCCGCCGCGACCCGGTGGAGCAGCAGCTGCTGGACACCTGGCGGCAGTGGCGGCGGCATCCCGCCACCACGCCGCTGTGGGCGACTGCCCTGCAACACCGGCTCGCCGCGGAAACCCCGCCTGCACCCGCCACCGGCCTGGCCGATCGAAACGGCGCGCTGCCCGAGGCGCCGGGCCGGTTGCTCGGCATGCTGCTGGGCGGCGCGGTCGGCGAGTTCGTCGCGCTCGGGCGGGTCGGCGAGCGCACCACCGCCGTGCTCTTCGTCCTGGAGGGCCTGATCCGCGCGCACACCAACGCGCGGTCGACGGGCGACGGCGACCCGGTCGGCTCCGCCCTCGCCGGGCTCCAGCGCTGGCTGCACACCCGGGGCGTGCCGTGGCGCGACTGCGGAGCCGACACCGCCCAGCCCAACGGCTGGCTGGTCACCGAGCCCGCGCTGCGCGGCACCGGCAGCGACGACCCGGCGATGCTCACCGCGCTCGCCCGGGTCGCCGCCGGGCACGCCGTCGGATCCCGGCAGCAGCCGATCAACTCCTCGGACACGGCATCCGCCGTGCCGCTCGGCGCGCTCGCCGCACTGTGGTCGGGCGATCCCGGCACGGTGTTCGCGCTCGGCGGCGACCTCGCCGCGCTCACCCACGGCCATCCCAACGGCCACAGCCCGGCCAGCGTGCTCGGCGTGGCGATGCTGTGGCTGCTGCGCGGGAACTCGCTGCAAACCTCGCTGAGGCAAGGGCTTTCCGGCTGGCAGACGGGACGCACGGCGCTGACCCGGGCCCTGCGGCTCGGCCGGCTCAGCCCTGCCGGGTTCCGGCCCGGGCGGGCCCACCTCGACGCGATGTCCACCGGGCGCAGCGGCCTGGACGCGCTGGCGATCGCCGCCCGGGTCGCCACGGCCTGCGAGGACGACTTCGCCGGCGCCGTCGAATCGGCGAGCCTGCACAGCGCCGACGCGGCCGCGCTGTGCGGGCAGCTGCTCGGCGCGCTGCACGGCCCGGCGGCGATTCCCCCGCGATGGCGGGAGGAGCTGCCGATCACCGAGCTCGTCGAGCGGATTTCCGAGGACGCGGCAACGGAATTCGGACCGTACCCGGACGAGTCCGACCGGTGGCAGCGCCGCTATCCGACCACCGAATCCGCCGAACCCCAGGCACCGTCCACAACGGACTACCGCACCGGGCTGACCGCGGTGCCCCGGCTGGCCGCGTCCCGCGACCGGTTCCTCGGAGCGGTGCTCGGCTGCGCGATCGGCGAGGCGCTCGGCATGCCCATCGCCGCGGACGGCTGGGACGAGATCCGGGCCCGGCACGGCGCGGACGGCCTCACCGACTACATCCCGGCCGGCCACCCCTCGGGACGGCTCGGCAGCGACACCCAGCTCCTGCTGTTCTCGCTGGAGGGCACGATCCGGGCCAACGTCGCGCGCCGCACCACCGGCACCGAAGACCCGGCCCGGCACATCCAGCACGCCTACCAGCGGTGGCTGCACACCCAGCACCTGAGCTGGCCGCGCGCGGCAGGCGAGTTCCTGGGCGGCACCCCGGAGCCGGACGGCTGGCTGGTGCGCCAGCGAGCGCTGTTCCAGACCCGCAACCCGGGCCGCACCATGATGCGCACGCTCATCGCGTTCGCCAAGGGCCAGCAGCGGATGGGCTCCCCGGACCACCCGGTCAGCGACTCGCAGGGCAGCAGCGCGATCATGCGGGCGGTGCCGGCGGCGCTGTGGAGCAACGACCCGGCGGAGGTCTTCCACGTCGGCATGCGAACCGCGGCGCTCACCCACGGTCACCCGGCGGCCTGGCTGAGCGCGGGCGCGCTGGCGTTCCTGGTGTCGCGGCTGATGAACGGCGATCCGCTGGCCACAGCGGTCGATGCGGCGCTGGAGCAGCTCACCCCGCACACCGGGCACGAGGACGTCAGCCGCCGCATCTCCGCAGCGGTCCGGCTGGCCCGCAGCGGCCGCGTGCCGCCAGGTGATCTCGAACGCGCCCTGGGCGTCGGCTCGACCGCGGCCGAAGCGCTGGGCATCGGGCTGTACGCGGCGCTGGTCTGCGACGGGGACTTCGACGCGGCGTTGCCGGTGGCGGTGAACCACTCGGGCAACAGTGCGACGACGGGAGCGGTCTGCGGCAGCCTGATCGGCGCGGCGTCCGGCGCGGAGCGGATCCCGGAGCGCTGGACGGTGGAGCTGGAGCTCTACGAGGTGATCGAGCGCCTCGCCCACGACGCGGTCCTGGAGTTCGGTCCCCGCCCGCCCGAGTGGGCCGACCGGTATCCCCCGACCTGACAGGACCACGTCGGGTTACCGCACCGCCGCAGTGCGCCGAAGGCTCCCAATTTTAGGCAAAATCGGGAATCCCACAGTACCGCGCCTCGGTGTGGGATGTTGCTCACTGGCCCGCGGGGGCTAACGACGGTTAACGTGCCTGTCATGGATGAGCTTGTGCACCTCGCCGTGGCCGACGGCATCGCGACGATCACGCTGGACTCGCCCCACAACCGCAACGCGCTGTCCGCGCAGCTGCGGCGCGAACTGCGGGACCACCTGAGCGCGGCGATCGCCGACGACGCGGTGCGCGTGATCGTCCTGGACCACACCGGCAAGGTGTTCTGCGCCGGGATGGACCTCAAGGAGTCGCGCTCGGCGGACTCCGAGAAGCAGGGCGTCAACGAGTTCCCGGCGATCCTGGAGCAGATCTGGACCAGCCCGAAGCCGGTGGTCGCCAAGCTCGCCGGCCCGGCCCGCGCGGGCGGCGTCGGCATCGCGGCGGCCTGCGACATCGCGGTCGCGGTGGAAACGGCGACCTTCGCGTTCTCCGAGGTGCGCATCGGTGTCGTGCCCGCAGTGATCTCGGTGACGGTGCTGCCGCGCCTCGACGCCCGCCAGGCGCACGAGCTGTTCCTGACCGGCGAGACCTTCGACGCCCGCCGCGCCGCCGAAATCGGCCTGCTCAACTCCGCCGTCGCCGCCGACGAGCTGGACGCGGAGGTCAAGCGCTACACCGACATGCTCGCCCTGGGCGCCCCGGGCGCGATGGCGGCCACGAAGGAAATGCTCATCGGTCAGCGCCCGTCGAGCATGGGCGAGGCGTTCGCCCAGATGCTGGAGCTGTCGGCGAAGCACTTCGCGGGCGAGGAGGGCCAGGAGGGCATGCAGGCCTTCGCGGAGAAGCGCAAGCCCGCCTGGGTGCCCGCAAATCTCAGGTGATCAGTCGTCTTCGCCGCCGATCCGCTTGCGCCACGGCCCCTTGGCCAGGAGCCAGTAAGGAACGAGCTTGACCGGGAACGGGAAGTCGGTGGCGAAGACGTCCTCGCCGATGACTTGCTGCACCTCTCGGTACTCGCCATCCTTCAGCCGAAACTCAAGGATCCCCGGTTTCTCGTCGTCCGGAGTGACGATCCAGTACGCCTGGATCCCGAATTCGGCGTACTCGCGAAACTTGATGTGATGGTCGCGAAGGACGCTCTCCCGAGAAACGACCTCGATCGCGAGCAACGGCGGCCGAGTGAGGTACGGCTGCTCGAAATCGGTCTCGTTCAGCACGACAACGTCCGGGATGCGGTGGTGCGTCCGATCCGCGTTGAAGTTGATACCGGCACCTTGCATCACGATGAACTCGGCTGGGGCGAGTTCGAAACCGAGGTACTGGCAGAGCCTCGCCTCAGTCAGGGAGTGCGCACTCACTGGCGCAGGAGACACGTCAAGCCTCCCGTCGACCAGCTCGTAGCGGCGCCCGTCGTCGGGTAGCCGTTCCAAGTCGTCGACGGTCATCGGCACGTGCTGCTCGTCCGCCCGCATGTCCACGAGAGTCATACTGCCTCCTGTTCTGCACGGGAGCCAGTATTGCGAGGCGCGTCTGATCACCAATGGGCGATCAGGTCCTGATCACCAATGGGCGATCAGGACCTGGTCAGCACCGCCGTGAACTCGCGGCCGCAGATCGGGTGCTCGGAGGCGTCGCGGAGCACCGCGTTGATCCGGCCGAATGCCTTCGGGTCGTGCTCCGCCAGCGCCTGGAAGCCCGACCAGACCAGCACGTGCTCGCCCTCCGGCAGCCAGGACAGGTCCGTCAGGCAGTCGTAGAGGGCGTCCAGGTTGCGGCCCGTCCACTCCGGGAAGTTCAGCACCGCGGCGATCCCGTCCAGGGTGGTCCGCTTGCTGATCAGATCGGAGCCGTCCAGCACGTGCGCGACCGCGCCCCGCTGCTCGGCTTCCTGCACGGCTTCGCGCGCAGTGATGTCGGCGGACGGCTGCTCCACCTCGCTCACCGTCGGCTCCTTCCGCACCCTGCTGGCCCACTTCGTCGCAAACATCGCACTCAACCCGCGGCGTCGACAACCACAAATGACTCGTAATGATCGCTCGTGTAGTAAAGCTCGGAATGGCTGCCGGTGACCAGTCGTCGGGCACCGCGATCTTGGGAACCCGGCGTCTTCACGGTGTACTCGTGGTAGTAACCCGACTTCTGCTCCGGCAGGACGCCTTCGCGGTTGCCGAACACCGAGCCGTCCTTGCCCGGGTACGGGAACGGGCCGCCCTTGATGATCAGCTGCCAGGTCTGCCCGGCCTCCGGCGGCAGCGTGGACAGCGCCTTGACCGGCAGGCCCGACTCGGCACCGGGCACGGCCCGCTGCTGCGTCGCCGCGCCGGGATCGACGTCCAGGTAGTCCCGGACGAACCAGCCGATGACGACCAGGGCGATCAGCCCGACCAACGCCACCGAGATGCGCTTGCGCGACGTCACGCCGCCGTCCCCTTCCGCCCGGTCTCGCCGTCCCGGCGGCCGACCGGGGGTTCCGCGTCGCGAACCCTCGTCAGCTTCGCGCCGAGGCGGTCGATGCCGCGGTCGATCACACGGGCGAGCACCCAGCACAGCGGCAGCAGCACCGCCAGCACCAGGGTCACCTGCAGGGGGTAGACGAGCTGCACGAGCCACAGCTCGACGCCGTCGTACCACTCGACCAGCCACTCCAACACAGAGCGTCAGGGTACGCCCGGTCCGATGAAGCCGTACGCCACCCCGGGGCCCGCCCGCGACTACCCCGCGTGCGCGCCTCCGGCGGCGCAGCACGATTTCGCGAGGAACCGGCCACCACCTGGGTAAACGGTAATTCCTCGCGAAACCGGCATCCGGTCGTCAGCGCTGCTCGGAGTGCTCCCGGACGGACTTGATGATCGCGCCGAAGTCCAGGTCACCGCCGCCCTCCTCGTTGAACCGCTGGTAGAGCTCGGTCGCCAGGCGGCCGATCGCGGCGTCGGTGCCGCTCTGCTCCGCCGCCGAGGCCGCCAGCCTGAGGTCCTTGAGCATCAGCGCCGCGGCGAAGCCGGGCTCGTAGTCGTGGTTGGCCCGGCTGGTCTCCACCAGGTCCGGCACCGGGCAGTTGGTGGTCAGCGCCCAGCACTGCCCGGTGGAGATGGACGCCACGTCGTAGAGCGCCTGGTGCGACAGCCCCAGCCGCTCCCCCAGCACGAACGCCTCGCTCACCGCGATCATGGACGCACCGAGGATGAGGTTGTTGCACATCTTGGTGACCTGGCCGTTGCCCGGTCCGCCGCAGTGGATGACCTTGCGCGCCATCGGTTCCAGCAGCGGTTCGGCGCGGCGGAAGTCCTCCTCCGAGCCGCCCACCATGAACGTCAGGGTGCCCGCCTCGGCGCCGGCGGTGCCGCCGGAGACCGGGGCGTCGATCGAGCCGAAGCCCGCCTCGGCGGCCCGCTCGTGCGCCTGGCGGGCGTCCGCGACGTCGACGGTGGAGGAATCGATGAGCAGGGTGCCGGGCTTCGCCGCGGCGAGCACGTCGTCGTAGCAGGCCAGCACGTGCTTGCCGCTGGGCAGCATGGTGATCACCGCGTCGGCACCGGCGGCGGCGTCGGCCGCCGATGCGACGGTGGTCACGCCGTGCCGGTCGGCGACCTCCAGCGCCGCCGGGATCAGGTCGAACCCCTGCACCGAGTGGCCGGCCTTGACGAGGTTCGCCGACATCGGGCCGCCCATGTGGCCCAGCCCGATGAATCCGATGACAGCCATTGTCATTTTCCCCTTCTGCGCTGGAACTTCCGTCAAGGCCGCCGCGGATCAGCCGAACAGCTCCGGCTCGTCCGCGACCGGTTCGAAGAACTTCTCCACCCGAGATTCGTCCACATCGGACAGCTGCGCCGGCGACCACTGCGGGTTGCGGTCCTTGTCCACCAGCGTCGCGCGCACGCCCTCGACGAAGTCGCCGATGCGCACGCACGCCATGGCCAGCCGGTACTCCTGGACGAGGGCGTCCTCCAGCGAGCCGTAGTCGCTGCGCAGGGCCTTCAGGGTGACCTTGAGCGAGGTCGGCGACTTCTGCCCGATCACCTCGGCGGTCTCGCGGGCCGCTTCCTCCGGCCGCTCGCGCAGGCGCCGCAGGATCTCCTCGACGCCGTCCGCCGAGTACGCGGCGTCGATCCACTCCCGCTGCGCGGCCAGCGAGGCCTCGGGCGCGGATTCGGAGAACTTCTGCAGCACCTCGTCCACCTCGCCGGTGGCCAACGCCTCGACGAGTTCCGGCAGGTTCGCGCTGTTGACGTAGTAGTCGGCGACCCCGCAGTAGATCGCGTCCGCGCCGCCGACCGGCGCACCGGTCAGCGCCAGGTGCGTGCCGAGCTCGCCGGGGCCCCGGGAGAGCAGGTAGGTGCCGCCGACGTCGGGGATGAAGCCGATGCCGACCTCGGGCATGCCGATCTTGGAGCGCTCGGTGACCACCCGGTGCGAGCCGTGCGCGGAGATGCCGACGCCGCCGCCCATGCAGATGCCGTCCATGATCCCGATGACCGGCTTCGGATAACCCGCCAGGGCCGAGTTGAGCTGGTACTCCTCAGTCCAGAACGCGGCGGGCAGCGACTCGTCGCCGGCCTTCGCCGCGTCGTGCAGGGCGCGGACGTCGCCGCCCGCGCACAGCCCGCGCTCACCGGCCCCGTCGATCAGGATCGCCCGGATGTGCTCGGCGGTGCGCCACTGCTCCACCGCCTGCGCCATCGCCCGGACCATCCCCAGCGTCAGCGAGTTGAGCGCCTTGGGGCGGTTGAGCGTGATCCGGCCGAGCGAGCCCTGTTCGCGAACCAGGATCTCGGGCTCCGTCATAGTGCGACTCCTGTCTTCGTGTGCACGGACCGGCTTGCGTTTCGGTGCGCCAGCGGAACCTCAGCGCCCGCCTCGACACCCTCCTGCCGCAATTTCCATTGAAATCGAAGCTTCGATTTCAATGGAAATTGCGGACCACACGACGTCGGGGCGGTGCTCGCGAGGCGCCGGACTTGCGTAGAGCACTGCGAACCTCCCAGTCCGTGCTGGTGCGCTGCCCACCCGAGGCCGCCGGCGGTCAGGCCGCCAGCAGGCCCCGGGAGATGATCAGCCGCATGATTTCGTTGGTACCTTCCAGGATCTGATGCACCCGCAGGTCGCGGACGATCTTCTCCAGGCCGTACTCGGCAAGGTAGCCGTAACCACCGTGGATCTGAAGTGCCTCGTTGGCCACCGCGAACCCCGCGTCGGTGGCCAGCCGCTTGGCCATTGCGCACAACCGGGTGGCCGCCGGGTCCTTGACGTCCAGCGCCCACGCCGCCCGCCACAGCAGCAGCCGGGCGGCCTCCAGCTCGGTGGCCATGTCGGCGAGCTTGAACTGCAGCACCTGGAACTCGCTGAGCTTGGCGCCGAAGGCGCTGCGTTCCCGCACGTAGGCGAGGCTCTTGTCGAGCGCGGCCTGCGCTCCGCCGAGCGAGCACGCGGCGATGCTGAGCCGGCCGCCGTCCAGGCCGGTCATGGCGATCCGGAAGCCGATGCCCTCGTCGCCGAGCCGCTGGGCGGCGGGTACCCGGACGCCGTCGAAGATCACCTGCCGGGTCGGCTGGGCGTTCCAGCCCATCTTCTTCTCGTTGGCGCCGAAGGACAGGCCCTCGGCGTCGCCCTCGACGATGAAGGTGGAGATGCCCTTCGCACCGGGCTCGCCGGTGCGGGCCATCACCACGTAGACGTCCGAGGTCCCGCCGCCAGAGATGAACTGCTTGACCCCAGTCAGCAGGTAATCGTCGCCATCGCGGACCGCGCGGGTCTCCAACGCCGCCGCGTCCGAGCCCGCGCCGGGCTCGGTGAGGCAGTAGCTGGCCAGGCGTTCCATCGAGCACAGGCCCGGCAGCCAGCGGGCACGCTGCTCGGCGTCGCCGAAGCGGTCGATCATGCCCGCGCACATGTTGTGGATCGAGATGTAGGCGGCGATCGACGGGTCGCCGGCGGCGAGCGCCTCGAAGATCAGCACCGAGTCGAACCGGCTCAGGCCGCTGCCGCCGACCGACTCGTCGACGTAGATGCCGCCGATGCCGAGCTGCCCGGCGGCGCGCAGCGCCTCGACCGGGAAGTGCTTGGCCTGGTCCCATTCGATGGCGTGCGGGGCGAGTTGTTCGGTGGCGAACTCCCGCGCGGTCTGCTGGATCGCGCGCTGGTCCTCGGTGAGCTCGAACGGCGACACCGGGCCGGCCACGGCTGCAACGGACACGTCCACTCCCTTCCCCGTGAGCGATTTCGCGCCTCCTGGCGCGGGTGCGGCGGCGATTTCGCACGAGATCGCCGCCGCACCCACCCGGTTCAGTGCATCGTCGGAATGGTGAAGCTGGCGCCTTCCTTGAGGCCGGAGGGCCAGCGCGAGGTGACCGTCTTGGTCTTGGTGTAGAACCGGATCGAGTCCGGCCCGTGCTGGTTGAGGTCGCCGAATCCGGACCGCTTCCAGCCGCCGAAGGTGTGGTAGGCGATCGGCACCGGGATCGGCACGTTGACGCCGACCATGCCGGTGTTGACGCGGGAGACGAACTCGCGCGCCGCGTCGCCGTCGCGAGTGAAGATCGCCACGCCGTTGCCGTACTCGTTCTCGCTGGGCAGCCGGACCGCCTCGTCGTAGTCGGCGGCGCGGACCACCGACAGCACCGGTCCGAAGATCTCCTCCTGGTAGATCCGCATGTCCGGGGTGACGTGGTCGAACAGCGAGGCGCCCAGGAAGAAGCCGTCCTCGTGCCCGGCGAGCTTGAAGTCCCGGCCGTCGACCAGCAGCTTCGCGCCTTCCTCGACGCCGACGCCGATCAGGTCGCGGACTCGCTGCCAGGCCTGCTTGGTCACCAGCGGGCCGAAGTCGGCGGCCTCGTCGAAGCTGGTGCCGATCGTCAGCCGGTGCACCCGCTCGACGAGCTTCTCGATCAACGCGTCGGCGGTGGCCTCGCCGACCGGCACGGCGACCGAGATCGCCATGCAGCGCTCCCCGGCGGAGCCGTAACCGGCGCCGATCAGGGCGTCGGCGGCCTGGTCGAGGTCGGCGTCGGGCATCACGATCAGGTGGTTCTTGGCGCCGCCGAAGCACTGCGCGCGCTTCCCGTGGGCCGCGGCGGTCGAGTAGATGTACTCGGCGATCGCCGACGAGCCGACGAACCCGACGGCCTCGATGCGCGGCTCGGTCAGGATCGCGTCCACCGCGGTCTTGTCGCCGTTGACCACGTTGAAGATCCCCGGCGGCAGCCCGGCCTCGATGAACAGCTCGGCCAGCCGCAACGGCACCGAGGGGTCGCGTTCGGAGGGCTTGAGCACGAAGGCGTTGCCGCAGGCGATGGCCGGTGCAGCCTTCCACAGCGGGATCATCGCGGGGAAGTTGAACGGCGTGATGCCGGCGACCACGCCCAGCGGCTGCCGCAGTGAGTACACGTCGATGCCGGTGCCGACGCTCTCGCTGTACTCGCCCTTGAGCAAGTGCGGGATGCCGACGGCGAACTCGACGACCTCCAGGCCGCGCTGGATGTCGCCCTTGGCGTCGGGGACGGTCTTGCCGTGCTCGGAGGCGAGCAGCCGGGCCAGCGAGTCCATCTCGTCGTTGACCAGCTGGAGGAACCGCATCAGCACCCGCGCCCGCTTCTGCGGGTTCATCGCGGCCCACGCCGGCTGCGCCTCGGCGGCGTTGTCGACCGCCGCCGCGACCTCCTCCGCCGAGGCCAGCGGCACCCTGGCCTGCACCTGCCCGGTGTTGGGATCGAACACGTCACCGAAGGACCCGGACGTCCCCGCCACGCGCTTGCCGCCGATGAAGTGCTCCAGCTCGTTGGTCATGTCGCAACGCACCTTCCGCCGAACCGGTCGGTAATTACTAGGAAACCAAACCTTTGGTACTCCAATCTTTCCCAGAAACGCGGCCAATGCAACAGGGTGCGCTACATCACAGGCCCGATCGGGTAGCGGTGGAGTCCTGACGAGCCGGAGGAGGGAGCGGACGACTTCCCACGTCGACCACCGGCGGATGTCGACGACGATCGAACGCGGCCCGGTCGAACCGGCTGCCGCTCACGCCCGGAACGGCCCGCGATGCTCGGGCGGCGAGCCCGGAGGCAACTTCGAGCCGCCCAGCACTACGCCGGGCCTACCCCATGGATCACCTGCCGGGCGATCTCCGCAGGAAACGACGCGCCGTTGCCGTCGTCCACTCAGGACGATCAGGACTTGAAGTGCTTCTCCAGGATGCCTTCGAGGTCGGCGCCGAGCGGGATCTCGTCAGTCGCCGAGACCCAGGTGTACGCATCGTGCTCGGTCAGCCGCACGCCTTCGGCCGTGGCGACGGTGACCGACCAGGTGTGCTGGCGGTTGTACGTGCCGCTGCGCGTGATGTAGTCGAACGCGCCCAGGTAGCCGGTGATCTCGGCGATGCGGAGGCCCGTCTCCTCGTCCACCTCGCGGTGCAGCGCCGTGTTCAGGTCTTCGCCGGGATCGACCTTGCCGCCGGGGAATTCCCATTCACCACCGCGGGAATCCGTCTCCCGGCGGCGCACCAGCAGGACCTGCCCACCGGCGTCGATGACGGCCGCGACGATCTGCTGCTGCACGCCGTCGGCGGCGTCTCGGCGGGCCAGATCGGCCACTTCGGCCAGGTGCATGCGGACCGTCCTCCTGGGCTTTTCGCCACCGTACCGGGCCGCCCCGACGCCCCGCACGTCCCTACACGGTCGAAACCAGCAATGCGGACATCCGCCGGACCACTTCCAGCGCCGCCGGGTCGAGCGAGTAGCAGATCTGGGTGCCGTCCCGGCGGGTCCGCACCAGCCCGGCCTCGCGCAACGTGCGCAGGTGGCCGGAGATCGTCGGCTGGCTCACCCCGAAGTACTCGGTGAAGTCGCAGGCGCAGATCTCGCCCTCGCGGCGCAGCCGGTCGAGCACGCCGAGCCGGATGGGGTGCCCCATCGCCCGGAACAAGCCGGCGGTGTGCGCCAGATCATCATCGCCCACCTGACCATTGTATCGTCACTCTCCTATATAAAGAGAATCGGCAACTGCCTATATAGGAGGATGACGATGACGTCCGGTGTGAACGAACTGGTCCTGGAGGTGGCGGATCTCGACGCCGCCGAGCGCTTCTACACCGAAGTGCTCGGTTTCCCGGTCATCGAACGCTGGGAAGGCGGGCACTGGCGCAACCGCGAAGCGGTGTGGGTACTGGCCGGCGGCACCAGGATCGGCCTGTGGAAGCCGGCTCTGGGCATAGCCCGCGCCCGGGGCGGCGTGCACGTCCACTACGCCCTGTCCGTGAGCGACGACGAGTACGACGCGGTCGTCGAGCGGGTTCGCGCGCGCGGTGCGCAGGTCGACGAGGTGGAGTTCGGCCCGGGCAATGCACGCTCGGCGTACGTGGCCGACCCGGACCACAACGTCGTCGAGTTCTGGACCTGGGATGTGAAGCAGGGCAGCCCCGGTGCGCCGAGCGCGATCAGCGAGGGTGTCTTCGGGGTCTAGCGGATCTGCGAGTCCTTCGGGTTGCCGCCGCAGCCCGAAGGACTCGCGGTCCGCTCGGCTGCTGAACAGCGCGCCGCGCAACGGCTTTCGCTTCAGGACAACGACTTCGCGGCGGAGAAGCTCCTGCGTCATCGGACAGCGGCGAGCTGTCCACAAAGAACTACCGGTCTCGGTCGAAAACGCGTTCAGCCCCTGGCGGGCCGCTCGCGGCGCGCTGAGCAGGCCGGACGGGCTTACCCTGCAACGCATGCCCCCCGAGTCGCCGGACGTCTGGGCTATGGCCGACCTGGCCACGCCGTTCGCAGTCCGCACGGCGGCCACCCTCCGGGTGCCCGACGCGGTCAAGGACGGCCCGCTCCCCCTCGCCGAGATCGCGCACCGCTGCCGGGCCGAGGCCGATCCGCTCGGGCGCGTCCTGCGATTCCTGGTGCACCGCGGCATGTTCACCGAACCCGAGCCCGACGTCTTCGGCCCCAACGACGCCTCGCAGGCGCTGCGCAGCGACCTGGCCGACGGCCCCCAGCCCTGGCTGGACCTCGACGGGGCCGTCGGCCGCGCCGACCTCGCGTTCGTCGAGCTCATCGAGCAAGTCCGCGGCCGCCACCCCGCCTATCCGGCCGCGTTCGGCCGGTCCTTCTGGGAAGACCTGGCGCACAACCCGCAACTGTCGGACTCGTTCGACGCCCTCATGGAGACCAAGACCTACGGGATCGCCCCGCTGATCGCCGTCGCGCACGACTGGAGCGCCTACGGCCGGATCGCCGACGCCGGCGGCGGCAAGGGCGTGCTGCTCGCCGAGATCCTCCGGGCCAACCCGAAGGCGCGCGGCATCGTGGTCGACCTGCCGGGCCCGGCCCGCAACGCGGCCGACTACCTGCGCGAACAGGGCGTCGGCGACCGCTCGGAGGTGGTCACCGCGAGCTTCTTCGACCCGCTGCCCATCCAGGCCGATGCCGTGGTGGTCTGCGATGTCCTCGGCGACTGGGACGACGAGGACGCCACCCGGATCCTGACGCACTGCAAGCAAGCGGTCGCCCCGGGCGGGCGCCTGCTGATCATCGAACTGCTGCCGGACCGGGAGCGGATGGCGCTGTTCACCGAGATGGACCTGCGGATGATGATCTACGTCGGCGGCCGGATGCGCGATCTCGACCGAATCCAGCAGGTCGCGGAGGCCGCCGGGCTCGCCGTCGAGGACTTCACGCCGCTGGACAACGGCTACGCCATCGTCGAATGCCGCCCCGAGCGGTAGCGCTGCACCCTCGCGGCGATCGACTCCCGCCACTTCTCCGGCAGATCGGCGAGACCACCGGCGACGTGTTCGGCCAGGTCCCCGCGGTCCTGCATCTTCAGGGCGAACACCTCGGACACCCGCACCCCGTGCTCCGGCCGGGAGAGCACCTCGACCGCATCGCCTGCGGTGATCTCGCCCGGCTCCTCCACCGCCAGGTACGCGCCGGTCCGGCCGTGCTCGCTGAACCGTTTGACCAGGCCCTTGACGTCCCAGAACCCGGCGAACACCCGGCACGGCGTGCGCGGCCCCGTCACCCGCAGCACGGCCCCACCGATCCGCCACCGCTCGCCGATCACCGCGAAACTGCTGTCGCACCCCACCAGCGTGAGGTTCTCGCCGGCATTGCCGGGGACCAGCTCGCGCCCCAGCTCCCGCGACCAGTACCCGAGCTCCTCGCTGTCGAACGCGTAGGCCGCCTGGTACCAGGCCCCGTGGTACTTCACGTCGCACACCGTGTCGCCGTGCACGCCGGCGTGCTCGAACCGCACCGGCCCACCGGCCGGGCGCTTGTCGATACCGCTGCGCCCCACGCGCCCGGTCCAATCCCCGGTCTGCACCACCGCGAGGTTCACCGACTGCACAATCCCCATGGCCCCAACCTACGCGGACGGCCACCAGGTCAACCGAGCGAGTATCCGCTGGAAGCGGCCCTGCCCGGCGGTCACTACCCCGGGCGCGGCGCCCGGGGTGGTGACCGCCCGCCCGGCCAGCGGCGCGGTGACTCCTTCGTTCACACCGCCGAACCACTTGCGCGCGGCTTCCTTGGGCCCTCCCCCCTCC
>NZ_SMKW01000256.1 GCF_004348985.1 Saccharopolyspora elongata | reverse complement strand
TTCGCTCACTGGCGATGGGTGCGCACGTTCGCCGGATTGCGATGAGAAGAGCGGAGTGACGGGAGACTGTCACGCTCCGTTCCGTGGGAGCCCGGGGGTGCGATTCCCCCGGGCCACCCGACGAGGATCGGTTTCGCGGGTCTGAAATGGGGTCGCGTTGTGGGAGGCGCTGCTGTTCACCCGCGTGGGTGGTTTCGGTGTGCGCTGGACACTTGGCACTGATCACGCGGAGATGTGGGTCTGGCCTTCGATGACCATCGACCGGGCGAGCTGGAGATCATCAGGTTGTTGGCCATCGGTACACCTGCCCATCGGGTGTGGTGAACGCTGGCCTTGGACAAGCGCCAGGGTTACAGGCGAGTGACCGACTGTGTCTGAGGACGGAGGCTCGCTAACTACACGGCTCCTGCTTCCCGATATCGGGTGAGGCAGGGGCTTTTCGAGGTTGTGCACCTACCGACCCAGCCGCCGACTGATGAGTTCGGCCGGGGCAGGAGTCCCGCGTGAGCGCTGACGCGTTGGGCTTCGCGGGCGAACTAGGGCGCTGAGCAAAGTTGGCAATTTGTT
>NZ_SMKW01000036.1 GCF_004348985.1 Saccharopolyspora elongata | reverse complement strand
CAGTTGTGTATAAGAGACAGCGTCCGGGGTGGACGGGGGCCGGCCTGCTGCGCCGGGGCTGCCGGGCGTGCCGGTCCAGCCGCCTCCGCTGCCCGGGCGGCCGCCGCCGGGGCTTGAGGTGCCTCCGGGAGTTCCGCCGCCGGGGCTTCCCCCCATGCCGCCGCCCATTGGGCTACTGGCCGTTCCTGGGCTGCCGCCTGGTTGGTTCGGCGACGGTGAGTTCGGTGGGGGCGCGGTGGACGGAGCTCCCTGAGCAGGCGGGGCGTCCACATTGGAGGACGACGTGGTGCTGGCCGGGGTGTTCGGGCTGTGCGACGGGGAGTGCGATCCGCCGCCGGAGAAACCGCCGCCCGAAGCACCGCCGGTCGTTCCGCCGCTCGGGCTGCCACCGGAGCCGGGGCTGCCACCGCTCGGCGAGCCACCGGAGTCGGGGCTGGAGCCGCCGTTGGGGGAGCTGCTGAGGTCGCCGGAGAACGCCGTATGGCCGCCGTTCGGCGACGCCCCGTTACCCGGGGAACCGGACGCGTCGGGGGAGGACCCGCCCGACGAGGTGCCGTTGGGCGAGCCGCCTGCGCTGCCGTCGGGACTGCCGGTTCCACCGCCCGCCGAGCTGCCGCCATCCGGTGACGAGCTGGACGAACCGGCCCCGGAACCGCTGGTGTCGGTGGACGAGCCGCCTGTGCCGTTGCCCGAGCCGCCATCCGGCGAGGAACTGCTCGGGCTCGACCCGCCCGCGTCGGGGCTGGAACCGCGACTGCCCGATCCGCCGTCGGGGCTGGACCCCCCGCTTCCCGAACTCGTCGACCCGGCACCGTCGGATCCCGCGCCGCTGGACGTGCTCCCGCCGTCGGCTCCGGAACCGCCAGACCCGTTGCCAGAGTTGGAACCGTCCGGGCTCGACCCGCCGGAACCGCTGTCCGGGCTCGATCCGTTGCCCGATCCAGAGCCGCTGCCCGATCCGGAACCGCTGCTCGACGATCCGGAACCGCCCTCTCCAGAGCCAGAATCTCCGGAGCCGGAGCCGGAGCCGGAGCCGGAGCCCGAACCGGGGCCAGATCCCGAGTCTCCTGAACCTGATCCGGGGGCCCCCGAACCGGAATCCGAGCTCGAACCGGAGTCACCGGAACCCGACCCCGAATCGCCAGAGCCGGAGCCATCCGACCCCGAGCCGCCGCTTCCGTCGGGTCCGTCGCCTCCGCCGCCGGAGGAGCCTCCGCCGTACTTGGCGTTGTGCTTTCCGACGATGTTGGTGCCGAAGGCGTCGTCGAACTTCTTCCACACCTTTTCCGGCATGTTTCCGCCGCCGGCCAGCTTCTTGATGACCTTGCCGATGATCTCGATCGCTTTGCCGATCTTCGGCGACACGTTCTTGATCGTCTTGATCAGCGCGGTCACCTTGTCGCCGATCAGCTTCGTGACCTTGGCGATCTTCGCTGTCACCTGCGCGATGATCACGGGCGTGGCCAGGCCGAACGAGCACACCGCTTCCAGCGCGTAGGTGATGATCGCGGAGATGGTTTCGGAGACCAGGTCGCGGACGAACTCGCGCACGAATGAAACAACTTCGCCCATGATCGTGACGACGGTGCTCATCGTCCCGGCCATCTCGGCCGCGGCAGCGACCGCGTCCGCCTTCTCGTTCGCGTGCTTGCGGTAGGCGTCGCCGGCCTGGCCCTGCCAGTCGGCCGTGTCGCTCTGGACCGCCGCCTTGTATTCCTCCACGGCCGCTTTGACGTGCTCGCTGACCTTCCCCCAGGTCTGGCCGTAGGCCTTGACGCCGTCGGGGTCACCGGCGAACCAGTCCAGCGCCTCCTTGAGCGGCTGCACGTGCTCGATCAGCCAGGACAGACCGTAGGAGATCAGCGTGCCGATCGGGTCCACGGCCATGCTGACCGCTTCCATCGCCAGGCCGGCGGCGCCCAGCCCGGCCGCGACCCAGCTGCCTTCGCTGATCCCCTGGTAGAGGTCGTAGCCCGACTCGGCCAGGCCGATGCCTTTGATCGCGTCGGGTGTCTCGCCCGGGTCTTTCTGCATGGTGTCTTCGGTGACCACCAGGTCGTTGCCGGCCATCACTGCACCTCGATCCCGCCGATCGCGGCACTGTTGGCGTCATCGATGGACTGGTAGTCCTCTGCTGTGCTGCGGACGTTCTCCGCGATTTCCTGCATCGATTCCACGGCCTTGCTCAGGGCCTCGACGCCGTTTTCCTCGAATGGCTGCAGCAGCATGGCGAACGGCTGGCAGATGATGCCGTAGGCGTCGTCGTTCATCGTCACCTGCTGCGCCGCGTCCACCGCGGTCTGCAGCTTGTCCGCGACACCATCCACTTTGGATGAATGTGCGCGCAGGTTTTCGGTGACGACGTTCATCTGGTCGCCCATCGTCTGCTCCCCTCAGTGTTTCAGCGCAGAAAGGACTGGTTGCTGAAGTCCCCATCGTCGAAGTCGTCCGGGCGGCGGCGGGCCGGTTGCCGTTGTTGCGGCGGCGCGGGCCGGGCCGCCGGAGGCGTGGGGCGATTCGCCGGTTCCTCGTAGTCGTCTGCGGTGCCGAACTGCAGTTCCTGCGCTTCGTGGCCGTGTGAGCGCGGGGCGTCCGGTTCGTCTTCCGGAGGCTCCGGGAAGTTCTTGCGCGCCTGGGTCAGGACGTGCTGCGCGGCGACATCGTCGAGTCCGACGGTGTTGGACACCGCTTGCTGCATCAGCGTGGGGATTTTGGCCTGTGCAGCCTGGACCGCGCGCATGATCTCCGCACCGAGCTTGGCCATCGGGCGTTTGCTGGCGTTCTCGGAGAGCTGCAGGCTCTGCAGGATGCCGTTCGAGCCGATGGTCACCTGGATCGCTCCGTCGCGTGAGATCTCGGTCACCGCGATCTGCTCGATCTCCTGCTGCATCCGGCCGAACTTCTCGGCCTTCTCCGCGGCACGTTCCTGCCATTGCTGGACCATGCGCTCGGCGGCGCCGATGTCTTCAACCACGCGTCCTCCCCCGGCAGAACCCCCCCTGTTCCGGAAAGAATGACGTGTGGGGAAACTGTTCGGATCCACCAAGCGACACAAATGGGCCGAACAGATCAGTTCATTAATTCGATTGGTCTAAAAAACGTGCGCGAAAGCAGCTCGATGGGTTCGTCGTGGCCCGGTCGTCCTGTGTGGACGGCGAAGGCGCCTCATCCGGCCGTCAGGATCCCGTTCCGCAGCACCGGCGCCCGTCGGCTGCAGTTGACCTCGGCGGCCAGCGCGACGTCGTGCGCGAAGCCCCATTCCGCGAGCTCGCGGCCGGACTCGCAGTCGGCGAGCATGGCGCCGATCTCGCCCGCCACGGTCTGGAACGCTGCCGCGGCCAGCTCGGCTTCGGGAGAGCGCCGTCCGGGCAACGCCGAGATGATCGCGCCCGCGCCGAGCAGATCTTCGATCGCCGGGCGCAGCTGGTCGTCCCGGCGCTCCCCGGCGGCGACGATTCCGATCGGGCCGCCCACCTGCGCCGCCGCGCGGGCCACGGCCTCCGCGTTGCGCAGGCAGCCCGCGAACACGGTGGCCCCGGTGGCGAGGGCCTCGGCGCACAGTGTCGCGCCGTTCGGCGACGGAAGCCCCAGCAGCACGTCCGGTGTCAGGGTGCGAAGCGACGACGGGCTCAGCGACCACTCGTCGAGGCTGCGGGGGCGCGCGAGCACGACGTCCTCGGGCGCCGACCCGTCCGGCCAGCGAAGCGGCATGACCCGGGCGCCGGTGCTCGTCGCCACGTCGACCGCCGTCGAGAAGGACAGGACGTCGACCACCACGAGCACCGGGTCGTCCGCCATGGCGCGCAGACCGGGCAGGGCCCAGTCGGTGTGCACATCGATGCTGGTCACGGCCGGTAGCGTAACCGGGGTGTGCGGGGGAGGTGGGCCGTTTGGCAGACTGCCCGCGTGCGCGTCTACATCGGCTCCGACCATGCCGGCTACGAACTCAAGAACCACCTCGTCAAGTGGCTGACCGACAAGGGTCACGACGTGACCGACATCGGTCCGGCGGAATACGACGCCCAGGACGACTACCCGCCGTTCTGCGTCGAGACCGCCCGCCGCGTCGTCGCCGACGAGGGCAGCCTCGGGCTGGTCCTCGGCGGATCCGGCAACGGCGAGCAGATCGCCGCGAACAAGGTCCCCGGCGCCCGCGCCGCGCTGGCCTGGAGCGTCGAGACCGCGAAGCTCGCCCGGCAGCACAACAACGCGCTGCTGGCCGGCATCGGTGCGCGGATGCACACCGTCGACGAGGCCGAGCAGATCGTCGAGGCGTTCCTGACCACCGACTTCGAGGGTGGCCGGCACCAGCGCCGGATCGACCTGCTCACCGACTACGAGAAGACCGGCGAGCCCCCGGCCCTGCCCGGCAACTGATCCCATGGCACCGGCACGTCCGACCGCGGCGCTGCTGACACCTCTGGTGGCAGCAGCGGGAGCCGCGGTCGGCGTGCTGGTGCTCTTCTTCGGGCAGCGCGCGCTCGCGCCCGTCCTCGCCGGCGGCCCCGGCGCGACCTGCACCGAGCCCGACTGCCTGCTCGGGGTGGGCCTGTGGCTGATCGTGGGCGGCGTCCTCGCGGTGTGCGCCTCGCTGGTGGCCGGGGCGGTGTTCCGGCATCCCGACCGACCGGTCCGGCGCGGCCTGTTCGTCGCGCTGTGGTGCGTGGCGGCCTACCTCGTGGAGTCGGTCGTGCTGTGGATCCTCGCCTGACGCGGACGGACTGTTGACATGCCTGAAGGTCACACGCTGCACCGGCTCGCCGGGCTGCACGGCGGCCTGTTCGCCGGCACGGAGGTCCAGGTGCGCAGCCCGCAGGGGCGGTTCGCCACCAGCGCCTCGCTGCTGACCGGCTCGGTGTTCGAGCGGGCCGAGGCGCACGGCAAGCACCTGTTCCACTTCTACGGCCCGGATCGGGTCGTCCACGTGCACCTCGGGCTGTACGGCACGTTCACCGAGTCCGAGCTCCCGCTGACCGAGCCCCGCGGCCAGGTGCGGATGCGCATCGTCGGCCGCACGCATTGGACGGACCTGCGCGGGCCCACCGCGTGCGAGCTGCTGACCGGCGAGGAGGTCGCCGCGCTGCGCGGTCGGCTGGGGCCGGACCCGCTGCGCCGCGACGCCGATCCCGAGCGGGCGTGGCAGCGGATCTCGCGTTCCCGCACCAGCATCGCCGCGCTGCTGATGGATCAGAAGGTGCTGGCCGGCGTCGGCAACGTCTACCGGGCGGAAGTGCTGTTCCGGCACGGGATTCCGCCGTACACGCCGGGCCGCTCGCTCGCGCGCGAGCAGTGGGAGGCGATCTGGGCCGACCTCGTCGAGCTGATGGCCGACGGGGTGCGGGTGGGGCGCATCGACACCGTGCGCCCGGAGCACCTGCCGGAGGTCACGGGCCGGGCGCCGAGGCAGGACCGGCACGGCGGCGAGGTCTACGTCTACCGGCGAGCGGGGATGCCCTGCCTGATCTGCGGCACGCCGGTGGCGATGGCGGACCTATCGGCCCGCAAGCTCTACTGGTGCCCCACCTGCCAAGAAACCTGACCACCACCTCCCCTCCTGGGAGGCGCGCAATTTCAATGGAAATCAGACCTTCGATTTCCATTGAAATTGCGGGTCGTCGCCGGCGGCATCGGAACCGTCAGATGTCGAAGCCGCCCATGTCGAAGCCGCCCGCGTCGCCCGCGTCGAAGCCGCCGGCGTCGCCCTGGTCGCCGCCGTCGAAGCCCTGGTCGCCGTCGGCTCCCTGGCCGTCCTGGTAGCCCTCCGCGTACGCGGCTTCCGCCGGGACTCCCGCCATGCCGCCGAACAGGGCGCTCATCAGCACGAACGAGCCCACGCCCCAGGCGCCCGCGACCAGCGCCGGCTTCCACCACGGCTCGCTGTACCAGCCCTGCGGCACCGGCCGCCCGGCGACCGTGCCGCCCGGGTAGTAGTGCGGTGTCTGCTCGGTCGGGTTCGGCGACGCCACCTGGTGCCGGCCCTCCACCTCGACGTCGCGGTACTCGGTGACCTTCCCCGCGCCGTGCTGGCCGGACAGGTCGGGTAGCTCCGGGCCCGGGTCCATGTCCATCGCGACCCGTGCCGCCCGCACGTAGTACAGGCCTTCCAGCGCGGACTCCGTGGTCAGGCGCGCCTGCGCGGCGGTGTTCGCCCGGTCGAGCTGGGAGATCGCCGCCCCGTGCCGTTCGGCCGCGTCGGCGATGGCCTGCTTGGCCGCCTCGTTGGTGCCGACCAGGTTGAGCACCTGCCCGCCCAACCGCTCCACCCAGCGCCGCGCTTCGGCCTTTGCGTCCTCCAGCTGCTTCTGCTGGTGCGCCACGGCCTTCTGGCGGGACCACCAGACCGCGGCGACGATCACCACGAGGGCGATCACGATGATGATGGTTGCGGTCACCCGTGCCTCCCGTTCCGGCGGACGCGTCGATTTCGACAGTACGCCGCCGGAACGGGATTCAGTCGGGTCAGAAGCTCTCCGGGCAGTGCGGGGCATCCTCGGTGGCGAACGCGCGGGAGGCTTCGAGCAACGCGCCGGGGGCGAGCTCGGTGACCCGCCCGGAGCGCGCCAAGCCGGCCAGCGTGTTCCCGCCCAGGTACGCCGCGGCCAGGTCGGTGACGTCCAAACCGAGCTGGCCGGGGTCGTCGGTGCGGGCGAGCTTGCCGACGCCGTCGGAGCCGGCGGTCAGCCGCCACCGGCCAGCGTTCCACGGGCAGAACCGGTCGGTGATGTCGAGCACGACGTCCACCGGGGCCGAGTACCGGCGCGCGGGCAGCGCGCGGTCAATGTCGACGAGCCGCACCCACAGCCCGTCGAGGATCTGCCTGCTCGCCGCGCGCGGGTCGGCGAGCATGCCCACCACCGGCTCGTCGAGCGCGGCCTTCGGCCAGTTCACCTCGCCGACCAGGTCGATGTCGAGCAGGTACCGCCACAGCGCGGCGTAGGCCTGCGGGGTCGCCGCGACGAGTTCCAGCACCTGCAGCTGGTAGGCGGGGCCCCGGGTGGTCCACTCGGGCTTGGGCCGGTAGATGACGTAGCCGTCGGGGTGCAGCGCGAACCTGGCCCGGCCCAGGTCGCCGCGCTCGGCGCGGTCGTCGATCATCCGGACTTCCCAGGAGCCATCGCCCCGGGACAGCCAGCCGGTCCGGGTGGCGGCCACCTCCGGGTAGCGCCGGTGGGCGAACTCCAGCGCGGTTTCCCGGTCGACCTCCCGGACCCGCCGCTCATCTACGTCCACAGTGGACAGAAATGCGGCGCCGCGGGGCAGGCTCAGGCGGGTTTCGTAGCTGGCCAGGCCGTAGCCGAAGCGGCCGTAGATGGCGCCTTCCGAGGCGTACAGCGCGGCGAGCCCGGAACCGCGGTCGTGCAGATCGTCGAGCTGGGCGCGCATCAGCGAGGTCAGCACGCCGCGCCGCCGGTGGCCCGGCTTGACCCCGACCGCGCTGATGGCCGCGACCGGGCGCCGCGCCGGGCCGGGCACGGTGATGTCCAGCGCGAACCGCCCGGCGACGCCGATCAGCTCGTCGCCGTCGAAGGTCCCGTGCGCCAGCGACGGGTCGAAGACCTCGCGGTAGCGCTCCATCGCGGGGTCCCGGCTGTCGTCGAGGAAGGCCGCGGTGAACACCGCGAAGAAGCTCTCGTAGTCGCCGGTCGAAAGTTTTCTCGTGGTGAGGTCCGCCATGTGGCGTTCCTACCGTCGACGAGCCTTTCGTGCGACCCGTTTTCGGTCAGGCGCCGAGCGGGACCTCGGCGATGGTCTCCCACTCGGAGCACGAGTGGTCCCGGTTGAGCTTGACCAGCGACAGCGAGGGCACCTTCGCCGTGGTCGGCTCCACCGCGGTCGCGCTGAGCGTGGCGATGGCGAAGATGGCCGGGCCGTCCGTGGTGGAGTGGGCGAGGCTCACGTGCTTGTCGACGTCCTCGGGCTCCGCGGGCAGCGGCGTCTCGCCGATGGCCTCGGCGGTCGCTTCCCGCACCGCGGCGCGGAGTTCGAGCACCGTCGACTGCGGTTCGGCCGGCAGCGCCAGCGACTCCGGCAGCACCACGGCGTGGTGGAACGCCAGGGTCAGGGGCAGCACCGACGCCAGCCGCGGCCGGGCCGCGGCCAGCAGCGCCTCGATGCGGGCTTCGCCGATCTCGTCGGTGAAACCGATCTCCTGCACCAGGATGTGCATCCATTCCAGCGGGACGAGGTCGAAGCCCGGCAGGTCGCGCAGGGCGTACTGGTAGTCGTTCACCAGCTTGCGCAGCCCGGGTTGGTCGGCCAGCGGCAGCAGCCACGCGTAGCCGGTGCGCCCGGCGCGCCAGCCCGGGCGCCAGCGGGCGTGATTGCGGACCTGATCGGCGTGTGGCATGTCGGTCACCCCTCACATACTGCCCGGGCCGGTCCGGGCGTGGGGCGAGCTTGAGCTATCTCACGGTTTCCGAGGGCTCGCGTTCACCCTGCCGTGCCTTCGCGGCCGGAGCGTCCAAGCTGGCCGCCGCGTCGGAGTCTCGCACGCCCAGCCCCAGCAGCAACCCCAGCCCGGCGAAGACCACCGAGACCAGGAATGCGCCGTGGTAGGCGCCCAGGTGCGCCGCGGCGACCTGACCGACCGCAGCGGGATCCACTGTGGACATGCCGCGTTCGGTCAGCACGACCAGCACGGTCGCGACGATCGCGGTGCCCAGCGCGGTGGCGACCTGCCTGCTGACGTTGAACATCGAGCTGGCCTGGCCCATGGCGGGGCCGGAGATCCGGGCGAAGGTCGCGGTCTGCACCGGGGTCATCAGCAGCCCCATCGCCACGCCCTGCACCGCGAGCAACGCGACGAGGAACCACAGCGAGGTGTCGACGCCCTGCAGCTGCAACCCGATGCCGATCACGACCTGCACGGCGAACCCGGCCAGGATCAGCCGCTTCGGCCCGACGCGGCCGTAGATCCGGCTGATCACCTGGGTGGTCATCAGCATGCTGATGGCCTGCGGCATCAGCACGAGCCCGGCGTGCATGGGCGAGACCCCGCGCAGGTTCTGCAGGTACAGCGGGATGAGGAAGAGTACCCCGAACATCGCGCCGGTCTGGCACAGCAGCAGCAGGTTGCCGGTGCGGAACAGTCGGTCGGTGAGCAGCCGGAGGTCGAGCATCGGGGCGCGCACGGTCAGCTCCCGCCAGACCAGTCCGCCGATGAGCAGCACCGCGGCGATGAGGCTCAGCCAGACCTGCGGTTCGCCCCAGCCGAGCTGCGCGCCCTGGTCGAGGCCGTAGAGCAGCGTGGCGAGCCCGGCACCGGCGAGCACGAACCCGGGCAGGTCGAACCGGCCGGGATCGCGGCGTGCCTCCTCCTTCAGGAAGAGAACGGTGAACAGCAGCGCCAGCGCCCCGACGGGAACGTTGATGAAGAAGATCCAGCGCCAGCTGGCGTATTCGACGAGGAGGCCGCCGAGCACGGGCCCGAGCATGGGGGCGACGGTGATCGGGATGGAGAGCACGGCGCCGGCCTTGGCGCGCTCGTTGGGCGGGAATGCGCGGAACAGCATCGCCTGGCCGACGGGCACCAGCATGCCGCCGCCGACGCCCTGGAGCACCCGGGCGGCGATGAGGTGCCACATCTCGGTGGACACGCCGCAGAGCACGGAAGCGAAGGTGAAGATCACGACGGCGGCTTGGAAGGTCCGCTTGCTGCCGAACCGGTCGGCGATCCAACCGGAGGAGGGGATGAAGACGGCGAGACTGATCATGTAGCCGGTGAGAACCCACTGCAGAGCAGCGGCATCGACCTCGAACTCCCGTCCCAGGGTGGCCAGGGCGACGTTGAGGATGGTGACGTCCAGGATCTGCATGATCAGCGCCAGCACGAAGGTGATGCCGACCAACCACTTGTACTCGAGCCGCCGCACAAAACCCCCAAGATCGAAAGAAGAGAAGCCGCCACCCCGGCCGAAGGGCCGACCGCCGGACCACCCACCCGCAACGCGGCCAGCCCGACAAGCCCCAAGCCTCCCGCAACCCCCCGACAAAACCCAAAGCCTTTTTATTCCCCAAAAACCCCAAGACCAAGCCGAACAACCCAAACAACCACAAACCCCCAACCCAAAGACGACCCGGCGGACAAGCAGCCCGGCGACGGAACGAAGATCAACGCCGAGGGCCCGCGGGCCGATCCACAGGGGCGGCGAAGGTCGAGCAAGCTGCAGGAAGAGCCCGCCGTTTTCGCGCGAAACCGGCGCGAGCCAGGCGTAGTGAGCGACGATTTCGCGCGAAAACGCCACCCGGACAGAGAAGAGCACGATCAACGCCAGCCGCGAAGCGGCACGACACCAACGCCAGCCGCGAAGCGGCACCACCGACTGCTGAAGCGGCACCACCGACTGCTGAAGCGGCACCACCGACTGCTGAAGCGGCACCACCAACTGCTAGGGAAGCCCCGAAGCGGCGCCACCATCTGTCAAGGAAGAGGCAGAGGTGATGTCCTGCTTCGGCCGCGAAGCAGCAAGGCTGGTCGGAAACCCAGGCCGGGAACGCCCCAAAGACGAGGAGCAAAGATAGAGAAGACCCCGCACCGTGGGGGGTGTGGGGGGCTCGGCCCCCCACGACAAAGGCGAAGAGTAAAGGTCTGGTGGTGCAACCACCAGACACAACAAACCCAACTCGGAGCGGGCGACGGGAATCGAACCCGCGTAGCCAGTTTGGAAGACTGGGGCTCTACCATTGAGCTACGCCCGCGTGCCGGTTTCGCCTGACCTTCGTGGGTTGGGCGACCTTGCGTGCCACAGCTTAGCGGGTCGCGATAGGCTCTTCGCAACGCACCCGGTTTTTCCGGGTGTGCCGCACGTCGGACGGGGTGTGGCGCAGTTTGGTAGCGCACTCGCTTTGGGTGCGAGGGGTCGTGGGTTCAAATCCCGCCACCCCGACGTCGCGGCCGGCCGCTCGCCTGCAGGTGGGTGGCCGGTTTTCTTTTGCCCGTCGGCGGGTTGCGCGTGGTGATGTGCGTCGCAGCGGGTGGCTGTGGTTCGTAACGCTCCGTCGCGGGTGGCCGATTCCTCCGTCGTGCGCGATTGGAGTGTGGCCGGGTTCCGCGTTCAGCCGCCTGCCTTGGCGGTGTGCGTGGTGCTGGGCGCCGTCGTGGCGTTCCTGGTCGTGGTGTCGTTGTGCGTGCCGGGGCCGCCGGGTACGCCAGAGTTGGCGCCGCCGGACGGGATCATGACCGCGGTGACGCCCACGCGGTTGGGTTCTGCGGCGGGTGCGTTGGCCGGCCGTTGATGGTTTCGGCGGTGCAGGTGGTGGGGCGGACCGCTTTCTTCCCGCAGCTGTTGGGGCGCGGTGGGTCGAGTTCGTGTTCGCGGACCTCGACCTGCCAGCTGCGGCCGTCCTGGTGACCGATCGTCACCTGGCCGTTCTCCTCGGCGGTGACGCGCAGGGCGTTGGCGAGGTATTCGCCGATGTGCTCCCGGATGGCGAGTTCGGCGGTTTGGCCGGCGCGGGTCCACGACGACCGGCCGCGGCAGTGGTCGAGCACGACCTTGCCGGCCGCGGCGGAGGACAGCACCGCTTCGGCGGCGGGCGCGGTCAGTCGCCCGTAGGTGTAGCCGCTGGGCAGCACGACCGCGGCGGGCGCGAAGCGGTGTCCGCCGGTGTGCGTGGATTCCCAGATCGAGCCGTCGTGCCGGCCGGCGAGTTCGGTGATGAGCTCGCGGCCGAGCAGTGCGCAGCACCGGTCGCGGCGGCCGTTGGTGCACACCAGCAGCAGCGGGTCGGCAACGGGCCGGCCCCAGCCGTCGTGGTGGCCCGCGGCGATCCGGCCGAAGTCGAGTTCGAGCAGGTCGGCGGGGTTGTCGACGGTCGTGGTCCGCAGCCAGCCGGTGCCTGGGGCGGTGTGCGCGAGGAACACCCGGCGCGGCTGCCCGTCGGCGGTGTCCGCGTGCCGGCCGGGCTGCCGGATGAGCTGGATCCGCACGCCGTGCTCGTCGGTCCGCGCGGACAGCGCCCGCCCAAGCTCGGGGTCCAGGTGGCTCTGGACCAGCGCGTTGTGGCCCCAGGGGCCGCGCTGTTCCAGGCACAGCCAGCTGCCTGCCACCGCGGCGGTACCGGGCAGTGGCTCGGCGAACGTCTCGGACAGGGCGGCGCAGGTGGCCGCGTCGGCTGCGGTGTGGTGCACGTTTCCACTCAAGCACGGATGGCCGCCCGATGGTTAGGTGAGGCTGTCCAACGCGGGTTGTGGCAACCCCGGGCCGTGTGTCCCGGCGGGAAGCAATAGACTCGGAGGTCAGCCCGGCATCGTTGGACGTGGTGGTATGCCGCGCCCGTTGGCAGCGCCGGGAATCAAGCACGTTCGCACTAGGAGACCACGTGAAGAGCACCGTCGAGCACCTGAGCCCGACGCGCGTCCGGATCAACGTCGAGGTGCCGTTCGACGAGCTCAAGCCGAACTTCGACCGCGCGTACAAGGCACTCGCCCAGCAGGTCCGCATCCCCGGCTTCCGGCCGGGCAAGGTCCCGGCGCGGGTGCTGGAGAGCCGCATCGGTCGGGGCCCCGTGCTCGACGAGGTCGTCAACGAAGCGGTTCCGGCCAAGTACCTGGAGGCGGTCAACAGCAGCGAGGTGCGCACCCTCGGTCGCCCGGACATCGAGGTGACCAAGATCGAGGACGGCGCCGAGATCGCGTTCACCGCCGAGGTCGACGTCCGCCCGGAGATCACCGTGCCCGCGTTCGGCGAGCTGTCGGTGAGCGTCGACGACGTCGAGGTCACCGAGGAAGAGGTGACCGAGCAGCTCGACTCGCTGCGCGCCCGCTTCGGCACCCTGGCCGGGGTCGAGCGCCCCGCGCAGGAAGGCGACTTCGTCAGCATCGACCTGTCCGCCACCGTCGACGGTGAGGACGTCGAGGACGCCAAGACCAGCGGCCTGTCCTACGAGATCGGCTCGGGCCAGCTCATCGAGGGCATCGACGACGCGCTGATCGGCGCGAGCGAGGGCGACACCAAGGCGTTCACCACGAAGCTGGTGGCCGGCGAGTACGCGGGCAAGGACGCCGAGGTTTCGGTCGTGCTGAACTCCGTCAAGGAGCGCCAGCTGCCCGAGGCCGACGACGAGTTCGCCCAGATGGCCAGCGAGTTCGACACCGTCGAGGAGCTCGTCGCCGACCTGCGGGAGCGCCTGGGCCGCGTCAAGAAGATGCAGCAGGGCATGCAGGCCCGGGACAAGGTCCTGGACGCGCTGCTGGAGACCATCGAGGTGCCGCTGCCGGAGAAGGTCGTCGAGTCGGAGATCGAGGTGCGCCAGCACGACGCGGTGCACCCGTTCGACCACGACGAGGCGCGCTTCGAGGAGTGGCTCGGGGAGCAGGAGAAGACCCGCGAGGAGTTCGACGCGGAGACCCGCACCGAGGCGGAGAAGGCGGTCAAGACCCAGCTGGTGCTGGACACCATCGCCGACGCCGAGGACGTCTCGGTCTCCGACGACGAGCTCACCCAGCGGATCATCTACCAAGCCCAGCGCTTCGGGATGAGCCCGGACCAGTTCGTGCAGCAGGCGCAGCAGTCGGGCCAGCTCGGCTCGCTGTACGCCGACGTGCGCCGCAGCAAGGCGCTGTTCTCGGTCGTGCGCCAGGCCACCGTCACCGACGAGGCCGGCAACGAGCTGGACCTGGACGAGCTGTTCGGCCCGCAGGAGTCCGAGTCGGACGAGGCGGCCGAGACCGCGAAGGCGGAGTGACCGACCTCTCGGGCGGACAATTTAAAAGCATGCTCTAAGCGAACGTGGGTGGTACTGGGAAGCTGGTGCCGCCCACGTTCGTTAGGGTCGGTTGTAGCGGATCGCCCGAGAGGGAAGAGGACAACGCCTGGGGCCGCGCCCGACGTGTCGGTCGCGCCGGTCCACTGTGGAAGTGGGCGGAGTGGCCGATGTGGCCCCGGTGGACAAGGGCCCATTGTGGGAGAAGGCAGGGAGACGTGACGTGACGCAGCACCTGACTGTTCCGACGTCCGACGCGCGGTCGCCGTCCATGCGGACGGGGACGAACGGGCTCTCGCTCAACGACTCGGTTTACGAGCGGCTGCTGCGGGAGCGCATCATCGTCCTCGGCTCCCAGGTCGAGGATTCGATCTCGAACCAGATCTGCTCGCAGCTGCTGCTGCTGGCGGCGGAGGACCCGGAACGGGACATTTCGCTCTACATCAACTCGCCGGGCGGCTCGGTGACGGCGGGCATGGCGATCTACGACACCATGCAGCTGATCAAGCCGGACGTGGCCACCGTGGCGATGGGCATGGCCGCTTCGATGGGGCAGTTCTTGCTGTCCGCGGGCACCAAGGGCAAGCGCTTCGCGCTGCCGCACGCGCGGATCATGATGCACCAGCCGTCGGCCGGCCTCGGTGGTACGGCTTCGGACATCGAGATCCAGGCCAAGATGTTCTCCCGGCACAAGAAGGAAATGGCCGAGCTGATCGCCGAGCAGACCGGTCAGACGGTGGAGAAGATCGTGCAGGACGCGGACCGCGACCGCTGGTTCACCGCGGAGGAGGCCCGCGACTACGGGATCGTGGACCACGTGGCGAGCGCCGCTAATCTGCCCAGCAGCTGATCATCCCCGCCCGAGACCTAGCAACGAGGAGTCACCCGTCGTGAACCCTTACGAGTCTTTGCAGTCCCGCTACGTGCTGCCCTCGTTCGTCGAGCGCACCGCGTACGGCGTCAAGGAGTCGAACCCGTACAACAAGCTGTTCGAGGAACGGATCATCTTCCTCGGCGTCCAGGTGGACGACGCGTCCGCCAACGACGTGATGGCGCAGCTGCTGTTCCTGGAGTCCGACGACCCGGACCGCGAGATCCAGATCTACATCAACTCGCCCGGTGGTTCGTTCACCGCGCTGATGGCGATCTACGACACGATCCAGTACGTCCGTCCTGACGTGCGCACCATCTGCCTCGGCCAGGCCGCCTCAGCCGCGGCGGTGCTGCTGGCGGCCGGCACCAAGGGCAAGCGCCAGGCGCTGCCGAACTCGCGCGTGCTGATCCACCAGCCCTCGGTGGAGGGCATCCAGGGCCAGGTTTCCGACCTGGAGATCCAGGCCGCGGAGGTGCTGCGGATGCGGGACCTGCTGGAGACCACGCTGGCCCGGCACACCAACCGGTCCGTGGACCAGATCCGCGAGGACATCGACCGGGACAAGATCCTGACCGCCGACCAGGCCGCCGAGTACGGCCTGATCGACGAGGTCGTGCCCTACCGCAAGCTCTCGACGCAGAAGGCGTAAGGAGATTGCACGGCTCCGCTCGCGAGGGCGGGGCGGGCGGCCGGGCGTGGTGGTTGCGCCACGCCCGGCCGTCATGCACGACACGCCGGACGAGGTGCTGGTCACACCACGCTCGGCAATGGCGGACACTGTGAGTCTCCCCGAACCCGGGGAACGCCAGGTACCGTCGAAGGCACATACGGTCAGGCGCGCTACCGGACGGCGCGCCGGAGGGGACGGGGTCAGCGGTCATGGCACGTATCGGTGACGGCGGCGACCTGCTGAAGTGCTCCTTCTGCGGGAAGAGCCAGAAGCAGGTGAAGAAACTCATCGCCGGCCCCGGCGTGTACATCTGCGATGAGTGCATCGATCTCTGCAACGAGATCATCGAGGAGGAACTGGCCGAGGCGGGCGAGGTCAAGCTCGACGAGCTGCCGAAGCCGGCCGAGATCCACGAGTTCCTCGACCAGTACGTCATCGGGCAGGACCCGGCGAAGCGGAACCTGTCGGTCGCGGTCTACAACCACTACAAGCGCATCCAGGCCGGTGAGCGCCGGGAGAGCCGTGGTGAAGAGGCCGTCGAACTGGCCAAGTCCAACATCCTGATGCTCGGCCCCACCGGCTGCGGCAAGACCTACCTGGCGCAGACGCTGGCCAAGATGCTCAACGTCCCGTTCGCGATCGCCGACGCGACGGCGCTGACCGAAGCCGGTTACGTGGGCGAGGACGTCGAGAACATCCTGCTCAAGCTGATCCAGGCGGCCGACTACGACGTGAAGCGCGCCGAGACCGGGATCATCTACATCGACGAGGTCGACAAGATCGCCCGCAAGAGCGAGAACCCGTCGATCACCCGCGACGTGTCCGGCGAGGGTGTGCAGCAGGCGCTGCTGAAGATCCTGGAGGGCACCACCGCGAGCGTGCCGCCGCAGGGCGGCCGCAAGCACCCGCACCAGGAGTTCATCCAGATCGACACGACGAACGTGCTGTTCATCGTGGCCGGCGCGTTCGCCGGGCTGGAGAAGATCGTCGAGGAGCGGGTCGGCAAGCACAGCGTCGGCTTCGGCGCGGAGCTGCGCTCGAAGGCCAAGATCGACACCACCGACCACTTCGCCGACGTGATGCCCGAGGACCTCATCAAGTTCGGGCTGATCCCGGAGTTCATCGGTCGGCTGCCCACGGTGGCCAGCGTGACGAACCTGGACAAGCCGTCGCTGGTGCAGATCCTCACCGAGCCGCGCAACGCGCTGGTGAAGCAGTACAAGCGGTTGTTCGAGATGGACAACGTGGAGCTGGAGTTCACCAAGACCGCGTTGGAGGCCATCGCCGACCAGGCGATCCTGCGGGGCACGGGCGCGCGCGGGCTGCGCGCGATCCTGGAGGAGGTCCTGCTGCCGGTGATGTACGACATCCCGAGCCGTTCGGACGTCGCCAAGGTCGTCATCACGGAGCAGACGGTCCGCGAGAACGTCAACCCGACGATCGTCGCGCGCCAGGCCACTCGCCGCGAGCGCCGCGAGAAGTCCGCCTGAGCCCTGGTCGGTTCGTGTCGAGCAGCTCTGCCGGGCGCCGGAGGTCGCCCGCTTCCCGGATCGTTCTGCACTGATCCGCCACCCGTGGTCACTCGCTGCGGATCCGGCGCGGTTAGATGATCATTGGTTGCGACCAGACGAACGATTCCGGGGACGGTGCCATGAGCGAGATGCATGTCCTGCTGATTCACGGGATGACCGGTTCCGGCCCCTGGCACTGGCAGCATTGGCTCGCCGCGCAGCTCCGCGACCAGGGTGTCCGGGTGGACCTGCCGAGCCTGCCCGATCCCGACCGGCCGGTGCTCGACCGGTGGCTGCCGGTGCTGCGGGAGCGGCTGGAGGCCGTGCCGCGGGAGGCCGAGCTCGTCGTGGCGGCGCATTCCTGCGGGGTGGCGTTGTGGCTGCACCACGCCGCGACGATCGCCGGGCGGGACCGGCGCGCGGACCGGGTCCTGCTGGTGTCTCCGCCCGCCCTGGACTGGCGGCACCCCGACGCCCAGGACATCACGCCCTATCCCACGGACGCCGCGGCACTGCGCCGCGCCGCCGGGATCACCCGGCTCGTGGTGGGCACCGGCGACCCGTACCTGTCGATGTACCGGGCGCACGCGCTGGCCGCGGACCTGCAGGTCGAGATGGACGTGATCCTCGACGGCGAGCACCTCAACACCGACGCGGGCTACGGCCCCTGGCCTTCGGTGCTGCGCTGGGCCCTGTACGGCTCGGTGCCGCTGAACGACCGCTTCGACACCGACACCTACACCGCGGGCCCGTCCCAGGACCGCCTGCGGCTGGTGTGACCGGCCCTCACTTCTTGCGCGACCTGGCGAGCTGGCCGCCCACGAAGTCGACGACCTCCGGCAAGGCCTTCCGGTAGTAGCGGCTGTTGTGCCCGCCCGGGGTGGTCGAGGCGTACTCGGGCCGGGCCGCGCGGATGAAGCGGCGGGTGCCCTCGATGAACCGGTCCTCGGTGCCGCACCACACGCCCAGCGGCACGTCGCCGAGCTCGTCGATGTGCCGGAGCGGGTCCATCGCGGCCCACTCGGCCTCGTTGGCGAAGGCGCGTCGCTTGCTCATCTCCCGCCAGCTGGTGATCAGGGCGGGGGAGACGACGGCGGCGGCCGACAGCGGATTGCCCTGTTCGAGCCGGCGGCGGGCGTAGAGCAGTGCCCCGAACCCGCCCATCGAGATGCCGGCCGCCGCGAACGGCTGGCCGCTCGGGCCGCCGAGGCGGCGTTCGGCGAGCCAGCGCGGCACCTCGTCGAGCAGCATCGACATCGGGTCGTCGCCCGGCCACCGGTGCCAGTAGCTGTTCCCGCCGCCGTCCACGGCCAGGAACGCGAACGGTGGGATGCGGCGCGCGGCCACCGCGTCGGACAGCCAGGTCGGCAGCCCGCCCGCGGATTTGCGCGCGTCGCCGAACCGGCCGTGCAGCATCAGGCAGACCGGAAGCCCTTCGCGCGCAACGCCTTTCGGGAACATCGTGACCAGGTGGACGGGGCAGTTGCGGGCCTGCGAGTGCACCTGCTCGACGAGCACGTTCGACTCGTCCATGTACTGCACCGCCGGGCGGGTGTCGAGGTCGGCGGTCAGCCCGATGCTCAGCGCGGCCAGCCCGGCGACGCCGGAGGCGAGGACGCTGCGCCTGCCGAGCATGCGGCCGCGCGGTTCACCGTCGCCCATGCGCCCTCCCGTTTTCGCTGTCCGGCTTTCATCGTGCCAACGGGGTGCGCCGGCACCAACCGAGTAGAACGCAATCAGGCGATGTCCTTCGTCACGATGCGTTCGGTTCCGGTATAGACGTTCATGGTGCGGCCGCGGAGGAACCCGATCAGCGTCATGCCCTGCTCGGCCGCGAGGTCCACGGCCAGCGACGATGGCGCCGACACCGCGGCGAGCGCGGGCACCCCGGCCATCGCGGCCTTCTGCACGAGTTCGAACGACGCCCGGCCGGACACCAGCAGCACGCAGCCGGTCAGCGGCACCCGGTCCGCCAGCACGGCCCAGCCGAGGACCTTGTCGACGGCGTTGTGCCTGCCGACGTCTTCGCGCACCACGAGCAGCCCGCCGTCGGAGTCGAACAGTCCCGCAGCGTGGAGCCCGCCGGTGGTGTCGAAGACGCGCTGTGCGGCCCGCAGCCGGTCCGGGAGTGCGGTGAGGGTGTCGGTGTCCAGCGTCAGCGGGTCGTCGGCGGGGGAGTGCCGGGTGCTGAGCCGGACGGAGTCCAGCGCGGCCTTGCCGCACACCCCGCAGGACGACGTGGTGTAGAAGTTGCGCGTCACGGACGCGTCCGGCGGCTGCACGCCGGGGGCGAGCAGGATGTCCAGCACGTTGTAGGTGTTGCGGCCGTCGGGGCCGGGGCTGTCGCAGTAGCGGGCCGTGGACAGCTGGGCCTTGTCGTGGATGACGCCTTCGGTCAGCAGGAACCCGTGCGCGAGTTCGACGTCGTGGCCGGGCGTGCGCATGGTGACCGAGAGCGGCGCGCCGTTGACCCGGATCTCCAGCGGCTCCTCGGCGGCCAGCGTGTCCGGCCGGCTCCGGCTGCCGTCGGCGGCGATCTTCAGCACCGGTCGTCGCACGGTGACGCGTCCCATCGGGCCCTCCCTACCGGCCGCATCGGCGAAATCGTCCTCGTCCGAACGCCCTTGTACACCGTATGCTCAGCCGCGCTGTGATCAACGCCGCATCGGGGAGGTCCCATGGTCGCAGACCTGCTCGCCCCCAACAGAATCGTCGCACCTCGCGACTGGAACAGGTGGCTGGTCCCACCCGCTGCGCTCGCGGTGCACCTGTCGATCGGGCAGGTCTACGCGTGGAGCGTCTTCAAACCGCCGCTGGAGGACGCCCTCGGCCTGTCCGGGACGCTCAGTGCGCTGCCGTTCCAGCTGGCCATCGTGATGCTCGGGCTGTCCGCCGCGCTGGGCGGGACGCTGGTGGAGCGCCGCGGCCCGCGATGGGCGATGGCGGTGTCCGCGACCTGGTTCTCGGCCGGGTTCCTGCTCTCCTCGCTCGGGGTGTCGACCGGCCAGTACTGGCTGGTGGTGTTCGGGTACGGGTTCGTCGGCGGGATCGGGCTCGGCATCGGCTACATCTCGCCGGTGTCGACGCTGATCAAGTGGTTCCCGGACCGGCCGGGCATGGCGACCGGCATCGCCATCATGGGTTTCGGCGGCGGCGCGCTGATCGCCTCGCCGTGGTCCGCGCAGATGCTGGAGTCCTTCGGCGGCGGCAGTTCCGGGATCGCGCTGACGTTCCTGGTGCACGGGTTGGCCTACGCGGTGTTCATGTCGCTGGGCGTGCTGCTGGTCCGGGTGCCGCCGCCGGACTGGCGGCCGGCCGGGATGCCGCAGCGGACGGCAGGCCCGATGATCACCACGGCGAACGTGACGGCCCGCAACGCGATGCGCACGCCGCAGTTCTGGCTGCTGTGGGTGGTCCTGTGCTGCAACGTCACCGCTGGGATCGGCATCCTGGAGAAGGCGTCGCCGATGATCGTCGGCTTCTTCGCGGACAGCTCGACGCCGGTCGCGACGGGCGCGGCGGCCGGGTTCGTCGCGCTGCTGTCGCTGACCAACATGGCCGGGCGGTTCGTCTGGTCGTCCACATCGGACATCATCGGGCGCAAGAACGTCTACCGGCTCTACCTGGGCGGCGGGGTGCTGCTGTACCTGGGCATCATGCTGTTCGGCGCGACCGGGGTGCCGGTGTTCGTGCTGTGCGCGATGCTGATCCTGTCGTTCTACGGCGGCGGTTTCGCGACGGTGCCGGCCTATCTGAAGGACCTGTTCGGCGGCCTCCAGGTGGGCGCGATCCACGGCCGGCTGCTCACGGCGTGGTCGGTGGCCGGGGTGCTGGGGCCGCTGATCGTCAACGCGATCGCCGACGTCCGCAAGGCGGCCGGCGCCACCGGACCGGACCTGTACACGACTTCGCTGTACATCATGATCGGCCTGCTGGTCGTCGGGTTCGTGGCCAACGAGCTGGTGCGGCCGGTCCATCCCAGGTTCCACGAACCGGCCACCGGAGGTGCGCGATGAACCGCCGAGCACTGCTCGTCCTCGCGTGGGCGTGGGTCGGCCTGCCGTTCGCCTACGGCGTCTACGAACTCGTCCAGAAAGTCACCCAGCTCTTCACTGGCTAACGCGGTCGAGCTCGCCGAAGGGCGGGAGGTAGAGGGCGTAGCGCATCGCGGCCGATCCTCGACGGTGGGGAGACCCCGACGCGCTACGGGCCGGTGTTTCCCTTGGTCAGGAGCCATTTTTCGCGGATGTGAGGCGGCGGCGGACGTGGTCGGGGAGGACCGCGGCCTTGCGGGCGAGGGTGTCGACGAAGGCCGACGTGAGCGGGTCCGGGCCGCTGCGCGTGTAGGCGGTCAGGGTCCGGTGCACGGGCGGGTCGGGGCGCAGCAGCGCGCCGTCGAAGCGGGGCGGGATGATGTTCGCCGGAACCAGCGCGGGGCCCAGCCCGGCGGCGGCGAGCATGGGGGCCGCTGCGGTCTGCTCGGTGCGGATCGCGGCCCGCGCCTGGAAGCTGGCGCCGGCGCAGGCCTGTTCGAGCACGTCGGAGAGCCCGTTCTCCGGGCTGTAGTGCACCCATCCACGGTCGGCGAGCGCCCCGAGCTCGATGCGAGTCGCGCCCTCGCCGACGACCGGATCATCCGTCGGCAGCACGACGACGAACTCCTCCACTCCCAAGGTGTGCACAGGACCGTCCCAATCGGACGGTGGCGGCCCCACCGCGAGATCGGCCTGCCCGGCCGTCATCGCGGCGCGGAGCTCGTCGGTGTGCCGGTGCTCGAAGAGTCTGATGTGGACACCCGCGTGCTCGCGGCGCCAGGCGCGCAGCACCGGCGGCAGCACGCCGAGGCTGATCGAGTAGACCGTCGCGAGCTGCAGTTCGCCGCTCTCCAGCCCGCATGCCTGCCGGGCCGCCAGCCGGGCGCGTTCGGCGTCGGCGAGCGCCGCGCGGGCGTGCGGCAGCATCGCGCGGCCCATCGGCGTCAGCCGCACCGCGCGCGGCAGGCGCTCCAGCAGCGGGCCACCGACCTCCCGCTCCAGCGCGCGCACCTGGTGCGACAGCGCGGGCTGGGTGACGTGCAGGAGCTCCGCGGCGCGGGTGAACGACCCCTCCGCCACCACCGTGACCAGGTACTCGAACTGCCGCAGCGTTGGCATGAACAGAACTTATCACTGGCAGAAAGAACAAGCCTTGGATTTATGGTTCGATGGCGACGAGTGTTGTCGGCATGGAGCACAACACCAAGGTCGCCCTGGTCGTGGGGGCCAACGGGGTCATCGGCCGCAACCTCGTCGAGCACCTGGCCACGCTGCCCGATTGGGACGTGATCGGGCTGTCCCGGCGCGGCGGCGAGAACACCGAGCGGGTCCGGTACGTGGCCGTCGACCTGCTCGACCCGGAGGACACCCGGGCGAAGCTGCGCGAGCTCACCGGCGTCACGCACGTGTTCTACGCGGCCTACCAGGACCGCCCGACCTGGGCCGAACTCGTCCCGCCGAACATGGCGATGCTGACCAACGTCGTCGACGCGGTCGAAGCCGTCGCGCCCGGCCTCCGGCACGTCAGCCTCATGCAGGGCTACAAGGTCTACGGCGCGCACCTCGGGCCGTTCAAGACGCCGGCCCGCGAGACCGACGCCCGCCCGATGCCGCCCGAGTTCATGGCCTCCCAGCAGCAGTTCCTGGAACAGCGCCAGCGCGGCAAGGCCTGGACCTGGACGGCCCTGCGCCCGTCGGTGGTGGCCGGATTCGCGCTCGGCAACCCGATGAACCTGGCGATGGTGATCGCGGTCTACGCGGCGATCTCGAAGGAACTCGGCCTGCCGCTGCGGTTCCCCGGCAAGCCCGGCGCCTACGACTCGCTGCTGGAGATGACCGACGCCGGCCTGCTGGCGAAGGCGACGGTCTGGGCCGCCATCTCGGAGCGGGCGGAAAACCAGGCGTTCAACATCAACAACGGCGATCTGTTCCGCTGGCGGGAGCTGTGGCCGAAGATCGCCGCGCACTTCGGCCTGGAGGTCGCCGACCCGCTGCCGATGTCGCTGAGCGACGTGATGGCCGACAAGGCCGGGCTGTGGCAGCAGATGGTCGCCGAGCACGGCCTGGAACCGCACGCGTACCAGGAGGTTTCGTCCTGGGGGTTCGGCGACTTCGTCTTCTCCTGGGACTACGACATGTTCGCCGACGGATCCAAGGCCCGCCGGTTCGGGTTCCACGAGTTCGTCGACACCGAGGCGATGTTCCTGGAGATCTTCGACGACCTGCGCGCCCGCCGCGTCATTCCCTGAGGAGTCCTGATGGATCTGCAACTGGCCGACAAGGTCTTCGTGGTGACCGGTGCCTCCGCGGGCATCGGCGAGGCGACCGTCCGCCTGCTGGCGGCGGAGGGCGCGAAAGTCGTCGGGGTGGCGCGCGAACCGCACGGCATCTGCGCGCTCGGCAGCGGGATCAGCGCGGTGGCGGCGGACATCACCGACCCGGACGCCGCCGAGCGGGTCGTGGCGACCGCGCTGGAGCGGCACGGCCGCCTGGACGGGCTGGTGAACAACGTGGGCGGGCTGCGGTCGCGCACCGGCTTCCTGGACGTCGCCGACGAGGAGTGGAAGCGGACCTTCGAGCTGAACTTCCACTCGGCGATCCGCATGACCCGGTCGGCGCTGCCCGCGATGCTGGCGCAGGGCGCGGGCAGCGTGGTGCACGTGACCAGCGAGGCGGCGCGCCTGACGGACGTTCCGCTGATCGATTACGCGGCCTCGAAGACCGCGATGCTGTCGGTGTCCAAGGCGCTGGCGATCGAGTTCGGCCCGCGCGGTGTGCGCTCCAACGTCGTTGCGCCGGGCCCGACCCGGACCTGGCTGTGGGACGCGCCGGGTGGCTTCGCGGCGCAGCTGGCGGACCGGTTCGGCCTGCCGGTGGAGGAGGCGGTGGAGCACTTCGTGCGGGACGTCCGCGGCCTGCCGACGGGGCGCCTGGGAACCCCGGACGACGTGGCCCGGGTGATCGCGTACCTGCTGTCCCCGCTGGCGGCCCAGGTGACCGGCGCGGAGTGGGCGGTCGACGGCGGAGCCCTCCGCCAGCTGTGACACCGGCGTGCGCGGTGGTTTCGGGGCGATCGGTCCCGCGCCGACGGCCGGTGGCGCTACCGTCGGCGAGGCACCCCGCACAGTGAGGAACGCGATGGCCACCAGCACTCCGCTCGAACGGCAGAACCTGCGCTTCGTGGAGGCGTCGGAACCGATCACCGAACCGATCACGAAGTTCGGCGGCCAGCCGGTGTGGCTGGCCGACCCGACCTGGCCGCTGTCCGCCGACACCGGCCGCCCGATGCGGTTCATCGGCCAGATCCGCCTGCCGGGCGAGGAAGTCCGGCTCGGCTACCTGTTCATGACCGAGGACGGTTCCGACGAGTTCGTCGACGGCACCTACGACTCGACTGCCGGCGAGAACGCCTTCTTCGCCCAGCCCGGCGAGCCGGCGGAGTTCTACCAGGTGGCCAGCATCCGCCGAGGCCCGACGTTCGGCCCGGACCACCACGCGGAACTGGCCCCGCACGACCCGGATGCGGTGGACGACCAGGACGACGACCTGCGCAGCCGGCTGTGGGGCGAACCGGTCTGGCTGCAGGGCGAGGAGTGGCCGGACGAACCCGGCACCTGGCGGTTCGTGGCGCAGCTGGACAGCGCGGACGAACCGTTCGACATGAACCTCGGCGACGCGGGCGTCGCCTACGCCTTCATCGACGAGAAGACCGGCCAGGGCCGCTTCCTCTGGCAGTGCGGCTAGTTCTCGTGGGTGGCTCTCCCGCCGGGAGGGCCACCCACGAGCCCATCAGGCTCGTTCGAGGCGGATGACGACCGCCTTGGAGACCGGCGTGTTGGACTTCTCCGCCACCGAGTTCAGCGGCACCAACGGGTTGGCTTCCGGGTAGTAAGCCGCCGCGCAGCCCCGGGCGGTCGGATAGGCGACGATCCGGAAGCGCTCCGCGCGGCGCTCCTCGACCGAGCCGTCCGGCGCCGTCCACTCCGAGATCACGTTCACCAGATCTCCCGCCGCGAAGCCGAGTTCCGCGATGTCCTCGCCGTTGACCAGCACCACGCGGCGGCCGTCCTCGATGCCGCGGTAGCGGTCCGAGAGCCCGTAGATCGTGGTGTTGTACTGGTCGTGGCTGCGCATCGTCTGCAGCAGCAGCCGCCCCGCGGGCACCCGGATCGGCTCCGGGACGTTCACCGTGAAGTTCGCCTTGCCCGTCGCCGTCGGGAACGTGCGGCTGTCGCGCGGCGGGTGCGGCAGCACGAAGCCGTCCGGTTCGCGGACCCGCCGGTTGTAGTCCTCGCAGCCGGGCACCACCTGCGCGATGTGATCCCGGACCACGTCGTAGTCGCGCTCGAAGGACTCCCAGCGCACCGGGTGGTCCGGGCCGAGCAGCTCGCGCGCCAGCCGGCAGATGATCGCGACCTCGGAGAGCAGGTGCTCGGATGCAGGCGCGAGCCGCCCGCGGGAGGCGTGCACCACCGACATCGAGTCCTCGACGGTCACGAACTGCTCGCCGGTGCCCTGCGCGTCGCGTTCGGTGCGGCCGAGCGTGGGCAGGATCAGCGCGGTGCGGCCGGGGACGACGTGCGAGCGGTTGAGCTTCGTGGACACCTGCACCGTCAGCTCGCAGCCGCGCAGCGCCCGGATGGTCGCGTCGGTGTCCGGCGTCGCGGAGACGAAGTTGCCGCCCATCCCCACGAACGCCTTGACCCGGCCGGCCTGCATGGCGCGGATGGTGTCCACCGTGTCCAGGCCGTGCTCCCGCGGCACCGGCACCCCGAATTCGCGCTCCAGGGCGGCCAGGAACTGCTCCGGCATCTTCTCCCAGATGCCCATCGTCCGGTCGCCTTGCACGTTGGAGTGGCCGCGCACCGGGCACACACCGGCGCCCGGCTTGCCGATCATCCCGCGCAGCAGCAGCAGGTTGACGATCTCGCGGATGGTGGCGACGCCCTGCTTCTGCTGGGTCAGGCCCATCGCCCAGCAGGCCACCGTGCGCTGCGAGGAGATCAGCATCTCGGCGATCCGCTCGATCTGCTCGCGGTCCAGCCCGGTCGCCTCGGCGGTGGCCTCCCAGTCGACCTCCCGGGCCTGGGCGGCGAACTCGTCGAAGCCGTGCGCGTGCGCGTCGATGAACTCCTGGTCCACCGCGCCCGCCTTGAGCACCAGCGCGTTGAGGGCCTTGAACAGCGCCAGGTCGCCGCCGATGCGGATCTGCGCGAACTCGTCGGCCAGCTGGGTGCCGTCGCCGACCACGCCGCGCACGTTCTGCGGGTTCTTGAACCGCATCAGCCCGGTCTCCGGCAGCGGGTTCACGGCGATGATCCGCCCACCGCGCTGCTTGACCTTCTCCAGCGACGACAGCATCCGCGGGTGGTTGGTGCCCGGGTTCTGGCCCACCACCAGCACCAGGTCCGCGTGCTCCACATCGGACAGCGACACCGAGCCCTTGCCGATGCCGATGGTCTCGGTCAGCGCCGACCCGGACGACTCGTGGCACATGTTGGAGCAGTCCGGCAGATTGTTCGTGCCGAAGCTGCGCACCAGCAGCTGGTAGAGGAACGCCGCTTCGTTGCTGGTGCGGCCCGAGGTGTAGAAGGCCGCTTCGTCGGGCGAGGCCAGCCCGCGCAGGCCCGCCGCGATCACCTCGAACGCCTCGCCCCAGCCGATCGGCCGGTAGTGGCTGTCGCCGTCGCGCAGGATCACCGGCTGCGTCAGCCTGCCCTGCTGGCCGAGCCAGTAGTCGGTCTTCTCGGCGAGCTCCGCGACCGGGTGGCGGGCGAAGAACTCCGGCCCGACCCGCCGCGTCGTCGCCTCCTCGGCGACCGCCTTCGCGCCGTTCTCGCAGAACTCGGCGAGCTTCCGCTTGTCGCCCTCGGCCTCGCGCGGGTCCGGCCACGCGCACCCGGGGCAGTCGAAGCCCGCGCGCTGGTTCAGCAGCGGCAACGTCCGCACGGTGCGGGTCAGGCCCATCTGCTCCCAGCTGCGCTGCAGCGAGACCAGAACGCCCTTCACCCCCGCCGCGGCGTGGCCGGGCGGACCGACTCGGAGGCCGTTCTCGTCGATGTCCTGTTCGGGCGCTCCACGCGACATGCGCCTAGCGTGCGCCACGGCGCGCAGGCGAGCACGGGCGGGGTGGTGGGAGTCACAACCGCGCTGGTCGACGCGCACCCCAATGCCCGGAAAACGCGCTGAACAGGCACTCGTAGAATCCGGTGCGTGACACAGACCCATGACGCTCAGCAACGTGAACTTCCGTCGACCTGGAATCCGGCCGACGTAGAGGCCGAGCTGTACGAGCGCTGGGTAGCCGCCGAGTACTTCACCGCCGACGCGAACAGCGACAAGCCGCCGTTCTCGATCGTCATCCCGCCGCCGAACGTCACCGGCAGCCTGCACATCGGGCACGCCTTCGAGCACACCCTGATGGACATCCTCACCCGGCGTCGCCGGATGCAGGGCTACGAGGCGCTGTGGCTGCCGGGCATGGACCACGCGAGCATCGCGGTGCAGGCGCTGGTCGAGCGGCAGCTCCGCGAGGAGGGCGTCGACCACCGCGAACTGGGCCGCGAGGCGTTCCTGGAGCGCGTGTGGCAGTGGAAGGAGAAGCACGGCGGGGCGATCCTGTCCCAGATGCGCCGCCTCGGCGACAGCGTGGACTGGACCCGCGAGCGCTTCACCATGGACGCCGGGCTTTCCCGCGCGGTGCAGACGATCTTCAAGAAGCTCTACGACGACGGGCTGATCTACCGGGCCGAGCGACTGGTCAACTGGTCGCCGCAGATGCGCTCGGCGATCTCCGACATCGAGGTGGAGCACAAGGAGGTCGAGGGCGAGCTCGTCTCCATGCGCTACGGCGACGGCGACGACGCGATCGTGGTCGCCACGACCCGGATCGAGACGATGCTCGGCGACACCGCCGTCGCGGTCCACCCCGACGACGCGCGCTACAAGCACCTCGTCGGCACCGAGATCGAACTGCCGCTGACCGGGCGCAAGATCCCGATCGTGGCCGACGAGCACGTGGACCCGGAGTTCGGCACCGGCGCCGTCAAGGTCACCCCGGCGCACGACCCGAACGACTTCGAGATCGGCAAGCGGCACGACCTGCCGATGCTGACGATCATGGACGAGCAGGGCCGGATCGCCCACACCGGCACGCAGTTCGACGGCATGGACCGCTTCGAGGCCCGCGCCGCCGTCCGCGAGGCGCTGCGCGAGCAGAGCCGCATCGTCGCGGAGAAGCGCCCGTACCTGCACAGCGTCGGGCACAGCTCGCGGTCGAAGGAGCCGATCGAGCCGCGGCTGTCGCTGCAGTGGTTCGTCAAGGTCGGCCCGCTGGCCAAGGCCGCCGGCGACGCGGTGCGCGACGGCCGGGTCGCGGTGCACCCGCCGGAGATGACCAAGCGCTACTTCGACTGGGTCGACAACCTGCACGACTGGGCGATCTCGCGGCAGCTGTGGTGGGGCCACCGCATCCCGATCTGGTACGGGCCGGGCGGCGAGGTCGTCTGCGTCGGGCCGGACGAGGAGCCGCCGTCGGGCGAGGGTTGGCACCAGGACGAGGACGTGCTGGACACCTGGTTCTCCTCGGGCCTGTGGCCGTTCTCCACGATGGGCTGGCCGGCGGACACCGCGGACCTGCGGAAGTTCTACCCGACCAGCGTGCTGGTCACCGGCTACGACATCTTGTTCTTCTGGGTCGCCCGGATGATGATGTTCGGCCTCTACGCGATGGACGGCGTGGAACCGTTCAAGGTGATCGCGCTGCACGGCATGGTCCGCGACGCGCACGGCAAGAAGATGTCGAAGTCCGCGGGCAACACCGTCGATCCGCTCGTGTGGATGGACACCTACGGCACCGACGCGCTGCGGTTCACCCTGGCCCGCGGCGCGAACCCCGGCACCGACTCGCCGATCAGCGAGGAATGGGTGGCGGCGTCCCGCAGCTTCTGCACGAAGCTGTTCAACGCCACCAAGTTCGCGATGATGAACGGCGCGAAGGTGCCGGAGCGGCTGCCCGACCGCGGCGAGCTCACCGACGCGGACCGGTGGATCCTGGACCGCGTCGACCAGCTGGTGTCCGATGTGGACGAGCTGCTGGAGGACTTCCAGTTCGCCAAGGCGACCGAGGCGCTCTACCACTTCACCTGGGACGAGTTCTGCGACTGGTACCTGGAGCTGTCCAAGGTCCAGCTGGACGGCGAGCGGGCGGAGCGGACCCGCGAGGTGCTCGGGTACGTCCTCGACGTGCTGCTGCGGCTGCTGCACCCGACGATCCCGTTCATCACCGAGACCCTGTGGACCGCGTTGACCGGCCGCGAGTCCGTGGTGATCGCGGACTGGCCGAAGGCGTCCGGGGCGGTTGCCGACCCCGCCGCCGCGGAGCGGATCGCGGCGGCGCAGAAGCTGATCACCGAGATCCGGCGGTTCCGGTCCGACCAGGGCCTCAAGCCGGGGCAGCGGGTCGCGGCCAAGCTCGGCGGCATCGCGGAGCTGGGGCTGGCGGACCACGTGCCCGCGGTGCAGTCGCTGGCTCGGGTCACCGAGCCGGCCGACGGTTTCACCTCGTCGGCGTCGATCGAGGTCGGGTTGGCCGGCGGCAACGTGTCGGTGGAGCTGGACCTCTCCGGCGCGGTCGACGTGGCCGCCGAGCGCAAGCGGCTGGCCAAGGACCTGGCCGTGGCGGAGAAGGAGCTCGCGGGCACCGACAAGAAGCTGAACAACCCGGCGTTCTTGGACAAGGCCCCGGCCGACGTGGTGGAAAAGATCAAGGCCCGCCGCGAGACGGCGCAGGCCGACATCGCCCGCATCAACGCGCGCCTGGCCGCGTTGCCGGGGGCCTGACCGGTTTCGAGCTCGCCGGGTGGCGATTTCGCGCGAAATCGCCACCCGGCAGGCACGAGGAGCGGCGATTTCTCGCGAAATCGCCGCTTTCGCCTTTCCGGGACGCGTGCGCGGTCACGGCATTCGCCAGTAGCCGCAGAACATGATGTTGCTCTTCGGCAGGCCCGACCGGACCCAGTGCCGGCGCAGTGCCGCGGCCAGCTCGGACTCGCCGACCACCCAGCCGTAGGTGCTCTCGGCGGGCGCGGGCAACGCCTCGGCCGCGGCCAGCGCCGCTCGCCCCGGGGTGTTGCCCGGGTTGTCCCGCACCAACCAACTGGTCGAAGCCCATGTAGCGGAACCGCTCGGCGTCGCCGCGGCCCAGCGTGACGCGCGCGAAGTGCGGCGAGACCCGCTCCCGGCGGATGACCCGCAGGGTGAGCAGCTCGCTGTGCTCCGGCTTGATCCGCCTCGTGGCCAGGTTGGTTCGGGCCATGCTCAACTCCTCTGTAACTTAGCTATACCTAACCTTGCTGGATGTTCGGCGGGTCAAGATCGCGGATTTCGGGAACCGGGAGCCGGCGGAGCGGGTCTTCGCCGGTCGGCCAACCGGCGAGACGTAGACTGACCTCGTCGTTTCGCCGTTCGCAGGGGAGTGAGCACTTGTCCGGCACTGATCCCGCCGCGCTGCAGGAACTGCGCGTGGTGGAGGCCGAGCTCAACGAACGCTGGCCGGAAACCAAGATCGAACCATCGCTCGACCGGATCCGGGCGCTCACCGAGCTGCTCGCCGACCCGCAGCACAGCTATCCGGTCGTGCACATCTCCGGCACCAACGGCAAGTCGTCGACGTCGCGCATCACGGACGCGCTGCTGAGCGGCCTCGGGCTGCGCACCGGCCGCTACACCAGCCCGCACCTGCAGCTGGCCACCGAGCGCATCAGCATCGACGGCGCGCCGATCAGCCCCGAGGGCTATGTCGAGGCCTACCGCGACGTCGCGCCGTACGTGTCCATCGTGGACTCCCGCAGCGACGTCCGGATGAGCAAGTTCGAGGTGCTCACCGGGATGGCGTTCGCGGCCTTCGCCGACGCCCCGGTGGAGGCGGCGGTGATCGAGGTCGGCCTGGGCGGCAGCTGGGACGCCACCAACGTCGCCGACGCGAAGATCGCGGTCGTCTGCCCGGTCGCGCTCGACCACGCCGACTACCTCGGCACCGACCTGGCCTCGATCGCCGGGGAGAAGGCCGGGATCATCAAGCCCGGCTCCATCGCGGTGGTCGCGGCGCAGCCCGCCGAGGCGCAGAAGGTGATCATGGAGCGGGCCGCCGAGGTGGACGCCACGGTCGCCCGCGAGGGCCAGGAGTTCGGGGTCCTCTCGCGGACCGTCGCCGTCGGCGGTCAGCTGCTCCGGCTGCAGGGCCTGGGCGGTGTGTACGACGAGATCTTCCTGCCGTTGCACGGAGAACACCAGGCGCGCAACGCCGTGTTGGCGCTGGCGGCGGTCGAAGCGTTCTTCGGTGCCGGTGCCGACCGGCAGCTCGACGTCGAGCGGGTCCGCGAAGCGTTCGCGAACGTCGTGACGCCCGGGCGCCTGGAGCGGGTCCGCGCGGCGCCGACGGTGCTGGTCGACGCGGCCCACAACCCGCACGGCGCACGAGCCCTCGCCGACGCGCTCAGCTCCGAGTTCTCCTTCCGCAAGCTGGTCGCGGTGGTCGCCGTGCTCGGCGACAAGGACGCGCGCGGCATCCTCACCGAGCTGGAACCGGTGGTCGAGGAGATCGTTTTGACCACGAACTCCTCGCCGCGGGCGATGGACCCGGACGAGCTGGCGGGCGTGGCCAAGGACATCTTCGGTCCGGACCGGATCGTGGTGGAGCCCAGGCTGGACAACGCGGTGGAGACCGCGATCCAGCTGGCCGAGGAGACCGATGAGCCCGGCGAATCGGTTTCCGGGGGCGGCGTCGTGATCACCGGGTCCGTGGTGACCGCCGGCGAGGCGCGCGCCCTGTTCGGCAAGGAGCCCGCGTGAGCGAACCGCAAGACACTGGAGCCGTCGTGACCGATCAGCCGAATCCCGAACCGGACAAGGGCCTGCCCGAGGCGCCGCCCGGCGTGCGCGACCCGTGGAAGGGCCTGCGCGGGATCATGGCGGGCACGCTGGTGCTGGAGTTCATCGCGTTCATGCTCGCGCTGCCGGTGGTCTGGAAGCTCGGCAGCGGCGTCTCCAGCATCGGCTTCACCATCGTGGCGGTGCTGTCGGTGCTGATGCTGGCGGCGGCGTTCGTGCAGCGCCGCCCGTGGGGCCTCGGCGTCGCGCTGGCCCTGCAGGTCGCGATGGTGCTCTGCTTCTTCGTGCACCCGGCGGTCGGGATCATGGGCGCGGTGTTCGCCGCGGTCTGGGCCTACATGCTGTACCTGCGCCACGACGTCGCCCGGCGCATGCGCGAAGGCCAGCTCTACGACCAGCTCGGCCACCCGCCGGGCTACCCGCCCGAGCAGACCGACTGACATTCCACCTGATCGAGGGTGGTGCATCCGGGTGCAACCGCGACATGCTTCGGTGCATGCGGACGACCATCACGATTGATGATCAGTTGCTCGCCCGGTTAAAGCTGCGTGCCGCACGCCAGCACACCACGGTGAGCGCTCTGATCGAAGACGACGTCCGGATGGGCGAGCTGCGGCGTGCGCAGGAAGGCGCCCCGAAGGGGCGGTTTCGGCTGCCGACATTCGGCCTGGGTGAACCGAAGCCGGGCGTCGATGTGAACGACAACGCCACCCTGCTGGAGTTCATGGAGCGCGGCGAGTGATCGCTTGCGGCGTCAACGTTCCTGCTCAACGCTCAGAACGCGGCCCTGCCGGACCACGAGAAGTACCGCGTTTGGCTTGAGGATGCCCTGCAAGGGCCCGCTCCGGTCGGCATTCCAGCGCTGGTGTTCAGCGGCTACCTGCGGATCATCACCAACCACAAGATCTGGAACCGGCCCTTGGCGCCGGAGCAAGCGTTGGAGATCATCGCCGCGATTCGTACGTCGCCCGCATTCGTGCAGGTCGAACCGGGTCCGCGCCATTGGGAGATCTTCACCGAGCTCTGCCGCAAGGCGGACGCGAAGGGCAATCTGGTCCCGGATGCATATCTCGCGGCGATCGCGATCGAGCGCGGTTGCGAGTGGATCACCGCGGACCGGGGCTTCGCGCGCTACCCGGGACTGCGCTGGAGGCATCCCCTGGACTAGGCCCGAGGGCTGGACTCGTCAGCCGATGTCGATGACGGCTCGGCCGACGGTTTCGCCGCGCTTCAGGGCGTCGTAGGCGTCCTGGACCTGCTCGAACGGGTAGTGGCGGCTGATCGCGTCCTGCGGGCGGAGCAGGCCGCGGGCCACCAGGTCGAGCAGCACCGGCATGTCGCGCCGCGGCTTCGCGCCGTAGGAGCCCTTGATCTGCAGCTTCCGCCGGGCGATGGTCGCCAGGTCGAACTCCGCGGTCGTGCCCCGGGCGGCGATGCCGACCACCACGACCTGGCCGCCTTCGACGACCGAGTCGCGCGCGATGTCGAAGGTGGGCACCGCGCCCAGCGCCTCGAAGGCGACGTCCACGCCGCGCCCGCCGGTCAGCTCGCGGATCGCCGCGGGCGCGTCCGCCTCGGCGGAGTTGACCACGTGCGTCGCGCCCAGCTTCCGCGCCCCGGCCAGCTTCTCCTCGCTGATGTCCACCGCGATGATCATCGAAGCGCCGAACACCGCCGCCAGCTGGATCAGCGCCGAGCCGACGCCACCCGCCGCGACCACCGCCACGGTGTCACCGACCTGCACGTTCGCCGCGTGGCGCAGCGCGCCGTACGCGGTCATCGTCGAGCAGCCCACCGAAGCGACGTCGCTGAGCTCCACGCCGTCCGGCACGCGGTAGACCGAGGTCGCAGGCGTGACGCAGCGTTCCGCCAGGCCGCCCATCGAGTACATCCAGACCGGCTCGCCGTCCGGCCGGAACAGCCGGGTCTCGTCGTCGTAGAGCCGTCCCTTGCCGCGGTTGAACTCGAAGAACTTCCGGCAGATCTCCTCGTTGCCGCGCGCGCACTGCTCGCACTGGCCGCACGGCATGATGAAGCTGGTCACCACCCGGTCGCCCACCTCGAGCCCGGTGACGTCCGGCCCGAGCTCGGCGATCACGCCGGCCACCTCGTGCCCGAGCACCGTCGGCGTCGGGAACGGCAGTTCTCCCTTGAGCACGTGCAGATCCGTGTGGCAGGCCCCGCAGGACCGCACGTCGATGGCGACCTCGCCGGCCTTCGGCCGGGGATCGGCGAGTTCCTCGATCCGCATCGGCTGGTTCGCGGCGGTGTGCACGGCGGCGCGCATCCGGACCTCCAAGTCAGACCGGCCAGTCGGTTTGCCCGTGAAGCTATCGCGCCGGCCCGCCGGGCACCAGGCGCGAACGTGGGAAACCCGCGCCGCCGATGATCGGCCCGGCACCGCCCGTGCGCTTGCGGTCGCCCGGCACGAACTCTTCACCTGCGCGTCGACCAGCGGTGATCCACCAGCCTCCTGCCACGGATAGAACCGGCGGCATGACTCCCGAACCTGCCCAGCTGAACCGGCGCGCCCTGCTCCGCGGCGCCGCCGCCACCGGCCTCGCCGCCACCGGCCTGTTCCTGTCCGGTGCGCCCGCGTTCGCGAGCGGCGGTCGCCCGGTGCTGACCCACGGCGTGCAGCTCGGGGACCCGCGCCCGGACGGGGCCGTGGTGTGGACCCGCGCCGACCGGCCGTCGCGGATGTTCGTGGAGGTCTCCCGGCACGCCGACTTCCGCGGCGCGCGGCGGATCCCAGGTCCGGTCCTGACCCCGGAGACCGACGGCACCGGCGAGGTCCGGCTGGGCGGGCTGCCGCCGGGGCAGCAGGCGTACTACCGCGTGATCGCCGAGGACCTGGACGGCCGCGTCGAGAGCGAGGCGCTGACCGGCACCTTCCGCACCGTGCCGCGCAACCGGCGGGACGTGCGCTTCCTGTGGTCCGGCGACGTCGTGGGGCAGGGCTGGGGCATCAACCGGGACGTCGGCGGCATGACGATCTACCACGCGATGGCCGCCCGCAACCCGGACTTCTTCCTGCACAGCGGCGACACCGTGTACTCCGACGGTCCGTTGAAGGAGTCCGTCACGCTGCCCGACGGCCGGGTGTGGCGCAACGTCGTGACCCAGGAGAAGTCCAAGGTCGCCGAGACCCTGGCCGAATACCGCGGGCAGTTCGCCTACAACCTGCTCGACGAGAACGTGCGGCGCTTCGCCGCGCAGGTCCCGCAGCTCGTGCAGTGGGACGACCACGAGGTCACCAACAACTGGTACCCGGGCGAGATCCTGGACCTCGACCAGTACACCGAGAAGCGCGTCGACGTGCTCGCCGCGCGGGCGTTCCAGGCCTTCCACGAGTGGCAGCCCGTCCGCCGCCAGGACGCGGTGGACGGCCGGGTGTACCGGAAGGTCTCGCACGGCCCGCTGCTGGACGTGTTCGTGCTCGACATGCGCAGCTACCGCGACCCGAACTCGGCGGGCACCACGCCGGAGCGGATCCTCGGCGCCCGCCAGGCGCGCTGGCTCGTCGACGAGCTCGCCCGGTCCCGCGCGACCTGGAAGGTGATCGCCTCGGACATGCCGATCGGCATCGTCGTGCCGGACGGCGACAAGATCGAGGCCGTGGCCAACGGCCTGCCTGGGGCGCCCAACGGGCGCGAGGCGGAGCTGGCCTGGGTGCTGCAGGAGATCAGCCGCCGCTCGGTCCGCAACACCGTCTGGCTGACCGCCGACGTGCACTACACGGCGGCGATCCACTACGTGCCGGAGCGCGCGTCCTTCGCCGGGTTCGACCCGTTCTGGGAGTTCGTCTCCGGCCCGCTGCACGCCGGCGCGTTCGGGCCGAACAAGCTCGACCCGACCTTCGGTCCGGAGCAGGTGTTCGTCAACGCCCCGACCCGCCAGGGCGCGTCCCCGCTGGAGGGCTTCCAGCACTTCGGCGAGGTCAACATCGACGGCCGCACGGGGCGGCTCACCGTGGACCTCCGCGACCAGTCCGGCCGCTCCCTCTGGGCCAAGACCCTCGACCCGCAGCGCTGACCAGCCACGATCGAGTTATTCCGTAGCAGTAGAAGTAGGAAAAGCCGTATTCTTACTTCCATGAAGCTGACGGAGAAGGGACAGGTGACCATCCCGATCGACCTGCGCCGAGAACTGGGGCTCCGGCCGGGCGATCAGATCGAGATCAGATTGGAGGGGAATGCGTTAGTCCTGACGCGCGCGCATTCGGTGCCCAGCCGTGGGCAACGGATGGTCGATCTGCTGCGCGGCAGCGGGCACGGTGAGATGACGACCGACGAGATCATGGAGCTGACCCGTGGCGAGTGAGTCGGCGGCTCGCCCGCCCGTCACGCTGGTCGATTCCAACGTCTTTCTCGACGTGATCACCAAGGATCCGCAGTGGGCAGAGTGGTCTGAACAGAAACTGAAGGACGTGGGCGAGCACGGCGCTGTCGTGATCAACCCGATCGTCTATTCCGAGGTCTCGGTCGGGTATTCGACGCTGGACGAGCTCGACGCCGTGCTCCCGGACGACCTCTACGTTCGAGTGCCTCTGCCGTGGTCGGCGGCGTTCCTGGCAGGAAAGTGCTTCCAGGACTACCGCCGACGAGGAGGTGAGAAGCCGTCGCCGTTGCCCGACTTCTACATCGGTGCGCACGCGGCGGTGAGTCGGCTCCGGCTCCTGACCCGTGATGCGCGCCGGTACCGCACCTATTTCCCGACCGTGCAGCTGATCTCGCCGGAGGAGTGAAAGCCCCCGCGCCAGGGGTGTCACCTGCATCGATACCCTGGCGGACAAATCCGGCGCGGCGCGTGTCCACATCCGGCGCCGCAGTCAGCGAAGGAGAAACAACCGTGAGCGAGCGCACCCTGGTCCTGGTCAAGCCCGACGGCGTCGAGCGTGGCCTGGTCGGCGAGGTGATCAGCCGCATCGAGCGCAAGGGCCTGAAGCTGGTCGCGCTGGAGCTGAAGAACGTCGACCGCCAGCTCGCCGAGCAGCACTACGCCGAGCACGACGGCAAGCCGTTCTTCGGCAGCCTGATCGAGTTCATCACCTCCGGCCCGGTCGTGGCAGCGTGCGTCGAGGGGCCGCGCGCGATTTCGGCGTTCCGCCAGCTGGCCGGCGGCACCGACCCGGTCGACAAGGCCGCGCCGGGCAGCATCCGCGGCGACTTCGGCCTGGAGGTCCAGTACAACCTCGTGCACGGCTCCGACTCGGTCGAGTCCGCCGAGCGCGAGCTCAAGCTGTGGTTCCCGGAGATCTGAGCGCAGTGACCGGAACCGGCGTCGACGTGACCGGGCCGCACCGGGTCGACGCCTCGCACCCGGGCCTGGTGGACGGGCTCGCCGACCTGTGGGAGCGGGTCACCGCCGCAGGCGGCGCGGTCGGCTTCAGCCCGACCGACCCGGTCGAGCGGCTGCGCGCGGCGGCCGCCGCGCTGGTCGAGGACGTCCAGGCCGAGCGGGCGCACCTGATCACCATCGGCCGGCAGGACGTGCTGGTCGGGCTCGGGGTGCTGCGGCAGCGTCAGCTGCCGGTGCGCAGGCACACCGGTGAGCTCGCCTGGCTCGCCGTCGACCCCGCCCTGCAGCGCCAGGGCTGGGGCAAGCGGCTGCTCGACGCCGTGCTGGTGCAGGCGCGGGCGATCGGCCTGGAGAAGCTGGATCTGGTCACCCGAAGCGGGCACGACCTGGAGCGCTTCTACGAGGCCAACGGCTGGGTCGAACGCGGCCGCTGGCCGGGCGCGGTGCGGGTCGCCACCGGCGACGACCGCGACGAAATCTGGTTCACCCGAGACGTCTGAGCACCGGTGTTGCGCGATTTCAATGGAAGTCGGAGGTCCGATTTCCATTGAAATCGCCCCCGGTCTCCCGATTCGGGGCGGACCTCTACCCTGGTCGCGTGCGTGTTGAGTCCGTTTTCGACAGGTTGGAACCGCTGTTGCCGCGCGTCTCCAAACCCGTGCAGTACGTGGGTGGGGAGCTCAACGCGACGGCGAAGGCGTGGGACGACGCCGCCATCCGGTGGTGCCTGATGTACCCCGACGCCTACGAGGTCGGGCTGCCCAACCAGGGCGTGCAGATCCTCTACGAGATCCTCAACGAGCAGCCGGACGTGCTCGCCGAACGCACCTACGCGGTGTGGCCGGACCTCGAGGAGCTGATGCGGGAGCACGACATCCCGCAGTTCACCGTGGACAGCCACCGGCCGGTCGGCGCGTTCGACGTGCTGGGCCTCAGCTTCGCCACCGAACTCGGCTACACCAACATGCTCGGCGCGCTCGCCCTCGCGGGCATCCCGCTGCACGCGGTCGATCGCACCGATGATCACCCGATCGTGCTGGCCGGCGGGCACGCGGCGTTCAACCCCGAGCCGATCGCCGACTTCCTGGACGCCGCGGTGCTCGGCGACGGCGAGGAAGCGGTCCTGGAGATCACCGAGGCCATCCGGCGCTGGAAGGCCGAGGGGCGGCCGGGCGGCCGCGAGGAGCTGCTGCTCCGGCTGGCCGAGTCCGGCGGCGTGTACGTGCCGCAGTTCTACGACGTCACCTACGGCCCCGACGGCGCGATCTCCGAGGTCGTGCCGAACCGCGACCGGGTGCCGTACCGCGTCTTCAAGCGGACGACCATGGAGCTCGACGACTGGCCGTACCCGAAGAAGCCGCTGGTGCCGCTGGCCGAGAGCGTGCACGAGCGGATGAGCGTGGAGATCTTCCGCGGCTGCACCCGCGGCTGCCGGTTCTGCCAGGCCGGGATGATCACCCGGCCGGTGCGGGAGCGGTCCATCGAGGGCATCGGCGAGATGGTGCAGCGTGGGCTGGAGGCCACCGGTTTCGAAGAGGTCGGCCTGCTGTCGCTGAGCTCGGCCGACCACTCCGAGATCGCCGAGATCACCAAGGGTCTGGCGGACCGCTACGAGGGCACCAACACCGGGCTGTCGCTGCCGTCGACCCGGGTGGACGCCTTCAACATCGACCTGGCCAACGAGCTGTCCCGCAACGGCCGCCGCTCGGGCCTGACGTTCGCGCCGGAAGGCGGCAGCGAGCGGATCCGGCGGGTGATCAACAAGATGGTGTCGGAGGAGGACCTCATCCGCACCGTCTCCGCCGCGTTCGCCAACGGCTGGCGACAGGTCAAGCTGTACTTCATGTGCGGGCTGCCGACCGAGACCGACGAGGACGTGCTGCAGATCGCCGAGATGGCCAAGCAGGTCATCCGGGCCGGCCGGGAGGTCTCGGGCCGCAAGGACATCCGCTGCACGATCTCGATCGGCGGTTTCGTGCCGAAGCCGCACACCCCGTTCCAGTGGGCGTCGCAGTGCGATCCGGACACCATCGACGAGCGGCTGCGCAAGCTGCGCCAGGAGATCAACACCGACCGCAGCCTGGGCCGCAACATCGGCATGCGCTACCACGACGGCAAGCCGACGATGGTCGAGGGACTGCTGTCGCGCGGTGACCGCCGGATCGGCCGGGTCATCGAGCGGGTGTGGCGCGAGGGCGGCCGGTTCGACGGCTGGAACGAGTACTTCTCGTTCGAGCGCTGGATGTCCTGCGCCGCCGCCGAGCTCGAACCGCTGGGCGTGGACGTGCACTGGTTCACCACCCGCGAGCGCGGCGAGACAGAAGTGCTGCCGTGGGACCACCTCGACTCCGGGCTGGACAAGGAGTGGTTGTGGGCCGACTGGCAGGACGCGCTGGACGCCCGCGAGCAGGACGACTGCCGGTGGACGCCGTGCTTCGACTGCGGCGTGTGCCCGACGATGGGCACCGACATCGAGGTCGGTCCGACCGGGCGGAAGTTGCTGCCGATCTCTCCGGTCGGGCAGGGCTCCCCGGTTCGCAACCCGGTCTTCAACGGCTAATCCCCACATTTTCCCTGGTCAAGGGACTCTAATGCGGGGTGTGCGAAGTTCTGGCCGCAACCTCGCACATCCCGGCGGAGGCTCGGTACCGGGGTGGTGGCCGGGGTACGGTCCTTCGAAATATGAACCGCAGGTGTTGTCACACGGCGGTTGAGCACGCAAGCATCGACATCGGAGCGGTCGACGAGGACCGCCGATGACGATCATTGGTCGGGGAGGGCATCCTGAGTCGGCGAGATCACCCCAATCCCTCGGCGCCACCGGTGCAGAAGCTGCGCCTGCGTTACGCCAAACGGGGGCGGCTGCGCTTCACCTCGCACCGCGATGTGGCGCGCACCTTCGAACGCGCGCTGCGGAGGGCTGGGGTACCGATGGCGTATTCCCAGGGCTTCAGCCCGCACCCGAAGGTGTCCTGGGCCGGTGCGGTGCCCACCGGCGTGTCCAGCGTGGCCGAGTACGTCGAGCTCCAGCTCGTCGAGCGGCTCGACCCGGCGACGCTGTCCGCCGAGCTCAACGCCGCGCTGCCGGACGGGATCGACGTGCTCGACGCGGTCGAGGCCGAGCCGGGTCCGCTCGCGGACCGGCTGCAGGTGAGCCGATGGCGGATCGATCTCCCCGGCACGGACGTCGCCGAGCTGCGCGACGCCGCAACGGCGCTGATGGCGGCCGACACCGCGCTGGTGGAGCGGATGACCAAGGACGGTCGCCGCACCATCGATGCGCGGGCCGCGCTGGTCAGCGCGGAGGTGCAGGACGGCCGACCGGTCGTCGCGGAGAGTGATCAAAATTCCGCGTCGACCGCCCAGGTGGACGATTGGCCGAAGGCATCCGAACCGTATGGGATACTTGTAACGGTCGTGCGGCAGACAACACCGGTCGTACGACCCGACGACGTACTGAGCGCCCTGCGTGTCGTCGCCGGTCTGGCACCGTCGGCCGTCGCGAGAGCGACCCGGCTGGAGCAGGGTCGGCTCGACGACGGGGGAGGGATTGTCGACCCGTTGGCCCGGGCCTCAGGCGGCGGCCGGATTCCGGCGGGAGAGCCCGCGGCGGGGTGACGGGCGGCGCGGACGTCGTCGACCCGCCGTGTGACTTCCCGGCCTGAAGGGCCCGGGGCGGAGGGAACACCAGAATTGCCGTCGCCTGCGGGCGGCGGAGACCGAAGATCGCACATGCCTCTGTGCGGCCGCGTCCACCCGGACGCGCCCGGGGGCGGAGGAGCTGGATGTTGAACATGGATACGCCCGCTGGAAGCCCCAGCGGGCAATCGCCCACACCTACCCGCGACGAGCAGGGCACGATCGAGCTGCCCGCCAAGCTCCGGGTGCACGCACTGGCCAAGCTGCTGGGCGCCAGCAGCCGGGAGATCATCACGACGCTGGAATCGATCGGCGAATCGGTTCGCAGCGCCCAGTCGAACATCACCCGCGACGTCGCCCTGCAGGTGGTGCAGGCCCTGCACCCCGAGATGGTGGCGGAGTCGGAGAGCGCGGCCGAGCCGGAGCAGACCGAGCCGGAACCCCAGGCAGAGGCCCCGGCGGAAGCCGCAGCCCAGGCCGAGCCGGAGCCGCAGCCGGCAGCTGAGACGCAGCCCGCGGCCGAGGCGCAGCCCGCTGTCGAGCCCGCGGTGCCGGCGGCGGACTTCGCGTCCGCCGGTGCCGGGACCGCCGCCGGCACGCCCGCGGCACCGGGGCTGACGCCTCTGTTCGCCGCGCCGGCGCCGGAGGCGATGTTCCTCGCGCCCCAGCCCGAGTCGCGGCAGGTGCCGAAGGCCGAGCCGGAGCCGGTGGAGGCGAGCCAGGAGCCCGAGGCGACCGAGGCCGAGCAGCCCGCCGAGACCGCCGCCGAGACCGACGACGAGAGCGAGCCCGCTGGTCGGCGCCGTCGTCGTCGCGGCCGCCGGGGCCGTGGCCGTGGTCGTGGTGCCGAGTCCGAGTCGGGCGAGGAAGAGACCGAAACCGCCGAGGAGACCGCCGCCGAGGCCGCCGAACCGGCCGCGGAGGAAGCCGCCGAGGAGCAGTCGGCCGAGGCTGACGGCTCGGGCGACTCCAACCGCCGTCGCCGTCGCCGCCGTCGCCGCAAGGGCTCCTCGGACGACGAGAGCAGCGCCCGCGAGGACGACCCGCCGAACACCGTCGTGCACGTGCGCGAGCCGGCCGCGGAGACCCGCCAGGACAGCAGCGACGACGAGGTGCGCGCGGTCAAGGGCTCGACGCGCCTGGAGGCCAAGCGGCAGCGCCGCCGGGACGGCCGCGAGGCCGGTCGCCGCCGGGCCCCGGTGCTCTCCGAGTCCGAGTTCCTGGCCCGCCGGGAGTCGGTGGACCGCAAGATGGTCGTCCGGCAGAACGGCGACCAGACGCAGATCGCGGTGCTCGAGGACAACGTCCTCGTCGAGAACTTCGTGACCTCGTCGGGCTCCGGCTCGCTGGTCGGCAACGTCTACCTCGGGCGCGTGCAGAACGTGCTGCCCAGCATGGAGGCGGCGTTCGTCGACATCGGCCGCGGCCGCAACGCGGTGCTCTACGCCGGTGAGGTGGACTGGGACGCCGCCGGGCTGGCCGGCAAGGCCCGCCGCATCGAGCAGGCCCTGCAGACCGGTGACAGCGTCCTGGTGCAGGTCACCAAGGACCCGGTCGGCCACAAGGGCGCGCGCCTGACCACCCAGATCAGCCTGCCCGGCCGATTCCTGGTGTACGTGCCGGGCGGCGGCGCGACCGGCATCAGCCGCAAGCTGCCGGACACCGAGCGCAAGCGGCTCAAGGAGATCCTCAAGCGGATCGTGCCGGACAACGCCGGGGTGATCATCCGCACCGCGTCCGAGGGCACCAGCGAAGAGGCGCTGGACCGCGACGTGCGGCGCCTGCAGGCGCAGTGGGAGGTCATCAAGGAGAAGGCCGAGACCCCGGGCGCGCAGGCCCCGCAGCTGCTCTACGAGGAGCCGGACCTGCTGATCAAGGTCGTCCGCGACCTGTTCACCGAGGACTTCTCGGCCATGACGGTCCAGGGCAACGACGCCTGGGACACCATCGACGCCTACGTCAAGCACGTCGCGCCGGACCTGGCGCAGCGGCTGTCCAAGCACGTCGGCAAGAACGACGTGTTCACCGAGCAGCGGATCAACGAGCAGATCGCCAAGGCCCTGGACCGCAAGGTCTGGCTGCCCTCCGGCGGCTACCTGGTGATCGACCGCACCGAAGCCATGACGGTGATCGACGTCAACACCGGTAAGTTCACCGGCTCCGGGGGCAACCTGGAGGAGACGGTCACCCGCAACAACCTGGAGGCGGCCGAGGAGATCGTCCGGCAGCTCCGGTTGCGCGACATCGGCGGCATCATCGTCATCGACTTCATCGACATGGTGCTGGAGTCGAACCGCGACCTGGTGCTGCGCCGCCTCACCGAGTGCCTGGGCCGGGACCGCACCCGCCACCAGGTCGCCGAGGTGACCTCGCTGGGCCTGGTGCAGATGACCCGCAAGCGGGTCGGCACCGGCCTGCTGGAGGCCTACAGCAGCACCTGCGAGCACTGCCGCGGCCGCGGCCTGCTCGTCTCGACCGAACCGGTCACGCACCCGAACGGGCAGCCGAGCGGCAACAACGGTGCCCGGCGGAACCGGCAGCGGGGCAAGCAGCACGAGCACGAGCAGCCCGCCCAGCAGGAGACTCGCACCGAGGCCAAGGCAGAGGCACCCAAGACCGAGGCGCCGAAGGTTGAAGAGCCGAAGGTCGAGGCGCCCAAGGTTGAGGCACCGAAGGCCGAAGAGCCCAAGGTCGAGGCGCCGAAGGTCGAAGAGCCCAAGGTCGAGCGTGCCAAGGCCGAGGAGCCGAAGGCGGAGGCCGTCAAGGCCGAAGAGACCAAGCCGGAGCCCGTCGAGGCCGTGAAGGCCGAGCCGAAGCCGGCGGCGAAGGCCGAGCCGGCGGCGCCGAAGCCGGAGCCCGTCGTCGAGCCGAAGGCGGAGGCGGCGAAGCCGGTCGTCGAGCCGAAGGCGGTCGAGCCCGAGGCGAAGCCGGCAGCGGCGAACGGTCGCCCGCGGCGCAAGGCGACGCGGGCCGCCGGCAGCGCCGGCGCGGCGGCGACGCCGCTGGTGGTCAGCAAGCCGGCCGAGCCGCAGGAGGCCGCCCAGAACGGCCTGCCGAGCGTCGCTCCGGCCGCTCCAGTGCGGCGGGTTCGCCGGTCCGCGTCCCGCCCGGCGGGGCCGCCCGTGGAGTAGCCCCGTCCGGGGCTGCCACCGAAGGCAGAGAAATTCGCGGAATGGCCGATTCGTTCAAGAACGGCTCGGCCATTCTTCTTATCTTCGGTGCATGATTCGATGCACCGAAGAGCGCGTGGCCGCCGTCGAGCGGTTCGTCTGGCTGACCGCGCGCGTGCTGGAACAACGCCGTTTCGAGTTCTTGTTCGCCGGAGGAAGCGCCGACGGGGTGCTGGCCGCGCTCGACGCCTACCGCTGCGCGGACGGCGGCTACGGCTACGCCTTGGAGCCCGACTCGCGCGGCCCGCTCAGCCAGCCGCTGCAGACCTTCACAGCGCTGATGATCCTCGACGAGGTCGGGGCCTGCGACGGGGCCGCGGTGGCGCGGGTCTGCGACTACCTGATGTCGATCACGCGCCCGGACGGCGGCGTGCCTGGAGGCGACACGCGGCTGCGGGACTACCCGCACGCGCCGTGGATTCCGATCGTCGAGGAGCCCGAGGGGAACCTGCTCTCCACCGGCCTGCTCGCGGCCCTGCTGCACAAGAACCGGATCGAGCACCCGTGGCTGACCGGGGCCACCGAGTTCTGCTGGCGGCGGATCGAGGAGCTGACCGAGAGCCACCCCTACGAGGTGCAGGCCGCGGTGTCGTTCCTCGACCACGTGCCGGATCGCGATCGGGCACGTGCCGCGGCCGGGAAGCTGGGCGCGCTCGTGCGGGAGAAGGGGTTCGTGCTGCTCGATCCGCAGCATCCCGAACGGGCTCAGGTGCCTCCCGGCTACGCGCCCGGCGAGCTGCACTGCGTCTGGGACTACGCGCCGGAGCCGACGAGCCTGGCACGTTCGTGGTTCTCCGACGACGAGATGGCCCGCGGGCTCGACCACCTCGCGGCCTTGCAGGAGGACGACGGCGGCTGGCCGATCCGGTGGCGCGCGTGGGCGCCCGGCACCCGCCTGGAGGGGCGGCCGCGGGTGGCCATCGATGCCCTGTGCACCCTCCGCGCCTACGACCAAGTCTGATCCGCGGCGCTCCCATTCTTGCTCGCCTGTGCTAGGTTTTGCTCATGCGAGCAAATTCCGGCTCAGGTGAGCAAGGACGGTCGTTTACCGAGCGGGGCCGGCGGGCGCAGATCGTCGAGGCCGCCATCGACACGATCGTCGAGCTCGGATACTCGCGCGCGTCGTTCGGGCAGATCGCCAAGCGGGCGGGCCTGAGCAGCACGGGGATGATCTCCTACCACTTCCGGAGCAAGGCCGAGCTGATGCAGCAGGTGGTCACCGACGTCTACGCGGCGGCCGAGGAGCTGGTGGGGGAGCGCATCGAGGCTGCGGGCACGGCGCGCGGCCGGCTCCGGGCGTTCATCGAGTCCAGTGTGGACTTCTACCGCGCGCACCACCGGAAGATCCGGGCGCTCACCGAGATCTTCCTGAACGAGCGCGGCGACGACGCGGCGCTGCCGCACCGGCGGGAACTCGAAGGCTTGCGGGAAATGCTCCGCGCCGGCCAGCTGACGGGGGAGTTCCGGGACTTCGACCCGCACGTGATGGCCGTGGCGCTGCGCCACGCGCTGGACGGCGTCGCACTGCGCCTCGGGGTGGAACCCGACGCCGACGCCGACCGCTACGCCCGCGAGCTCGCGACCATGTTCGACCTGGCCACCCGGTCCGGGTGAGCCGGCAACGCACGGAGGTGCCGTGGAAGACATCGTGGAGCTGGACTCGGGTCGCGTGCGCGGCCTGACCTTCGAGGAGCACCGGCTCTTCCAGGGGATTCCCTACGCCGCGCCGCCGGTCGGCGAGCTGCGCTGGAGCTCGCCGCAGCCCGTCGAGCCGTGGCCGGACGTGCGGGACGCGACCGAGCCGGGAAACCCGTGCCCGCAGCTCCCGCAGGACTTCGCCGACATCGCGAGCCTGGACGAGGACTGCCTGTTCCTGAACGTGACCGCGCCCCGTAGCGGCGGCCGCAAGCCGGTGATGGTGTGGCTGCACGGCGGCGGCGGGGCCAATGGCGAGGGCGAGATCTTCGACGCTCACCGGCTCGCCACCGCCGAGGACGTCGTCGTGGTCACGCCGAATTCGCGGCTGGGCATCTTCGGCAACTTCGGCTACCCGGGCCTGGCGGGAGGCGGCGGTTTCGGCCTCGAAGACCAGCAGGCGGTGCTGCGCTGGGTGCAGCGCAACATCGGCGAGTTCGGCGGAGACCCGGGCAACGTGACGCTGTTCGGCGAGTCCTACGGCGGGCTCAACGTCAGCGCGCACCTGGTAGCGCCCGGCTCGGCCGGGCTGTTCCACCGGGCGATCGTGCAGAGCGGCTTCGCGCTGCTGCAGGCCCCGGCCAACGGCTGGGCGCCGGGCTCGCCGGACCTGCCGACGATGTGGTTGTCCACAGTGGAACTCGAAGCCCTGGCCGAGCACCTGGTCGGCGAGCTCGGCTGGGTGCGGCCAGGGCAGGGGCCGGCGATCGAGCAGCTGCGCCGCGTTTCGGTCGAGCAGCTGGTCAACGTGTCGTCGGTGTTCAGCAGGCCGGCGTTCGGCGGTGCGGTGCTGCCGGAATCACCGACGCAGGCGCTGCCCGCCGGGCGGTTCCACCGGGTCCCGGTCCTCACCGGCGGAACCCGGGACGAGGCCCGGCTGTTCACGGCGCTGTTCTGGGACGCAGCCGGTCAGCCGATCACGGCCGACGGCTACGACAAGCTGCTCGTCGAGGCCTTCGACGCCGCGGCGGACGACGTCGCGCAGCAGTACCCCGCCGGGGCGTACCCGACGCCGAGCGTGGCGTGGGCGGACGTGGTCGGCGACTGCGCGTGGGCGCGCTCGGTGTGGGATTTCGCGCACGCCCTGAGCGTGGACACCGCCACCTACGTCTACGAGTTCGCCGACCGCGACGCGCCGCCGGTCGTGCCGTTCCCGCCTGGATTCCCGCCGGGCGCCCACCACTCCGCCGAGGTGCCCTACCAGTTCGACCTCGGCGAGCCGGCGCCGCTGAACGACGCGCAGCGGCGGCTGGCGGCGACGATGAACCGCTACTGGGCGAACTTCGCGCGCAGCGGCGACCCCAACGGGCCGGATCTGCCCGGCTGGCCGCGGTTCTCGGCCGCCGAGCCGCGAGTGCAGTCGTTGCACCCGGACCAGATTGCCGGGACCGGCTTCGCCGCCGAGCACCGCCTGGAGTTCTGGAGGGCTCTGGCCGACCGAGGCTGATCGTCCCGTGCCGTGTCTACTTTTGGTTGCTATAGAGGCTGTTTTGGATGTCGTGGTGTGAGGTGTGGTAGCGCGGGGTTTGTATTTGAAGCGGCGAAGCCGCTTAGCCCACCTACGCAGCTTGCACCGCTGCGGGTTCTCAGGGGTCTTCTCGCGAGGACAGCCCCGACGTGGTGAATTGGCATTCATGAGTCGGGGATCCCACAGCGAGAAGGCCTCTGAGGTTCCGCTACCCGCACCGCCACGCAGAGCAAGTTCGGAAACAGGCTCTACAGCGACCAGAAGTACTCACGGGTGGTTGTGCGGAAGCGGGCTGAAGTACCGACCCGGGGTCACGCCGGCCAGGCGGCGGAATTCGCGCGTGAGGTGCGCCTGGTCGGCGTAGCCGGTGACGTGGGCGAGCTCCGCGAGCCCGCCAGGGCCGGTGCCGCGCCGCGCCGCCCGCTGGAAGCGGAGCACCGCGGCGAGGGTCTGCGGGCCGTAGCCGACGGCGGCGGTGACGCGTCGCCGCAGCTGGCGCTCGGACAACCCGAGGGTGTCGGCGAGAGCCGGAACCGCGAGCGGGGCAGGCGAGTCCAGGGCCGCGACGACGGCCGCGAGCGCCGGATCGGGCCGGTACTCCGACAACCGGGAGCAGGCGAACTCCTCGAGAACCCGCCCCGCCTGCTCCGGCGCCTCGCTGATCCTGTCCACTGCGTACCGGATCGAGGCGCCCCAGCAGTCCAGGCCGTCGACCTGCAGATCGCGCAGCTCGGTGGGCGGAATGTCGCCCAGCAGCAGCCGGGCGGCGCCGGGCCTGGCCCGGATCCCGGTGATGCGGCTCCCCGGCGGCAGCTCCGCGAGCCGGGCGGAGGTGTCCGGCCCGACCACGTCGAGGCGATCGCCCATCCAGATCAGGTCCACGCAGCCGTCCGGGACCACCCGCTGCACGTGGCAGTCCGCGTCCGCCCCGTGCGTCCACACGCAGGCGATCGCCCCGGTCAGCGCGCCGACCGGCGGCCGCTCCCGATACCGGCTCACGACCCCATGATGCCCATCGACCCCAACACCGGAACGCGAAGGGCCCCGCCGACCGGCTCGTTCGGTCGGCGGGGCCCTGCTGCCCGGGTCAGTCCTGCTTGTCGTCGAACGTCGGGATGTCCGTGCGGTCGTCGGAGCTGGGCATGTCGCCCGGCAGCTCCAGGGCCTGCGTCAGCGGGCCGGGCGACCAGGTGCCCCAGTGGGTCTCCGAATGCACCTCGATCGCCGCCTGCGCGGGCAGCGCATCCGCGTCGTACGGGTGCACCACGTACAACGAACCCCAGTCCTGCTGCGGATCGTTGCGCAGGTAGGTCGGCAGCTCGCGGACGCTGGACGCGATCGTCAGCCAGCCGAACGGCCCGCCGGCGTCCGGCGACGACCAGCCCTCACCGACGTCCCGGACCTCCTCGCCGGCCGACACCCGGAACTGCGGCATCTCCGCGATCCCGTTGTACAGACCGGAAATCCGCAGGCACGGGTGCACCAGCGCGGCCGGCCACTCGACGAACGTCGCGCTGTTCCCGATGACCTCGGTCATGTTCGTCAGCTTCGGCACCCGCGGCGCGGTCACCGCGATCCAGCCTTCCCGGCCCAGCGCCTGGTCGACGGCGATCAGCCGCATCTTCGTCGCGCCCTCGGCCTCGGCGCCGAGCATGTAGCGGTGATCCCGCCACCCGGGCGGCGGGCCCTGCTCCACGGTGTAGCGGCCGGTGATCTCGAAGCCCCGATCGGTGTCCTTGCCGAATTCGAGGACCACGAAGTTCGCGCCGGTCTCCGCGCCCGCCAGGCTCACCGCCATCGGCACCTCGCCGTTGCGGGCCGAATCCGGGATGTCGTACCAGGGAGTGCGCAGTTCGCCGGTGTTGGTGCCGGCCTCGTCGAAACTGCCCCAGGCCGGCGCGTTGTCGCCGCCGAACTGGTGCGGCGGCTTCCAGCTCGGCGCATCCGAGTCGACGCCGTCGCTGGCGGGCACGCCGGGCCGGGTGAAGCCCACCTGCTTGGGCTGCAGGTACTGCTCGGCGGTTTCCCGGCCGGCCAGACGGCGCGGCGGCACCGGCACCGCCGGGTCCCGGGTCGGCGCGACCACCGAGGGCTGGTCGGGCGCCACCGGCAGGACGCTGGCCTGCGGATCGGTCTCGACCCCGATGTAGTCCGACAACCCGCAGCTGGTGCCGGTGAGCTGCTTGACGTTGTCCGTGGACAGGCTGTAGCTGTCGCCGCGCTCCTGGATGGCCTTGCCGAACGCGGCGAGCTCGCCGAACACCATCAGCGCGCAGAGCAGCGACAACGGTGCGGTGCCCAGCCGCAGGGCGCGGCTGCGCTTCTCCGGGCTGTCCCAGCGCTCGTCGACGATCTTCGGGTTGTTCTCGTCGATGCGCAGGTGCTCGATCAGCGCGATCACGCCCGCTATCGCGGCGAACACCAGGAACAGCGTGCTGAAGTTGTGCCCGCTGATCGACGGCGGCTTGTCGAACCACGGAACGCCCCAGCCCGAGACGTACCACCAGGCGTTCGGCCCGGTGGAGGCGAACGCCAGGATCACCATCAGACCGGCGACGAAGGCGGCCCGGTTGCGGCGGGAGCGCAGCACGGTGGTGCTGGTGGCCAGCGCGGTCAGCGCCGCCAGGGCACCGCCGAAGGCGGCGAAGATGCCGAAGTGGTGGGTGTGCTTGGTCGGGGTCAGGGCGAGCACCGCGAAGCACATCGCGGTGACCGCGAGCAGCCGCCGGCTCGGGCCGAGCCCGGCACCGCGGATGCGGCCGCGCCGCAGCAGCACCACGGCGCAGGTGGCCAGGCAGAGGATCACCAGCAGCACCGGGAACCGTCGGGTCAGCGAGCCGTCCGGGCTCTGGCTGAACAGCAGGCTGTAGCGGTTGAGCTCCTCGTACCAGCGGCCGTTCGGGCCGAAGGTGGTCTTGAGCTCCATCGCGTCCATGACCGACTGCCAGGTCTGGTCGTAGAACACCAGCGTCAGGATCACGAACCCGGAAGCGGAGATCGGCGCCAGCACCGGCAACCAGCCGAAATCCTGGGCCCGCTTGCGGACCAGCCGGTACAGCGGCTTGATCGCGGCGATGTAGGGCAGCACCGCGACGAGGCCGTGCGGGTTGACGCCCACCGATAGGGCGGCGCCGACCAGGCCCAGCGCGGCGGGCATCAGCCGGCCGGTCGCCACGGCGCGCTCGACGGCGCACAGCGCCAGCAGCGAGAACAGCACCACGACCGGCTCGGCCCGGAGCCCGTTGTTGTAGGGCAGCCAGAACGCCAGGAACACCGCGGCGGCGGCCCAGCCTGCGGCGTTGCTGCGCCGCACCTGCTGGCCAAGTCTCGGCAGCACCTCGCGGCTGATCAGCAACCAGCTGACGATGCCCATCAGCAGCGCGGGCAGCCGCACCCACGGCGTCGCCGTCGAGATCTGCACCCACAGCGCGTAGAACTCGTAGAACCAGCCGAACGGCGACTCGGGGTTGGCGAACCAGCGGTAGTAGTTGCTGACGTACCCGGCGCTCTCGGCCGACCGCACCATGCTCAGCACGTAACCGTCGTCGGACGTCATCGCGCCGATCAGCCACCACAGGCCCAGCGCGCCGAACACCGAGACGTCGCGGAACGTCGGCTTCCACCAGCGCAGCGGGGCCAGCCGCGGCGCGCGACGGCCGGCGCGCGTGTCCAGCTTCCGCAGGCAGAGCACCGAACCGATGAACGCGGCCACGGCTAGGGCGATCACCACGAGCTTGAGCGGCGTCGCGTAGCTGCTGAACCGGTTGTCGACGCGCGCCTCGAAGGACAGCCCGCGCACGTCGTCCACGGCGTTGTCCAGCGACGAGTAGATGCCGGTCAGCTGCGGGCGCTGATCGCCGAGAATGCGCGCCCACGCCTGCCCGTCGATGCTCGCGGTGGTGCCATCGGCGTCCGCGCGCACGTCGATCGAGCACGCGCCGGCGGGCAGCTGCACCGTACTGATCTGCCGCCCCTTGGAGAACAGAGCGGCCTGGCCCTCGTCGACCTGCAGCGTCAGCCCGGTCAGCCTGCCGTAGTCCGAGGACGGCGGATTGGTGCTCAGCAGGATCGCCGGCCCCGCGGTGCGCGCGTCCAGGCTGCGCGCGGCCGCGCACGGCACCTTCGTGTCGAGCCACAGCGGTGAGTAGGCGACCAACGGAGCGGACACCGATCTGGTGCCTTCAGCGGTTGGCCACCGTAATGTCACCACATCGTGATTGACAGGTAGGAAGGGCACGAGCAACGCCAGCACGGTGCCGACGAGCCCGAGCAGCGAGGCGTACAGCCGAAGTTTTTTCGCCGACCCTGGGTGCACGTGGAGACCATACGGGCGCTGATCGCCCGCACTTGTGCGCACCCCTCGCGCGTCCGCCGGACCGCATTTGCATGCCCGCGGTGCCGCGCGTTCTGCCTGGTCGTAGCGGGTGGGTGTGCTGGGGTGCAATAGCGTCGGTCTTGCCGCGGCGGCGCGCGGCATTCGTTGTTGGAGCGACGCTGCGGCTTGGTCCGCCTCCGCGAGCGCCCCCGCCGCGCGAAACAGTTCCGGAAACGAGTCCGCACAGCGACCCGAACACGATCAGGCGGACTGCGCCGGGTTTTCGGTCGTCGTCTGATCGGCCACCAGCACATCCACATCCCGGTCCCGCCCGGTCCGGTGCAGCACCAGCTCCGCGAGCAGGCCCACGGAGATCATCTGCACAGCGAAAATCTCCAGCAGGATGCCCAGCGTCAGCAGCGGACGGGTGCCGATCGACTGCTCGGTGAACACCCACACCCCGGTCAGGTAGAGCAGGATCAGCGTGCCGATCGTCCCGGCCAGCAGCCCCAGCCCGCCGAAGAGGTGCGCCGGGCGCCGCCCGTAGCGGGTGAGCGCGACGACCGTGAGCAGGTCCAGCGCGCCGCGCACGTACCGTTCGAACCCGTAGTTGGACTTGCCGTGCACCCGCGGCCGGTGGTGCACGGCCAGCTCGCGCACCCGGTAGCCCAGCTGGTGCGCCAGCGCCGGGATGTAGCGGTGCAGCTCCCCGTACAGCGGCACGCGCCGGTAGACCTCGGTGCGCGCGGCCTTCAGCCCGCAGTTGTGGTCCGCGAGCTTCAGGCCGGTGATCAGCCCGGTGACCCAGTTGAACACCTTCGACGGCAGCCGCTTGCCCAGCGGGTCCTGCCGCTGCGCCTTGTGGCCGCCGACCAGGTCGGCCCCGTCGTCGAGCTCGTCGAGCAGGCGCGGGATCTCGGCGGGGTCGTCCTGCAGGTCGGCGTCCAGCGTCACCAATAACCGCCCGCGGACCTCGGCGACGCCCGCGGCCAGCGCCGCGGCCTTGCCGAAGTTGCGCCGCAACCGGATGCCGCGGAACCGGGAATCCTGCCGCGCCTGCTCGGCGATCACCTGCCAGCTGTCGTCGGTGCTGCCGTCGTCGACGACCAGCAGCTCCCAGCTCCGGGGCTGCTGCTGCATAGCGTCGCGGATCTCGGCGAACAGCCGGGGCAGGTTCTCCCGTTCGTTCTTGGCCGGGGCCAGCAGCGAGACCTCGACTTCCGGTGCGGCTTCCGTCATGACTTGACCTGCGGGCTTTCCGTGAGGGGCCGGATCCACCAGCCGTCGGGGAAGTGGAAGGCGACGCGCACCGGCCCGGGCTGCGCGGGGGCGACCGCCTCGAAGCCCAGGCCGATCTCGATGCCGGGCGTCTGGGCTTCCGCGTCCGAGCGCGGGATGTCGACCACGCCGCCGCCGATGACCGTGCCGGTCTGGTCGAGCACGGCGACGCAGTCGGCCCGCTCGATGCCGGAGATCGCCCAGCCCTTGAGCATCCGGGCCCCGCCCTGGATCTGGTCGGTCTCCACGTTGAGCACCACGTCGCGGCCGTCCGGGCGCGGCTCGCGCAGCGCGCCGTCGCTGGGCGTCCGCCAGTCCGCGGTGCTGACCCGGTCGCCGATCTCCAGGCCGTCGGGGCAGCCGAGCGTGAACTCGCCGGAGAACGGGTAGTGCCCGAGCGCCTGCAGCCGCGGCAGCAGGCGGTCCGGCTCGGGGAACCGGTCCTCGAACGCGTCGGGGTGGCCGATGCGCGCGGCGATGGCGAGCAGGTTCTGGTTCGGCGCATCGGAGCGCACGCTCTGCGCCATGGGAGCGCCGAGTGCGACGGTGGCCAGCACCGTGCCCGCCACGGCGACGGTGCGGACCTTCGGCCAGCGCGGCCAGGCGACCACGATCACCAGCACCGCGATCCACAGCGCGGCGGTCATGCTGTTGTACCGGCTCTGCAGCCCGGCGGCCTCGCCGAACGCGGCCCGCGAGCCGGAGATCATCACCGCGCAGCCGGCCGCGTAGACCGCCAGCCCCCACCACGGCGCGGCGCTGCGGAACTCCTCGCGTGTCTGCCGGACGTGCAGCACGAGTACGGCCAGGCCCGCCACGCCCGCGATCAGCGCGATCGACGGCTCGGTGCCGGTCCACACCATGCCGAGCATGCTCAGCCCGGCGAGCAGCGCCTGCGCCGGATCGTCGGTCGGCGAAGCGCCGCCACCGCCCTGCGGGCCGCGCAGCACCAGCCACGAGGCCACCACGAGGAACCCGACCACCAGCGGCGTCGCGACCCAGCGGCGGCGGTCCCCGCGCAGCCACGCCACCAGCGCCAGCGCCGGCCACACCGCGAACGACGTGCCGTAGCTGATCGACGCCAGCAGCCCGAACACGATCGCGAGCACCCGGTGTTCGCGCTGCATCGCCAGCAGCGCGGCGAGCACCAGCATCAGCGCGAGGATCCAGGACGCCCCGCTCATCGAGCGCACGTAGTTGTGGATGCCGTGCGGGTTGAACACCAGCGTGGCGGCGGCCGCCACCAGCCCGGCCCGCTGCCACGGGTTCAGCGACTTCGGCAGCATCGCCCACACCAGCAGGACGCTGGCGACCCCGAACGCGATGATCACCAGCCCGAGCGGCTGGTTGAGGCCGTGCCCGAACCGGGCGCTGAGCCAGAACAGCAGGCTGGGCAGCACGAACGGGTGCTCGTTGCGGAACCCGAACAGCGCCTCCGGGCGCAACGAGCCGTCGTCGTCGGTGAGGTCGAGCAGGACCCACCAGTAGTCGTAGAAGTGCATCTGCGGGTAGCGCAGCACTTCCCGAAGCATCATCAGCGGCGGGACGATCGCCGACAGGCCGAGCAGCACGGGGCCGAACCGCCGCACCGGGCCTGGAATGGGGGCTTCGGGGGTGGCGCGCTCGCCCGGGTCGGTCTCCGATGCGATGTCAGTCACGCTTTGTTTCCCCAGTTCCGATCAATAGCGCCTCACCGTAGCAAGCGCAGGTCAGAGCCTGGCAGATCAGACGGCGACCGTGGCTGGATTTGACCACGCGGTTCCGGCGGTCGTACGCTGTCGCGGCTCGCTCGTCATCGGCCCTCGTGGCCGGTTCCTCCCGCGGTACGCCCCCGGTCGATCGGGGTCCGGAAAGCGGTCTGTATGATGGGTGAGAACTTCTCGCCGCCGGACGGGCGGAGAGATAAAACGCCTGTTTCGAATGCGATCGCCCGTGCGGCTCGGCTGCCGAGACAGGAACCCACCGAGGCGCTGCACCGGCGGCGTGGTAGGAATCCTCGTCCCACGCGGTCGAGGTGGACGTCCGCCGCAGACCTGGTGAAGTAGCGAAACCGAGCAGCAGGAGACTTCCGACTCATGTACGCGATCGTCAAGACCGGCGGCAAGCAGTACAAGGTGGCTGTCGGGGACGTCGTCGAGGTCGAGAAGCTCGAGGGCGAGCTGGGCTCCGAGGTCAGTTTCCCGGCGCTTCTGGTCGTCGATGGCTCTGATGTCACGACCGACGCCGACGCGCTGGCCAAGGTGTCGGTGACCGGCAAGCTGGTCGAGCAGACCAAGGGCCCCAAGATCCGCATCCACAAGTTCAAGAACAAGACCGGCTACCACAAGCGCCAGGGTCACCGTCAGAAGCTGACCCGCGTTGAGGTCACCGGCATCACGAAGTGAGGACCTGAGTAGTCATGGCACACAAGAAGGGCGCATCCAGCTCTCGGAACGGCCGCGACTCTAACCCCAAGTACCTCGGGGTGAAGCGCTACGGCGGCCAGGTCGTCAAGGCCGGCGAGATCCTGATCCGTCAGCGGGGCACCAAGTTCCACCCCGGCCTGAACGTTGGCCGAGGCAACGACGACACCCTGTTCGCGCTGTCCGCCGGTACCGTCGAGTTCGGACGTTACCGCGGCCGCAAGGCCGTCAGCGTGCTGCCGGCCGAGGCCTGATCCGGCTCTCGGCTGCGAAGTAGTTCCCGACGAGGGGCGGGTCCGGCTAGTCCGGCCCGCCCCTCGTCGTTTTCGTTGTGCGGGTGGTCACGCCTCCCGGCAGCAACGCGTCTCGCGCGGCACCATCGAGGTGGGTGACGTGCGCGTTCACGTGCGAGGCGCCCCAGACAGTTTTACGCCGGGCCGGGCTCGGCCGGAGTTTCCTGGAGGCATTCGTGTCGCGGTTCGTTGACCGCGTGACCATCCACGTCGCGGCAGGCGACGGCGGGCATGGCTGCGCCTCGGTGCACCGGGAGAAGTTCAAGCCGCTGGGCGGGCCGGACGGCGGCAACGGCGGCAAGGGCGGCGACGTCCAGCTCGTCGTGGATCCCAACGTGCACACCCTGCTCGACTTCCACTACCGCCCGAACGCCCGCGCGGCCAACGGCAAGCCGGGCCAGGGCAGCATGCGCAACGGCGCGCAGGGCGGCGACCTCGTCCTGTCGGTCCCGGACGGCACCGTGGTGATGACCGAGGACGGCGAGGTGCTGGCGGACCTCGTCGGCGTCGGCACCACCTTCGTCGCCGCCGCGGGCGGCCGCGGTGGGCTGGGCAACGCCGCGCTGGCGTCCAAGGCGCGCAAGGCGCCCGGCTTCGCGCTCCTCGGTGAGGCGGGGGAGCAGTTCGACCTGGTGCTGGAGCTGAAGTCGGTCGCCGACGTCGGCCTCGTCGGATTCCCGTCGGCCGGCAAGTCGTCGCTGATCTCGGTGCTGTCCGCGGCGCGGCCGAAGATCGCCGACTACCCGTTCACCACGCTGGTGCCCAACCTCGGCGTGGTCACCGCGGGCGAGACGGTGTTCACCGTGGCGGACGTGCCGGGGCTGATCCCGGGCGCCAGCGAGGGCCGCGGCCTGGGCCTGGATTTCCTGCGCCACATCGAGCGCTGCGCGGTCCTGGTGCACGTGGTGGACTGCGCCACGCTCGAACCCGGCCGCGATCCGCTGTCCGATGTGGACGCGCTGGAGAACGAGCTGGCGCAGTACACCCCGGCGCTGAAGGCCGAGCAGGGCGGCCAGGACCTGGAGTCCCGCCCGCGGATGGTCGTCCTCAACAAGATGGACGTGCCGGAGGCCCGCGAACTGGCCGAGCTGGTCAAGGCGGACCTGGAGGCGCGCGGCTGGCCGGTGTTCGAGGTGTCCACCGCGTCCCGCGAAGGGCTGCGCGAGCTGAGCTTCGCGATGGCCGCCGAGGTCGAGCGCTACCGCGCGCAGCTGCCGCCGCCGGAGCCGGCGCGAGTGGTGGTCCGGCCCGCGGCCGTCGACGCAGGCAACTTCACTGTCGAACCCGATCCCCAGTTCGAGGACGCGTTCGTGGTGCGCGGCGAGAAGCCGGAGCGGTGGGTGCGGCAGACCGACTTCGGCAACACCGAGGCGATCGGCTTCCTCGCCGACCGGCTGGCGAAGCTCGGCGTCGAGGAGGCCCTGGCCAAGCGGGGCGCGAAGCCCGGCAGCCAGGTGACCATCGGCAACATGACCTTCGACTGGGAGCCGTCCACGCCGGCCGGCGTGGCGGGCGTGCTCGGCCGACGGGGCACCGACCTGCGCATCGACCACGACGACCGGATCTCGGCGTCCGACCGCAAGGCGGCGAAGAAGGCGCGCCGCAGCGCGCTGGACGAGTTCGGCCAGTACGTCGAGGAGGACGGCCGGTGAGCGATCAGCTCTCGGCGACCAGGAAGGCGGTCGCCGCGGCGCAGCGCGTCGTGGTGAAGGTCGGGTCGTCGTCGCTGACCACCACGAAGGGCGGCCTGGACGCGGAGCGGCTGGCGACGCTGGTCGACACCGTGGCCCGGCGGGTCGCCGCCGGCGGTCACGTGGTGCTGGTGTCGTCGGGAGCGATCGCGGCGGGCATCGCGCCGCTGGGGTTGAGCCGCAGGCCGAAGGACCTCGCGACCCAGCAGGCGGCGGCGAGCGTCGGCCAGCAGGCCTTGGCGCACGCGTACGCGGAGTCCTTCTCGCGCTACGACCTGACGGTCGGGCAGGTGCTGCTGACCGCGGACGACGTGGTGCGCCGCGGTCACTACCGCAATGCGCAGCGCACCTTGGACCGGCTGCTCGGCCTCGGCGCGGTACCGGTGGTCAACGAGAACGACACGGTCGCGACGCACGAGATCCGCTTCGGCGACAACGACCGGCTGGCCGCGCTGGTGTCGCACCTGGTGGGCGCCGACGCGCTGGTCCTGCTGTCCGATGTGGATGCCCTGTACGACGGCGATCCGCGCCGCGGCGACGCTTCTGCCATCCGGGAGGTCAACGGCGACGCGGACATGGCGGGCGTGCACGCCGGCCGCACCGGCGCGTCCGGGCTAGGCACCGGTGGCATGGCGTCGAAGGTGGAGGCGGCGAGGGTCGCCTGCTCCTCGGGGATTCCGGTGCTGCTGACCTCCGCCGCGCTGGCCGAGCGCGCGCTCGGCCCGGCCGATGTCGGCACCGCTTTCGCGGCGACCGGCAGCAGGCTCTCGGCGCGCCGCTTCTGGCTGGCGCACGCGGCCGGGGCCAACGGCCGGCTGTGGCTGGACGACGGTGCGGTGGCGGCGGTCGTCAAGCGCCGCCGTTCCCTGCTGGCGGCGGGCATCACGGCGGTGGAGGGCGCGTTCGACGGTGGCGACGTGGTCGAGCTGGTCAACCCGGCGGGCAAGGTCGTGGGCCGCGGCGTGGTCGCCTACGACGCGGCTGAACTGCCGGACCTGATCGGCCGCTCGACGCACGAGCTGCCGGCGGAACAACGCCGAGAGGTGGTCCACGCCGACGACCTCGTCCCGCTCCGCTGAGGACGATTTCCCCGAAGTGAAGGGCACCTCCGACCGGAGGTGCCCTTCGTCGTCCGGGCCGAGATCAGCGGAGCTCGGTGCCCTTGGTCTCGGGCAGTGTGCGGATCACGAAGAACGCGATCGCCGAGGCGATTGCGATGTACCAGAAGAACATCGTCGACAGCTCGTAGCGCGCCAGCGTCTGGATCACCAGCGGCGCGGTGCCGCCGAAGATCGCGACGGTGAGGTTGTACCAGGCGCCGATGCCCAGGCCGCGCAGCTCGGTCGGGAACAGCTCCGACATGATCGCCGGAGCGATCGAGGTCATCGCGGTGTACAACGCGATTCCCACGCAGAACACCACGAGCAGGCCGCCCAGCCCGGGACGGACCAATGTGGACAGCGGCACGATGAGGACCGCGATCGCCGCCGACCACACCAGCAGCTGCGGCTTTCGCCCGATGCGGTCCGACAGCGCGCCCATCGGGTACTGCAGCGCGATGAACAGCGCGGTGGCGATCGACAGCGCTAGGAACACGTCGGTGGCATCAGCGTGCCGGGTCTTCACCGCGAACGGCGTCAGCGCGCTGAAGAACGTGTAGTAGCAGAGCGTGGACAGCATGCTGAAGCCCACCAGCTGGCCGACCGCCTTGGGGTGGTACTTGAGCGTCATCCACAGCGGATTCTTCAGCGCCTTGGCCTTGGCGCGGTTGTCCTCGAACTGCTCGGTCTCCTCGAGCGTGCGGCGCAACCAGATGCCCAGCAGCCCGAGCACGCCGCCGATCAGGAACGGGATCCGCCAGCCGAAGTCGGTGAGCTGCTCCTCGGTGAGCAGCGCCGTCAGCGCGTAGCCGAGCAGCGAGGCGACGAGCAGCGCGGAGCCGGTCGAGATGTAGAAGAACGCCGAGTAGCGGCCGCGCTTGGCGGCCGGGGCGATCTCCGCCAGGTAGGCCGATGCGTTGGACACCTCGCCGCCGAGCGAGAGGCCCTGCCCGATGCGCGCCAGGACCAGCAGGATCGCCGCGGCCCAGCCGATCGACTCGAATGTCGGCAGCAGGCCGATGATCAGCGAGCCACCGGCCATCAGCGAGATGGTCACCAGCATCGCCGTCTTGCGGCCCCGGAGGTCGGCGAACCGCCCGAGCAGCCAGCCGCCGAGCGGGCGGAAGAAGAAGGCCAGCGCGAACGTGGCCAGTGTGTTGATCAGCGCGAGCTCACCGGGGAAGAACGCCGCGGCGAAGTAGACGCTGAAGGCGGTGTAGATGGTCCAGTCGTACCACTCGACCGCGTTGCCGATGCTGGCGGCGACCAGGGTTCGGATGGGTAGTCGGGAATCCTCGGCCGTCGCCGCTTCGTGCGCCATCGCATCCTCCGGTGTCGTGGCAGGACGCCCGTGCGCCGGAGATGTGCTGTTGTTCTCCGGGCTTCGTACGGGTGACGACACAGTACGGTCTGGGTCGCCCGTACGGAAGATCCCAATTCACCCTGTGGGAGGACCTGGACTACAGGGCGCGATCGGAGTACCGGTCAGCTCGTGCGCGAACCGGTTGCACTCCGGGCACGTCGTCCACAGCCATGCGACGTCGGAGTTGTCCACGGTGATCTCCCTGCCGCACAGCGTCTCGACCTGCGCGTCCACCGGAAAACCGCCACGGGGCCGGGGTTTCTGCGTGGCGTGGCGCTGCCCATCGCCGGGTTGCCAGCGAAACGGGTGAGGCATGCAAGATCACCGCCTGTTCCAACTCGACTGAGGCGTCCGCCGCTTGTCGCGTCCGGCAGCCGGTTCCGGGGGTACGACGCCGCCGGGATCGCGGTGCTGGACACCGAGGACGAGCCGGGCGGCTGCGAGACTGGCCGGTGCCTTCCTGATCGGACGTCGTCGTCGCACGTACCATTCTGGTGGTACTGAAACGGCTGGCCAATTACCTGAACAGGTAGTAGTTACCAGACCCGAATTCTGTTTCGCTATGTTTCATGACCCGTACCACTGGCGGCACGCCGAAAGCCCGTGCGCTCGGGGCTGAGCTGCGCGAAGCCCGGGAACTGGTCGGCAAGAGCCTCCGCGCGCTGGCACAGGAGCTCGACACCAATCACGTCAAGCTGATGCGGTACGAGACGGGCAAGTCCGTGCCGCCGCCGGAAGTGGTGGCCGCGTTCGTGACGGCGCTGGGAGTTTCGGCTACCGAACGTGATCGACTCGTCGAGATGGCGCGCGACGCCGACGTGCCGAACTGGCTCACCGCGGATCGCGCCGGCGTGCGGCAGGAGCTGACCGCGCTGATCGAGTTCGAGCGCACCGCCACCCGCATCACCAATGTGGCCACCGGGCTGGTTCCCGGCCTGCTGCAGACCTCCGACTACGCGCGTGCCGTGATGCGCGGCAGGCCGGTCGGCGAGGTGGAGAAGCTGGTGCTGATGCGCGTCGGCCGCCGGGAGATCCTCTCCGCGCGCAACGGCCCGCACCTGACGGCGATCATCAGCGAACACGCGCTGCGGGAACCGATCGGTGGGCACGCCGTGATGGCCGACCAGCTCCGCAAGGTCGCGGAACTGGCGGAATGGTCCAACATCGAAGTCCGCGTCGTGGCGAGCGGTTCGACGTCCTGGCATCCCGGTCACGTCGGCCCGTTCGTGGTGTTCGAATTCCCGAAGGCGCAGCCGATCGTCCACTTGGAGCACTACCGATCCGCTGCCTTTCTGTACAACCCCGGACTAGCGCAGGAATACCTGGACGCGATCACTACCCTGCTCTCGTTCGCGATGGATCACGACGAATCGATCGGGTTCATCGCCAAGTGTGCGAACGAGATGGAGGCCATTGCGTGACTACGGCACAGCCGGTTGGTTGGCGGAAGTCGAGCCGGTCGGCGCAGGTGAGCGACTGCGTCGAGGTCGGCCGCTTCGGTGACGGCGCGGCCGTCCGGGATTCGAAGAACCGGGCTGCGGGGTACTTCGCGGTTTCGGGCGGTCAATGGAGATCGTTCGTCGCCGGGGTGCGCGCCGGACGATTCGATTCCTGACGTCGATTCCTGCGGTGCCCTCGGCGTCGGTTCGAGGGCACCGAGCCGGTTTTCCGCATTTCGTTCGCCTTCGTACCTTTTCATGACCTACTTCGGGTGAATTGCACCCGTTGGCCGAATTCGCCGAATGCGTTGCCGCATCAGGCAGACTGGTCCGGTGAACACCGCGCGCGAGCTCGCCGACGAGCTGATCGAGATCCTGGCGGATGAGGATCCGCTGAACGAACTCCTGCAGGGAATACCGGGAATCGACCACCGACTGGGCGATCTCGACGAGTCCGCGGAGTCCGCGATCCGGGAGCGCGCGCTGCGCATCGCCGCCGCGGCCCGCTCGCTCGATCCGCCGCCCGAAGACCGGATCACCCGCGGTGTGGTGGTGCAGCAGGCCGAGGCGGTCGCGACGCGGCTCGGCGCGCGGCTGGTCGAACACACCATGCACGACCTGCTGGTCTCGCCGATCGCCAAGCTGCTCGAACTCCTGCCCGCAGTGCGGCCGTCCGGGCCGCAGCAGGAACAGGACTTCCTGACCCGGCTTGCCGCGATCCCCGATTTCCTTGCCAAAGCGGCGGATCGGCACCGCCACGGCGTGGCGGCGGGGCGGACGCCGGTCGCGCACCGCGTCCGGGATGCGGTCGCGCACCTCGACGCTTACCTGTCGGCTCCGGAAAGCGATCCGTTACGGCAGGCCCCGTTGCGCAGCGCCGACGAGCGGGATCGACTGCTCGCCAACGCGGTCCGGCCGGCGTTCGCCGCGTACCGCAACGTCCTGCACGCCGAGATCCAGCCGCACGGCCGGCCCGACGACCGGCCGGGGCTGTGCTGGCTGCCGGGCGGGGCGGAGACTTACGCGGCACTGGCCCGGATGCACACCACGGTCGACTGGACCCCGGAGGACCTGCACCGCGCCGGGCTCGCGGCGATCGAAGGACTTGCCGAGGAATACGCGGAAATCGGTTCGCGGGAATTCGGCCTGCGAACCGCCGCCGAGGTGCAGCAGCGGATGCGCACCGATCCGGCGTTGCGCTGGCATGACGCCGCCGAGCTGCTCGGGGCGGCCCAGGCGGCGATCGGCCGCGCCGAAGAGGCGGCGCCGAAGTGGTTCGGGCGGCAGCCGTCGCAGCGGTGCAGGGTGGAAGCCGTCCCGGCGGACCGTGAGGCGAGTGCGACCGCGGCCGCGTACCTCCCGGCGCCGCTGGACGGCTCCAGGCCGGGGATCTACTACGCCAACACCTACCGCGCCGAGGAGCGCCCCCGGTTCCTGGCCGAGGCGACGGCGTTCCACGAAGCCGTTCCGGGGCACCACTTCCAAATCACCCTCGCGCAGGAGCTGACCGGGGTGCCGCTAATCCGGCGGGCCGCGTGGATCAACGCGTTCATGGAGGGCTGGGGCCTGTACGCGGAGCGGTTCGCCGACGAGGCCGGTCTGTACTCCGACGACATCGCCCGGCTGGGCATGCTCGCGATGGATTCGATGCGCGCGGCTCGGCTGGTGGTGGACACCGGGCTGCACGCCTTCGGCTGGAGTCGTCGGCAGGTGGTGGACTTCCTGCGGGCGAACACGGTGATGCCGGAGGTCGAGATCCAGTCGGAAACCGACCGGTACATCGAAAATCCGGGGCAGGCGCTGTCCTATCTGGTCGGCCGTCTGGAGATCCAGCGGCTGCGCGCCAGGGCCGAAGCGCAGCTGGGTCCGGCATTCGACCTCAGAGCGTTCCACGACGTGGTCATCGGCAACGGCCCGCTGCCGTTGCCGGTCCTGGACGAGGTCATCGCCGGATGGGTGCGAGCGCGGGGATGAAGCGCAGGACTGCCCGCCCGTGCGTACTTTGTGCTGCTGTGGCAACACAAAGTACGCACGGGTCTTGAGCAGCGGCTCAGCGTCTGGATCCGCTCACGAAGTGGTGGCGAGGGTGAAGGGGAGGACCGCGGGGGCGCCCGCCTGGCGGAGCAGGCGGCTGACGACGGTGACGGTCCAGCCGGTGTCGGCGTAGTCGTCCATCAGCAGCACCGGCCCGTCCAGTGTGGACAGCTTGGCGGAGAGTTCCTCGGGCACCTTGAACTGCTGCCACAGCGAAGCCACCCGCTGCGCGCTGTTCGTGGCCCGCCGGGGCGTCGTGTTCGGGTTCGTCAGCACCTCGCCGAGCAGCGGCAGCCGCCCGATCGTGGCGATCCGCTCCGCCAGGCTGCGCACCAGCTGGGGGCGCGTCCGCGAACCGAGCGCGACCACGCCCACCGGGCGCTGCGCCCATTCCCACGCGGCCAGCACCTTGATCCCGGCCTGGAACAGGTCGTCCGGAAGTTCCTGGTCGGGCGCGCCGGTGGCGAGCAGTTCGCGCAGCCGGTTGCCCCAGCCGATGTCGGTGAGCCGCCCGATCGCCCGGCCCGTGGTGGCCTGCTCCCCGGCGGTCAGCTTGCCGGCGGCCGGGACGCCCAGCGAGTCCATGCCGCTCGGCCACATCTTGCGCGGCGAAACCTCCACGCCGGGCCGCCGCAGGCGCTCCCCGGCCTGCTCCACGGCCTGGTCGTCGACGTCCCCGGAATAGCCGGAGCCGGTGCAGTTGTCGCAGCGGCCGCAGGGTTCGGCCGCTGGATCGTCGAGCTGCCGCCGGAGGAACTCCATGCGGCACGACGACGTGCCGAGGTAGTCGAGCATCGCCTGCTGCTCGGACTTCCGCTCCGCGGCGATGCGGGCGTAGCGCTCGGCGTCGTAGTGCCACGGCTCTCCGGTGGCCTCCCAGCCGCCCTTCACCCGGCGGACGGCCCCGTCGACGTCCAGCACCTTCAGCACCATCTCAAGCCGGGTGCGCCCCAGCTCGACGTGCGGTTCCAGCGCGGCCGTCGACATGCGCTCGTGCTGCGCCAGCGCGTCGAGCACCGCGCGCACCGTCGGCTCCGGCGGGAACGCCAGCGACGCGAAGTAGCTCCAGATGTCGCGGTCCTCCGGCCCGGGCAGCAGCAGCACCTCGGCCCGCTGCACGCCGCGACCGGCGCGGCCGATCTGCTGGTAGTAGGCGATCGGCGAGGACGGCGCGCCCAGGTGGACCACGAACCCGAGGTCGGGCTTGTCGAAACCCATGCCCAGCGCCGAGGTCGCGACCAGCGCCTTGACCCGGTTCGCCAGCAGGTCAGCCTCGGCCTGCTGCCGCTCGGCGGGGTCGGTGCGACCCGAGTAGGACGCCACCTCGTAGCCCTGATCGCGCAGGTAGGCGGCGATCTCATCGGTTGCCGCCACGGTCAGCGTGTAGATGATGCCGGAGCCGGGCAGCTCCTTCAGGTGGCTCGCCAGCCACCCCAGCCGCGCCTCCGCCGAGGGCAACCGGACGACGCCCAGCCGCAGGCTCTCCCGGTCCAGCGTGCCGCGCAGCACCAGCGTTTCCTGCGGGTCGGTGTACTCGCCGCCGACACCGAGCTGGTCGGAGACGTCCTGCACGACTCGGTCGTTCGCGGTGGCCGTGGTCGCCAGCACCGGGACGCCCTCCGGCAGCTCCGTGAGCAGCGTCCGCAGCCGCCGGTAGTCCGGGCGGAAGTCGTGGCCCCAGTCGGAGATGCAGTGCGCCTCGTCCACCACCAGCAGGCCCGCGGTCTGCGTGAGCTCGGGCAGGATCGTGTCGCGGAAGTCGGGGTTGTTCAGCCGCTCCGGGCTGACCAGCAGCACGTCCACCTCGCCGGCGGCGACCTGCTCCTCGATGTCGGCCCACTCGTCGGGGTTCGCGGAGTTGATCGTGGCGGCGTGCACCCCGGCGGCCGCGGCCGCGTCGACCTGGTTGCGCATCAGCGCGAGCAGCGGCGAAACGATCACCGTCGGACCCTCGCCGAGCTCGCGCAGCAGCGCGGTGGCGATGAAGTAGACGGCGGACTTCCCCCACCCGGTGCGCTGCACCACCAGCGCGCGGCGGCGTTCCAGCACCAGGGCGCGGATGGCGCTCCACTGGTCCTCGCGCAGCGCGGCGTCGGGGCCGGCCAGCGCGCGGAGTCGGTCGTCGGCGAGTTCGCGCAGCGCGTTTTCGTCCACGCACCGATTCCTACCCGATGCCCACGACGTCGCACGTCCGGGGTGAAATCCGATGTCGGGACGATGCCCGAACGGACTAGTCTGGGCGGGTGACCACCACCGAGTCCACGATCACAGGCAAGGTGTCCGGCGACGAGCTGCGGGAGCAGGTTCGCGACGCGGCGCAGCGCGCCAAGCGGGCGGCGGCCGAGCTGGCGCAGGCCACCCGGGGCGACAAGGACGCGTTGCTGCACGCGATGGCCGACGAGCTGGTGCGGCGGACGCCGGAGATCCTCGCCGCCAACGACCGGGACGTCGCCGCGGGCCGCGAGTCCGGGATGCCGGAGAGCCTGATCGACAGGCTGAGCCTGAGCCCCGAGCGCGTCGAGGCGATGGCCGACGGGCTGCGCACGGTCGCCGGCCTGCCGGACCCGGTGGGCGAGGTGGTGCGCGGCAGCGTGCTGCCCAACGGGTTGCAGCTGCAGCAGGTCCGGGTGCCGCTCGGCGTGGTCGGGATCGTCTACGAGGGTCGTCCCAACGTCACCGTGGACGCCGCGGGCCTGACGCTGAAGGCGGGCAACGCGGTGCTGCTGAGGGGCTCGTCCTCGGCGGAGCACTCCAACACCGTGCTGGTGTCGATCCTCGCCGACGTGGTCCGCGAGCGCGGCCTGCCTGCCGACGCCGTGCAGCTCCTGCCGTGCCACGACCGGGCGTCCGTGCAGCACTTGATCACCGCGCGGGGACTGGTGGACGTGGTGATCCCGCGCGGCGGAGCCGGGCTGATCTCCGCCGTCGTGGAGAACGCCACGGTGCCCGCGATCGAGACCGGCGTCGGTAACTGCCACGTGTACGTCGACGCGACCGCGGACATCGACACCGCGCTGCGGATCCTGCTCAACTCCAAGGCCCGGCGCCCGAGCGTGTGCAACGCGGCCGAAACCGTGCTGGTGCACAAGGACATCGCCGAGGAGTTCCTGCCCCGGGCGCTCGCCGGGCTGCACGGCGCGGGCGTGACGGTGCACGGCGATGAGCGCGTCGTCGCCGTCGGCGGCTCCAACGTGGTCGTGGCGACCGACGAGGACTGGGACACCGAGTTCCTGTCGCTGGACATCGCGGCGGCGGTGGTCGACTCGCTGCCCGACGCCGTCGAGCACATCCGCGCCCACGGCTCCGGGCACACCGAGGCCATCGTGACCAGCGACGTCCGCGCGGCCCGGCAGTTCACCGTCCAGGTGGACGCCGCGGCGGTGATGGTCAACGCCTCCACCGCGTTCACCGACGGCGCCGAGTTCGGGATGGGTGCCGAGATCGGCATCTCCACCCAGAAGCTGCACGCCCGCGGGCCGATGGGCCTGCCGGAGCTGACGTCCACGAAGTGGCTGGCCTTCGGCGACGGGCACGTGCGGCCGGGCTCCGCCCCGTCGAGCACCAGTTCCTGCCCGGGGAGCTGACCTTGACCCAGGCGCCGCGCCGCAAACGTGACTCGGCCGCCACCAAGGACGCGTTGTTGCAGGCCGCGTCGGCGCTGTTCGCCGAGCGCGGCTTCAACGCGACCACGGTGCGCGACGTGGCGGCGCGGGCGGGGGTGAACCAGGCCCTGCTGTTCCGCTACTTCGGCTCGAAGCAGGAGCTCTTCGCTGCGGTGCTCAGCCACGACAGCACCCGGCTGCTCGAAGCGCAGCCGCCGGAGGAGCTGCCGCTGCGGATCCTCGGCAACCTCTTGTCAGCGGACCAGCTCAGCGGTCCTGAGCATCCGATCGCGGCGATGTTGCGCTCCTACAGCGACGAGCGCGCCGCGCACGTGCTGCGCGAGGAGCTGGGCGCGCGTTACGCGGCCCGCCTGGCGGAGCTCACGGACGCGCCGGACGCCGAGCTGCGCGCGGATCTGGTGCTGGCGTGGCTGTTCGGGATCGGCATGGTCCGCTCGGTGCTGGGCAAGTCCCCGTTGGCGGACGCCGACCCCGACGCGGTCGCGCGGCACGTGGCGCGCGGGATTTCCGTTCTGCTGGAACGAACGGACCTTCCGGACGAAAGGTGATCAAGGCGTGCACCTGCGCCGGGGCCCGCGTACGGTGATGATGTAAGCGCCTGCTTACATCACGTCCACCGGGAGCTGTGCATGACCACCACGGAGCCGAGGACCTATCCCTTCAGCGCGGCCGACAAGCTGAACCTGGATCCCATCTACGCCCGCCTGCGCGAGCAGGAACCGCTGACCCGGGTCCAGCTGCCCTACGGCGAGACGGCTTGGCTCGCGACCCGATACGAAGACACCAAGATCGTGCTGGGCGACCCGCGCTTCAGCCGCGCCGCCGCACTCGACCACGACGAGCCGAGGCTGCGGCCGAACAGCCCGCAAGGCGGACTGCTCAGCATGGACCCGCCGGACCACACCCGCCTCCGCAAGCTGGTGGCGAAGGCCTTCACCGCGCGTCGCGTGGAACAGCTGCGGCCGCGGACCCAGGAGATCGCCGACGGCCTGGTGGACCGGATGATCGAACGAGGCGGCCCCACCGACCTCGTCGAGGAATTCGCGCTGCCGCTGCCGATCACCGTCATCTGCGAACTGCTCGGCGTGCCCTACGCCGACCGCGGGGACTTCCGGGTGTGGTCGGACGCGTTCCTGTCCACCACGAAGCTCACCCCGGAGCAGGTGACCGACTACATCGACAAGATGTTCGGCTACATCGCCGGGCTGATCGCCCAACGCCGCGAGGAACCCGCCGACGACCTGCTCAGCGCGTTGATCGCGGCCCGCGACGAGCAGGACAAGCTGTCCGAGGACGAACTCGTCCGGCTGGCGGCGGGGATCCTGGTGGCCGGTCACGAGACCACCGCGACCCAGATCCCGAACTTCGTCTACGTGCTGCTGACGCACCCGGAGCAGCTCGCCGAGCTGCGCGCGGACCTCGACGCGGTGCCGCAGGCCGTCGAGGAGCTGATGCGCTACGTGCCGCTCGGCGTCGGCGCCGGCTTCCCGCGATACGCCACCGAGGACGTGGAGCTGGGCGGCGTGCTGGTGCGGGCCGGCGAGCCGGTCATGGTCAGCGCGTCAGCCGCGAACCGCGACGAGGCGGTGTTCAGCGATCCCGAGCAGCTCGACCTGACCCGCCGGGAGGCGACGCACCTCGGCTTCGGGCACGGCCCGCACCACTGCCTCGGCGCCCAGCTCGCGCGGCTGGAGCTGCAGGTCGCGCTGCGCACGCTGCTGACCCGGCTGCCGGGGCTGCGGTTCGCGACGTCCGCGGCAGACGTCGAGTGGAAGAGCGGAATGCTCGTCCGGGGGCCCCAGCGGATGGTGCTGACGTGGCAAGGTGTCGAGTGATCTCCCTCATAACTGGAAGAGGTGGGCAATGAGCTGGACGATCGAGGTCGATGCGGACACCTGCATCGGTTCCGGCATGTGCGCCGGTGTCGCGCCTGATCACTTCGAGCTGGTGGACGGATACGGCTGCGCCAGGAACGCGGCGGTGGACCCGGCCGATCAGGTGGTCGACGCGGCGGAGTCCTGCCCCGTGGAGGCGATCCTGGTCAAGGACGCCGAGACCGGCGACGTAGTAGCCCCGGAAGAGTGACGTAGGACACATTCGTGTCCGCGTCATGGGTGCCCGGGTCCGCGCGTCACACCGGTGCGCGCCTGAGAAACGGCAGCGCCGGCGACCCGAGGTGGGCCCCCAGCCGCCGAGGGTCGTGCAGGGCCGTGGGGCCCGGCTCAGGGGGGAGCGTGGGCCGGGCTCCACGGTCGGCGTGGCGTGAGGCCCGGTTCGCAGGGGAGTGCGAGCCGGGCCCCACAGCCGGGGTGATGTACGACGCACGCCCCGCCGACCACCGCAGGACGTCGACTTCCTAGGCTTGGCAGCTATGTCTCGTCGCAGGATCGGGGTCATGGGTGGCACCTTCGATCCCATTCATCACGGACACCTGGTCGCGGCCAGCGAGGTGCAGGCCCAGTTCGGCCTGGAACTGGTCGTCTTCGTGCCCACCGGCCAGCCTTGGCAGAAGAGCCACGAGGTGGTCAGCCCCGCCGAGGACCGCTACCTGATGACGGTGATCGCCACCGCGTCCAACCCGCGATTCCTGGTCAGCCGCGTCGACATCGACCGAAGCGGCCCGACCTACACCGCGGACACCCTCACGGATCTGCACCAGCAGTTCCCGGACGCGGAGCTGTACTTCATCACCGGTGCGGACGCGCTGGAGCAGATCCTGTCCTGGCACCGGGTCGAAGAGCTCTTCGACCTGGCGCACTTCATCGGCGTGACCCGGCCCGGCTACTCGCTCAACGGCGCCCACCTGCCCGCGGGGGCGGTGTCGCTGGTGGAGATCCCGGCGATGGCGATCTCGTCGACCGGCTGCCGGGACCGGGTCCGGGCGGGCCTGCCGGTCTGGTACCTGGTCCCGGACGGAATCGTGCAGTACATCACCAAGCGAGGCCTGTACCGGGACGACTCCGGAACCGAGTGGGGACCGGCGTCGCCGTCCTGACCGGCGGTGAGCTCCGGTTCCCGCGCCTGTTTGACCAGGTGGGACTTCTGGTGTTCCCGGAAGTGGCGCGCTTCGGGCGTGACGGATGTCGCGGCCCGGTGGCCGTGGAGACGGGTTCGGCCTGGTGTGGGGCGGGCTGGCTATCCTCTACCCGGCGTGGGTCGCACACCTGACCCACCCGAGAGGAGTGACGTGGCAGCCACCGAGAACGCCCGACGGCTGGCTCTGATCGCGGCGCAGGCCGCGGCGGACAAGAAGGCCACCGACGTGGTCCTGCTCGATGTCTCCGAGCAGCTGGTCATCACCGACTGCTTCCTGATCGCATCCGCGCCCAACGAGCGGCACGTCGAAGCGATCGTCGACGCGGTCGAGGAGAAGCTGCGCGCCGCCGGGTCCAAGCCGGTGCGCCGCGAAGGCGCGCGCGAGGGCCGGTGGGTCCTGCTGGACTTCGTCGACGTCGTGGTGCACGTCCAGCACTCCGACGAGCGCGCCTTCTACCAGCTGGAACGGCTGTGGAAGGACTGCCCGCGGATCGAGTTCGAGGACCAGAACGCGCCCGCCGAGGCGGACTCGCCGGACGCCGAAGCGTGAGCCTCGACCAGCTGGTGCTCTGGCGGCACGGGGAGACCGACTACAACGCCACGGGCCGCATGCAGGGGCATCTCGACAGCTCGCTGACCGAGACCGGCCAGGAGCAGGCCCGGCGCGCGGCGCCGGCGATCGCCCGGTTCGCCCCGGACACCGCGCTCAGCTCCGACCTGAACCGGGCCCGCACGACGGCGGCCGCGTTCGCCGAGGTCAGCGGGGCTTCGGTGCGGCTGGACAAGCGGCTGCGCGAGACGCACCTCGGGGAGTGGCAGGGGCTCAGCGTCGCGGAGGTCGAGCGGGGCTGGCCTGGGGCTTTGAGCACGTGGCGGGCCGACCCGACGTGGGCGCCGCCGGGCGGCGAGTCCCGCGTCGAGGTGGCCGAGCGCGCGCTGGAGGTCGTCGAGGAGCTCGACGGCCGGCCGCGAGGCTCCGCGTTGCTGTGCGCCCATGGCGGGCTGATCACCGCGCTGACCGCCAAGCTGGTCGGCCTGCCGCTGGACCTGTGGCCGGGTCTGGGCGGTATCGGCAACTGCCACTGGGTCGTGCTGAAGCGGCGCGGCGGCGATGACGGCCGCTGGCGGCTGGTCGCCTTCAACGCCGGGGTCGAGGGCTGATCGCGTTCTGCCCGTGACGTCGTAGGGTTGCGGCGTGCCCATTGCAGTCGTCACCGATTCGACGGCGTACCTGCCGGCGGGATACGCCGCGCAGTACGCGGTGCGGACCGTTCCGTTGCACGTCAGCGTGGATGGGGCCGCCGCGGTCGACGAGTCGGATTTCGGTCCCGGCGATCTCGCGCGCGCTTTCGACCGCAAGCACCGGGTCACCACTGCCGGTGCGACGCCGCAGGAACTGGCGCAGGCCTATCAGGACGCGTTGGACGGCGGTGCCGACGGCGTGGTGGCGGTGCACCTGTCGCGGCAGCTGTCGGGCACCTGGGACGCGGCGCGGCTGGCCGCTCGCGAGGTCGATCCCGAGCGGGTCCGGGTCGTCGATTCCCGGTCCACCGCCATGGGGCTGGGTTTTTCGGTGCTCGCGGCCGCCGAGGCGGCGAAGTCGGGTGCTGTGCTGACCGAGGTGGAGCGCGTCGCGGTTTCGACCGCCGAGCGCACGACGACGTTGTTCTCCGTGCAGACCTTGGAATACCTGCGGCGTGGTGGGCGGATCGGGACCGCTGCGGCGGTGTTGGGCACCGCGTTGGCCATAAAGCCGCTGTTGCACGTGCACGACGGTCGCATCGACGCGTTGGAGAAGGTGCGCACGACCACCCGGGCGATGGCCCGGTTGCTGGAGATTTCGTTGCGCGCGGCGGGTTCTCGGGCCGCGATCGCGGTGCACCACCTGGCCGCGCCGGAGCGCGCCGAGCGGCTCGCCGGTCAGATCCGCGCCGAGCTCGGTGACTCGGTGGATTGCGTCGTTTCGGAGGTGGGCGCGGTGATCGGCGCGCACATCGGACCGGGCGCGGTGGGTGTCGTGGTGCTCCCGAACGGGTGGCGTTCGGACGCCTGAAAACCTTTCGACTGGCGGATTCCACACCTTCGAGCTGAATCCATCGCTGATCTGATCCACAGTGGTCTTATCCGCGAAAAATAAAGCTGCGGAACGACTTTCGTCTGCTCTACCGTCGACCGCATGTTTGACATCCGGAGTTTTCGTTCCAGAGCAGACGAATTCGAGGAACTAGATCCGCGAAGCAGGCTGCAGACCCTTCGGCGGCATGCGTCCCGTGATGATCCGGCGGAGCGCGCCGGTCCGAACTACTCGGCGCCGCCACCGGATACCGGATCCGGCTCGCCTTGGCGGCGGCTGGCCGAGAGATGGCTACCAGAGCCCCTGCTGAGGTCCAGAGTGGACCCCGGTCGAATCGGTGTGCTCGCGCTCGCCCTGGTGTCCTTGGTGGTGCTGGTCTGCATCGTGGCCGCGACGTGGTCCGGTCAGCCCACGGCGGAACCCGCGCCGCCGCCGATCGTGCCGCCGCCGGCCCCGGTCGCGACGGCGGCGCCGCCGGAGCTCGTCGTCAGCGTCGTCGGCCGGGTGGCTCGCCCGGGCCTGGTCACCGTGCCGCCCGGCGCCCGGGTGGCCGACGCCGTCGCGTCGGCCGGTGGTCCGCTGCCGGACACGGACCTGACGGGTCTCAACCTGGCTCGCCGACTGACCGATGGCGAGCAGCTCTACGTCGCCGTGCCGGGGGCGCCGCAGCCCGGACAACCCGGCGGCGACGGAAAGGTCGACCTGAACATCGCGACGGAGGACGAACTCGATGAACTACCAGGCATCGGCGAGGTCACCGCCAAGCGGATCGTGCAGTGGCGGGCCGAACACGGCCGCTTCGACTCGGTGGAGCAGCTGAAGGAGGTCGGCGGGATCGGCGAAACCCGGTTCGACCGGCTGCGGGAGGTGGTGCGGGTGTGATCGCGAGACTCGACCTGCGCCTGGTCCCGACCGCGCTCGCGGTCTGGGCCGTGACGTTGACCGGATTGCTGGCGGGTTGGGCTCCGGCCGCGGTCGTGGCGTTGCTCGCCCTGCTGGCCGCGCCACTGGTGTGGAAGGCGGTACGCGCCCGGCCGGTCGCCAGGGGTGCTCTCGTGGTCCTGCTGCTGGCGGGCGTTGCCGCCACCGGGATCGCGGTTCGCGTCCACGCGGTTGAGCACCATCCGGTGCGGCTGGCCGCCGGACACGGCGAACGGGCGACGCTGCGAGTCACGCTGACGAGCGCGCCGGCTCCGTTGCGCGGTGCGTCCTTCGGAGCCCGGCGAGCGGCGGACAGATCGCTGGTCCGCGCCGAGTTGCAGGCAGGCGAGTTGGCCGGGCGTCGGGTGCTGGCAGACGGATCGGTGGTGCTGCTGGTCCCGACTGAGCAGTGGCGGAACCTCATTGCCGGGCAACAGGTTACGGCGACCGGCAAGGTCTCCCCGCCGCGTGCCGGCGAGCTCACGGTCGCGGCTTTCCAGGTGTTCGGCCCACCGGCCGACGTCGTGGCCGCGCCGGGCTGGCAGCGTGTCGCGGAGGACTTGCGGGACGGCCTGCGGCGGGTCTCGGCCGACGTGCTCGGCCCGGCCGCCGCGGGGCTGCTGCCGGGGCTGGTGGTCGGCGACACCGGGCGGCTGCCGCCGGAGGTGGAGCAGAACTTCGAGACCGCCGGGCTGTCCCACCTGACGGCGGTTTCGGGCGCCAACCTAGCGATCGTGTGCGGCGCGGTGCTGGTGCTGCTGCACCTGGTCGGCGCGGGGCCGGTCATGTCGGCCGTGGGTGCGGGCGGGGCGCTCGTCGGGTTCGTCGTCCTGGCCGGACCGGAACCGAGCGTGTTGCGCGCGGCGGTGATGGGCGCGATCACGTTGCTCGCATTGGTGCTGGGCAGGCAGCGGTCGGCGTTGCCGGCGCTGTCCGCGAGCGTGATCGGCTTGCTGCTGCTCCTGCCAGACCTGGCAACGAGCGCAGGATTCGCGTTGTCGGTCGCGGCCACTGCCGGGCTGGTGCTGCTGGCACCGGTGTGGTCATTGGCGCTGCGGGTGAGGGGAGTGCCCATCGGGTTGGCGGAGGCGATCGCCGTGCCGCTGGCGGCGCACGTCGTCACGGCTCCGCTGATCGCGGCGCTCTCCGGCGAGGTCAGCCTGGTGGCGGTGCCGGCGAACATGCTGGCCGGGCCCGTCGTCGCACCGGCGACGGTGTTCGGCGTCCTGGCCACCGTGGTGGCGCCGGTATCGGCCTGGTCGGCCGGCGTGTTCGGCCGGCTGGCGGCGCCGGAGCTGGAGTGGATCATCCTGGTCGCCGAGCGGGCCGCAGCGGTTCCCGGCGCGGCGTTCGACTGGCCATCGGGCACCGTCGGCGGGATCGCGCTCGCGGTGATCGCGGCGGTCGGGCTGATCGCCTTGCGCGGCAAGCGGATTCGCCTGGTGGTCGCGGTGGGGCTGTTGCTCGTGGTGCTGGTCGTGGTGCCGGTGCGCACCGTGCTGCCGGGCTGGCCGGTGCCGGGCTGGAGCGTGGTCGCCTGCGACGTCGGCCAAGGCGATGGGCTGGTGCTGGCCACCGGCCGCCCGAACGAGGCGGTGGTGGTCGACACCGGGCCGGATCCGCAACGGGCCGCGGAATGCCTGCGGAGGCTCGGGATTCGCCGGATCCCGCTGGCGGTGCTCACCCACCTGCACGCCGATCACGTGAGCGGGCTGGCCGCGCTGATGGGGAAGATCCCCGTCGACGCGGTCGCGATCGGCCCGCTGCGGCAGCCGGCGTGGGCGATGGACGACGTCGCGAGGGATGCCCGCGCGCACCGGGTTCCGGTCGTGCCGCTGCTGTCCGGTCAGCGCGCGGCCTGGCCGGGGCTGGTCCTGGACGTTCTCGGCCCGGACCCGGTGCTGGCCCGCACGCAGTCGGCCGACGACGCCAACGACGCGTCGATCGTGCTGCTGGCGACCACCCCGGCCGGTCGGGTCCTGCTCACCGGCGACGTCGAACTGCCCGGGCAGGGGCGGCTGGTGTCCTCCGGTGCGGATCTCCGGGCCGATGTGCTCAAGGTCCCGCACCACGGATCCCGTTACACCGCACCGCGTTTCCTGCAAGCAGTGCGCCCGAGGCTGGCCGTGATCAGCGTCGGCGCCGGCAACACCTACGGGCACCCCAGCCCGTTCATCGTCGACAACCTCATCCGTGCGGGCACGAAAGTGCTGCGCACCGACCAGGAAGGAGATATCGCGATCCTGCCCGGCCCGCAGGGCCCCCGCTACGTAGCCCGGGGCGACCCGCTGCGCGCAGGCGAGTCGTAGGACGAGGCGACCCGAGCACCCGTGTTCGTCCCTTGTGGACGAAAGCGCGGCGCCACCGCCGTGCGGTGACGCCGCGCCCTCGAATCAGGTCGCCGGGTCGGCTCAGAGGCCGAGCGCCTGGTTGACCGCTTCGGTGGTCGGCGCGACGGTGGCCTTCGGGCCGATCTGGTCCTGCACCGCGTCCAGGGTCTTCAGGCCATCACCGGTGATCAGCAGCACGGTCTCGGCATCCGGGTCGATCTTGCCCGCCTCGATGAGCTTCTTCGCCGTGGCCACGGTGACCCCACCGGCCGTCTCGGCGAAGATGCCCTCGGTGCGCGCCAGCAGCCGGATGCCGTCGCGGACCTCGTCGTCGGTGACGTCCTCGATGGCGCCGCCGGTCTTGCGCACGATGTCGAGCACGTAGGGGCCGTCGGCGGGAGCGCCGATGGCCAGCGACCGGGCGATGGTGTCCGGCCGCACCGGCTGGACCACGTCGTGGCCGTTCTTGTACGCCGTCGACACCGGGGAGCAGCCGGTGGCCTGCGCGCCGAAGATCCGCACCGGGCTCGGCTCCACCAGACCGACCTGGCCGAGCTCGTTGAATCCCTTGTAGACCTTGGTCAGCTGCGAGCCGGAGGCGATCGGCACCACGATCTGCTCGGGGATGCGCCAGCCGAGCTGCTCGGCGACCTCGAAGGCCAGCGTCTTCGAGCCTTCGGAGTAGTAGGGCCGCACGTTGACGTTGACGAACGCCCAGTCCTCGTGCTCGGCGGCGAGTTCGGTGGCCAACCGGTTCACGTCGTCGTAGTTGCCGTCGACGGCCAGCAGCGAACCGTCGTAGACCGCGCTCATCAGGATCTTGGCGCGCTCCAGGGTCTTGGGCACCAGCACCACCGAGTCCCAGCCGGCGCGGGCCGCGGCTGCGGCCACCGCGTTGGCGAGGTTGCCGGTGGAGGGGCAGGCCAGCACCTTGAAGCCGAATTCGCGTGCGGCGGCCAGCGCCACCGCGACGACGCGGTCCTTGAAGGAGTGGGTGGGGTTGCCGGTGTCGTCCTTGATCCAGATCCGCTTGACGCCCAACGCCTTCGCGAGGTTGTCGGCCCGGATCAGCCGGGTACAGCCCGGGTCGGTGTTCGGGTGCTCCTCGACGTTGGAGGGAACCGGGAGCAGCTGCTTGTAGCGCCAGATGGAACGCGGGCCGGCCTCGATGTCCTCGCGGCGGATCCGGCCGAAGTCGTACGCGACCTCGAGCGGGGAGAAGTCTTCCAAGGAGACGAATTCCGGGGCCAGCGGCTGCCGGTGGCCCTCTTCCTTGGACACCAGTTCGACGGCATTGCCCAGGTCGTAGGTCTTCTTCGCCGAATTCTGGGCATGGGCGGCAGCAGTCATCGCGAGGTCCTCTCCTCATCTGTCCCGCGGACGGGTCGGAATTGGCACCGCTTTCGTCAGAGACCTCGCGGGTGAAATCACGATTCGCTGACGAACGGTTGCCGGGGCTTCATCGGGCCGTTCCCTCTGCCCCTCTGGATGAGCTATTCGGTTGTGCCGGCAACGCTAGTGGACCGCGCCGGGTTCTGGCCAGCACGATCCAGATGGCGGGACCGTCGCGGGTGCGTGCGACGATGCGTGTATGAGTGCACCGGCCGTGGTCCCCGATCCGCTGCATCTGGTTATCGGCGACGAAGAACTGCTGGTGGAACGCGCGCTGTGGGCGGCCGTCGGAGCCGCCCGCGCCGTGGACCCGGAGGCCGAGCTGCGCCGCGTGAAGGTGAGCGAACTCACTCCTCCGGAGTTGGCGGAGCTGCTCAGCCCGTCGTTGTTCGCCGAGGGCCGGGTGCTGGCCGTGGAGTCCGCGCAGGACGCGGGCAAGGAGATCGCCGAAGCGCTGCTGACGTACGCCCGGCAGCCGGCGGACGGGGTCACGCTCGTCGTCGTGCACACCGGCGGCGGCCGGTCGAAGCACGCCAAGGAACTGCCCAATGCGCTGCGCAAACTCGGCGCGCGCGTCACCGAGTGCAACAAGATCACCAAGCCCGCCGAGCGAGAGGCGTTCGTCCGCGACGAGGTGCGCCGGGCCGGCGGGAAGACCGATGCGGCCGGCGTGGCCGCGCTGATCGAATCGGTAGGTTCGGACCTGCGCGAGCTGTCGGCCGCGGCGACGCAGCTGGTCGCCGACACCGGCGGCAAGGTCGACGAGACGGCGGTGCGCCGCTACCACCGCGGGCGCGCGGAGGTGACCGGGTTCGCGGTCGCGGAGAAGGCGGTGACCGGTGATCGGGCGGCGGCGCTGGAGGCCCTGCGGTGGGCCGTGCAGCTCGGCGTTCCGCACGTGCTGATCGCCGATGCCCTCGCCGATTCGGTGCGCACTATCGGCCGGGTCGCCGCCGCAGGCGGCCGGAACGACCCGTTCCGGCTCGCGGGCGAGCTCGGCATGCCCGCGTGGAAGGTGAAGAAGGCGCTGGCGCAGTCCCGTGGCTGGAACGCGTCGAGCCTCGCGCAGGCGCTGCAGGCGGTCGCGGAGGTCAACGCCGGGGTCAAGGGCATGGCCGCCGACGCCACCTACGCCCTTGAGCGAACCGTCCTCCGGCTCGTGGAGCTCCGCAACCAGCGTTCGTGACCCGCGCTTTCCCGTGAACGCAAACGGCCCCCTCCCCGTGGCGGGAAGGGGGCCGGAAGCTCGGCCTCAGCTCAGAGCTGGTTGGCGCGCTGCGCCAGCGCGGACTTCTTGTTCGCGGCCTGGTTCTTGTGGATGACGCCCTTGCTGGCGGCCTTGTCCAGCGCGCGGCTGGCGGCCTGCTGCAGCTCGATGGCCTTGTCCTTCTCGCCGGCGTCAGCGGCCTCGCGGAACTTGCGGATGGCGGTCTTGACCGCGGACTTCACGGCCTTGTTCCGCTGCCGGGCCAGCTCGTTGGTCTTGATCCGCTTCATCTGGGACTTGATGTTGGCCACTGTGGCGCCTCTTCTCAGTCTGTTGAATCGATCGTGCCGCACTGTTGTCGGCGCTGCCCCAGGGCAGATTTCCTCCACGGCGGAATGCCGCACGGCACGGTCGTCCATGTTAACAGCGGTCACCTGCGTCGAAGGTGGCGGGCGGGACCGGGCGACGGCGGTCACATCGGCTCGGATCCCGCGCCTGCGGACCATAGGGTCACTCTTCGTGCTCGATGCGTTGAACTGGCCCGGATTCGCGGAACTTTCCCTGGCCGGGCTGTTGTTCCTCTGCTGCGCCGCATTCCTGGCCGGGGCGGTCGACGCCATCGTGGGCGGTGGCGGCCTGATCCAGCTGCCCGCGATGCTGCTGCTCCTGCCCGGCGGCGAGGTGATCTACTCGCTGGCCACCAACAAGGTGGCGGCGATCGCCGGGACCACGGCCGCCGCCCGGACCTACGCGAAGCGGACGCCGATCGACTGGCAGGCCGCGCTGTCGATGGCGATCGTCGCCCTGCTCGGGTCGCTGGGCGGAGCTGTCCTGGCCGATGCGCTCCCGTCGCAGGTCCTCAACGTCATCGTGCTGGTCGCGTTGGCCGTCGTCGGCATCTACACCTGGCGCAAGCCCGAGCTGGGTTCGTCCGATGCGCCGCGCTTCGAGCGGCGCGCGCAGCTGCTCGTGATGCTCGCCGGCGGCGCCCTGATCGGCTTCTGGGACGGCATCGCGGGGCCCGGCACCGGCTCGTTCCTGGTGTTCCTGCTCGTCGGCCTGGTCGGTTTCGCGTTCGTCACGGCATCGGCGACGGCGAAGGTCGTCAACGTCGCCACGAACATCGGCGCGCTCGCGTTCTTCATCCCGGCGGGAAAGGTGCTGTGGGGCTTGGCGCTGGTGATGGCCGCGAGCAACATGGCGGGCAGCGTCCTGGGCGCGATGGTCGCCGCGAAGCGCGGATCCGGTTTCGTGCGGCGGGTTTTCCTGACGGTGGTCGTCGGGCTCGTCATCAGCCTCGGCTGGAAGCTCGCCGCCGGCGTGTAGACGCGGGAATCGGACGGGGTAATATCAACTCCTGGTTGTGCCTAGGGTTCCGCTCCCGCTCCGCTGCAGGTCACCACAACTAGGAGCGCGGGGGACCGGTCCGAGCGGCACCGGCGATCGCGGAAGGAATGCGGTCGCACATCTGACGGGACAAAAGCCTGGAGGAACCCGGATGCCGCGCGCCCGCGTGGCACGGAGAGGGTTCCCATGGGCCTGGCCGCCATTCTTCTCGTCGTCACCGCTGCGTTCGCGCACGCGGGGTGGAACTTCTTCGCCAAGCGCGCCGGGTCGGCCGGTGCCGGGTTCGTGTGGCTGACCGCGACGTGCAGCGCCGTGCTGTACCTGCCGGTGGCGGCGGCATCGCTGTTCTGGACCGGGATGCCCGTGCTGGGCGACTGGCTGCTGGGCGTGCTGGTCAGCGCGGTCGTGCACCTGGCGTACTTCCTGCTGCTGCAGCGCGGCTACGCGGTCGGCGATATGTCGGTGGTGTACCCGCTGGCCCGCGGCACGGGCCCGATGCTAGCGATGATCATCGCGGTGTTGGTGCTGGGGGAGCGCCCGGGCTGGCTCGGGGTGCTCGGCGGGCTGCTGGTGGTCGCCGGGGTTTTCGTGATCGGCCTGTCCGACGGGGTGCCGCGTTCTGGAGCGAGCCTGGCGGGCGTCGGTTTCGGCCTGCTGACCGGCTCGCTGATCGCGATCTACACGGTGTGGGACGCGCACGCGGTGACAGGCCTGGCGCTGTCTCCGCTGGTGTTCGACTGGACGAGCAACCTCGCCCGCTCGGTGATGCTCAGCCCGTACGCGGCGACCCGGCGGACCCAGATCGCACGCACGTGGCGGGAGCACCGCCGCGAGATCCTGGCGGTGGCGTTGCTGTCGCCGCTGGCGTACATCCTCGTCCTGTTCGCGATGCAGCTCGCCCCGGTGAGCCTGGTGGCCCCGGCCCGGGAGCTGAGCATCGTCCTGGCGGGCCTGCTGGCCTGGCGGCTCCTGGGCGAAGCCCAGCCGACGCGCCGGATGACGGGTGCCGTGGTGGTCCTGGCCGGCGTGGTGCTCCTCGGTATCGCCTGATGACCTCGGCTTGCTCGGCGGACGCCGGTCCGCACGGGTAGAAACGGGGCATGGAGGTCTTGAACAGCCGATTGATCCTCCGGCCGCGGGATTGGCAGCGGTCGTTGCGGTTCTACCGCGATGTGCTCGGGCTGGCCGTCTCGCGGGAGTTCCCCGGTGGCACGGTTTTCTTCCTGGGGCAGGGTTTTCTGGAGATCTCCGGCACGGGCGGGCCGGGTCCGAGCCCGGATCAGGTGCTCTGGTTGCAGGTGCGGGACGTGCGGGCGGAGTTCGAGCGGCTCCGGGGCCGTGGCGTGACGGTCCTGGCGGAGCCGGCGCGGCAGCCGTGGGGCCTCGATGAGGGCTGGGTGGCCGATCCGGACGGGATGCGCATCGTGCTGGTCGAAATCCCGGCCGACCACCCGATCCGGACCGACTCCCGCGATCCCGCTCCGGAGTGATCGCCGGCACCCGTCGGCGGCCCTATTCCGGCCGGATGGCCCGGGTTTGGGCCTGGGTGGTGCCGTGGTCCGGTTGCCAGGCCCAGGTCTGAACGTCGGCGAAGCCCGCGGCCTGGACGTCGGTGTGGAGACCGGCCCGGCCGCCGGGCAGCCAGCGCTCGTGGGTCGACAGCAGCAGGACACCGCCGGGCCGGAGCACGCGGTGCAGTTCGGCGAGCGCTGCGGCGCGATCCGGCCACAGCTGGACGTTGTTCACGCTCAGCACCACGTCGAACGCGGCGTCCGGCTGCCCGGTCGCTTCGGCGGTGCCGTCCCCGACGGCGACGTTGGGCAGCTCCGCGCACCGGCGGCAGGATGCCTGCCGCATGGGCGCCGACGGCTCGACCGCGACCACCCGCGCCGCCCGCTCGCCCGCCGCCCGCAGTCCCACGCCGGGCCCGGGCCCGATCACCAGGACATCTTCCGCGCCGGTCAGCTTGGCCAACCGCACCACCTGGCGCTCGGCCGCCGCGTTGCCGCGCGCCATCAGCGCGCCGCCCGCGGCACCCAGCAGACCGCGCGGGTGACCGAACGCACGATCCAGGACGAAACCGGCGAAATGACCCATAGGACCAGCTCAGCAGCCCGGAGCCGGTGCTCGCATCGGGGATGACCCGGAGTTGGACGCCGAGTACCAGGCGTGTCATGGGACGATGGGGTGAACCCCGCACCAGTCGACATCCGCGAGGAACACTGAGTGAGCAGTTTCGCCGACACCACGTTCACGCCCCCGGAGCGAATCCGGAACTTCTGCATCATCGCGCACATCGACCACGGCAAGTCGACGCTGGCCGATCGCATGCTGCAGCTGACCGGTGTGCTGGAGGAGCGCGCGTACCGGGCGCAGTACCTCGACCGGATGGACATCGAGCGGGAGCGCGGCATCACGATCAAGGCGCAGAACGTGCGCCTGCCGTGGACCTCCGACGGCGTCGACCACGTGCTGCACATGATCGACACCCCCGGTCACGTCGACTTCACCTACGAGGTCAGCCGGTCGCTGGCGGCCTGCGAGGGCGCGGTGCTGCTGGTCGACGCCGCGCAGGGCATCGAGGCGCAGACGCTGGCGAACCTGTACCTCGCGATGGAGCACGACCTGCAGATCATCCCCGTGCTCAACAAGATCGACCTGCCGGCCGCCGAGCCCGACAAGTACGCCGCCGAGCTGGCGCACATCATCGGCTGCGAGCCGGAGGACGTGCTGCGGGTGTCGGCCAAGACCGGTGAGGGCGTCGGGTCGGTGCTCGACGAGGTGGTGCGGCAGATCCCGGCGCCCCAGGGCGTCTCCGACGCGCCGCCGCGCGCGATGATCTTCGACTCGGTCTACGACACCTACCGCGGCGTGGTGACCTACATCCGGGTGGTCGACGGCAAGATCACCCCGCGGCAGCGGATCCGGATGATGTCCACCGGCGCGACCCACGAGCTGCTGGAAGTCGGCATCATCTCGCCGGAGCCGAAGCCGTCGGGGGGCCTCGGCGTCGGCGAGGTCGGCTACCTGATCACCGGGGTGAAGGACGTCCGACAGTCCAAGGTCGGTGACACGATCACCGCCGAGCGCAAGGGCGCGGAGCAGCCGCTCAGCGGCTACCGCGAGCCGAAGCCGATGGTGTACTCCGGGCTCTACCCGGTGGACGGCACGGACTACCCGCTGCTGCGCGAGGCGCTGGACAAGCTGCAGCTCAACGACGCCGCCCTGACCTACGAGCCGGAGACCTCCGGGGCGCTGGGCTTCGGGTTCCGCTGCGGTTTCCTCGGCCTGCTGCACCTGGAGATCACCCGGGACCGGCTGGAGCGCGAGTTCAACCTGAACCTGATCTCCACGGCGCCGAACGTGGTCTACCACGTGGAGATGGAGGACGGGTCGGAGCTGGTGGTGACCAACCCGTCCGACTGGCCCGAGGGCAAGATCAAGGACGTCCTGGAGCCGGTCGCCAAGTGCACGATCATCGCGCCGTCGGAGTTCGTGGGCACGATCATGGAGCTGTGCCAGAGCCGGCGCGGGCAGCTGTCCGGGATGGACTACCTGTCGGAGAGCCGGGTCGAGCTGCGCTACTCGCTGCCGCTCGCGGAGATCGTGTTCGACTTCTTCGACCAGCTGAAGTCGCGGACCCGCGGTTATGCCTCGATGGACTACGAGGAGTCGGGCATGCAGGCGTCGAACCTCGTAAAGGTCGACATCCTGCTGCAGGGCGAGCCGGTGGACGCGTTCAGCGCGATCGTGCACCGCGACGCCGCCTACGCCTACGGCACGAAGATGGCATCGAAGCTGCGCGAGCTGATCCCGCGGCAGCAGTTCGAGGTGCCGATCCAGGCGGCGATCGGGTCGCGGATCATCGCCCGCGAGACGATCCGCGCGATCCGCAAGGACGTGCTCGCCAAGTGCTACGGCGGTGACATCAGCCGGAAGCGCAAGCTGCTGGAGAAGCAGAAGGAAGGCAAGAAGCGGATGAAGACCATCGGCCGCGTCGAGGTCCCGCAGGAAGCCTTCGTGGCGGCGCTGTCCACCGACGAGGCCAAGGACGACAAGGCCAAGGGCAAGAAGTAGCGCGCGGCCCCCGGTGCCGGCGATCGGAGTGCCGTCACCGGGGGGGGCGCCTGCTATGCCGTCCGCAGGTCGTGTTCGTCCAGCCAGGACGCGATTGCGGTGGCGATCGCTTCGGGGTGGTCCTCCGGGGTGTGGTGACCGGCGACGAGTTCGCGGTGGGCGATGTCCAGGTTGGCGATGTTCGTCGCGCACCAGTCGATGAGCTGCGGGGTCATCATCGTTCCTGGTCCGGGTTCGAAGGTGAGCATCAACTTGGGCACGTCGGCGCTGGTCGCCAGCCACTCGTCGTAGTCGCGGACCCTGGCGGTGACGTCGGTGGGTTCCCCGCCCAGCGGCATCGCGCGCGTCCAGCGCAGCAACGGCAGGCGGCTGTCGCGAGTGGCGTAGGGCTTGCGGTAGGCATCGAGGGTCTCGGCGTCGAGCCGGGTGGCGACGGTGCCCTGCAGCCCGTCGAAGAGGTCGCCGTCCAGAACCATCTCCTCGCCGACGCCCGGGGTCTTGAACGAGCGGAAGAGGTCACGGCCCGCCGCCGGGAACTCCTGCCAGGACATCGGTTTCACGATCGTCTCGGTGAACGCGACGCCCCGGACCCGGCCGGGATGGCGCGCGGCCCAGTCGAATGCCAGCGCGCCGCCCCAATCGTGTCCGATTAGGACGACGGCGTCGAGGTCCAGCGCATCGAACCACGCGTCCAGGTAGCGGGCGTGGTCGTCGAAGGTGTAGTCGATGCCGGGCTTGCCCGAGTCGCCCATGCCGATGAGGTCCGGCGCCAGCCGCCGACCGGGATCGCCCACGGCCGGCAGGACTCGCCGCCACAGGTATGACGAGGTGGGGTTGCCGTGCAGGAAGACGATCGGCACACCGGTGCCGGTCTCCCGGTAGAACATGGTCGAGTCGAGAACGCGTGCGACAGGCAAGGTGTTGTCTCCGTGGCGGTTCAGATCGTGTTGGTCGCGGTCACTCGAAGGCCGCGATGTTGTTCGCCGCCCACTCCGCGAAGGTGCGGGCAGGCCGGCCGAGGAGCCGCTCGACGTCGGGGCTGACCTGCTGCAGGACGCCCGGCGTGCCCAGGATGTCGAGGGTGCTGTCGACGACCGGTTCGGGCATGGAGCGGATCATCCGGGCTTTGGCTTCCGCCCGGGTCTGCTCGACGAACCGCACCGGCTCGCCCAACGCCTCGCCGATCGCCGCGGCTTGCTGCCGGGGAGTGATCGGCGCCGGCCCGGTCAGGGCGTATGAGTGGCCGGCGTGGCGGCCATCGCACAGTGCGATGGCAGCGATCTCGGCGATGTCGGCCGGGTGGACGGCGGGCAGTCCGACATCGCCGAACGGTGCGGCGATCGCTCGCTGCGCGCGGACCGTTTCGGCCCACTGGAAGGCGTTGGAGGCGAAGTTCCCCGGCCGCAGCAAGGTCCATTCCAGGCCCGACCGCTTGACCGCGTCCTCGAACACCGGCGAGTGGTGCCCGGTGCTGACGCCCTGCGAGGACAGCAGGACGACCCGCCGAACTCCGCCGGCCCGCGCGACTTCCAGGACGGTGTTGAGGCTGCCACCGGCTCCGGCGAAATCGCCGGAGGTCAGCAGGAAAAGGGCAGTGGCCCCATCGACGGCGGCTTCGAGCTTCGCCAGATCCGCCAGGTCGGCCTGTTGGTGCCGCACGCCCGCCGGCACGTCCTGGGCGGAGATCCGGCGGGACACCGCCGTCACTTCCTCGCCCGCTGCGACGAGGGACTGCACCAGCGGTCGCCCGACGTTCCCGGTCGCTCCGGTCACCACGATCATTTCGTGCTCCGTTTCCGAGTTCCTGCGTTGACCCGGCGAAGCTACTATCGAAGGGCTAGTAGGTACCTAGAGGAAAGTATTGGGCGAGAGGGGGAAATGTGCGGGAGGACACACGACTGCGTGGTGGCGGAGAGGTCGCTCCGGAGAACGCCTGCCCGATCGCGCCGGTGGTCGACATCGTCTTCAGCCGGTGGACCACGCCGATCCTGTGGGCGCTCCACGAGTACGGCCGGCAGCGGTTCGTGGAACTGCAACGCCGGATCACCTTGATCACTCCCAAGGTGCTGACCCAGCGGCTCCGCGCCCTGGAGCGGGATGGTCTCGTCGTGCGCTGCTACTACGCCGAGGTCCCGCCCCGGGTGGAGTACGAGATCAGCGAACTCGGGCGCAGCCTGGCGCCGCTTTTCGCCGCGCTCGCGGAATGGTCGGTCAACCTGGACGAGGTCGAACGGGCCCGCCAGGACTACGACGCCAGGAAGCAGATCCGCGCGTGATCCGAGGGCTGGCTACGACCTCGCGGGAACGGCGGCGTCGCTTGCCGCTTGGCTGAGCGGGATCGGCCTGAGCAGGGCGAGTCGGCTGGCGGTGCGTGCGACGTCGGTGCCGTCCGCCAGCGTTCCGGCGATGCTGTGATCGGCCAGCACGTGCGTGGTGATGTCCTTGTCGCACAACACGTCCACGACGTTGGCGAAGCGCTGACGGGCGTCCGGTCCGCAGTCGGCGAGCCTGGGCATGCCGCTGATCACCCAGGTGTCGAACCGCTCGGCGAGGGCGAGGTAGTCGCGCGTCGAGGTGGGCGTCGCGCAGAGCTCGTGGAAGTCGAACCACGCCAGCCGGCTCCGCACGGCCAGTGCGCGGAGGTTCCGTCCGTTGATGAGCAGCGTGCTCTGCTCCTCGCCGCCCGGCGGCGGGCATTCGCTCCCCGGCCATTGCCAGGTGCCTTCGGCGAAGCGCCCTTGCCGGTTGGTGGTCCGGTAGTCGGTGGGGCCCGCGAGCGCGATGACTTCCTGGTGTGCCTCGATGAGCTCGATGGCGGGCAGGAACAGGTGGTGGTACAGCGGGTTGGGCAGCAGCCCGTCCGGCGGGTAGTTCGACGTGGTCACGAGCGTGACGCGGCGTGCGTGCAGGGCGCGCAGCAGGTGGGTGATCAGCCCCGCGTCGCCGGGATCGTGCACGTGGAACTCGTCGAAGCACACCAGCCGGCATCCGTCGAGCAGCTCGGCCACCGCCGCGTCCACCGCGCTCGATCCGCTCGACGAGCGGTGCCGGGCGGCGGTGCGGTGCAGCCGGTCGAAGAAGTCGTGGAAGTGCACGCGCAGTTTGCCGCGGACGGGTGCTTCGGCGAAGAACGTGTTCACCAGGAAGCTCTTGCCGCGCCCCACCGGCCCGTGCAGGTAGAGCCCGCGCGGCCGGTGGAAGTGCTTCGGCAGTTCGGCGCCGAGCGCGGCGAGCTCGTCGGCGACCGGTCGTTGTGCTTCGTCGAGTTCGAAGCCTTGCTGCGCGGCCGCCAGGTCGAAGCGTGCACGCAGTGTTCCGGGTGATCCGACTCGGTGGATCAACTTCCCTCCCCGCGACTCTGCAAACGTAGAGGCTCTATGGCTGTAGAGTACGGGTGGTGTCGGGGAGGTTGGGCGATGTGTGAGCAGGACCGCCGAACGCGCATCGCGGATGCGGCGATCGAGATCGTCGCGGAGCAGGGCGTTCGCGCGTTGACGCACCTGGCCGTCGACTCCCGGCTGGAGTTGCCGCGAGGATCGACGTCGTACTACATGCGGACGAGGCGGGCACTGCTGGAGGCCGCGGTGGCGCGGTTGGCGGCGCGGGCGAGGGCGGATTTCGACGCGATCATGGGTCCGCGCTCAGATCAGGCGCCGGATGTTCGCGGCGCGGCCGACGGGATCGCGGTCCAGCTGGACCGGATGCTCGGGCCCCGCCGAAGCGACACGATCGCCCGGTATGCGCTCGTGGCGGAGGTGGCCGCGGCCGCGGAGCTGCACGAGCCGCTCGCGCGGGCGGCGTTCTCCCGTCCGCTGGCCGCCGAGCTGCTGATCGCCTTGGGGGCATCCGATCCGGAGTTCGCCGCCGCCGGTCTGGTCAGCCTGTGCGAGGGGCTGGTGTTCGACCGGGTCATCGGCAGCCGGTCACTGGATGCCCCGGAGCCCGGCAGCACGGCCAGCATCGAGGAGCTTTCGCAGGTGGTGCAGGCATACCTGCGCGGCGTGCTCGGCGGCTGAAGATCGTCCACATTGGAGCTTCGCATTGCTCGATCGCGGATCGGTTCTGGTCGGCAGCGAGTTAGCGCGACTTCAGTCCCACATGAGGGAAAGGACGCGGCTGCCTTCGGGAATCGCGGGTTCGTCATTGCGGCTGGTGACAGCGCGAGAGCTCGGGTCTTGCAACGGTTTGCCGAATGCGGGGCGCTGCGGCACGGATTCCGAGGCCCTTTCGATCAGGCGCCGGTGACGACCCGCATGAAGACGACGGGTTCGGACTCGTCGTTGAGGTAGGCGTACTGCTGGTCGCTGGCGATGACGGCGCTCTGCCCAGGCCCCAGCGTCCGGGGTCCGGTTTCCAGCGCGAGGGTCAGGCGCCCGGCGAGGACGTGGTGGATCTCCTGCGCGCCGGGCCGGTCGGGCTCGGCGTCGTAGCGTTCCCCGGGAGCGAGGGTCCAGCGCCAGAGTTCGGCCCGCGGGTCCAGCGTCGCGCCGAGCAGGAGCGCGGCACTGCCTCCCGGGGCTTGCCACACCAGGGTTCCTTCGGTCTCCACGCCCGCCGCGTCGCCATCGGGCAGGGCCAGGGCGGCGAAGTCGGTGTCCAGGGCGCGTGCGACGCGGTCGACGGTAGCGAGGCTGGGGTTGGCCTGGCCGAGTTCGATCTGGGTGAGCATTCGCCGGCTGACCGTGCTGGCCTCGGCGAGCTGCTGCACGGTCCAGCCGCGCTGTTTGCGCAGCTCCCGGATGCGCCCACCGATGCGCGTGACGAACTGGGGCGCGGCATTGCTGCCGACATCGACCTCGCTGCTCACGATGAGCAGCATAGTGCACACGCGCCTTGCCTGAGCCTCGAATGAGCAATATGTTGCTCATCGTGCGAGTTGGCAACACGACGAAGGGGCGGCCCAGGTGAAGATCCGCGAGTTCGCAGTCGAGCAGTGGATGAACGAATACGAGGAGACCTGCCGCTACAACCTGGCTGAGACATGCGTCAGCTCGCTCACCACCGGCGAGCTGCTGGACCTGTCCGGCCGACGCGAGGAAGTGCTGGCCGAACTGGACGCCACCCCGCTCACCTACGGGCCGATCCCAGGCAGCCCGAGCCTGCGCCGCCTCGTCGCGGGCCTGTACGCGGCCCAGTGCCCGGAAAACGTCCTGATCACCCACGGGGCGATCGGCGCGAACGCGCTCGTGCACGCCACCCTCGTCGACCCGGGCGACCACGTCGTGGCCGTGGTCCCGACCTACCAGCAGCACTACTCCATCCCCGGCAGCTACGGCGCCCGCGTCGACCACCTGCCGCTGCGCGAGGAGAACGGATGGCTGCCCGATCTGGACGAGATCGACGGCCTGGTCACCTCGGACACCAAGCTCATCGCCGTCAACAACCCCAACAACCCCACCGGCGCCCTCATCGACGAAACCGGCTTGGACCGCATCGCCAAGATCGCCGAGCGCGCCGGAGCGTGGGTGCTGTGCGACGAGGTCTACCGAGGCGTCGACCAAGACGGCAACGGGTTCACCACCTCGATCGCCGACCTGTACGAGCGCGGCATCTCCACCGGAAGCATGTCGAAGACCTTCTCCCTGGCGGGGCTGCGCCTGGGCTGGATCGTCGGCCCCACCGGGCTGTTGCGAGCGGTCGCCACCCACCGGGACTACACCACGATCAGCGTCGGGCGCCTCGACGACCTCCTGGCCTGCGTCGCCTTGGAGAACAAGGAAGCGATCCTGGCGCGCTCCCGCCACATCACCCGCACCAATCTCGCCATCCTCGACGAGTGGGTCAGCAGCCGCGACGACGTCAGTTACGTCAAACCCGCCTCGGGCACCACCGCACTGCTGCGCTACGACGCACCCGTCGGCTCCTACGAGTTCTGCACCCGCCTGCTGGAGCACACCGGCGTCATGTTCACCCCCGGTGCCGCGTTCGACATCGAGCACACGGCACGCATCGGCTTCGCCGACGACGCCCAGACCCTGCGTTCCGGCCTGCACCTGGTCGGCCAGTACCTCGACCAACTCGCCCAGGAATGACCACGTTCACTCATGGCCAGGGCAGCCGGGGAACGAGGGCCCGGTGCCGGCACGTGGAGGTGGCGGTGGCTCAGCCGTCGAGGGCGTCGATGACAGCCCGGGTGGCGGCTTCGGTCCCGCCCTCGGGGCAGCCGTCGGGGAGCAGCCGGACGCCGCCCTGGCGGTATGCCCGGGCGACGGCGTCCTTGATGCGCACCGCGGTCGACCGGTCCCCGAGGTGTTCCAGCATGAGAGCGGCCGCGAGGATCTGCGAGGTCGGGTTCGCCTTGTCCTGCCCCGCGATCGAGGGGGCGCTGCCGTGGATGGGTTCGAAGTAGGCGGCGTGGTCGCCGATGTTCCCGGACGGGCACATGCCGAGTCCGCCGACGGTCGCCGCTCCGACGTCGCTGAGGATGTCGCCGAGGAAGTTCTCCATGACGAGCACGTCGAAGTGCCCGGGATCGGCGACGAGGTCGTGCCCGGCGGCGTCGGCGTAGCGGTAGTCCCGTTCGATGTCGGGGTATTCGTCGGCGATCTCGTCGAAGATCGCCCGGAAGAAGGCGAAGCTGCGCAGCACGTTGCTCTTGTCCACGCAGGTCACGCGACGGACGCGGTCGGCGGGCGCGCCATCTCTCCGGCGCGCGAGCTCGAATGCGAAGCGGACGACGCGTTCGGTGCCTTCCCGGGTCATGAGCAGCTGGTCGGCGACGGCGCGGTCGTTGCCGACGCCGCGCCCGCGTGAGAGGTAGAGCCCCTCGGTGTTCTCGCGCACGATGACGTAGTCGATGCCCGATTCGGCGCTGCGCAGCGGGGTGGCAGCTCCGGGGAGCAGGGTGATCGGGCGGACGTTGGCGTAGGTGTCGAGCCCGCCGCGCAGGATCCCGCCGAGGATTCCGGCCTCGGTGCCGTCAGGATGGCGGACATCGGGCAACCCGACCGGGCCCTTGAGGACACCGTCGTAGGTGTTGCGGATCCGGTGCAGCACCTCCGGACTCAAGGCGGTTCCGGTGCGGCGGAAGGTTCCGGCGCCGCCGTCTTCGGTGGTGAAGTGCAGGTCGGCGGAGGCGGCCCGGAGCACCTCGACGGCGCTTTCGACGAGTTCGGGGCCGATGCCGTCACCGGGGATCAGGGCGATCGAGAACTGCGGCCGGGAGCCCATGCTCCTCCTTCGGATCGTGTGCCCGGTGCCGCGCGGTCGAGCCGTTATCGCCGCGCGGCAACGTGGAAAAGACTGTCCGCATCGGACTGACGATCAGCCCTGGTGCGCCTCCACGAACGCGTACACGTCGGCCTCGTCCACGCCGGGGAAGGTGTCCGACGGCAGCGCGGCGAGCACGTGCGAGTGCGCCCGCGCCGACGGCCACACCATGCCTTCCCACCGGCTCGCGAGATCCGACGGCGGGCGCTGGCAGCATTCGCCATTCGGGCACTTCGACTTGGAGTGGTTGTTGGTGTCCCGGCCCCGGAACCACCGAGACTCCGTGTAGGGCACGCCGAGGGTGATCGCGAAGTCCCGCCCGCGGCTGGGGTCGACGTGCGCGACGCACCAGTGCGTGGCACCGGGCTTGTCGGTGTACTGGTAGTAGGTCGAGTAGCGGTCCGAGGAGGCGAACACCTGCCGCCCCGCCCAGTACCGGCACATCCGCTGCCCCTCGATGGCGCCGGTCGGGTCGCTGGGGAAGACCAGTCCGTCGTTCTCGTACGCCTTGTAGATGATGCCGGTCTCGTCGTTGCGCACGAAGTGGCAGACGAGGTCGAGGTACTGGGTGGCGAGGTTGGTGAAGCGGTGCGCGGCCATCTCGTAGGACACCGAGAACACGTCGCGCAGGTCTTCCACGGCGAGGTCGCGCTCGGCCTTCGCGTCCTGCAGGAACGGCACCGCCGTCTGCTCCGGGACCAGGACCGCGGCGGCGAAGTAGTTCGCCTCCACGCGCTGCCGCAGGAAGTCTGCGAAGTCGCGGGGCTGCCGGTGGCCGAGGCTGAGGTGGCCGAGGGTCTGCAGCAGGATCGTCCGCGGGCTGTGCATGCCCAGCGATTCGCGGCGCAGGAAGATCCGCCGGTTCTTCAGGTCGGTCACCGAGCGCACCGAGCGGGGCAGGTCGGTGACGAACCGCAGCCCGTAGCCGAGGTGCGTGGCGATCGACTGGATCAGCCCCTCCGACAGCGGGCCGCCGTGGTAGCCGACCTTGTCGAGGATGCCGGCGGCGGTCTTCTCGATCTCGGGGAAGTAGTTGCCGTGCTCGCGCATCATGCCGCGCAGCTCGGCGTTGGCCTTGCGGGCTTCTTCGGGCGTGGCGACCTGCTTCGTCTCGCGGCGCTTGAGCTCTTCGTAGAGCGCGAGGACGTGTTCCAGCGCTTCGGTGGGGACGCGCTTGCCGACCTTCAGCGGCGGCACGCCGAGCCGCTGGTAGAGCGGGTCGAGCTGGGCCTTCTCCACGGCGATCTCCAGCTCGGCGCGCCGGTTCGGCGGCTTCTTCGACAGCAGTTCGTCGACGGAGGTGCCCAGCGCATCGGCCAGCGAGCGCAGCAGCGACAGCTTCGGCTCGCGGTGGCCGTTCTCCAGCAACGACAGCTGCGACGGCGCGCGCCCGACCCGCTCGCCCAGCTCGACGAGGGTGAGCCCGGCCGCGCGCCGCAAGTGCCGCAGCCGCTGACCGAAGACCAGAAGGTCGTGTTCTGTTGAAAAATTGCGGTCTTCTTCAGTGGCGAACTCCGTCATGGCGTTGATGTTAGCAGAAAAAATTCAAAAATTACCCCGGAATTCTGGTCGTGTTTCGCTGGATCAGGGCCAAGACTGGGATCAACGAGCCGCAGGGCAATCCCGGAAGGGGAACATGATGAGCATCCGCGAGCAGGCGAAGCAGGCAACCGAAGAACTCCAGCGCGACTGGGACACCAACCCGCGTTGGAAGGGCATCGAGCGCACGCATTCGGCCGAAACGGTCATCCGCCTCCGCGGTTCCGTGCGCGAGGAGCACACCCTCGCCCGGCAGGGCAGCGAGCGGCTGTGGAAGCTGCTGAACGAGACCGACTACGTCAACTCGCTCGGCGCGCTGACCGGCAACCAGGCGGTCCAGCAGGTCCGCGCCGGTCTGCAGGCCATCTACCTGTCCGGCTGGCAGGTCGCCGCGGACGCCAACCTGGCCGGCGAGACCTACCCGGACCAGAGCCTGTACCCGGCCAACTCCGTCCCGTCGGTCGTGCGGCGGATCAACAACGCCCTCAAGCGCGCCGACCAGATCAACTGGTCCGAGGCCCTGGACCCGCAGGGCGCCGGCGGTGAGAGCGAGGACATCCACTGGCTGGCGCCGATCGTCGCCGACGCCGAGGCCGGTTTCGGCGGCGTGCTCAACGCCTACGAGCTGATGAAGGGCATGATCGCGGCCGGCGCCGCGGGCGTGCACTGGGAGGACCAGCTGGCCTCCGAGAAGAAGTGCGGCCACCTCGGCGGCAAGGTGCTCATCCCCACCGGCCAGCACGTCAAGACGCTCAACGCCGCGCGCCTGGCGGCCGACGTCGCCGGCGTCCCCAGCCTGGTCATCGCCCGCACCGACGCGCAGGCCGCGACGCTGCTGACCAGCGACATCGACGAGCGCGACCAGCAGTACGTCACCGGGGAGCGCACCCCGGAGGGCTTCTACAAGGTGCGCAACGGCATCGAGCCGTGCATCACCCGCGCCCTGGCCTACGCGCCGCACTCGGACCTGATCTGGATGGAGACCTCCACCCCGGACCTGGAGGTCGCCCGCCGGTTCGCCGAGGCCGTCAAGGACAAGTACCCGGAGCAGATGCTGGCCTACAACTGCTCGCCGTCGTTCAACTGGCGGAAGAACCTGGACGACAGCACCATCGCCAAGTTCCAGCGCGAACTCGGCCACATGGGCTACAAGTTCCAGTTCATCACGCTGGCCGGCTTCCACGCGCTGAACTACAGCATGTTCGACCTGGCCAAGGGCTACGCGGCGGACGGCATGACGTCCTATGTGGACCTGCAGGAGCGCGAGTTCGCCTCGGAGTCCCGCGGCTACACCGCCACCCGTCACCAGCGCGAGGCGGGCACCGGCTACTTCGACCTGATCAGCACCGCGGTGAGCCCGGACTCCTCGACCACCGCGCTGGCCGGTTCGACCGAGACCGCCCAGTTCCACTGATCCAGCTGACCAATTGAATCCGTGGTCGGCGCGCGGGCAGCGCGCCGACCACGCCCCAGACGCACCAGCGGCCCTGTGGCGGGGTGTCGGAAAATCGCGATGGTGCGAGTGGGCGGGAACCCAGGCGTCGGGTTCCCGCCCACTTTTTTTGCCCGATCCGGCGATCATCGGCGCCGGCTGTATCTGTACAGGCCCTTCGCTCCTCTTTCTGTTGGAAGCCCTGCACGCAGCGGGGCTCGTTCCTTGGACACGACGACAGAGAGGAGGGACCATGACTGTCATGCCGATCGATGCAGGCGGACGTCCCTTCACGGTCCACGACCTGGAGGAGATGCCCGATGACGGCCGCCGGTACGAGCTCATCGACGGGGAGCTCATCGTGAGCCCGGCACCTGGTTGGGCGCACCAGGAAGCGGCTCTAGAACTGGCTGTCCGATTGCGGCAGGCGTGCACGCCGGAATACCGGGTGTTGGCGGCGCCGTTCGCGGTGCGGCACGACGTCTTCAACGAGCTGCAGCCCGATGTCCTGGTCGCCCGCTACGGTGACCTGACCATGAAGAACCTGCCCGCCGCACCGGTGCTGGCGGTGGAGGTCATGTCACCGAGCAGCCGGCTGAAGGACGCGAATCTGAAGAAGGCCGCCTACGCCCGGCTGGGTACTCCGCACTTCTGGCTGGTCGACCCGGATTCGGAGGCGCCGACGCTAACCGCGTGGGAGCTCGACGGCGACGAGTACCAGCAGCCCACGCACGTGGTCGGCGACGAGATCTTCCACCCGATGCGGCCGTTCGAGGTCAAGTTCTCCCCGGCCGACCTGGTTGCCGGCTTGCGTCCCTGACGGGGCCGCGGCTGCGAGTGGGCGAATGGCCGGGCATCGGGTTTTCGCCCACTGCACGGCGAGAGCTTACTCGTGCGGGATCCTGTTGATGATCGACCACAACCCGATCCGGTGATCATCGGCGCCGACTGTATCTGTACGGGCCCTTCGCTCCTCTTTATATGCGAGACCCCGAAACCTCGGGGCGCACGAGCGGAGGGAGCACGTGATGTCTATCGATCTTGGCGGGCGGCGGTTCACGGTCCAGGACCTGGAGGCTTTCCCGGAGGACGGTCGCCGGTACGAACTCGTCGACGGCGAGCTGCTGGTGGGCTCGGTGCCGGGCTGGCCGCACCAGGCGGCGCTCGGGGCGCTGTTCGTCCAGCTGCACCGGGCTAGTCCGCCCGAATACCGGGTGCTGTCCGCGCCGTTCGCGGTGCGTCAGGACCTGTGGACCGAGTTGCGGCCGGACGTCCTGGTCGCGCGCTACGCCGACCTGACGATGCGGAACCTGCGGGCCGCACCGGTGCTGGCGGTGGAGGTCGCGTCGCCGAGCAGCCGGTTGAACGACATCAGCCTGCGCAAGGCCGCCCACGCCAGGCTGGGCACCCAGCACTTCTGGCTGGTCGATCCGGATCTCGAGGTGCCGTCGGTGACTGCCTGGGAGCTGGTCGGCGGCAGCGACTACCAGCGGGTGGCGCGAGTGGTCGGCGACGAGCTGTTCGAGCCGGAACGACCATTCCCGGTCCGGTTCGCCCCGGTCGACCTGGTCGCCGGGTTGCGGCCCTGACGGAACGGTCTTCGCAGGTCAGCGGGTCACCGGGCGCCACATGCCGTAAACGGTGAGGCCACCGGCGACCGGGTACTCGTGGATCACGCGGAACCCGAACCGCTCGAAGCGGTCGACCGCGGCGTGCGCCGTGGCTTCCAGGTAGACCGGGGTGTCGTGGGCGTCGGCACGCGCCAGCCCGGATTTCAGCAGGGCGCTGCCGAGGCCGCGACCGCGGGCGTCCGGTGTGGTGCCGATGGCGGCCAGGTGCCAGTGCGGTTCGTCGGGCCGGTGGCTGTCGGTGGCGTTGAACGTCTGGATCGCCCTTGCGGTCTCGGGAAGCCGCCAGCGGAACACCGACAGCAGCGCCGGGAGGTGAATGAGGCGTCGGCCGAGCGGCGCGGCTTGGCTGCCCGGCCGGTCCCACACCGCGACGGCGTGCGAGTGCCCGTCCAGTTCGGCGATCTCGGTGCCGTGATCGAGGTGATCTTGGTTCAGCAGAAGGGAGAACAGTGCGCGGAGCTTCGTTTCTCGCTGCGCTTCGAGCGGCAGCAGCGCTGCCATCCGGGGCTCGTCGCGGTATGACGCGCTGAGCAATTCGGCCAGCGCCGGGGTGTCTGCACTGCTGGCGGCGCGGAGCGCGAGGCCGTCGCGCGTGGTGGTTCGCATGGGGGTGCCTTTCCGATCAGCTCCTCAACTCCGTTATGCCCAAACGAAAGGAGAAATGCCGTTGAAAGAGTGCCGGATCACGCAAGGTTGAGCCTGCGGCTTCGGGACGGCGGTCCGGCGCGGTCGGCGCTGTGGTGTGCGCGATGCTCTGATGCGCTCTTGGTGAGGGCGGGACTACCGTCGAAACATGATCGCAGAGCGACGAATTCCCCTGATCGCCGCGCCGATGGCGGGTGGTGCCTCCACGCCGGAACTGGCCGCGGCCGTGAGCGCCGAGGGCGGCCTCGGTTTCCTGGCTGCGGGGTACCTGTCGGCGGATGCGCTGACCGCTCAGATCGCGGCGTTGCGCGCGCTCACGTCGGAGCCGTTCGGGGTGAACCTCTTCGTCCCGGCCGAGCGTCGGGATCCCGATCTCGCCGACTACCCGGCGCGGGTGGCGGCGGCGGCCGCGCGGCACGGGGCCGAGGCGGGCTCGCCGAGCTGGGACGACGACAACTACCCGGCCAAGCTGGAGGTGGTGATCGCCGAGCGCATCCCCGTCGTGTCCTTCACCTTCGGGCTGCCCGAACGGTCCATTGTGGAACGCCTGCACGAGGTGGGCTCCGAGGTCGTGGTCACGGTCACGACGCCGCAGGAGGCGCGCGCTGCCGCGGACGTGGGAGCGGACATGCTGTGCGTGCAGGGCATGGAGGCCGGCGGACATCGCGCGGTGTTCAACGACGATCCGGCGCTACCGGGCGGCGGGCAGCTGTTCGGCCTGCTGGCGGCGATCCGGCTGATCCAGGCCGAGGTCGACCTGCCGATCATCGCGGCGGGTGGCCTGGTGCACGGCGCGGATGTCGCGGCGGTGCTGGCCGCGGGAGCGGTGGCGGCGCAGCTGGGCACTGCGTTCCTGGTGTGCGACGAGGCGGGTGCGCAGCCGACGCAGCGCGCCGAAATCGCGGCGGGACAACGGGAAACCGCGCTGACGCGCGCGTTCAGCGGCCGCCCGGCGCGGGGGCTGGTGAACCGGTTCCTGGCCGACAACGGTGACGCCCCGGCGGCGTACCCGCAGCTGAACAACCTGACGAAACCGATGCGAGGTGCCGCGGGCAAGGCCGGCGACGCGGAGCTGATGTCGTTGTGGGCGGGGCAAACCTACGCGCAAACACGCCCGCTGCCCGCAGCGGAACTGGTGCGCCGCCTGACCGATGAGGCCCGCCAGGCACTGCAGCAGGCCAGCGCCCGGCTGTGACCCCAGCGCTGATCGCGCCCGCCCGACAACCGGGCGCGATCAACCGAACACTGCCGCGCGGCAGCAATGGGAGGGTGGGGTGG
>NZ_SMKW01000035.1 GCF_004348985.1 Saccharopolyspora elongata | reverse complement strand
CGATCCGCTCGGCCGGAAAGCCCGGATCGACCGGCAAATACGCAGCACCCGCCTTGAGCACCGCCCACACCGCCACGACCATCTCAACCGACCGCGGAACCGCAAGCCCCACAACACAACCCGGCCCGACACCACGACCGATCAGACACCGAGCAAGCCGATTCGCCCGAGCGTTGAGCTCCGCATACGACACCAACTCACCGCCGCACACCACCGCAGTGGCATCCGGCGACTCCGCAACCTGGGCCTCGAACAGCTCCGGCAAGGTCGACTCGGCTGCGACCACACCTTGCCCGTTCCACACCTCAAGCAGCTGGTACCGCTCTTCGTCGGTGAGGATGTCGATGTCCGCCACGAGCATGTCGGAGTCAGCCGCCATCGACTCCAGCACGCGCACCAACCGCCGCAGGACCAGTTCCGCTTCCTCCGTGGTGAAGCAATCCGGCCGGTAGTCCAGGCGCAACGTCAGCTGCTCGTCCCCCGGCAGCACCACCAACGCCAACCCGTAATGCGTCGAGTCGAGACCTTCGACGTTCGCGACGCGCAGCGAAGGCCCCGCTGCCGCTTCGACAGCCGTTCCTGGCTTGGTCGGGTAGTTCTCGAAGATGACCACCGAGTCGAACAGCTCACCAACACCCAGCGCACCCTGGATCTCCGGCAGCCCCACATGCCGGTACGGCATCAACCCGATCTGCGCGGATTGAACCTCCGCCAGCAAATCTCCAACACGCGTCCCAGACGACCACCGAACCCGCGCCGGAACCGTGTTGACGCACAACCCCACCAGCGACTCGACACCCCGGACCTCCGGGGGGCGAACCGCCACCACAGAGCCGAAAACCACGTCCCCGCAGCCGACCAACCCGCCGAGCAACACCCCCCAAGCAACCTGAACCACCGACGACAGCGTCACACCACGCTCAGCCGCCAGACACCGCAAACCGCCCAGCAAACCCGTCGAGACATCAGCCACCGCGCGACACGGCACCACTCCGTCCCGACCCGCGCCCGGAGCCACCAAAGTCGGCTGTTCCACCCCCGCAAGGGCATCGGCCCACACCCGAACAGCCCCCGGACCGTCCTGATCGGACAACCACGCCAAATACTCCCGCCACGCCGGAGCCGGCGGGAGCCCGCTGGCGTCGCCGTCGCGGGAGTACAGCTCGACCAGCTCATCGACCACGATCGGCAGCGACCAACCGTCGAACAGGGCGTGGTGGCACGTCATCACCAGGCGGACGCGGTCAGCGGCGAACCGCACCGCCATGAAGCGCACCAGCGGCGGTCTCCCCATGTCGAACCGCTCGTTCCGGTCCGCCGCAAGGACATCCGCGAAGGCGGACTCCGGATCGGCCGCCGCCACCAGGTCGAGCTTCCGCCAAGGCACCCGCACCCGCCGGGCGATCACCTGCACCGGCCCCCGGCCACCGCGGCGCACGAACGCCGCGCGCAAGCTCGCGTGCCGGTCCACCAACGCCTGAGCGGCCGCCCGCAACCTCGGGACGTCGCAATCGCCTTCGAGCTCGACGCACAGCTGGACGATGTAGACGTCGGGCCCTTGCTCGTCGTACCAGGCGTGGAACAGCAACCCCTCTTGCAGCGGGGTAAGCGGGAGAATGTCCTCGACTGCTGATTTCTTAGCGGTCACGGCAAACCTCACCAGTCCAGCCGGATTTCCACTGCAACGTTAGAACGCCAACATCCGAAAACAAACAGCTGCGATCACCCCAGGCGCACCTTTCAGCGACAGCGGAAACCATGCGACACCCACATGACCCGCACGGGATTTCACGAGTGCTCGAATGCCACCCGACAGCGAACGAAGCAACCGAATTCCGCATTATTGCAGCAATTCGAACACCGCCACCCAAAACGAGGTTGGAAATGCTCAACTCACCCAGCAGCCATCGGCGGCTCCAGGTTCCCGATCGCGACCAGGTAGTCCAGACAACTCGATATCAGTTCCGAGACGCCCACCGGAGGAGCTGTTTCCGAGCCGCCCGCCCGATCCGCCTCGAATGGGTGACCGACACGTCGGAGCGGCAGGTCCGGCGCCGGTCCTTCCTCGCCCAACAGCGGCAGGAACGGGAGCAGTGCATTCTCCGCGCCGGCTTCCACCGCAACGCGCAAATCCCTACGCCACTCCCCGTACGGCTTGCGCGACACCCGATACCCCGAATCGCTCAGCAGGTCCACGAGCTCCGCCCAGCGCACGGGCGGAGCACCCGGCAGGTGGTGCGCTCGGCCCAACCCCGTTCCGCTCAACGCGATTCGCGCGATGGACGCAGCGACGAAGTCGACCGGAACCGCGTCGACGAACAGGTCCAGCTCCGGCGCCGAGCCCAGCTGGATGCAGCCCTTCAGCCAGGCGCACAAGAACAGCTCCGGCGGGCAGGCCCCGGTCGCTCGACCCCCGACGACCTGCCCCGGGCGGTGGATCGCGACCGGGAGGCCGCGCCGCCCGGCCTGCGCGACGAGGCGGTCCGCCACCCACTTGGTCTGCGCACGACCGCTGATCACACCGTCCACATCAGGAGGTTCCGCCTCGCCGAAAGGCCGCACGCCCAGGGCATCGGGGAACACCTCGAGCGATGACACGTAGTGCACCGGTTTCACTCGACCTCGGCACGCCAGCCGCAGGACTTCCAATGTTCCCAGCACATTCGTCGTCTTGAGCTGCCGGTAGGAAAGCACGGCGCTGGTCCCGGCGCCGCTGTGCAGCACCAGATCGGCCCGCCGTGCCAGTTCCTCGTACGCGGGACGATCCAGACCGAGGTAGGGGCGGCTGAGGTCGGCGGGGATCCCGACCAGACGTCGTGCATCTGCCCTGCGCCACAGACCGTACGCGGCCAGGTTCTTCCGGACCCGGTTCACGGCACCGTCCCGGTCGCCAGCCCGCACGACGACGTGCACGTCGGCATCGGAGCGGTCCAGCACGTCGCGGAGCAGGAACGCGCCCACGAACCCGGTCGCGCCGGTCAGCACGACATTCCGGAAGGGCGCGACCGGCTCGGCTACCCGACCCGGCCGGACGTCGTCCGGCAGCAGCGCTTCCGCAGCCAGGGCGTCGGGGTCGATTCCGCGCGATCGGTCGCTGGGAACGGCTTCTTCGCCGACCAACCGCGCCAGCTCCGCGATGACGGGCCCCGCGTACAGCTCGTGCGGCCCGATTTCAACGCCGCACTCGTCCCGCACCCGGTCCAGCAAGGCCGCGGCGGTCAGGGAAGTGCCGCCCAGATCGAAGAAGTCGTCCGCGACGCCGACCCGGTGCACGCCGAGCACGTCCTGCCAGATGCCGACCAGCCGGGCTTCGACCGGACCGGTCGGCGCGGCGTACGCGGTTCCGGTCAGCCCGTCGGGAAACCGGCCGCCGACCTCGATCCGCCCCGGGACCATGGCTCCGGGAAGGCGCTCCCGGGCGAAGGCGCGCAGTGCCGCGCGGAACCCGGGCGCCCGCGCCACGGCCAGCGGATCGGTTGCCCCGGTTTTCATGTGCGCCGCTCCACCGGCTCGAAGGCAGCGTCGAACTCGTGCAGGCCGCCATGTTCCGGAACCAGCAGCCGGACTCTCGCGCCGTGCCGCTCACCGAACTCCACGACACTCTCCGGGTCGACGGCCGACGACCCGTCGACTTCCCACAGCAGCCGCTCCAGTTCCCAGGCCGTGGTGTCGTCCGCGACCCCGCCGAGCAGTTGGAGCAGTGCCCGCGGGCGCACCAGCCGGCGATTGGGGATGCCGTTGACGGTCAGCGGCCCGGTGCCGATCCGCTGGGCGAGGCCGTCCAGTCCGGCCGGGAGTTCCGACCAGGCCAACGCATCGGAGACCGGGCCGCCGGGTGGCTCGTCGAGCAGCAGGGTGACGTCGTAGCGGAAGCAGGTCGGCTCGTTGACTTCGTGACCGCGCTTGAGCTCGATCCGCGCGTGGCCGAACCTCTTGAAGTACGCGGGCCAGAGGCACAACTCCGGTTCGCCCGCGACGCTTCGCCAGATCGCCGCAGCGAGTTCCGCCGCCGACGTCAACGGTTGGCAGCGCTTGAGCTCCGCTGCCGCGTAGCGCGCGTCCAGTTCCGCCAAGCCCCGCACGTCGCCGACGAAGACCGCGCGCCGACCGACCCGGGCGGCCTCGGCGAGAACGCGCTCCAGGTATCCGGTGCTCGGGAAGTACTGGACGACGGAGTTCAGCACCACCACGTCGGCGCTGGCGGTCGGCATGCCGGCGAGCGCGGTGGCGTCGGCATGGTCGATGGCGACGTTGTGCGGTGGCTCGGGGCCGAGCGCCTGCCGAGCCGCTCCGACGGCCGACGAGGAGGGCTCGATCCCGCGGTATTCCGCGATGTGCGGGAGCAGCGCGCGCAGCAGCAGTCCGGGGCCGGCACCGACGTCCACGACCGACTGCGGCGCCAGGTCCGCGATGCGGCGCGCGGTGCGGTCCAGCCACGCGCGCATGTCCTGGGGCGGAATCGGTTCGACGGCACCGGTTCCCGGCTCGGCGCCGGCATAGATCCGTTCCCACTCCTGGCACCAACGGCGCACGTGGGCCGCTTCGGCGACGTGGTCGGTCGGCTCGGCAACAGGGGCGACCCGCGCGACCAGCTGCGCGCTACCGGACCGACCGGTGCTCGCGGTCACCTCGACGGATTCGACCTGGGCATGCTGGGAAAGCACGTTCTCCACCTCGGCGAGTTCGACTCGGTGCCCGAGGACGGTCACCCGGCGGTCATCGCGCGCCTGGAGCGTCAGGGTTCCGTCCGTTTCCCGGCGCACGCGGTCCCCGGTCCGGTAGGCGGCTCCGGATCCGCTCGCGACGAACCGCTGCGCGGTGAGCCCGGGCTGCGCGAGGTAACCCGCGGCGATCCCGGCCCCGCCGATCAGGAGCTCACCGACCGCTCCGACCGGCACCTCCCGCAGGTCCTCGTCCACCACCAGCATCTCGGTGCCCGGCAGCGCTCGCCCGATGGACACCGCCGCGTCCGGGCCGATCTCGTGGACCGCGGCCCAGGAAGTCGTCTCCGGTGAGCCGTATGCGGCGAACAACCGCACCCCCGGCAAAGCAGCCGACAGGCGTTGCGCCAGATCCGCTGGGATCGCCTCCCCGCCGACGAGCACCGCGCGGGCGCCCCTCAACGACTCCAGACCGGTCGGCTGCGCGGCCAGGAAGGAGGGTGTGCACTGCAGCAAGGTGACGTTGTGCCGCCGGACGAGCTGCGCGAACGAGTGCTCGGCGTCGGCCACCTCCTCCTCGTGCAGTTCTTTCAGCCGGTTCAGCGTGGGCAGGCCCGCGATCGCCTCGTCGACGGCGACCCCGAAGTCGATCAGGCACGCGATCTCGTCCGCACCCGCGGCTGCCAACCTGCGCACCACTTCGGCGCCCTCCGCCGGCGAACCGAACAGGCCGGACCGCTCCAGGTACCTGTCGAGCGCCAGGTCCAGCACGGATTCGAGGTCCGCGTCGGTGACGGCGGTCCCGGCGCCGAACAGCACCCGGCTGAGCTCCGCGGAGCTGCGGAGGTACTCCCGGAACGGGCCCCTCGCCAGCGCCTTCGCCCGCTCCGCGTCGTCGAGCAGGAAGGTGTGCACCATGACCGACACCCGGCCCGGCCCGGCGAACCCGTGCTCGGCCCTGGCGTTCCGGTACGCCGCGATCTTCACCGCCAGCTCGTCGAGGTCCTGCCCGAGCAGGTGGGTGAGCACGTTCACCCCGGCCGCCCCCGCGCGCTCGAAGGTCTCCACCGAGCCCGCCGAGGTGAGCCAGATCGGGGGCTCGTCCTGCACCGGCGACGGGAAGACCCGCACATCGACCTCCGCGCCGCCGCCGCCCCGCCGCCGAACCGGCTCCCCGCGCCACAGCCGCCGGAACTCGTCCAGCTGCTCGGCCATCCGCTGCTTGCGGCGCGGGAAGTGTTCCGGGAAGAACACGAAGTCGTTGGTGTTCCAGCCGGATGCGAACGCGAGGCCGACCCGGCCATCGGAGAGGTTGTCCACCAAGGACCACTCCTCGGCGATGCGGACCGTGTCGTGCAGCGGCGCGACCACGCTGCCGCACCGCAGCCCGATCCGCTCGGTCACGGTCGCCAGCGCCGCGGCCATGACCGCCGGGTTCGGGTACAGGCCGCCGAAGGAGTGGAAGTGCCGTTCGGGGGTCCACACGGCCTCGAACCCGTGGGCGTCGCCGAACTTCGCGGCCTCCAGCACCAGGCGGTAGCCATCGCGCCGCTGCTCGTCGGCCGTGGCGGCGGCGAAGAAGAACAGGCTGAAGCCGAGCGGGTGCTCGGCGGCGGGAGCCGGGTTCTCGATCAACCGGTCCCCGGCGACGACGACCTTCGCGCCGCAGGTCAGCGGCCACAGCAGTGCCAGCACCCCGGCGTCGAAGGAGATGCTGGTCAACGCGAGGACGACGTCCGATTCCGCGCAACCGATCCGGTCGCGCATCCCGGCGAAGCGGCCGAGCGCGTTGCGGTGCCGGACCACGATTCCCAGCGGCCGACCGTGCGGTCCCGATGTGTACGTGACGTACGCCGGGGACTCACCGTCCACAACGGACTCCGGTGGTGCGGTGGGCCGCCGGGCGATCTCCGCGGCGTGCGCGTCGATGCGCACGAGGTGGCGGGCGGGAAGCCCCGATGGGCCGGCACCACTGGTGATCAGGCAGTGCAGGTCGGCGTCGGATGCGATGCGCGCCAGCCGCTTCGCCGGTTCGGCGGGGTCGAGGGCCACGAACGAGCCACCGGCCTTGAGCACGGCCAACAGCGCCACGACCAGATCCGTCCCGCGGCGCAGACCCACGCCGACCAGGGAACCCGGCCCCGTGCCCAGCGCGCGCAGGTGGTGCGCGAGCTGGTTCGCCCTGGCGTCGAGCGCCGCGTAGCTCAGCTCGGACCAGCGGTGCGCGATCGCCACCGCGGCCGGGTTCCGGCGCGCCTGTTCCTCGACGGCGCCATGGATCGTGGACGCAGTTTCAATTGAAACTGCGGTCGCGGTGCCATCACGAACGCCGACCATGTCGCGCCCCTCCCGGCCTGGCCCGCATCATCGGTCTGCGGCGACCGGTTCGAGCTCGCCGGCCAGCCGCGCCCGCAACCCCGCCTTGTCGACCTTCCCGGTGCCGTTGCGCGGTAGGACGTCGCAGTGGTGCACTGCGGTGGGGAGCTTGAACCGCGCCAACCGCTCCCCGAGGAACGCGCGGATCTCCTCCAGGGTGGCCGCACCGTCCTGGCACACGACCACGACGGGGGTCTCGTCCCACTTCGGGTGCGGCACGCCCACCACGGCCACCTCGCGGACGCCCGGGAACTCGGCCATCAGCCGCTCGATCTCGGCGGGATAGATGTTCTCCCCACCGCTGATGATCACGTCCTTGAGCCGGTCGACGACGTAGAGGTGGCCCTGCTCGTCCAAGTGTCCGATGTCGCCGGAGTGGAACCAGCCGGCGTCGTCCACCGCCTTGCGAGTCGCGTCCGGGTCGTTCCAGTACCCGGAGATCACGTTCGGCCCGCGGACGCAGATCTCGCCGACCTCGCCCGGTTCGGTCACCGCGGCCCCTGTCGCCGGATCGATCAGCCTGATCTCGGTGTGCGGCATGGGGAAACCCGCCGATCCAGGTTTGCCGTCCACCAACTGCGGAGGCAGGTAGGTCGCCAGCGGCGCGGTCTCGGTCAGTCCCCACGCCTGCTGCAGCTTCACACCCCGCGCCGAGTAGTCGCGGACGAGCTGGTCCGGGACCGGCGCGCCACCGACGATCGCGGCGCGCAACGCCGACAGGTCGGCCCGCTCGAAACCGGGGGTCCGGGCGATGGCGTCGAACATCGTCGGCACCGCGATCAGGTTGGCCACCCGGTGTGCCACCAGGTCTTCCAGGCACTGCTCGGCGTTGAACGCGCGCCGGACCACCAAGGTGCCGCCGTGCGCGAAGGTGCCCATGGTGAAGCCGCTGAGCCCGGCGATGTGGAACATGGGCGCGATGACCAGGGCCGGGTCGCGGAACCGGGTTTCGATCGCGGTCGCCGTGTTGACCTGGTTCCACCACAGGTTCCCGTGGGTCAGCAGCGCGCCCTTGGGCCGCCCGGTGGTCCCGGACGTGTACATGAGCAGGGCGACGTCCGCCTCCCGGACGTGCACCGGTTCGTCGTCCCGGTCCGGCGGAGCCGCCGCCGACAAGCTCTCCCAGCGCGGGTGAGCGGGTTCGGTCGCCGAGTCGAGCAGGAAGCGGCGCACCGGGACCGAGTCGGCGATGCCGTCGACCAACGCCCGCTGCTCGTCCTCGACGACGAGCGTGTGCGCACCGGAATCGCCGAGCAGGAAAGCCACTTCGTCGCTGGACAGCCGGAAGCTCAGCGGCAGGAAGATCACGCCGAGGTGCGCCGCGGCAAGCGCGGTCTCCAGCAGCAGCGCGCTGTTCCGACCGAGGTAGGCGACCCGATCACCGCGGCGGAGCCCGCCATCGGAAAGCACCGCCGCCAACCGCCGCACCCGGGCGGACAGCTGCGCGTAGCTGATCTCGGTGCCCTCGTAGACGATCGCCGTGGTGCTGCCGGCAATCCGAGCCCACCGGTGCACGGCGGCGGCCGAACTTATGTTGCCTTCCCTCATCTCGCCCTCCAGGTCGCGCGGAATGGTCGTTCAGCCGCAGCCACCGGCATGCCCCTGGTCGCCGCCGAGGCCCGGGTCCAGCTCCGCGGCCGCAACGGGCACCGGCGCGGCGGCCGTGCCGGCCACCGACCGGACGAAGTCCGGCAACCGGTCCACTCCCCAGAACTTGTTGAAGCGGTCCACGAAGAACGGGACCCCGAACACGCCGTCCTCGTCGATGTCGAGCAGCGCTGCGGTCCCCCGCCGGCGCAGTTCCTCGTCGTCGACCGCGTTCGAGACGTGGTCCGGCGGCAGCCCGAGCTCGGCGGCGAGCTCCGCCATGGTGGCGCGGTCGCAGATGTCACGCCCTTCCTGCCAGCGGGCGCGGTAGGCGCGGTCGACGAACTCCCGCCCCAGTCCCTCGTCCAGCGCGACGAAGTACGCCAGGTGCGGTACTTCCCACACCGGGTCGCGGTCGACCGGCCAGGTCGGTTCGAGGCCGCGCTCGCGGGTGAGCCGACGCACGTCCTGGAGGATGTAGAGGCTCTTGGCGCGGGACATCGCCACGTACGGGAAGCTGCCGCCCGCTTCGGCCAGCATCCGCTCGCTGCGGGCGTCGGGTTCCCAGAACGGCCGCCACTCGACCGCTGCCGCCACCTCGGGGTGCCGGTCCACCAGGTCTCGGTAGGCGAGCCAGGAGTACGGGCTCCGCAACGAGAAGTAGCACCTGGGGACGCTGTTCTTCCTGGGCATGACGGGTTCTCCGCTCCTCGGCCGTCTCAGAGCCTGTTGGTGAATGGTCTGGGTGGGTGGTCGCTTAGCGGAACCTGAGAGGTTCCCTGGACTGTGGGTGCCCCTCCTTATGTATGTCCAATACGCGGCGGAGGGGCCGTCCTCGCCAGGAAACCTCTCAGAACCCGCCGATGGTCGTCTTGGCAAGGTGGATGCAAGCGGCTGCGCCGCTTCCAAAAGCGCGGACGGCATTCGCCGACAGGCTCTCAGATGAGGATGCCGCCATCGATCTGCAGCACGCTGCCGGTCACGTACTCGGCGGACACCAGGTAGCCGACCATGTCGGCCACCTCTTCCGGTCGGCCGAACCGCCCCAGCGGGATGTTCGCCGCCGCGGCCGCGCGGGTGCTCTCGGACAGGCCGGCGGTCATGTCGGTCTCGACGAAGCCCGGCGCCACCACGTTCGCGCGGATGCCGTACTTCCCGACCTCCTTGGCGAGCGCCTTGGTGAAGCCGATGATCCCGGCCTTGGACGCCGAGTAGTTGGTCTGCGTGGCGTTCCCGTGGACCCCGGCCACCGACGAGATGTTGACGATGCAACCCCGCCTGCGCTTCATCATCTCGAAGACGACGGCGCGGCAGACGTGGTAGGTGCCGTCGAGGTTGGTGTCCAGGACCTGGTGCCAGTCCTCGTCCTTCATCAGCAGCAGCGGGTTGTCCCGGACGATGCCCGCCGAGGTCACCACGACGTCGATGGGCCCGAGTTCCTCCTGGGCGTCGGCGACCAGCGCGCGCACCGCATCCGCCCGCGACACGTCCGCCTGCTTGGCGACCACCCGCGCCCCCAGGTCGCCCGCTTCCTTCTCCAGCAGCGCGGCCGCTTCGGGGTTCGACGCGTAGCAGAACGCCACGTCGAACCCGTCCCGCGCCAACCGCAGCACGGTCGCCCTGCCGATCCCCCGCGATCCGCCCGTGACCAGGGCGACCCGCCTGTCCGTCTCCGTCATCCGCCCGTCCCCTCCGCTCCGGCCGCCGCCGCGCCGGTCAGTTCGGATGCCGGTCGCAGCGCCATCACCACCTGGTCGATCTCCATCACGACCTCGCCGCCGACCGCGCTCTCCCCTTCGAAGATCGCCGTGTCGGTGAACGTCCGCGCCAAGCGGACCCGGTGCTCCACGACGTCGCCGGGGCGAACCCGCCCGGTGCGGCGCACGCCGGCGATCCCGCCGAAGAGCATCACCGCGCCGGTACGCACGTCGGGGTTCGGTTTCGCCCCCGCGATGAGCAATCCCGCCGCCTGGCACCAGGATTCGAGCAGCAGCACGCCCGGGTAGTCGTAGTCCTCGTCGTCGGCGTCGTCCCCGAGCTCCCGGTACCACGGCTCGTTGCAGGTGACCGCCTTCAGCGCGGTAAGCCGCTCGCCGGGGACGAGATCGACGACCCGGTCGACGAGCAGCATCGGGTGGCGGTGCGGCAGGATCCGCTTGATCCCGGCGATTCCGCCGCCCCCCGCAGTCACCGCGCCCGCCTCCGCGAAGCTGATCCGGACCTGCGCGGCGGGCCCGCGCTCGGTGGCGACCGAGGCGGCACAGGTCCAGCCGGCACTGCGCCGCCGCCACTTGAGGTCCGCGGTCAGCGAATCGCCCGGGAAGACGGGGCTGGTGAACCGGACCCTGTCGATGCCCGAGAGTTCCCACCGCCGCTCGGGTTCCGGGATGGCGGCCAGCGCGCCGCGGTGGACGAACTCGACGATGCACACCCCGGGGAAGATGGGGAACCCCGGGTAGTGACCGGCGAAAACGGGTTCGCCGGGCTCGACGACCATCGCGAGCTGCTCCTGGCCCGCGGTCTCGATCGCGCCCGCGATCGGGCTGCACGCCGTGCTCATCAGGCGGCCCCCAGTTTGGCCGCGAGCAGGTCGTGGGTCTTCGGCAGGGACGTCAGGCCCTGCACCTCGGGCTCGGTGAACTTCACCCCGTACTTCTTCTCCAGCACGACGATGACCTCCAACGCCAGCAGCGAATCGCCGCCGAGGTCCTCCACGAACCGGGCGTCGTCGGTCACGTCGGACACCTCGACGTCGAGCACCTCTGCGACGATGCGCCGCAGGTCCTCCAGGTCGATGGGCGTCGCGTCGGTGTCGGGCATCGTGTGCATCCCTTTCGTGGCGGTACTGCGCTGCAGAGCCTGTTTCCGAAATCGTCCTGCGTAGCGGTGCGGGCCGTTCTGGTCTGCGGGAAGCCCCGATTCACGTATGGCCGCTACAGCCCGGATCGGGCGGGGTCGACCAGCTCCAGCAGGGCCGCTCCGACGACGCCGTTCGATTCCGCCGAGGTGATCACGACCTTCCGGGCACCGCCTGCCCCGCCGTCCTCCGCGAGTGCGAGAACAGCAGCGACCTGGAACGCCGCGGACGCCGCGGATGTGTCCCCAATGGACTCCGCGCACGGCACGCGCCGGGGCGTGGCGGTGCCGAGCACGTCCGCGATGGCCGCGCGTTCCTCCTCTCCGTCGACGCCGGGTGCCTGCGAGTCGGCGACCGCCCAGATCTCCTCCGGCGCTACCCCGGACCGATCCAGCAGGCGGCGCAGGCCCGCCCCGAGGACCGGGCGGATCTCCCGCCCGTCCTTGGCGAACCCGAACTCCAGGCCGATGACTTCGGCGATGCCCGGCCTGCCGTTGTCCCGGGCGGTGCCAGCGCGCTCCAGCAACCACACCGCGGCGCCTTCGCCCAGCACGTTGTCCCGGCGATCGGTGGCGTGCCATTCGAGCCAGGCGCGCGCGGTCGAGAACTCCTCGACCGCCCCGCACAGCAAGGTTTCCGCCCGACCAGCCTTCTGCAGCCGCAGCGCGTACTGGAGGGCCAGCAGCCCGGTGGCCCTCCCACCGGCGATGGTGGTGTTGGGTCCTTTGAGGCGGTGCCAGATGGCGGACTGACCGGCGGCGCAGTTCATCACCGTGTTCGGGAAGCGCGCCGGGTCGACCAGGTAGGGCCGCTCGCCGACCAGCGAGTCCCGGGTGAAGTCCATCATGCTCTGGGCGCTCCCGGTGCTGGTCCCCAGCGCCAGCCCGGTGTCCTCGCCAACGCCCGGCAGCCGCTCTCCGCCGGCGCCGTCCAGCAGCCGGCCGACCGCGGCGACGGCCAGCCCGCTCGCCCTGTCCATCGAGCGGGTGCCGCGCCTGCCCAGCACCGACCTGATGTCGAAGCCGGGCACCAGGTGCGCCTCCTCGAACGGCACCCGCCACTCGTCTCGGTCGAGCCGGACCGCGGCCTTGCGCCCCGAGCGCACCCCCTCTGCGAACTCGGCGCTGCTCAACCCGAAGGGGGAAATGGTGGACCACGCGGAGATGACCGGGTTGCCGACGGCGGTGGTGGGGGCCATTCGTGTTTCCTCCGGCTTGACGGGCGGTTCGGGGCGGTCGGGCTCAGAAGAACCAGACCCGTTCGTAGTCGGGCCAGCGCGAAGCCGGCTCGTGCGCGGGAACGACGTGCACGCCGGGAACCAGGCGGTCCCGCGCGCTGGGGCCGAGGACCGCCAGGTCCGGCTCCTCGACCCAGACCCCGACGCCGTCGTCGAGCAGCTGCCGCAGCGAGTGGCGGGGGTCGGGCAGCGAGTCGAGCACCCGGCCGGCGATGCGGATGGCGGGTTCGAACTCGGTGTCCACCGCGTATCCCGCCGCCGGCCCGCGCAGCGCGATGTCGACACCGCCGCTCTGGCGGTGCAGTTCGCGGACGAAGTAGAGGACGTCGGCGAACTGCGTCTCGACCGATCCCCGGTAGGCACGCTCGATGATCATCAGGGTGCTTCTGCCCGCCACGCTCAGCACACCCCCATCGCCAGGACCTTGTCGGTCGCCTGCACGTGCTCCCAGAACCTGGCCGGCGGGCGCTTGCGCACCTCCGGGATCTGCTCGGCCGCGCCGCGGTCCGCGCAGCAGAAGCGGCAGACGTACCAGTTGAGCCGATCCGGGTGCGCGCTCAGCAGCTCGCGCACGAGCCGCGCCGTCGACGGGTGGTCGGCGTGCCGATCGGCGAAGTTGATCGGTTTGCTGTCGCCGAGGCTGACCCGGGTCAGGCCGGTGGCGTCGCCGCACGTCCAGACCTGCACGGCGGCGCCGCGGTCGAGCAGCGCATCCGCCAACCGGAACACGCTGGTCACCAGCTCGGTCTGGTGCGGCGTGCCGAGTACCTTCAGCAGCACGTCCGTGTGAGGAACCGCGAACACCATTTCAGTGCCACACCGCCCGCAGTCCCGTCTCCAGCAGTTTCTCGGCGACGTCGGCCATTTCCACGACCCGGACGCCGGGGACCAGATCTTCGGCTCGCACGGCCCGCTGCCGCAGGGAGAACGAATCCACCCAGAGTTCGCCGCCGTTGCGCAGGAATCCGTCGATGCTCGGCAACGCATCCCGCACCGCGGCCGGCGCGGCGTTCTCGATGAGCAGGAGCGACACCGCGTCGCCGCCTTCGAGCAACCGGACCGCGTCGCCGACGAACCGGTCGCACCCGGCGCCCGCTGGGGGGCCGCCGCTCTCGATCAGCAAGTACTCGTGCATGGGTCTCCGTTCCCGCGCCGCCTGGGCCCGTCAACCGCCCAGTGCGCGCACCACGCGCTCGTCGAAGTTGACCAGCCGCCAGTCGCTGCGGCTCTCGATCAGGGCGTAGCCGTGGGTGATCCGCCCGGTGGCGGTCTGCACGAGCCGGCCGTCGCGGACGACGTAGCAGTCCATCCGCGAGGTGTAGGTGAAGTCCTTGAAGATGCCCTCGACGGTGTAGATGGTGTAGAGGTCCTCCTCCATCAGGGCCTCGCCCAGGATCTGGATGTTCGAGTGCGGGACAACCGGGATCCACCGCCGGTCGGCCAGCAGCTCGCGGATGGAGATGCCGCGGTCGGCGAGGAACAGATCGACGACCTCCTCCATCTGCCGCAGGTAGCCCGACATCTGCAGCCGCTCGGTGAAGTGGCAGTACGGGTAAGGGATGCGCCACTTCCAGCCGAAGGCGTTCTCCCCGGCGGTGAGCCGCTCCAGCACCGGGTCGCCGCCGGTGGTCCCGCGCCCCTGCTGGAGCGCGGTGTTGTCGGCGGGCTCGACGGTCGCAGCGGGGCGCGCGGCGGGCAGGTGCGCGCCGAGCTCCGGCACCACGAAACCGGCCAGTTCCGCGGGTGGTTCACCTGCGGCGGGCAGGTAGTCGGTGGGGCGCAACGAAACCTTGACCTTGGCGACCACCGCCTTGGTTGGTTGCCCGGCGCGCTCCAGGCTCAGCGTGACGCGGAAGCCGAGCACCGGATCGCCCGGCTTCGTGACCGAGACGACCTCCGCATCGGCGAGGTCGTCCAGGTGCAGCGCGTGCAGGATGCGGGTGTCCAGGTCGACGATGTCCAACCCCAGGCCGTAAGCCTCGAACAGGCCTCGGGCACCCAGGCCCGCGCTGCGGAAGTGCTCCAGCACGGCCTCCTCGACGAGGTAGTTGACGTGCTTGAAGCCGATCCACGTGCAGATGTTGGAGCCCTCGTAGCGGGGCCGCAGCGCCACGTGGGTGGTGTTGGCGAACAAGGACTTCGTCAGTACCGGCTCGGTGTCGGCGGTCATCGGTTGCGCTCCATGTTGGGTGACGGGCTCCTGGCGGTGATCAGAGCCTGTTGGTGAATGGTCTGGGTGGGTGGTCGCTTAGCGGAACCTGAGAGCTTCCCTGGACTGTGGGTGCCCCTCCTTATGTATGTCCAATACACGGCGGAGGGGCCGTCCTCGCCAGGAAACCTCTCAGAACCCGCCGATGGTCGTCCTGGCAAGGTGGATGCAAGCGGCTGCGCCGCTTCCAAAAGCGCGGACGGCATTCGCCGACAGACTCTCAGGCCGACAGGGTGCGGAGGAACGTGTTTGCCAGATCGGCGAACGACTCCGCCGACGCGACCATCGGGAAGTGCTCGCTGCCCGGGAGGATGTGCACCGAAGCGTCCGGCAGCGCCTTGCCGAGGGCTTCCGAGTCGGCGGGGAACGCGATGGAATCCGACTCGCCGCCGACGACGAGGAACGGCATCAGCAGCCGTTCGGTACGCACCTCCGGCATCCGCAGGTAGGTGTCGAGGAACCGGATCCAGCCGTAGGGCCCGATGAGGTCGCGCACCTTCACCGCGATGGCCAGCCGCTGCTCGGGCGAGAGGCGCCTGCTGCCCGGCCGCACGCGCATGCCCGCGGCCAGGATCTGGTCGAAGTTGTGCAGGTAGTAGCCGATCGAATCCCAGTCGAAGTCCTCCGGTTCGGCGCGGTAGAGCGGCGAGACGAGGACGACGCCGCGCAGTTCCCGGCCCCCGACCGCGATCCGGCCGCTGGGCCCGGTGTCCTGCCGGTCGAGCCAACTGAGCACGGCGTTGGTCCCGAAGGAATGCGCGACGACCACGTCCGGACCGCCCGGCATTCGGGCGACCGCCTGGCCGATCCACTCCTCGACCGGCTGCGATGTCCAACCGGCGATTCCCGTGCCGCGCCAGGGCAGTTCGGCGACCCAGAGCTCGCACCTGGGGTCGGCCAGCGCGACGAACGCGTCCCAGATCGCGGCGTTGCTGCACAGCCCGTGCACCAGGAGGACGCGAATCGGGTCGTCGGGCACCTCCGCTTTCCTAGCGCACCGCACCGCGACCGGTTCTTGGCCGCCGAGAAGGGCTACCTGGCTCGGCGAAGCCGACGTGTCAGCACTCATCGCTCCCCTTTCCCCGCTGACCGCAACACCATTCCGGCGACCCCGTCGGCCGCGTCGTCGCCCGCGGTGACCAGCGCGGAACCGGCGCCACCGGCGCCGAGCCAGCCGATCGCGGCGGCGCACTGCAGCACACCGAGCGCGCCGGAAGCGAGCCCGAAGGCACCCGTGACGTCGTGGCGCGGTGTTCCCGGGGTGACCTCGGGCCGTTCGGCGGCGTCCGGGGTGAGCCAGATGCCGGGCGAGCCTCCGCCGGCGAGCACCCGGTCGACGCACGCGGCGACGCTGCCTTCCCGGCTGTACTGCCCGAGTTCGGCGACCGCCAGCGCACCGCGCGCCCGTGCCGCCTCGTCGCTCTCCACCATCAGCGCGACCGCGCCGTCCAGCAGGTCGACCTCGCCGGTGAGGGCCTCGACCACGTGGTTGCGCGTCTCCACCCCGACGACGAGAGCACGCTCGCACCGGCCGGCGGCGACCAGCGCCGCACCCCAGTGCACGGCGTCCAGGCCGGCGGTCGGGCCGTTGCAGAGCATCAGGTTCGGGCCGCGCAGGCCGAACTTCATGGCGACCGACGACGCGACGACGTTGCTCGAAGCGTTGGGCAGGGCCATCGGGCTGATGCGATCAGTGGACTCCTCGGCGATGGCCGACGCGATCTCGCAGACGGTGTCCAGGTTGCCGAGGTTCGAGCTCGCCACGACGGCGACCGATTCACCGGCGACGGTCAACTCGCCGTCCGCCGGGCGCAAACCGGCGTCGGTCAGCACCTCCGCCGCCGCGCACAAGGCGAGCTGCGAGGCGCGATCCTTGTAGCGCAGGCCACGGCGCCCGATCCGGGCCCCGGGGTCGACCGGCTCGCCGCGCTGCCCGTCGGTGCGCAGCAGCGCCGCGAGGTCTTCAGCGCCGGGCAGTGCCAGGCCGACACCCGTGATGACGATCCGCATCAGCCGTCCATCCCTTCCACGACGGCGACCGCGTTGACACCGCCGAAGCCGAAGGCGTTGACCTGGGCCAGCCTGAGGTCCGGGTACCGGCGACGGTCGCGGACGAACCGGAAGCGCTCGGCGTCGGGCGTCGGGTCGGTCAGGCCGGTGGTGGGCGGGACCTGGCCGGATGCCAGCGCCAGCACGGCGACGATCAGGCTCAGCAGCCCCGACCCGCCCGAGGTGTGGCCGGTCATCGACTTCAGCGCCGTCAGCAGCGGCAGCCCGACGTCGACGCCGAAGACCTCGCTGAGCGCGGTCGCCTCCGCCTCGTCGTTGAGCGGGGTTCCCGTGCCGTGCAACAGGATCAGGTCGATGTCTCGCGCTTTGACGCCGGCCAGCTCGTGCGCCGCGCGAATGGCGCCGGCGATGCTGTGCGCGTCGGGCGCGGTCGCGTGGGCCGCGTCGCAGTTCATGCTCGCGGCGCGCAGCCGGCCGCTGGCCCCGGCCAGTGCCGCGGGGTCGTCCCGGCGCAGCACCACGGCCGCCGCCCCGTCGCCCATGAGCGTGCCCCGGCGGGCCCGGTCGAACGGCCGCACGCGGTCCGGTGGATCGAGCTGGACCCGGTCGAGCAGCCCGAACATGCTTTCCGTGACGGTGTCCACGCCGGCGACGACGACGGTGTCGGCGAGCCCGGCGGCGATCATGTCGCTGCCCATCGCCAACGTGTGCAGGGAAGCCGAGCAGGCATTGGAGAACGTGTAGGTCCGGGCGGCTCCGAAGCGCTCCCGCAGCGCCGTGCCGAAGTGCAACCGGTCGAGGTCGAACTCCGCGCCGTCGCGCCACTTCAGCTCGACGGACCGCAGCTCGCGCAGCCCGGTTCCGACGAGCACGGGAACGTCGGAGAGGTCTTCGCCGAGACCGGCATCCCGCAACGCCTCGGCAACCGCTCGCAGCAGCCAGTCCGTGGCGCGCGACGGCACGTCACCTCCCGACGCCGGGCGGTCATCGATCTCGTAGGCGTTCTTGGCGCGGAACTTGTCGCTGTCGAAGCCGCGCAGCGGCGCCAGTCCGCTGCGGCCCGCGCAGAGCGCGTCGAAGACCTCGTCCGCGGTGTTCCCGACGCTCGCCACCGCTCCGGTGCCGGTGATCAGGCAGCTCATCGGGAACGCCTCTTGTGCGCGCAAAGCCTTGTCACACCCGCTCCTCTTCGTACTTGCCGTAGATCACGACGGCGTTGTTCCCGCCGAACGCGAGGCCGTTGTTCTGCACGATCCGCGGCTGCGCCTCGACCGCCTCGTTGGGCACGCAGTCGACGCCGCACTCCGGGTCGGTCTCGACGTGGTTGATCGTCGGCGGGATGAAGTTCTCGGTGATCGCGAGCACGCAGGCGATCGAGGCGAGCGCACTCGCAGCGCCCATGGTGTGCCCGAGCATCGATTTGATGGAGATCGTGCGCGGGGCGGTGTCCGCGCCGAACACCCGCCGGATCGCCGAGGCCTCGGTGACGTCGTTGGCCTTGGTCCCGGTGCCGTGCGCGGAGATGAAGTCGACCTCGCCCGGCTTGACGCCCGCGTCGTCGAGGGCGAGCCGCATGCACCTGGCCACGCTGTCCTCGTTCGGCGCGACCTGGTGGAACGCATCGCAGTTGAGCCCGAACCCCAGCACCTCGGCGTGGATACGGGCCCCGCGGGCCAGGGCGGACTCCAGGCTCTCCAGCACGAGGACGCCCGCGCCCTCTCCGGTGAGGATCCCCTTGCGGTCCTTGTCGAAGGGCTGGCACCGCTCCGGGGCGATGGTCCCGATGCGGTAGAACCCGGTGAACGTCTTGCGGCACAAGGCATCCGCGCCGCCGCAGAGGGCGAAGTCCACGTCGCCGGCCCGGATGGCGTCAAAGCCGTAGCCGATGGCGTAGTTCCCGGCGGCACACGCGGTCGGGAGGGTCACCGCCTCGACATCGCGCAGCCCGAACTCGTCGGCGACCGCGGTCGAGAGCCGGCCCGCCGGGACTCGCGCGGCCACGGCCGGGTCCATGTCCCCCGGCCCGGACCGCAGCTCGGTTTCGACCAGCTGGTCCAGGTCGCGGGCCTCGCCGTCGGTCGTGCCGATCACGCTCAGGCAGCGCCGCTCGCGCAGTGCCTCTTCGCTGAGCCCGGCGTCGTCGACGGCCATGCGGGCCGCGGCGACCGAGAACTGGCTCGCCCTGCCGAGGCCGTCGGGCGCGATGTTGCGAATCCACCGCTGCGGTTCGAAATCATCGATCTCACACCCCAAGGAGTGCTCGTACCCGCTGGTGTCGAACGCGCTTATCGGTTTGACCGCGCTGTCGCCCGCGCGCAGCCCTGCCAGGAAGTCCGGCACCCCGATCCCGATGCTGGAAACCGCACCGATACCGGTGATGACAACGCGATGGGTCGCGGCGTCGCGCATGGTTTCCTCGCCTCCTAGGCGTCATTGCGTGGGCGTTCGGCAGGAGATTTCCAAGCCGGGAGGAGGATCCCGACGATCTGGGCACCGCCGGACCGGCTACTCGTCGGCTGCCTCGACGAATACCGAGTACACGCCGTTGAGGTTCACCATCCGCCCCAGTTCGGACTGGTCGATGACGACGCCGAACTTCTTCTCCAGGGCCGCGAGGATCTCGATCGCGCGCAGGGAGTCCGCGTCGTGCTCCTCCTTGAAGAGGCTCACGTCCGTCAGCTCGTCGGGATCGATCTCCAGGATGTCGCAGACGATGTCCTTGATCTCTTCCTTGCGTTCTTCCAAAAGCGCAGCCATAACGCCCCTTCCGCACCAACTCGTGGTTCGCGACCTCCGCGCGAGCGTGGCTCGACGCTATTGCCGGCCCCGATCGAACAACAAGGCCTGCGGCCACAAGCTGCCACCGGCCGTCGGCCGCGCGCCGCCGAACCACCTGGTTGGCAACCAGCTGTCACTCGATTCCATTGGTGCACAAGCGGAAACCCACGATCAACGCGCCGTCACGACGCGGGCAGCAAGCCGATCTCGGCGGCCCGCACACCGGCTTGGAAGCGCGAGTTCGCCCCCAACAACTCCACGATTTCGGCGACGTAGCGCCGGTACGTCCGGACCGACACGGCGAGTTCCCGCGCGGCCACCTCATCGGTGTGGCCGTCGTAGAGCATCTTCAACACCCGCTGCGCGAACTCGGTGTGCGCCCGGCCGCCGAAGTCGACCGGCTTCGCCACGGGACGCGCATTGCGCCAAACATCGGCGAAGAGGTCCTCCAGCGCACGGATCACCGGCGCAGCGCGGACGACGACCGCCTGCCCGTCGCACGTCGCGTCCGAACGCACCAGCGCGGTCCGCCCGTCGACGACGACGGCCTCCAGCGAACTGATCCGACCGAACCGGGCCTCGAACGGCGCCCGCTGCTCGTCACCGGCCCGCAAGAGCGAAAGATCGAGAACCGCGGGGGCGCAGAGCAATCTGACCCGCACCTGGTCGCCCGCGAAGCGGGCCAGGTTGCGCAGCACCGAACGCGCCGACATCCTCCACTCCGAGTTCGAGGCGAGCACCACTTCGACGTTGTTCCGCGCCCGGCCGACCAGGTTCGTCATCGCCTCCAGCGCCGCGTCGACGTCCCGGCCCACGACCCGGAACGCCGGGTCCGATGCGGATTTCTCGCGATGCTCGGCGACTGTGGCCCCAATGAGCGCACGCACTTCCAGCAACGCCTGCTCGATCCCATCCGCCAGGTGCCCGAACGCCGCCTGCTCGCAGGCACGCCCGTGCGCCGCCTGGTCCCCGACCATCGAATGCTCCACCGCGTTCGCCTCTCCGCCCACCCAACCCGAGATGTTCACGAATCCTGCGCCGGACCCCGCGCGTCCAGCAGGCCCGCTTCGACCGCCAGGGCACCTGCCTGGAACCTCGATTTGGCCCCGAGCTCCTGCATGATGCAGGCCACCTGGCGGCGGTAGGTCCGCAGCGAGATGCCGAGCTTCTGCGCCGACTGGCTGTCGGTGTGCCCGGCCCGCAGGTGCTCCAAGATCCGCCGCACCGGCTCCACGCTCCGGCGTTCGAGGGGAAGCAGGTGGTCCGGCAGCGGCCTGCCGGTATCCCAGGAGGCGACGAACAGCGACTCCAATGCCCGGACCACCGCGGGCAGGCGGATGATCGACGCCTGCCGGTCCGCGTCTCCCGCATTCGACCGCAGCAACGCGATCCGGCCGTCCACCAGGACGACTCCCTGCAGGGGGCTCCGGGAGAGCTTGATCTCGCATTCCGGCCGACGCATCATCTCCACCGCGCGGTCCACCCGCAAAGCTTGCGGAGCGCTCAGCACCCGGACGCCCACCTCCGCACCGATTCCTGTTGTCAGGCAGAGGAGTTCCCCATCGGAGGGGAGTGAGACCGCGATGCACACGGATCTCTCGGCCCGCGCTACCATCTCTTCCACCGCGCACCGCAGGTCCTCGTCGAGCCCGACCATCACGAAGGAGCTCTGCGACGATCTCCGGCGGTGTTCGTGCACCGCGGTCTCGATCAGCTCGTTCGCCCGCAGCAGCGAACGTTCCAGCCCGTCGTCGACAGCGCCGACGTCGTCGACAGCGCCCCGCCGTTCCCTGGCGGCTATCTCGCGCAGGCCTCCTACCGAACCTTCAGAAGCGAAAGCCAACTCGAACACCATTCAACTCCTGGCCCATCCAAGTCGCATTCGATCAGCACGAACTGCTAACAAGCCCACCCGACCTTCCCGCGAGCAGCAGGAAGGAACCGCTTCGCCGAGCGGCGAAACCACAGAACCGAAAGAGCACCGAACACGCGGAAGAACGGCGCCCGCCGCACACTCCGAGAAGCGGACTACGCCGTCTTGACCGAGATCTTCAGCCACCCACCTGGGCCGACACTAGCCAGCGAGCGGGAAGCCCACCAACCATCTTTCAGTCCAGGGTGAATCGTCACCGCGCTACCGCTTCCCGGTGCCCGTCCTCAAAGCCGAACGCGAACCGAGGAGCGCGGCCGGAACGCGTGCCGGTCGTGCGGCGCCCACCGGGGAGCCGGTCTCGCGGCAGGCTCCTCGGCCGCTCCCACGACGGACGACGCCCCACTCCCCGCTGCCTGCCGCCCGCCGCACGATGCGGCGGCTGGCGGCGAATTCCTCGCGCGCACGAACATGATCCGCATTCGGAACAGGCGCACCTCCACCGTCCGAATGACACGATCGCCGCAGGAGCGGAAGCCCTTCGGCCGGACGAGCCGACGGCCGCCCGGCGCGCCGGCACCGACGGGATTGCTCATCTGCACACCCCCGACGAATGTGATTGCGGCCTCAGCGCCGCAAGCGCGATGGTGCTGGCGCTTCTCAAGAAAAAGCTCTCGATTGTGATCTGGCACACACAACGCGGCCGTCACCTTTCACACTGCCTCGAAAGGATTGCCGGAGCCCGTTCGAGTGCTCCAAGCTCGCGTGACCTGCCACTCGGGCAACCGGCGACAAGACGAACTCACCGGATGAAAGGAATTGACGAGGGGTCACCAAGCGTCGGCGCGATGCGAACTCAGCCGATGCCGCGATTTCGCCGCACCTCCGCCATCTCGGCCCGAAACGGCCACGCCGCGGCCCGAGCCGATCGCGCGGGCGGATCAGGCCGAACAGCACCCTCGCCGCATGTTCCGACCTCCGGTGTTGCGCCCCCGCCTCGGTCGGCCACGCGTCGACGACTCCGAGCCCTGCCTTCCTCGACTGCCCAGGGCTGCGACGAAATCAACAAGCCCGTGGCCACAGCCCCGGTCTTTCCAGCTCCGCCGTTCACATCGGTGCAATGTGGACTGTAACGGCCTGCACATTCCGGCAGATCGAACCAACAGGCACGGCCATCGAGGTCGAATTGGTGCCGCGATCACCTCGCGGCGAATTGATCACATCAGTGCACGCCGCCGGCTGAACACTTCTTTCGCCATGAATGTCCCCTGTGGTCACGTGCGGCGGCGCCGGGGCCGACGGTGGCAGGTAACTGCCACCCCTCCGAAGCGCCGTCCGCCGACACTCACGGCGGTGGCAACTTGGTGTCCCAACGCTTGTGCACAAGATCGCGATCTCCCTACATTCTGCACATTCTCGCAGGAAATCCGGAAGGAGTGAGAACAGCGGCAGCCGAAGATGGCGCGGAGGACGGCACGAGAACCACCGGCCCCGGCGCGAAGCCCGGCAAGCCGATCAGGATCGTCCGGCCGTCAGCGGGACCCGAATCCGGTCCCGCCCAGGGCACTCGCCCGAACGGCATGTGAAAAGCGTGACCAACAGCCCTCACCACCGCCCTCCCCGGGCCACCCCGGGGACGGCCGGCGTCCTCGCGCTGGATCCAGGCCTGGACTCGGTGACGCGAGGGCGATCGTCGCAAGGTCCCGATAAGTCACCCCCGTGGAGCCCAGAATGAGCAGTGAATCAACGACAGACGTGCTGGTGATCGGCGCCGGACCGGCGGGCCTGACGCTCGCCAACTACCTGGCGCTCCAGGGCGTTTCGGTACGACTGATGGACCGGGCCCCCAGCCCGCCCGTGCGGTTGTCGAGCTCGGTGCACGGTCCGGGATCCGAAGTCATGCAGCGGATGGGTTCGCTGGGCAACCTGCCCAACGAGACGCCGCTGCTCACGAGGGCCACCGCCCACCTCGGGCTCCAGCCGATCCGGCTGCGCTACACCACGCCGGGCAAGGAGAACCTGGCTCCCCCGATGCTGATCAACCAGGGCAAGATCGAGGCGGCCATCCGGGAGCACTGGGCCGAACTCGGCGGAGCCGTCGAATGGGACTGCGGACTGGTCGACATCGAGCAGGACCCGACCGGCGTGACCGCGGTGCTCGCCAACGGCGAGCAGGTCCGCGCCCGCTGGCTGGTCGGCTGCGACGGTGCCGAGAGCATGGTCCGGAAGGCCGCCGGGATCGGCTACATCGGCCGCAGCAAGCGCTACCTGCTGGTCGACGCGCACATCGACTGGGACCTCGACCGGGGCGGGCTGACGAGCTGGATCCACCCCGACGGGCGGGTCGGCGCGATGCCGATGATCGACCCGGACGGCGCCAACAACCTGTGGCGCCTCCTGGCCCTCGACCCCGACCAGGGAACCGAGAAGCCCACCGACGACGAGATCGTTTCGCGGGTGCGGACCGTGCTGGCCGAGCGTTCCCCCTACGGCGGCATCGAGTTCCGCGACACGACCACGAAGCTCACGTTCGTCTCGCACGCCAGGATCGTGGACAACTACCGCGAAGGACGCGTCCTGGTGGCCGGCGACGCCGCCCACCCGCACGTACCGTTCGGCGGGCCCGCGATCCACACCGGCATGGGCGACGCGGAGAACCTGGCCTGGAAGCTCGCCCTCGTCATCCAGGGCAAGGCGAGCGAGGCGCTGCTCGAGACCTACCAAGGCGAGCGCCGCCCGATCGCGGCCGAGATCGTCCTCGGCAAGACCGCGCCCAGCCAGATCGAGAAGATGCGCAACCCGATCGTGCGGTTCGTGCGGGACCGCGTGGTGGCACCGATCGTCAAGATCCCCGGATTCGAGCAGCTGACCACGTTCTCGCATTCCGAGCTTTGGGAGACCTATCGGGACGGCCCGTTGGGCGGCGGAGCTCGCTTTGACGCCAAGCCACGGCCCGGCGACATGGTGGGCGACTTCGAATGCGTTCGCTCGGCGGACCGCCGCCGCACCCGGCTGTACGACGAGTTCCGCGGGCGGTGGGTGCTGCTCGTGCCCGCAGGCGGCGCGGATCCGTGCGTCGACGTGGTCCGGAAGCGGCTGGGCGAGGAGCACTTCGCGGTGCTGGAGCGCAAGGCGTCGAACGCCGCCGGCAAGAAGGCCCGCGCGGAGGCTGACGAGGTCTGGTTGGTGCGCCCGGACGGTCACCTGGCGTGGCGCGGCGAACCGCAGTCGGCGGGCCTCGACGAGTGGCTGGAGGGCATGCTGCGGTACGGCCGGGCGAAGAACAAGTGACGCTGCTCCGTGGACGGGCCGTTGAGCTGGCCTTCGCGGCGCGCGACGTCCTCAGGGACACCGCGCCGCGGGGCCGGCTCCTCGCCTGACCGAGACACGGCCAATCGGGAAGGGCCTTCGCAGGATCAGTCCTGCGAAGGCCCTTTCGTCATCACTGTCTTCATAGCACGCGTTGCAGAAAGTCCCTGGTTCTGGTCAGTTCGGGGTTGTCGAGGACCTTCCCCGGCGGACCGGTTTCCAGCACCTCGCCGCCGTCCAGGAACACGACGGTGTCGGCGACCTCCCGGGCGAAGCCGATCTCGTGCGTCACCACGACCATCGTCTGGCCCGCCGCGGCCAGGTCGCGCATCACCGCCAGCACCTCCCCCACCAGCTCCGGGTCCAGAGCGCTGGTCGGTTCGTCGAACAGCAGGAGCTTCGGTTCCATCGCCAGCGCGCGGGCGATGGCGATGCGCTGCTGCTGGCCGCCGGAGAGCTGGCGCGGGTAGGCGTCCTCGCGGTCCGCCAGGCCGACGCGGCGCAGCTTCTCTCGCGCCCGCACCAATGCGTCCTTCTTGGACAGACCGAGCACGCCGACCGGCGCCTCGATCAGGTTCTCCAGGACCGTCAGGTGCCCGAACAGGTTGAAGCTCTGGAACACCATGCCGATCCCGGCGCGCTGGCGGGCGATCGCTCGGTCGCCGAGCTCGTGCAGCCGGCCCGCCGACTCGCGGTAGCCGATCAGCCCGCCGTCCACCTCGATGCTCCCGGCGTCCACCTTCTCCAGGTGGTTGATGCAGCGCAGCAGCGTGCTCTTGCCCGAGCCGGACGGGCCGATCACGCAGGTCACCTCGCCCTGCCGCACGGCCAGATCCACGCCGCGCAGCACCGGCGTGGCGCCGAAGCTCTTGTGCAGACCGGAAATCCGGAGCATCAGCGGGCTCCCTTCAGCACGGCGCGCAACCGCTGCAGCGGCGTCGGCGGCAGCTCGCGGTGGGCACCGCGGGCGTAGTGGCGTTCGACGTAGTACTGGCCCGCGGTCAGGATCGACGTGATCACGAGGTACCAGACGGTCGCCACCAGCAGCAGCGGGATCACCAGGTAGTTCCGGTTGTAGATCAGCTGCACCGAGTACAGCAGGTCGTGCACCGCGATGACGCTGACGATCGAGGTGCCCTTCAACGTGCCGATGAGCATGTTGCCCGCCGGCGGGATGATCGCGCGCATCGCCTGCGGGAGCACGATCCGGCGCAGCACGCGCATCCTGGTCATACCGAGTGCCTGCGCGGCCTCGCTCTGGCCCGCGTCGACCGACAGGATCCCGGCGCGCACCACTTCCCCGGCGAACGCGGCCTCGTGCAGCACCAGGCCGATCACCGCCGTCGTGGTGCCGCCGAGCAGGTTCACGGTGTCCACCGCGAACCACGGGCCGATGCTCAGCGTCGGGTACAGCGCGCCGATGTTGAACCAGAACAGGAGTTGGACCAGCAGCGGGATGGACCGGAACAACCAGGTGTAGGTCCAGCTCAGCCAGTTCAGGACGGCGTTCCCGGACAGCCGCATGACGGCCAGCACGGCGCCCAGCGCGAAGCCGAGGACCATGGTGACGGCGGTCAGCCACAGCGTGAGCCAGAGGCCGTTGAGCACGGCCGGGAGCGTGAAGTAGGCGGCGACGACGGGCCACTGGAAGTTCGGGTTCGTGGCCATCGAATGCACCACGAGCGCGAACACGACCAGCGCCGCGACGGCGGCGATCCACCTGCCGGGATGCCGCGCGGGCACCACCGGCGGCGGGGCGACGGTGGCGGGCCCGGCGTCGGGCACCGCCTGCAGATGCGTTGATCGGGTCATCAGGACTTCCCTATCGTGCGGCGAATCCCGCGGAGATCAGCACGCCGATCCCGCTGAAATCGCGCTGCTTGGACGAAAAGGAGAGGAACGCCTCGCAGGAAACGGCCGCCGAACAACGTCGGCGGGGTCCACCACCGCCTGACACGCTAGCCGCCCCGGCCGCCGGGTCAAGGCCGTCCCACAGGTTGATCGTCGTTGACACCCACCCGGCCTCCGGCGATTCTCGTTGCGTGACCAGGCAACTGCGTTTGGTGAAACGCGCCCACATCGACCTCGCCCTGGTGTGGTCGGCCGCTTGTCGCGGCTGACGTCTCCCCCCTTCTCCTTCGCGCCGTCAGCCGCTGCAGAGCGCTATTTCCAAACTCAACTTGCGTGGCGGTGCGGATAGCGGAACCTCAGACGCCGCCTGGCTGTGGGATCCCCGACTTACGTATGACCAATACGCGGCATCGGGGCTGTCCTCGCCAGACGACGCCTGAGAACCCGCGGCGGTGCGAGTTGCGAGGGTGGGCTAAGCGGCTTCGCCGCTTCAAACACACAAAGCCCGCGCTATCACACCCGACTGCACCACATCCAAACCAGCCTCTGCAGCTGACCGCCTCGCACGGGCCGTCCACCACCACCACCGCGCCCGATCGCTGCACCCGAAGGGTTCACACCGAATGCTGCCCCGTTTCAGAACGATCGTCGTGATGCTGGCCGCGGCCGGCTTGCTCGCCGGATGCGCGCCCGGCGCGATCCCGACCGAAGCCGCGCCCGGTCTCGATGCGACCGCCGACGTGGTCTCCGCAGTTCCCAAGGACGAAGCGATCGCGGCGCTGCTGCCGCCGGACGTCAGGCAGGCCGGGGCGCTGACCTTCGGCAGCTCGCTCGACGGCAGCCCGCCCGGCGCGTTCTACCTGTCCGACAACCGAACCGCGGTCGGCGTGGACATCGACATCGCCGAGGCCGCCGCCCGCGTGCTCGGCGTGCGGATCGACCGGCAGGACGCCGCGTTCGACACCATCCTGCCCGCGCTGGGCAGCGGCAAGTTCCAGGTCGGCACCGGCAACTTCGGGGTCACCGAGGAGCGCAAGAAGACCGTCGACTTCGTGACCTACCTCAACGACGGCCAGGGCCTCGCGGTCCGCCAGGACAGCGATCTCGCCCCGGTCACCGACGTCACGCAGCTGTGCGGGCGCACCATCGGCACCGGCGCGGGCACGACGTTCGAGACGACGCTCAACGCCCACCAGCACCGCTGCGGCGAGCTGGGCCGGCCGGCATACCAGGTGCTGGTCTTCAAGGAGATGAGCGCGCAGTACTCCGCCCTGCAGCAGGGCAAGGTCGACGTGCTGATGAGCACGATCAACGGCCTGCGCTACACCGTGAGCCAGCAGCCGAACCTGCGGTTCCTCAACGAGTTCCGGCGCCTGAACGTCGGATTCGCGCTGCCGAAGGACTCGCCGCTGGCGCCCGCGTTGCAGGCTGCGGTGAACAAGCTGATCCAGGACGGCACCTACGAGCGGATCGTGCGCAAGTGGGGCGTCGAGGCCTCGGCGATCAGCACCTCCGAGACGAACCCGCCGGAGCTGCGCTGAGCCGGTGACGCGATGAAAAGGGCGCTGTTAGACCGTGGAGGCCGCAATGGGCAAGGGCATCAGCGCCGCGCCCGGACGATCCACGCGGTCAGTCCCGGACGACGATCCGGGTGCCGCTCTCGGCCGGTGCGGCCACGTGGCCGCACCGGCTTCTACAGCCGTTGCAGTCCGGCAAGCACGTCGGCGAGTAGCTTCCACGTAACCCTCGGGCGACTGCGCGCGACGCGTTTCGCTGCGGCGCGCTCGGCGTCGAGTGCTTTCTCGTCGGCGAGCGTCGGCGGGTCGATGTCGGCGATCTCCGGGAGGGTAGAACGGCTGGCGGTCGGCGGTTCGGCGGCGAGATCACCAGTCCAGCTCACGGTGTACCCGGCCGCGATGATGCCCGTGCGGCGGTGCTTTGCCGCTGCCATGCCTACGAAATCTCCTCGAACGCGATCTCGATGCACTCCGAGCACATCGGCCATCCGTCCGGCGGGCGCTCGTCCGGCCCCCATCCGATCTCTCCGCAGAGCCCCGAGACGACCGTCCCGCCCCCGTACGGCTTGGTCGACTCGTTGGGCTTCGCCCAGTGGACGACGCGCTCGCGCCAGGACGGCGCGTACAGCAGCATCACGCCCGACGACTCGACGATGACGTCCGCCGGGGACGCAGCCAGAAGCTCCCGGCTCGACGGCGCGCTTTCGAGCTCAGCGCGTGCGACCGGCGGCGCTTCGCTGGTGAGCGCAGCGAACATGAGGCACGTCGGGCACGGGTTGCCCGTGAACGGCTCGACGATCTCGGCTTCGTCCGGCGCGAGCCGGTCGCCGCACGGCGACACCCACACGAGGTGATCGACGCGGTAGGCGTGCACTTCCGGCGGCCGATCCGGCGGCGCGTACTCCGGGCGTAGCCGCGCCAGGATCACCGCCCCTGAACGCTGGCCGTTCACGCTGCACGCCCCGGAAAACGGCGGCGGAGCCGTTCCTCCCGACGCTGCGCCTCCGCCTTCAGCGCCTGCTTCTCCCGGTGTCCCGGCAGCCACCACACGATGAAAAGCGGAACGAAGATCACCGACCAGGCCAGCAGCCCGAGCAACATCGCCAGTGCCTCATGCATGCCTCGAACATCGACACCAGACCGCGCCAGACCTAGGCATTCGGGTTGGGCAGGTTGGGGCAGATCGGGGCGCCTGGCAGCATCAACAGCATGGCCCGCGCCCGTAACGATCGACTCCGCGCAGCCCGTGAGGCGACCCCCTCGCCACGGGTGCCAGGGGAACCGTTGTCCCGTGCTGAGCTCGCCGAAGCCGTCAACGCCTGGGTTACTCAGCACACCCGACGAGCCGGAGCCCTCGACGCGCACTACATAGCTCGGTTGGAACGCGGCGCGGTGCGCTGCCCCGGACGGGACTACCGCGCCGGGTTCCGGGCCGTGCTGGGTGCCGCCGATGACGCCGAACTCGGGTTCTCCACCAGCACCCCACCCACCGGAAAGGCTCTGCGAGCGTCAGAGGATCACCCCGAACTGGCCCAATCCGGGTTGATCCTCCCGATAGCCGATCAGGACGCACCCGCAACAAGTGACTACCTCGACGAAATGCGCCGGACGATCTCCCACCTCGTCGCCCTCGACGGCGTGCACGGGGGAGCCGAAGTCGCCCCGATCGCCCTGCGGTGCTTCCGGCGGGCGCAGGGCATTCTCGGCGAAGGCCGCTACGTACCGGCGATCGAACGGGACCTCGAAGCCGTCACTGCCGAGCTCGGCGAACTCTCCGGATGGCTGCTGTTCGATGCCGAACGGCACGACGAGGCACGGGCGGTCAACGCCGAAGCGCTCGAACTCGCCCACATCGCAGGCGACACGTCAATGCAGTGGTTCATCCTCACTAACCAGGCACTGGCCAGCGTGCACGTCGGCCGTGACCGCGAAGCACTGCGGATCTCGACCCGCATGAGCGACCGGGCCGAACTACCGGGCCGCGTCCGGGCACTGTTCGACGTGCGCGCCGCCCGCGCCCTGGCCGCGCTCGGCGACGAGACCGAAGCCCTGCGGGTATTCGATCGTGCCCGTTCCGCATTCACCGACGGCACCACCGGCCGCGATCCGGTCTGGTCATGGTGGTTCGACGAACGCGAACTCGCCGGACACGAGGGGATGGTGTACGCCAGCCTCGGCAACCACGACAAGGCACTCCCGCGCCTGGCGGCCGCCGTCGAACGTTCCGAAGGACGCGAACACTTCCGGTGGGCGCTCTACATTCACCGGGCGAACCTGCTCAGAGCATCCCTGCTCGCCGGATCATGGTCCGAAGCCGAACGGGTCGCCGCCGACGTGGCTTCGATGGTCGGCGAGATCGCATCGGCACGGACAGAAGGCATTCTCCGCCGGACCGTGGCACTACCAGAGCAACGCCCAGCGTTGCCATCCACCCTTAGCGACGCACTCGACCACATCGCACACCGAGTCTCATAACGTGCGCCCGTTCGGCGTTGTGGCTGCCCGTCAGCCCGCCCGGTGCGTCTCGGGAATCATGCCGACAACAGGAACAAGCGGGGCGGCGCCCTTCTGCCTCGTGCCGCTAGGCCGTGCGGCCGAGGACGGTGGAGTGCGGGACACCGTCGAGGGCCTTGGTGAACTGCTCGATGACGTCGGCCAGCGGTCCGGCGCTGTCCGGGTGGACGCTGAGCTGGTCTTCGACCACCGAGATGTGCTTGTCGAGCAAGAAGAAGCTCTGCACCGCGTGGCGGGCGCCCAGCGAGTGCACCACCGGGCGCAGCGCGTAGTCGATGGCCAGGACGTGGGCGACCGTGCCGCCGGTCGCCAGCGGCAGCACCGCCTTGCCGGCGAAGCCGAACTGCGGCAGCAGGTCGAGGAATGCCTTCAGCAGGCCGGAATAGGCCGCCTTGTAGGTCGGGGTGGCCAGCACGACGCCGTCGGCCTCGGCGACCTTGCCGATGGCTTCGGCGATCGCCGGAGCCCGGGTGTCGGCGCCGAGCAGCGAATCCGCGGGAAGGCCGCGGACGCGCAGGTGGTCGGCGCTGCGGCCGGACGCCGCGATGCGCTGGGCGATGTGCTCACCGATCCGTTCGGTCTTCGAGGTGCGCGACGGGCTGCCGGAAATGACGAGGACGCTGGACACACGTGCTCCCTGGGTCCGAGATTTCAGTCCGATGTGGACTACCTGCTGATCCGGATCTCCACCGCGGTGCGGAGCCCGGGCTGGCGGAGCGCTAGGAACGACACGCTTGGGCCGACACGCGGCGGAAATCCACGTGCCGCCGCTTCGTGAGCACCGGGAACATCACGAATCAATCGCAACAGAGCACCACCGGCATGTCAATGCGGGCATCCACCCGTCCCACCAGCCGGACGCGAGGCGGCGCACCGGGCGGGATCGACCCGCCGGACGGCCTGATGGACACAGTGGACGATCAGTCGGCGAACAGGTCCGGGAGCGGGCGGCGGTCGGCGCGCGGCACCGGGATCGCCAGCGGGTAGCCGATCCGCATCAGCAGTTGCGGCATCCCGCCGAGGCCGAGCTCGACGCTCAGTCCGGCGCGGACCTCCGACAACCGCAGCGGTTGCGTCATCACCGACGCGACCAGGCCCAGCCGCGTCGCCTCCAGCCAGGCCCGCTCCGCGGCCTCGCCGGCCATCAGCTGGTCCCGCGGGCCGTCGGTGATCGTGCTGAAGACCAGCACCGATTCCTGCGCCAGCGACCGGGCGATCTGCGCCTGGTCCGGCAGGCGGGTGGCGCCGGTCGCCAGGCCGGTCGCGGGCACGCCGCGCGTGGGCAGCACCTCCGCCGGCAGCCCCTCGTCCGAGACCGGCCCGATCCAGGCGCCCAGCTCGCGCTGGTAGGTCTTGTCGGCGTGGTTGGTGCGCGCGGCGTGGGCGAGCAGGCGCGCCAGCGCGTGCTCCTCGGCGGGCCCGTCCACCCAGGTGGCCTGCGTGGTCGCCGCGGCCGCCACGGCGGTGCGCGCCAGGTGCGGGACCGGGCGCGCGGCGAAGGCGCGCCGGAAGCTCGCTCGGCGGCCGATGGCCTGGCGGCGTTCCCGGTCGATCGCGGTCGCCGGCCGCCGGTGCATGCCGATCACGGCCGCCTCGCCGTCGTCGGCGTGCCAGTGGACGTCGGCCACCCAGCCCAGCCCGCGCATCGCGATCGCGAGGTTGGCGACCGCCGCGCCGCACGACATCCGCCGGTCGCGGCCGTCCGGGTCGTGGTGGGCGAGCTCCGGAGTCGAGCGCAGCCGCAGCACGGCGGCGCGCCCCTGCACCCGCAGCGACCAGGGCTGCGTGTTGTGCACGGAGGGCGCGCGGCGCACCGCCTCGGCCAGCACCGCCACCTCTTCCGGGGTCCACGGCCGCTCGTCGGCGGATTCGGGCGGCTGGCGGCGGAGCATCGGGGGCCAGCTCATGCCAGTCCCGCCTCTCCGCGTTTCACAGTTGTGGTTGCGTCCGGCTCAATCCCGCGTTTCGCAGTTTCTTGTGGCTGGTTTGCGTCACGTTCCCCTGAGGTGCGGTTGAGGACGACTCGGGTTGACACAGGGCTACTCATGCGTTGATCACCTCCACGCGTCGGCAAACACCACGACAGTGCCGTCGGCGGCGGGCACCGAGCAGAGGAGAAGGTCCCGGTTGTGACCGGCCCCGCAGTCACAGCGCGTGATCACCGGTGGCGATCTGGCCAACTCGATCGGCGAATTTCGGCGTTTTGGCACTGGCGTACCGGCGGGTGCTGCGACCAAGCTGGGGGCGCGATACCGAAGGAGGACTGCATGTCGACAGCACCGCGCGACACCGCGTTGTGGCACCCGTTCGCGGACATGTTCCAGGTCAAGAAGAGCCAGTTCTGCGTCAGCAAGGCAGACGGGGTCTGGATCTACGACCAGGAGGGCCGCCGCTACCTCGACGGCACCGCGAGCCTGTGGTACGCCAACGTCGGCCACGGCCGCACCGAGATCGTCGAGGCCGCCGCCGCGCAGATGCGCGAGCTCGAGTCCTACTTCGTGTTCAACGACTTCACCAACCCGCCGGCCGAGGCGCTCGCCGACCGGCTCTCGCAGCTCGCCCCGATGGACGGCGCGAAGATCTTCCTCACCACCGGCGGCGGCGAGTCGATCGACACCGCCGCGAAGCTGGCCCGGCAGTACTGGGCGCAGCGCGGGCAGCCGCAGCGCACCCACATCCTCAGCCGCGGCAACGCCTACCACGGCACCAACGGCATGGGCACCAGCATCGGCGGGATCGAGGTCAACCAGGCCGGGTTCGGCCAGCTCGTGCCGGAGGTCGGCCGGGTCGCCCACGACGACGCCGAAGGCCTCCGGGAGGCCATCGACCGGCTCGGCGCCGACCGGGTGGCGGCGTTCTTTGCCGAGCCGGTGATGGGCGCCGGCGGGCTGTACCCGCCGGAGCCGGGGTACCTGGAGGCGGTCGCCAAGATCTGCGCCGAGCACGACATCCTGTTCGTCGCCGACGCGGTGATCTGCGGGTTCGGCCGGGTCGGCACCTGGTTCGGCGTCGAGCGGTGGGGCCTGCAGCCCGACATGATCACCTTCGCCAAGGGCGTGACCAGCGGGTACCTGCCGCTGGGCGGCGTGGTGGTCGCCGAGCGGGTGGCCGAGCCGTTCTGGAACCACCCGGGCCGCCCGTTCCGGCACGGCGCGACCTACTCCGGGCACCCCACGGTGGCCGCCGCGGCGCTGGCCAACCTGGACATCCTGGAGCGCGAGAAGCTGCTGCCGCGGGCCGACGAGCTGGAGCGCCCGCTGCACGACGCGCTGCAGCAGCTGGCCGACCACCCCGCCGTGGCCGAGGTGCGCGGCGGCACCGGCCTGCTCGGCGCGGTCGAGCTGGCGCCGGAGGTGCTGGCCGCCGACCCCGGCGCCGTGGGCCGCGCGCAGACCGCGATCCGCGACCTCGGCGTGATCGTGCGCCCGCTGGGCAAGGCGCTGGCGGTGTCGCCACCGCTGATCATCAGCGAGTCGGAGATCGACCTGATCGGCAAGGCGATGCGGGAGGGCCTGGACTCCCTCGCATGACCCGATCGGGGTGCCCGCCGACCGCGGGCACCCCGGCGGGGCACCGGGCCCGGGCACTGCCGTTGCGGAACCGATACGTACCGGTCTGTACCAACCGCGATTCGTCACGTACGTTTCTGGCCAGACCACCGTGCCCGGCCTGCCCGGCGCCGACGCGTTCCGCACTCGGCACCGGAATTCGCTGCGCTGGAACGGGGTTCCCCGGAGATCGTCCACAACAGACAGTCAAGGGATGGCGGACAGATGCACCGAGCCACCTGAGGCACCGCACCGGGCGGGGCCGAGCGGTCGCCGCGTGGTGCGCACGCCGGAGAGATCGACAAGCCAGCCCGGAACCGAGCCGCGAGCGGTGACACCACTAGTCCCGCCCCTGAAGACAAGCCACCCGTTCGAGTTGGCAAGATAAGGCTCACGGGTGAAGGCGCGCAGCGGACGCGGATGGAGGACGACAACCAGGTGAACACCCAGACCGCCCAAGTCGACGACCTGCGACTCATCGCGCTGCCCAGCGCGGTGAACTGCGCTGAGATGTTCGTCCGGTTCACCCTCGCCGAGTGGTCCCTGCGGGAGCTGATCGACGAGACCTCGCAGCTCACGACCGCGCTGGTGACGGCAGCCGTCGACAGCGCGAACCCCGAGACCCCCGGTTTCATCACCGTCCGCCTGCGGCTCAGCGGCGATAGCCTCGTCGCCGAGGTCGAGGACGAGCTGGCGAACGTCCCGCCGGCGCTGGCGCCGGGATTCGCCGGCGGCCGCTGCGGCGCGACCGCCCTGCGCGGCGGCGGCACCCTCGTGTGGTGCGAGCTGCCGCTGCCGGGTGGCGTCTCGGCGAACGCCGTGCCGCTGCCGCGCCGCTCCCGCAGCAGGCGTGCCCAGGCCGAGCACCAGGTCGACGAAACGGCCGAGATCGATCCCGAGGTGATCAAGCGCCTCCTCACCGGCCTGAGCAACAGCGACCTGACGTAGAGCAGGGCACAGGTCATTTTGCGTAGCGGTGCGGGTGGCGGAACCTCAAACGCCCCCTCGGTCCGGGATCCCCGACTCATGTATGCCCAATACACAGCGCTGGGGCTGTCCTCCCGAGGCGACGCCTGAGAACCCGCGGCGGTGCGAGCCGCGAGGGTGGGCTAAGCGGCTGCGCCGCTTCAAAGACGAACCAGGTCCGAGGCTTGCCTGATCAAGGACGATCAGCTGCAAGTCCCACGAGGCAAGCCTGGATCGTCAGGGCTCGTTTGGTCGGCGCCGGTTGCGGGCATGTCCCCTGGCATGGACCATCTGACCTTCCGATTCGAGTTGGCGCAGCAGCTGCGGGTCGACTCCGTGCGGGCGAGCAGCGCCGCCGGGTCCGGGCACCCCACGTCGTCCATGTCGGCGGCCGACCTGATGGCCGCGCTGCTGGACGGGCACCTGCGGCTGGACTTCGACCACCCCGAGGACCCGCGCAACGACCACCTGATCTTCTCCAAGGGCCACGCGTCCCCGCTGTACTACTCGTGCCTGAAGGCGGTCGGCGCGATCGACGACGCCGAGCTGCTCACGTTCCGCGAGTTCGGCAGCCGCCTGGAGGGCCACCCGACGCCGGTGCTGCCCTGGGTCGACGTGGCGACCGGCTCGCTCGGCCAGGGCCTCCCGATCGGCGTCGGCCTGGCGTTGACGGCGCAGCGGCTCGACCGGCTGCCCTACCGGGTGTGGGTGCTCTGCGGCGACAGCGAGCTGACCGAGGGGTCGATCTGGGAAGCGCTGGAGCACGCCGGGCACGAGCAGCTCGACAACCTCATCGCGCTGATCGACGTCAACCGGCTCGGCCAGACCGGGCAGACGATGCACGGCTGGGATCTCGACGCCTACGCCGCCCGGGCGCACGCCGCCGGGTGGCGGGTGCTGCAGATCGACGGCCACGACCCGGAGCAGGTGGAGGCCGCGCTGAAGGACGCCGAGTCCGGCGACGGGCGGCCGGTCGCCGTGCTGGCGGCCACCAAGAAGGGCAAGGGCGTCGCCGAGGTCGAGGACCGGCCGGGCTTCCACGGCAAGCCGCTGGTGCACCCGGAAGAGGCGATCCGCGAGCTCGGCGGCAGCCGCGACCTGCGGGTGACCTGTGCGAAGCCGACCGGCGACGAGGTACCGCACGTCTTCGCGGCGCCCGGTGGCGGGCTGCCCGCGTTCGAGCCCGGCACCGAGGTCGCCACCCGCAAGGCCTACGGCGAGGCGCTGCGCGCGCTCGGTGACCGCCGTGGCGACGTCGTCGCGCTCGACGGCGAGGTGTCGAACTCGACCTTCGCCGAGCTGTTCCGCGACGCCCACCCGGACCGCTACTTCGAGATGTACATCGCCGAGCAGCAGCTGGTCGCCGCGTCGATCGGCATGCAGGTGCGCGGGTGGGTGCCGTTCGCCTCGACGTTCGCCGCGTTCCTCAGCCGCGCCTACGACTTCATCCGGATGGCCGCGGTGAGCCGGGCGAACCTGCGCCTGATGGGCTCGCACTCCGGCGTGTCCATCGGTGAGGACGGGCCGTCGCAGATGGCGCTGGAGGACCTCGCCGAGTTCCGCGCGGTGCACGGCAGCACGGTGCTCTACCCGTGCGACGCGAACCAGACCGTGCAGCTGGTCGCGGAGATGGCCGACCGCGACGGCATCAACTACCTGCGGACGACCCGCGGCGCCACGCCGGTGATCTACGAGCCCGGCGAGGAGTTCCCGGTCGGCGGCTCGCGGGTGGTGCGCGACGGCGACGACGTCACGCTCGTCGGCGCGGGCATCACCCTGCACGAGGCGCTCGGGGCGGCGGAAACGCTTGCGCGGGAAGGCATCCAGGCCCGCGTCATCGACCTGTACTCGATCAAGCCGGTGGACGTCGACGCGCTGCGGCGGGCCGCCGCCGAGACCGGCGGGCTGGTCACCGCCGAGGACCACTGGCCGGAAGGCGGCCTCGGCGAGGCCGTGCTCAGCGCCCTCGCGGGCACCGGGGCGCCGGTGCGCGTGCTGGCGGTGCGCGGCATGCCGGGCTCGGGCACGCCGGCCGAGCTGCTGGGGCAGGCGGGCATCGACGCTCCCGCCATCGCCCTCGCGGCCCGCGAGATGGTCGCCGTCTGACCCGCCAGCCCCATCCGCGCCGTCATCGCCGTGCCGCGTGTGCGCGCCGCGCCGGAGGGGTAGCCGGATGTCGACCCAACCGGTTCGACGGGCGGGGGGAACGATGCCCGTACCCGATCGCGGAGAACTCCTCAGGTTCCTCTGCCACGTGCGTTTCCCGGCCACCAAGCAGGAGATCTACCAGCAGTGCGTCGCGCTGGGCGCACCGGCGGCGCACCTGGAACGCCTCCGAAGCCTGCCCGACGGCATCTTCGTCGAGCCCAACACCGTGCTGCAGGCGCTTCCCCATCCGACCCCGTGAACCGTCCATATAAGATAAAACGGCGGTCACTCCCCGCGTTTCCGCCTGGCGTGCCACCAAACGCCGAACACGACGGCGGCGGTGCCGAGGACCAACGCGAGAGCGGTCAGCACCAGCTCGCTCACCAGGCAGAGGACCGCCAGCAGCGCGACGAGGACGAGAACCAGGAACACCAGGAGCCGGCGCACGCCACTCCAGCTCTGGCCGCTGTCGAACCGGGCGAACTTCTCCGCCAGCCGAGGATCGCCGGACACCAGCTCGGATTCGATCTCGGCGAGCCTGTCCCGCTCGTGCCTGCTCAACATGACGAGCTCCTAGCTACGTTCCCTTCGACCCCAACGAGGTACCCGCCCCCCACCTGCCTCAAGCCCTTCAAGCCTGGCACGCCGGAGTTCGCCGACCTACGCGGCAGCCGGGTGATTTTCGGGCACGCACAGCGACGATGCCGATCACTGATCGTTGCCATCCGACGCGCGCGAGCGCGCGGCCGGCCCCACGCCGACCGCGCGCCCGCGGCTGGATCGCTATCGGTCAGGGCGTCGAGCAGGCGCCTGCGGCGCACTCGGACAGCCAGTTCGAAAAGTCCTGGTCGTAGCTCGAGCCGATGGTGCGGGTGAGGAAGTCGCGCGCGCCGTTCCAGTCACCCTGGCGGTAGTAGTTGAGCACGGTGCCGAGCTCGGCGCGGTGCCGGTCGAACATGTACCGGACCGCGAGATATCCCCACCGGTAGACCCGGTTGGTGTCGGCGTTGTAGGCGGTGTCCCACAACTCGCTCAGACTGTAGGTGCCCTTGCCGGCCTCGTCGATCGCTTCCTGGTACGGCAGGTTGCGGTAGGAGTAGGAGATGTACTCGCCGACTCCCTCAATCCACCACACCGTGGGCGTGCTGGTCGACGCCGCGAAGTCGCCGTACATGTTGAAGCGCCCGTCGAGGTAGTGCGTGTACTCGTGGTTGAGGTTCCAGATCTCGAAGGTGGGCCGCTGCCATTCGGCCTCGTAGGCGATGAACCGCGGCAGGTTGCCCGGCTTCGCGGGGTCGCCTTCGAGGTACATGCCGCCGTTGTTGGTGCTGATCCCGAAGATCACGCCCGCGTAGGTCTGGTAGTCGGCGCTGGAGTCGAACGCGACCACCTCGATGGTCGTGTTGTTGTCGTCGGCCACGGGCTGGCCGCCGTCCTGGACCAAGGCGTGAAAGAAGGCGTCCTGGCCGGTGAGGCTGGTACAGCTGGCCGCCAGTTCCTCGGCCGACATCTGCTGAGCGCGGATGCTGATGCTCGGCGAGCAGGTGTGCTTGACGGTCAGGACCGCGTCGGTCAGCCGCTGCTGCAGATCGCAGGTGCCGTATTCGCCGCAGTTCTGCTTGTCGTAGTAGTCGGTCATCTGGGCGACGCTCACCCACAGCGGCGCGGTCGGGCCGGTCATCTGACTGCGGCCGAGCAGGTCCTTGAGCATCGGCCGGACCTTGTCGCGCAGCGCCTCGTGCTGCACGAAGCGCCCGAGCTCGAGGCCCGCGTTGGCGGTCAGGAAGCGGTTCTTGGTGCCGAGCAGGTCGAGGTGCTGCGTCGCGAAGGTGTACACGGTGTCCAGCACGCTGGGGTCGGCATGGATCGCTTCGACGAAATCCGGGAACTGGTGCCCGCGGAACAGCACGGTGTAGACGCTGTTGACCGCGTTGACCATCCAATAGAACTGGTCGTAGGACGAGTCGTAGGCGGTGAGCAGCCGCTTGACGACCTCCAGGTAGCGGCCGTTCTCGGTGGAACTGTCGATCAGAATGACCGATTCGGAGAGAATCTGGCCGCTCTCGTCGCTGACCGTTCCGGACTTCGGGTTGCCGAAGAACGCGTCCAGCGCGGCCTGGATCGCCGCCTTGAGCGCCGGCCCGTACTCACCCACGCTTCCCGGGTCGCCCCACTGGACGTAGTACCCGGCGCGCAGGAAGAGCACCAGCTGCAGGGTGTTCGTGCTGTTGTCGCCGGGATAGGCGGCGACGTTGTCCCGGAGCGCATTCGCGACCGTGACCATCTGCTCTTCCCGGAACGCCCCGTGGGCGTCACCGCCGGTAAGACGGAACAGCGTGTTGATGCAGTCGGGGGTGGCAGACTGGATCTGACGGACGAGTTCACTTCCGGTATTGCCGGTGAACTGTGACGGATCGCAGTCCGGCGCCTGCACCTCAGCCTGCATCGAAGGGCGCGGCCGGAACGGGAAGTCCTGCACTTCAAAGTACTTGCGCCGCTGGGCGGAGTCGTCCGCGGGCAGCGGCGGGCGGTCCTTGGCCTCCAGCGTGCGGGCCGGGCGCTTTTCCGTTGGCGCGGTGGGCTTTTCGGCCGGGCCCGGCGCCGACTGCGCGACGGCGGGCGAAATCAGGGCCAAGACCAGGCTGAGCAGCATGATCCAAAGCGCGGCAGGGCGCCGGCTCCGGGCGGCATGAGGCGGTCTTTTCGGCACGTTCGACCTCCTAGCGAGGAAGATTCCGGTCAGGGGGCGGAGCGGGATACCGGTCTCCCGGCTCCTGGAACGTGCGCACGTTGCGGGAATTCTGTCATCGGAAGGACATCTGGCCCCATAAGCGGCGCTATACAGTTCGGCTATGACGATCGAGATCCGGCAGCTGCGGATGATCTGCGCGATCGCGGAGGCGGGCAGCATCACGCGCGCCGCCGCCAGGATGGAACTCACCCAGCCGGCGCTGAGCAACCAGCTGCACGCGATCGAACGGATGCTGGGCGATGCGCTGTTCGTCCGGAGCAGGACCGGCGTCGTGCCGACGGAGTTCGGGCGGCGGACCCTCGATCGCGCCCGGATCGTGCTGTCGGAGGTCGATTCCCTGTTCGGCGGTGCGAGCGGTCCGCAGGCGTCGACCGAGCCACTTCACCTGGGATGTGCCCACATAGCGTGCATTTCGAGCATCGTGGACCGCGTCCAGGCCGCCCCGCTGGGGCGTTCGGTGATGCTGCACGTCGAGTCTTCCGCCGCGGTGCTGGCGGATTCGCTCACCAGCGGCCGGCACGACGCGGCCCTGCTAGGCATCATGGCGGGTTTCGACGTTCCGCTGGAGCGGCCGGTCACCAGCCGCGTGCTGGTCCCGCGCTATCCGTGCTTCGTCGCGCTGGCCGCCGACCACCGGTTGGCCGACCGCGAACAGGTGCGGCTGGGCGACCTGCGCGACGAGGCGTGGATCGGGCCGCCCGGCGCCGACGACGGTTCGCTGGCCGCGCTCCGCGCCGCGTGCCTGGAAGCCGGTTTCGAGCCCCGGATCCGCTTCGAGGCGCCCAGCGGCGGCGGCCGCGAGCTGGTCGCCAACGGCCACGGAATTCGGCTGGTGGAGCCCACCTTCGCCGCGCCACCGGGCACCGTCGTCCTGCCACTGGAAGGAGATCCGCTGGTCGCGCGGCTGGTGGTGGCCTGGCGGCCGGACCGCATCACCCGGGAGCAGGCGGACCTGCTCTACCGGGAGATCGCCCGCGCCTACCTGCTGCACGTCGCGGACAATCCGCTGTTCTACCAGTGGTGGCAGGCCCATCCCGAGATGCACCCGGTGCTCTGAGCCGGAATTCCCGCTCGCCTGGCCGAAGGTTGCCCCGGCGCAACCGCGAGAGGTAGACAATGTCCATGATTGCGCCTCGCTCCTCATCTCCCTCGCGCGGAATTCCGCGGTGTCCGGCCACTTCCCGAACCGGCCGGTGAGCGGGGCGTGGCCGTCGACGATGCGGTGAACTCCGATGCCGCCACTCGGACCCGGCGGCTCGTGCAGCGCCGGGCCATCCGCGTGCTGATCTGCTCGCAGGTCCTGGCCGGTGCCGGGCTGTCCTCCGGTGTGGTCGTCGGGGCGCTGCTGGCCGAGGACATGCTCGAATCCAAGCGCTGGGCCGGCATCACCAGCGCGCTGTTCACCCTCGGTGCAGCCGCCGCCGCACTGCTGATCGGCCGGTTGTCGCAGCGCGGCGGCCGCCGCAGCGGCCTCTCGGCCGGCTACGCCATCGGCTCGCTCGGGGCGCTCGGGATCGTGGCGGCGATCCTGCTGGACAACGCCGCCCTGCTGCTGATCGCGTTCCTGCCCTACGGCGCGGGCACTGCGACGAACCTGCAGGCCCGCTACGCGGGAGCGGATCTGGCAGATCCCGCGCACCGCGGGCGCGCCCTGAGCATCGTGCTGCTGGCGACCACCGGCGGCACGGTCCTCGGCCCGAACCTCACGGAAGTCACCGGCTCAGCGGCAGAATCCGTTGGCCTGCCTGCGTTGTCCGGGCCGTTCCTGCTCTCCGCCGTCGCTTATGGCGCGGCGGCCGTGCTGCTGGCCGCGCTGCTGCGACCGGACCCGCTGCTGACCGCGCGAGAGCTTGCCGCCCAACAGGATTCCGGCCCGGCGCAGTCCGGCGGGAACGGGCCTCGCGGCGGCCTGGCGCTCGGTGCGGGGGCGATGGTGCTGACCCAGCTGGTCATGGTGGCGGTGATGACCATGACGCCGATCCACATGCGCGACCACGGTCACGGGCTCGCCGAGACCGGCTTGGTGATCGCCGTGCACATCGCGTGCATGTACCTGCCGTCGCCGCTGACCGGCGCGCTCACCGACAAGTTCGGCCGGCGCGCGGTGATCGCCGCCGGCGGCGTCGTGCTGCTGGCCGCCGGGCTCGTCGCGGCGTTCGCCCCGGAGCACTCCGTCGCCGGGCTCGCGATCGGCCTGGGGCTGCTCGGGCTCGGCTGGAACCTCGGCCTGCTGGGCGGGACCGCGATGGTCACCGACGCCGCCCCGCTCGCGAACCGGGCCAGCATCCAGGGGCGGGTCGACCTCGCGGTCTCGCTGGCCGGCGCGACGGCCGGGCTCTCCAGCGGGCTCGTGATGGCCTCGACGAGCTACAGCGCGCTGGCCATCGGCGGCGGCGTGCTCGCCGTGTGCGTGGTGCCGTTCCTGATCCGCATCGGTCAGGCCGCGGAGTAGTGCACGACCCCTTCGACCTTCTCCTTCGCGAGCTTGCCCTGCAGGCTCAGCACGTCCAGGTGGGCGGCGGTTTCCAGCACCGCCATCATCTGGTTGAAGGGGTCGCCGAGCTCGTCGAAGCTGCGCTCGCGGCGGGTCCAGGTCAGCGCCCGCGCCGCCTCGTACGCGGTGCTCGCGCCGTTCACCACGACGGCCGCCATCGCGTCGAGGCGGGAGTCGTGGTGGTCGAGCAGTTCGTCGACGCGCCGGTGAACGCTGTCGGTGGCCGGGCCGTGCGCGGGCAGCAGCCGCATGTCGGGCAGCGCGCGGACGAGCCGCAGCGACGCCAGGTAGTCGCGCAGCGGGGTCTCGGTGGGGGCCTGCTCGAACCCGATGGACGGCGTGATGTGCGGCAGCACGTGGTCGCCGGCGAACATCAGCCCGGCGGCGTCGTCGATGAAGACCAGGTGGCCGCGGGTGTGGCCGGGCGTGGCCAGCGCGCGCAGCGGCCGGTCGGCGAGCGTGATGTCGGTGGACTCGCCGATCCACTCGTCGGGTTCTTCCCAGAAGTGCGGGCCGCGCGGGCCGTCGTCGCGGGCGGCGATGACCGCGTCGCGCACCGGCTTCGCGCCGCATTCGGCGAGCAGCTCGATCTGTTTGGCCAGCGGCCGGTGCCCGGGGTCCTTCAGGACGTTGATGGTGTGGCGCTCGTCCTCGCCCAGCAACACCTTGGAGCCGTACTCCCGCCGCAGCGCCACCGCCTGCGTGTAGTGGTCGCGGTGCGCGTGGGTGACCAGGAACCGGCTGATGTCGCCGAGCCCGGCGCCGATCTGGCGCAGCGCGGCGGCGAGCTGCTCGCGCGCCTCGTCCAGCGCCCAGCCGCCGTCGACGAGCGTCAGCGTGTCGCCGTCGGCGATCGCGTAGACGTTCACGGCGCGCAGGCCGTCACTGGGAAGGGGCAGCGGGATCCGGTGCACGCCCGGCGCGACTTCGTACGCGCCCGGCTCGATCCACTCGTGCCGCGAGTCGCCCATGACCACACCTCCAAGCGCGCGCCCACCTGGGCGGTCCATCAGGAGTACCACACCCATACCAACCAGTCAGTACGCCTGTGATGACATCGCGGACCCGGATTCCGGCCCCGCCCGGCCGCCGTGCCCGCCACCGGCCCGGCCGCCGCCGGACGCGGGAAGGCGCGGGAATCGCGGCCGAGCTGGGAAATTTAGCCACGCGAACGGCCCGGCGGACCACCGGCCGGATCGTCCACACAGGACACCTGCCACATGAGACGACGCCGAATCGTGGCGTTCATCACGTTCGACCGTTCGTCGATCCGCGAACACCCGGCCAGGCACGGCGTTTCGGCTGGTCACGGGCCCGTGTGCACTTCGTGTCGCCATAGCAGCAGAAAGTGCGCACGGGCATCTAGCAGGGCAAACGCCCCACTGGGCGGATCACCCGCCCCGGAGGCCATCGGCGCCGGCGCCATCCGACGGACGCGAAGCGTGGCATGTTCGTTCCAGAATGGGATGTTGACTGCCGATATGGAATGGATGTTTCATTCTGTGCCGATGGGTCGCCTCCCGGTGGCTCCGCCGTTCGCCGCCAGCTGGAGCAGCCGTTGCCTGATCGAACTCGCGCCCCGCGCAAGCTGCGCCTGTGGGAAGCCCTGGCCCTGTCGGTGGGCCTGATGGGCCCGACCCTCGCGATGGGCCTCAACGGCGCGGGCGTCGCGGCCACCGCCGGGAAGGCCGTGCCGCTCGTCTTCGTCCTCGGGCTGATCGGCGTTGCCCTGGTCGGCTACGGGTTCTGGCGGCTCACGCAGCACTTCAACCACGCCGGTTCGGTCTACGCCCTGGCCGGGGCGACGATCGGGCCGCGCGCCGGGTTCTTCGGCGGCTTCGCGCTGCTGGGCACCTACCTCTTCTTCCTGACCTGCACGCTCGCCGCGACCGGCGTCTTCGCGCACGCGTTCCTGCAGGCGCTGGGGATCCCGGCCGCGACGCCGTGGCTGGTCGTGGCCCTGCTCGCCGCCGTCGCAGTCGGCCTGCTCAACTCGCGCGACACCCGCATCACCGCGCGCACCCTGCTGATCGTCGAAGGCGTCGGGATCGTCGCGATGGCGGTGCTGGCGTTCGTGGTCATCGGCCGGGTGGCGGGCGGCTCGGCTCCACGCGGGCAGACCCTCGACCTGTCGGTCTTCACCGCGCAGGGAACGACGCTCGGCGCGGTCATGACCGCGACCGTGTTCGCGTTCGTGTCCTGGGCGGGCTTCGAGGCGTGCGCGTCGCTGGGCGAGGAAACCGACAACCCGCGCCGCAACATCCCGCGGGCGCTGGTCGGCAGCGTGCTGCTGACGGGCGTGCTGTACGTCTTCTTGATGTTCGCCCAGACCATCGGTTTCGGCACCGACGAGGCCGGCGTCGCGGAGTTCGCCGGCTCCGAGGCCGCCCTCGCGACGCTGTCCGAGCAGTACGTCGGGGCCTGGTTCGCGCTGGTCATCGCGTTCACCGCGGTGGCATCGGCGTTCGCCTCCGCGCTGTCGTCGTCGGCCGCCGCCGCGCGGCTGGTCTACGCCCTGGCCCGCGACGGTTTCGGCCCCGCCCGCCTGGCCCGGACCAGCCCGCGCACCGGCGCACCGACCGCCGCCTTGGCGTTCGTGTGCGCGGTGGCGGCGATCCTGGTGGCTATCGTCGCCGGGTGCGGGGTTTCCGCGTTCGACGCGTACTACTGGTTCGCGACCATCGGCGTGCTGTGCATCCTGGTCGCCTACGCCGTCGCCGGGGCCGGGGTCATCGCGTTCACGCTCTCCGGTCGTGCCTCGATCCCCAAGTACGAGATCGTGCTGCCGATCGCGGGCATCGCCTACCTCGGCTTCGTGATCTTCACGCAGTCGGCCGGTCAACCCGCGCCGTTCTCCTACTTCCCGTGGATCGCCGGGGCCTGGTGCCTCGCCGGCGCCGTCGTGCTGCTGGCCGCCCCCGGGCTGGCCCAGCGCATCGGCGAGCGGCTGACCGCCGAACTCGCCGCCCAGGAACTGCAGGCCGAGAGGAGCGCGCTGTGACCACCGTTTTCGTCGCCACCTGCGATCTCGCCGGGCTGACCCGCGGCCGGTCGGTGCCGGCCACCGAGCACGACGCGGTGCTGCGCAGCGGCGTCGGCTGGGTGCCCGCCGACCTGGCGGTGTCGGCTTTCGGCCCGATCGCCCCGGACAACGTCTTCGGCTCGCAGGGCGACCTGCGGCTGCGCCCCGACCCCGCCACCGGCATCGACATCCCGGCCGACGGCGAGCAGCCGGGCCTGCGGCTCTACCTGGCCGACCAGACGCTGCCCGACGGCAGTCCCTGGCCGTGCTGCCCGCGCACGTTCCTGCGCGACGCGGTGGACGAACTGCGCGCCCGCACCGGCTTCGAGGTCGTCGCGTCGTTCGAGCACGAGTTCGTGCTCTCAGGGCTGCCCGCTTCGGCGCCCTTCTCGCTGCACCGGTTCCGGACCGCCGAGCCGTTCGGCTCGGACCTGGTACGGCTGCTGGCGGACGCCGGGCTGCGCCCCGAGACGTGGCTGCCCGAGTACGGCGACGGGCAGTTCGAGATCACCCTGCACCCGGATTCCGCGCTGGTCGCGGCGGATCGCGCCGTGCTGCTCAAGGAGCTCGTCCGCGACCTGGCCCGGCGGCGCGGGCTCGGCGCGAGCTTCGCGCCCCTGCTGGATCCGGCCGGGGTGGGCAACGGCGTGCACATCCATCTGAGCCTGCGCGACGCCGATGGCAGGCCGGTGTTCTTCGACGCCGGACGGCCCGGGCGGCTGTCCACAGTGGGCACCCGATTCGCGGCGGGCGTCCTGCGGCACGCGGCGGCGCTGACCGCCTGGACCGCGCCGAGCCCGGTGTCGTTCCTGCGGCTGACCCCGCACCGGTGGAGCGTCGGCGGCGCGTTCCTCGCCGAGCGCAACCGCGAGGCGATGCTGCGGATCTGCCCGACCTCCGGCCCCGACCCGGCGGCGCAGTTCAACCTGGAGTTCCGGGCCGCCGACGCCACCGCCAACCCGTGGCTCGCGCTCGGCGTGCTGATCCGGGCCGGACTGGCGGGCCTGACCTCGGACTACGACGAGCCGGTGGTGTGGCCGGAGGACACTGCCGAGGCCGATCTCGCCGGGGTGCCCGCGCTGCCCGACTCGCTCGAATCGGCGCTGAAAGCGCTGGAATCCGATGATGTGGTGCGATCGTGGTTCGGCCCGTCGCTGCTGGCCACGCAGCTCTCGGTGAAGCGCACCGAGCTCGCGCACCTCGACGGACTCGACGAAGCGGAACGCACCCGGAGGATCGCGGATGTCTACTGAGGACCTCGCGGCGGCCGTCGACGGCCTGCCGCTGGTGGACCACCACGTGCACGGCGCGCTGGCCGGTGAGGTGGACCGCCCGGCGCTGGAACTGATGCTCACCGAATCCGACCGGCCGGTGCCGGCGTGGATGACCCAGTTCGACTCGCAGCTGGGCTTCGCCATCCGCCGCTGGTGCGCCCCGCTCCTCGGCCTGACCGCGCACGCCGATGCGGCCGACTACGTGGCGCGGCGGGAAGAACTCGGGGCCGAGGAGGTCACCCGGCGGCTGCTGGCCGCCAGCGGCATCGGGCACTACCTGGTCGAGACCGGCTACAAGGGCGACGAGATCCTCTCCCCCGACGGGATGGCGTCGGCCTCCGGCGTCCCGGCCGACGAGGTGGTCCGCCTGGAGGCGGTGCTGGAAGACCTCGCGCGCAGCGGAGTGGGCGCGGCCGAGCTGCCGTCGCGGTTCCCGGAGGTGCTCGCGCAGCGCACGGTCGATGCGGTCGGGCTCAAGAGCATCGTCGCCTACCGCTACGGCTTCGACTTCGATCCGCAGCGCCCGTCGGAGGCGGAAGTCGTCGCAGCCGCCGGGAACTGGCTGCGGTCCGGCTCCACGCGCGTGGACGACCCGGTGCTGCTGCGCTTCCTGCTGTGGTCGGGCGTCGACCGGGGCCTGCCGTTGCAGCTGCACGCCGGGTACGGCGATCCCGACGTCGAGCTGCACCGCTGCGACCCGCTGCTGCTGACGCGGTTCATCAAGCTGGTCGAGCCCTCCGGTGTCGACCTGATGCTGTTGCACTGCTACCCGTTCCACCGCAACGCCGGATACCTGGCCCAGGTGTTCCCGCACGTGTACTTCGACGTGGGGCTCGGGGTGAACTACAGCGGCGTCCGCTCCGACGCCGTGGTCGCCGAGTCGCTGGAGCTCGCGCCGTTCGCGAAGATCCTGTTCTCCTCGGACGCCTGGGGCCCGCCGGAACTGCACTACCTCGGCGCGCTGCTGTGGCGGCGGGGAATGCGCAAGGCGCTTTCGGAGTGGGTCGAGGCAGGCGAGTGGTCCGAGCCCGACGCGTTCCGGGTGGCCCGCATGATCGGCCAGGACAACGCGCGCCGCGTCTACCGGCTGGACCAGCAGTGAAGCGGCTGCTGGCGGAGCTGGAGCGGCAGCTGGAGTCCGCAGTGGACATCCGCCACCAGATCCACGCCCGGCCCTGCGTGTCCGGCGCCGAGGGCCCCACCCTGAACCTGGCGCTGGCGAACCTGCCGGGAGCGGTGACCAGGATCGGCGACACCGCCGCGGTCGTGCGGGTCGGCGGCGAGGGCCCGGCCGTCGCGGTGCGAGCGGAGCTCGACGCGCTCGCGATCACCGAGCGGACCGGCGTCGACTGGGCATCGCGGCATCCGGGTGCGATGCATGCGTGCGGCCACGACGTGCACCTCGCCGCGTTGATCGCGCTGGCGCGCGCCGTCGACGCGGTCGGTGGCCCGGCGCCGCTGCTCGCGGTGCTGCAACCGCGCGAGGAGACCTATCCTTCTGGGGCGGCGGAGATCGCGGAAAGCGGTGTCCTGCAAGCAGAACAGTGCCGTTCAGTGATCGGCGCGCACGTGCAGCCGCTGCTGCCCGCGGGGACGGTGGCGTGCACGCCGGGCGTGGTCAACGGCTCGTCGGACGAGTTCACGCTGACCGTGCGCGGCGAGGGCGGGCACGCCGCGTACCCGCACCGCACGCGCGACCCGGTGATGGCGCTCGCGCACGTGATCGTCGCGCTGCAGAGCATGATCAGCCGGGCCATCGACCCGATGGCCTCGGTCGTGCTCAGCGTGACGACCCTGTCGGCGGGCACCGCCGCGAACGTCGTTCCAGGGCAGGCCGTTGCGCGCGGCACGGTGCGCGCGATGACGACCGCCGACCGCACGGATGTCCACAAGAGACTGGTCGAGGTCGCCGACCTGACCGCCCGCGCGCACGGCTGCTGCGCCGAGGTCGAGTTCGTGCACGGCGAGCCGGTCCTGGACAACGACGCGAATCTGGTGAAGGCGACCGCCCCGCTGCTCGGCGAGCTGGGCCTGCGGGTCTCCGAGGACCTGCGCTCGGCCGGGTCGGACGACTTCTCCTACTTCTCCGAGCTGCTCCCGTCCCTGATGATGTTCGTCGGCACCCACGGCGGCGCGGAACAGCTCCACTCCCCCACGTTCCTCCCGCCGGACGACCGGATCCGCGACGTCGCCCACGCCATGCTCGCGGGCTACCTCGCCGCCACCTGACGCCGCGCCCCAGGCTCGTGAGTACTTTGTGCTGCCATAGCGACACAAAGTACTCACGGGCCACTACCAGCGGAAACGGAACCGCTACTCCGCGACGTCGTCGGCCAGGTCGTCGTAGCGGGCCAGGCGCTTGCGCGGTTCGTCGCCGAGCTCGTCGACCAACGCCGCCACCACCGCCTCGACCAGGGCGAGGGCCGGGACCAGGGAGTCGAACGGGGACGGCGCCTGCACGCTGGCGGGCAGCACGATGTCGGCCGAGCTCGCCAGCGGCGACAGCCACGGGTCGGTGAACAGGATCAGCGCCGCGCCCTGCTTCTTGGCGAGGTCGCCGAACCGGATGGTCCCCTTCTCGTACCGCCGGTAGTCGAACGCCACCACCACGTCGCGGCGCCCCATGTCGAGCAGCGCGGCCGCGCGGTCGCCGCCGCCGTCGGGCACGTGCGCAGTGCGCGGCCGCAGCTCGCGGAGGTGCCCGGCGAGGTACTGCGCCAGGATCCCGCTGAAGCGGCCGCCGATGGTCGTCACCGGGCGGCGCGCGTCGGCGAGCAGGGCTACCGCCGCGTCCACCTCGGCGGCGGGCACCGCTTCCAGGCTCGACCGGATGCCCTGCGTGAAGGTCTCCACCGACCGGTCGAGGGCGTGATCGCCGCCCCGGCCCGCGGTCCTGGCGTACATGTCCAGCGGCGAGGACAGCCGCTCGCCCAGCTCGTCCTTGAGCGCCTGCTGGAACTCCGGGTAGCCGACGAAACCCAGCTTGCCGACCAGCCGGAGCACGGTCGGGGCACTGACCCCGGCCCGGGCCGCCAGCCGGGCCACCGGCTCCAGCCCGGCGAGCGGGTAGTCGGCCAGCAACAGCCGGCAGACCTTCCGCTCCCCGGCGGTGGCGGTGCCCTGCTGCTGCCGGAGCAACTCCACCACGGGAGCTCGACCACTCATGAAGAACCCCACCAAGTCCGCGGAACCCCACCACATCGGACTATAGAGCCTGCTTCCAAACTTGCTCTGCGTGGCGGTGCGGGTAGCGGCCCCCCTGCGGGAATTACGGTCGCCTTCTCGCTGTGGGATCCCCGACTCATGAATGCCAATTCACCACGTCGGGGCTGTCCTCGCGAGAAGACACCTGAGAACCCGCGGCGGTGCAAGCTGCGAGGGCGGCTAAGCGGCGCCGCTTCAAAGACAAAACCCCGCGATACCACACCTCACACCACGACATCCAAAACAGCCTCTATAGCCATCCGGCGGCGGCCGCGGGCGGTCCTCAGTGGACCGCGGGCTTGACCGGGCGAGGACGGGGCGTTTAGGGTCGCTGGGTTCTGGGCATCTGAAGTCGCGCGAGGGGGTCCGGGTGTCGCTGCCGGAAGAGCTCGCCGAGCGGCTGCTCGGGGCGATCATCGACGGCACCCATCCGCCCGGGGTCGCGCTGCCGTCCGAGAGCGAGCTCGCCGAGCAGTTCTCCGTGAGCCGGCTGACCGTCCGCGAGGCCGTCAAGGCGCTCCGGGTGCAGAACGTCGTGCGCATCCAGCGGGGTCGCGGAACCTACGTGAACCCGCCCGCGCAGTGGACCGCGCTGGATCCGATGATCCGGGCCGCCACCGCGCCCCGGTCGAGCCGGGTGGTCTCGGAGAGCCTGATCGACGCGCGCCGACTGCTGGAGGTCGGGGCCGCCGAGCTCGCCGCCGTCAAGCGGACCGCGACCGACCTGGCGCAGCTGCGCGAACAGCTGCAGGACATGCAGTCCGCCGCCGACACCGACGACGTGGAGCTGTTCGTCGCGGCCGACATCGCCTTCCACAACACCGTGATGCAGGCGACGGGGAACGCGTTCATCCCGCTGATGTTCGAGCCGTTCGGGCGGCTGCTGGTGGAGGGCCGGCGGGAGACCTCGTCCGTCCGCGAGATCCGCGCCAACGCGATCGAGCACCACACCAGGATCCTGCACGCGCTGGAGTCGGGAGATCCGGCGACGGCCAGGCAGGCGATGATCGACCACCTCGCGCAGACCTCCGAAGACCTCCGCACCCACGTGATCGACAAGCGCCCCTGAAGCTAGCGAATACGCACTTTCAGGCAAAGTCGGGCACCTCTCGAGGCTCCCAATTTTAGGCAAAATTGGGAGCCTCTCCGGATTCCAGAAACGATTCCCAATTTTAGGCAAAATTGGGCGACCGCTCGCGGGGCCCCAGGTGGAGGTCGGACCAGGGGTCGGTGGGGACCACCTCGGTGCTGCGGCCGAGGTCGTCCAGCAGGCGGGACTGGCGCTTCAGCTGGTGCAGGGTGATCGCGCGTTCCGCCAGGGACAGCGACGGCAGGCGGGCCGCCAGGCGCTCCTCCAGGTGCTGGCTGTCCTCCGTCGACCGCAACCAGACGATCATCACCAGGTTGTGCCGTCCCGTCACCGCCGCGCAGAACCGGATCTCCGGCAGCTTCGCCAACGTCCGGCCCACCGCGGCGAGCTCGTCGGGCGGCACGTTCGCCCAGAAGATCGCCGAGATCGGCCAGCCGGTGAGGCTCTGCGCGACCTCGCAGCGGATCGACACCAGGCCGTGGTCCACGAGCCGCACCAGCCGCCGCCGCGCGGTGGACACGCTGGTGCCGGTCAGCGCGGCGAGCTCCGCCACGGAACGACGGCCGTCGACGCTCAGCGCGACGAGCAGGTCGCGGTCCTGCTCGGTCAGCACGCCCTGGCGGGCGCGCGGCGGCGCGTGGTCCGCCAGCTCGGCGCGCTGTGCGGGGGTGAGCGCGTTCAGCCGCCAGTGCGCGCCCTCGCCGTAGACCGTGGTGGCCGTGTGCACGCTGGTGCGCCGGACGCCGGGATGGTGGCTGAGCTCGTCCAGCACGAACCGGGACAGCGCGGGCAGGCTCCGCGCGTTGATGATCACGAACAGGTCCCGCCCGCTGCCGACGTGGTGCACCGAAACGACCTGCGGCAGCCGCGCGAGCAGCATCGCCAGCCCGTCCCGCTCGGCCGGCAGGCAGTCGATCTCCACGCAGCCGAGCACGTGCGCCGACGGCGCGGTCAGCCGCGCGTACGCGGTCATCCACACCAGGCCTTGCTCGGTGATCCGCTGCCACCGGCGGGCCACCGTGCTCGGGTCGACTCCGAGCACCGCGCCGAGCACCTGCCAGGAGCCGCGCGGGGCGATCTGCACGGCGTTGACCAGGGCCAGGTCCAACTCGTCGAGATTGGACGAATCTTGCATGCAGGAACCTTCATGTGACCGTTTCCGGCAATCCAAGCAGCGCGACTGACGGCTTGTCCACCCTTGCCCCACTGCGGGTTCGAGCCCGCGACGAGTTCGACTGCGCCCGGAGATCACATGGACACAGCGCGTACCCGGCCCACCCGACTGGATCGGGTCTTCGCCGGGATCGAACGGCTCGGCAGCCGGATTCCCGAGCCGTTCTTCCTGTTCGTCTACCTGCTGACCGCGCTGGCGGTGATCTCCACCGCGGTGGCGGCATTCGGCGTCACCGTCGAAGTGCCGGGCAAGCCCGAGCCGATCCCGGTGCGCGCGGTGCTCAGCACCGACGGCCTGGTGTGGTTCCTGACGAACTTCGTGGACAACTTCATCGGCTTCCCGCCGCTGGGCACGGTGCTGGCGATGATGCTCGTCGTCGGATTCGCCGAGCGGACCGGGTTCCTGACCGCCGCGGTCACCCTCGTCTTCGGCCGCGCGCCGCGCTGGCTGCTGCCCTACGTGGTGGCGTTCGTGGCGTGCCAGGCGCACGTGATGTCCGATCCGTCGCTGATCGTCATCCCGCCGCTGGCGGCGCTGATGTTCAAGGCCGCCGGGCGGCACCCGGTGGCCGGCCTGATCGGCGCTTTCGCCTGCGGCGCAACGGGTTACGCGGGCGGCATCCTGGTCGGTTCGCTGGACGGGCTGCTGGAGGGCATCACCCGCAAGGCGCTGCAGATCGCGCCGCTGGCCACCGAGGTGCACACCCACATCGCGATGAACTACTTCTTCGCCGCGACCGCGGGCCTGCTGCTCCCGCTGGTCGGTGGATTCCTGATCGACCGGGTGCTGGAGCCGCGGCTCGGGCCGTGGACCGATCCCGACGGCGAGCAGGTGGCGGAACTGACCGCGCGGCAGCGCAAGGGCGTGTGGCGGGCGTTCGCGGTGCTCGCCGGCTACGTCGTGCTGGCGTTCGGCACCTGGCTGCTGCCCGGCAGCTTCCTGCGCGGCGACGGCGGCGCGCTGGTGCCCTCGCCGTTCCTGGAGAGCATCGTCCCGCTGATCATCATCGCCTTCCTGCTGGCCGGGCTGGTCTACGGGCGCACCGCGGGCACCGTCGCCGAACGCGCCGACGTGCCGCGGATGATGACCGAGACGGTCAAGGACATGGCCGGCTACATCGTGTTCATCTTCGTCGCGGCGCAGTTCATCGCGCTGTTCACCTGGTCGAACCTGGGCACGCTGATCGCCGTCGGCGCCGCCGACGGGCTGCGGGCTGCGAACCTGACGGGCTTCCCGGCGATCATCGTGATGGTGCTGCTGGCGACCGTGGCGAACCTGTTCGTCACCTCGGGTTCGGCGCTGTGGTCGCTGCTGGCGCCGGTGATGATCCCGGCGTTCACCATCCTCGGCTACGACCCCGCGTTCATCCAGGCCGCGTACCGGATCGGCGACTCGACCACGCAGGCGGTCAGCCCGCTCAACGCCTACGTCTACATCCTGCTGAGCGTGAACCGGAAGTACCAGCCGGAGACGCAGCTGGGCACCCTGCTGGCCCGGCTGAGCGTCTTCGTGCTGCCGTTCTTCGCGGTGTGGCTGCTGATCCTCGCGGTGTTCTACTTCTTCGACCTGCCGGTGGGACCTGGCGCCGGCATCCGACTGTGACCGTCTACAAAGGAGAGATGATGCAGTTCGACGAGCTCGTGGCGCTGCGGCGCGACTTCCACCGGTACGCCGAGCCCGCGTTCCTGGAGATCCGCACGTCCAGCATCGTCGCGTCGCGGCTGCGGGCGCTGGGCCTGGAGCCGCTGACCGGCCGGGCCGCGATGCGGGCGGACGCCGTGGTCGACTACCCGACCGCCGAGCGGCGCGAGCTGTTCGCGGAGCGGGCCGTGAACACCGGCGCCGACGCCGCGGGCGTCGAGCACGCTGCCGAGTTCGGCACGGCGGTGATCGCCGAGGTCGAGGGCAACCGGCCGGGTCCGGTGTGGGGCCTGCGGTTCGACATGGACGCCCTGCCGCTGGCGGAGTCCGACAGCCCGGAACACGCCCCGACGGCAGGGGGATTCCGCTGCGACTACGGCGCGATGCACGCCTGCGCGCACGACAGCCACACCGCCATCGGCCTCGGCCTGGCGAGCCGATTGGTCGCCGACAACGACTTCGCGGGCACGGCCCGGTTCCTGTTCCAGCCCGCCGAGGAGGGCGGCCGCGGGGCCGCGTCGATGATCGCCGCCGGGGCGGCCGAAGGCATCGACCGGTTCGTCGCGGTGCACCTCGGGCTCGACGAGCCGGCGGGGAAGGTCAGCGGCGGGATCCAGGGCCTGCTCGCGACCACCAAGATGCGCGCCAGGTTCACCGGCACGGCCGCGCACGCCGCGGGAGCGCCGGAGCAGGGCGCGAACGCGCTGGTCACGGCGGCGAGCGCGCTGCTCAACGTGATGGCGCTGCCGCGGTACTCCACCGCGGACACCCGGATCAACGTGGGCACGCTGCACGGCGGCGACAACGTCAACATCGTGCCGTCGTGGGCGGAGATGACGTTGGAGGCGCGGTCCACGGACTCCGACGTGAGCGCCGACCTGACCGAGCGCATCAAGACCGCGCTGCGCGGCTCGGGCGCGATGCACGGGGTCGGCGTGGACGTGGTCGAGACCGGCGGATCGGCCACTATGGACTGCGACGCGGAGCTGGTGGACGCCATCGACCGGATCGCGGCGGAGCTCCCCGACGCCGGAACCACCGACGGGTTCAAGCAGATGGGCGGCAGCGACGACGCCAGCCTGTTCGCCCGCGAGGTCCAGCGCGCAGGGGGCATCGCCACCTACATGACGGTCGGCGGCGGGAACACGGCGCCGCACCACAACCCGCTGTTCGACATCGACGAGTCGGCGATGCCGGTCGCCCTCGACGTCCTGGACCGCCTCATCCGCAGCTGATCGGGTGAACGTCCGCAATTTCAATGGAAATCAGAGGTCCGATTTCCATTGAAATTGCGGCACCGGCGAACAGGAATCAGCTCCCGCAGAGCTGCGCGCGCAGGAGCTCGAAAACCCACTGCTCCCACTGCTCCGGCTTCCAGCCGCGATCGCGCACCACGAGCAGGTAGAGCTCGGGGCTGAGCAGCCCGAACAGCACGTCGGCGGCCTGTTCCGCGGGCACGTCGGCGCGCGATCCAGGCTTGGCGACGAGGGCCTCGGCAGCGGCGGCCTGGACGGTGTAGCGCGGGTCAGGCCCCTGCGGCCACAGCTCGGTGACCTCGGGTTCGGTCGCGGCGGCGATGCGCAGCACCTCGGTGATCGCCGCGACCCGCTCCATGATCAGCCGCGTGCCCGCGACGTGCGCCCGCAGCTGGGCCTCCGCGGTCTCGGCTCCGAGGGCCTCGCGGAACCACTGCCGGTCCATCGTCGCGATCGGCTCGTCGTCGCCCGCGATTGCGGTGTCCACGACCTCCTTCAGCAGGTTCCGCTTGTTGCGGAAGGTGAAGTAGATGGTCTGCACGGCGACGCCGGCTCGGTCGGCGATGTCCTGCAGCGGCGTCGCGCCGTAACCGCGCTCGACGAACAGCTCCCCGGCGGCCTGCAGCATCCGCAGCCGCGTCTGTCTGGCCTTCTCGGCCCGCTTGCCGCCCTTGTTGACCGAACTCATGACCGGAGTCTATAACTAGAGTCGTTCTCTAGAGTTCAACTCTAGTCAATTCGGAAGGAGTCACCGATGCGATCCGTGGCCAACACCCAGCAGGCCGAGGCGTGGAACGGCTGGGAAGGCGAGCTCTGGGCGGAGAACTCCAGCCGCTACGACGGGATGCTCGACGACTTCAACGGCCCGTTGTTCGCCGCCGCCGAGATCGGCGAGACCCACCAGGTCCTCGACGTCGGATGCGGAACCGGGCACACCACGCGACTGGCGGCCGGACTCGCGGCACGAGCCGTCGGCGTGGACATCTCGGCCCCCATGCTGGCCCGCGCCCGCGCCGACGCGGCGGAAATCCCGAATATCGAGTTCGTGCAGGGCGACGCCCAGGTCCACCCGTTCCCGGCCGGCGGGTTCGACGTGGCCATCAGCCGGGGCGGCGTGATGTTCTTCGCCGATCCGGTCGCCGGATTCGCCAACATCCACCGCAGCCTCCGGCCCGGCGGACGACTCGCGTTCATCGCCCCGACCGCCCCCAACCCCGACGGCGACTACGCCCGCGCGACCGCGGCCCTGGCCGAGTTCCTCCGCGGTCCGTCCCCGGCGGCGCGCGGCATGATGTCCCTGGTCGCCCCGGACCGCATCCGAGAGGTGCTCACCGAAGCCGGATTCGGCGACATCACCATCGACCGGACCGAAGCCACCGAGACGCTGGGCGCGAACGCGGCCGACGCCGCCGAGTTCGTGTGCTCGCTGGGCCCTGTCCAGTTCAACCTCCAAGACGTCCCGAAATCCACTGTGGACCGGATCAGGAACGAGGTGCGCGCCGGATTCGAGCCGTACGAAACCCAGCAGGGAGTCCAGGTCCGCGGCACGGTCTGGCTCGTCCGGGCAACCAGTTGATCGAGGAGAAAACCGTGAAGTCCATCGTGAACACCGGCCAAGCCGAAGCGTGGAACGGCTACGAAGGCGAGCACTGGGCCGAACACCAAGACCGCTACGACGCGGTGAACAGCGGCTTCAACGAGCCCCTGCTGAACGCCGCGAACATAGCCGAGCAGGACCGAGTGCTCGACATCGGCTGCGGCAACGGGCAAACGACCCGCCTGGCGGCAACACGAGCCGCACACGCGGTCGGGCTCGATCTCTCGGCACCCATGCTGCAACGAGCACGGAACACCGCGGCCCGAGCGGGCATAGCCAATGTGTCTTTCGAGCAAGGCGACGCCCAGGTGCACCCGTTCCAGGACGGCGAATTCGACGTGGCCATAAGCAGATTCGGAGTGATGTTCTTCGCCGACCCGGTCGCCGCATTCACCAACATCCGCCGAGCCCTGCGCCCAGGCGGACGCCTGGCCTTCGTGTGCCTGCGCGAGCGGAGCGGCAACGACCTCGGGGCCGTGCTGGATGCGGCTGCGGAGCACCTGCCGGCACCGGAACCTGCCGCCCCGCACGCCCCAGGGCCGATGTCGCTGGCCGACCCGCAACGCATCCGCGAAGTGCTGACCGGTGCCGGCTTCTCGGACGTGAACGTGAGCCCGGTCGATGCGCCGCAAACGTGGGGCCGCGACGCGGCGGACGCGGCCGATTTCCTCTTCGAATGGGGCCCCGTCCAGGCGATGGTCGGCAACGCCGATCCGACCGCCGCCGAACGAGCCCGCACCGCACTCAGGGCGGCGATGCGGCAGCACCAGCAGGCCAACGGCGTCCGACTGCGCGGCACGGCATGGCAAGTCACCGCCACACGGTGAGGCCAAGCACCGATCACCCTCTGTGAGCAGCCTTCCTGATCACAGTTCGCCGAAACCGGTTGATCACCGGTTGTGCGTGCCCTAGGACTGCGTGGGGTGCCGCAGTTCTAGGGGGAATGGGATGGACCGGTTCGCTGTCCGCTACGCCGCGATCGGTGAGGCGTGGGAAAGCGTCCGCGATGCCACCGGGCAGGTTCGGACCAAGCTGGCCGATCTCGACGGATCGCTCGGGCCGCTGCGGGCGTCCTGGACCGGACAGGCCGCGGACAGTTTCGAGGTCGCGCGGGCGACATGGGTTCGCGAAGCCGAGGAGATGACCGAGTTCCTCGACGGCATGGCGGACCTGCTGTCGCTGATCGACGAGAACTACCGCAGCGCGCACCAGGCGAACCTGGCCATCTGGGACGCCCCCACAGGTTCGTCAGGCGGCTCTTCCACCGTGCCGATGTCGGCAGGCTCGGCCGGCGGGCCCGGCGGCGAAGTCGACGTCTCCATCGAGGAACTGCGCCGCGCCGCGCGGTCGTTCCACGGACTCCAGCAGCAGCTGGCCGACAACATGGGCTGGATCAGCCGGAACCTGCACGGCAGCGCCACCGGTATGGCCGGAGCCGACCCGGTTCTGGCCCCGTGGCGCACCCTCTACGACGAAACAGCGCGGGCGGTGTGGGCGGTGCTCAGCGCGGCCACCGATCTGCTGGGCGGCATCGCCCAGGGCATGACCGACACCGGCAACAACTACGTCGACTCCGAAGAAGCCTCCACCGCCGGACACGGCGCCACGCTGCCGGAACGATTGCCGCAGCTCCCGGTCGACACCGTCAGCCCCGGCCCCGAACCACCCCCCAGCGGCTCGGGCGCCCCGGCGCAGAGCTTGGAGGACTGGGGCTACGAGTACTGGCCCGACGGTGACCCGGCGGGGCTCATGTTCGCCTACGACGAGTGGAGACGCTTCGTCGAAACCCTGACGGAGGTCTCGCGGTCCGGGGACGGACTGATCAACGGCTTGGTGGAGTCCAACCACGGTGCGGTCTTCGACAGCATCCGCCAGTACTGGGCCACCAAGTCCCAGATCTGCGGAACCTCGGAAATTCTGCCGGTCCTCACGTCCGCATGCAGTGCGCTCAGCGAATCGTGCAAGGTGATGTCCAAAGCGGTGCGCAACGCCCAGGCAAGCATCGCGAGGCTCCATCAGATAGTGGGCGATCTGGACATCTTCTCCGCGCTTGGCTTCTGGCGGCAAAATCCGCTCGCCACAGCCGCTGAGCTCGGCGCCGAAGCTGGCAAGTACATGGCCGTCAAGACGATCACGCCCAGAATCAAAGAAACGTACGAATACGAGCGCGGCGACGCCATGCAGCTGCTGACCACCGGAATCGCCGACCAGTTGCACACCTGGGCACGCGATGCCGAGGCGGTCACACTGGAGTCCGAGCGGCGGGCCTACCATCAGGCAGACCATGGACTCGAACAACACCTCGGCACCGCGCCGTACGACGCCTGGGCTGGAGTGGACGAGCCGCACCCCGACCCGGCATCCGTGCACGTCACCGCCGACCGGGCGACCCACATCCTCGACGGTGATCCACCTCCGAGGAACGCTGGCGGCCACCTCGCCGGAACAGGGAAACCAGGAAAGTCCGAATTTCCACCCGGCTGGAGCCGAATGGATGTTCTGAACCGGATTCAGGACGTGGCGAAGGATCCCGACAGCCCGCCAGAGCTCCAACCGAACGGAAAGTGGAAGGCCGTCGGCGTCCGAGACGGTGTTTTCATCGAAGTCGTCCTCGACGGGAATGGCAGCGTCGTCACCGGCTATCCCAAGGGCGGGCCGGGCGTGCACGAGAATCCGAGAGAAATGTGATCATGAACGAAGTCGAACTCATGAACAGGACGGACTCACTTTTCCAGGGAATGCGGGAACGCATCCCACAGGAGACGTACTCGTTCATGTCCAGCGCTGCGCATGCCGGTGAGCATTACGAGGTCCTCGACGTGCTGTTGGCCATGCTGAAGCAGGGCCGCTTCCCGATCTCGCGTCCGGAGCGGGACGAACTTCGCACGATCATGGAATCAGTCCCACTCCCTATCGACATGTGTGACTTCATCAACGACTGGAAGAACATCGTCGCGTCGCTGAACGTCGTCGACGATGCGCCGGAGAGGGACGACCCCGAGCCGCCGATGGCGTCCGGACCGTCGGTGGTCATCCACGAGAACCCCGACTTCGGTCGCACCTTGCGGACCCAGGTGGGGCTCCACGTCGATTTGCCGCCCCGACTGTACGAGCCGTTCGTGGATCACTTCACCGCTGCCGTCGGAGTCGGTGTCGAGATCAACCTCGCCCGCACCAACCCCGACCAATACATGCGGCGCGGGAAGGTCCGCAAACCCACCGAGGCGGAAGCGAACTTCGTTCCCCTGATGATCCGGGTGATCAGCGACGGCTCCATCTGGGGCGGCGGCATTCTCCTTCGCGGCTTCGAGCAGTGGTGGACCAAGAACCGCACCGATGCCGAATCCCTGGTCCGCCAGATCCCCACGATCCTGGCGGCCGAGCAGTACGGCGACGACAACTTCCACATCGCCCTCGCGGACTTGTCGTCATCCACTGTGGAGCAGGTCATCACTGTACTGACCGAATCGAAGATCGAGGAAATTCTCGGCGCCGTCCCACCCATCCCAGTGTTCAAATATCCGCCGATGTGACCGTCAGCCCCGCGCGGCCAGCCAACCGAAGCGGCGCACGGCGCTGGCGAAGCGCTCGGTGTCGGCGGCCAGTCGGCTCAGGCGCGCCGTATCCACCTCACCGGTTGGGATGCGCCGCGCTTCGTCCGCTAGATCCTGCTGCAGGACCAGCATCGCGGACGCCATCTCGCGCGGTGTGTCGATCCGCGCCGGGATCATCCCCTCCTCCCGCGGTCGGTTGACGAGCCCCGGAAACTCCGCGACCAAAAAGCAATCCGTGCATTCGCGTATCCCTACCGGTAGCCCGGCGCACGGCTCCCCTGGCGGGGAGCACTCCTCCACCTCGCCAGCCTGGAACAACTGGCGGCACCAAGACCGAATCAAGGAATCGCTTGCGCCGCAACAGATATGCGCGAACCGACACCACTCCGGCACCACCCCTTGCCGGTACTGGAAATGCCGGATCTGATCACCTGACCGACCAACGTGTTGCATGAGACGCCCTCCCAGCGCAAGCAGTTCCGTTGCCACAATGTGGTAATTCCTAACTTTCGCGCAGCCTGGCATCATCAACAATGTCGTGACCGTGGGCGCAACAGGTGAGACCGTGGAGACCCGCAATGACCAAGACGCCGAAAGGCCGCGCGCTGGGGAACGCACTGCGCCAGGCAAGGCAGGAGCGAGACCTGACGGTGCGGGCGTTCGCCGCTCAGCTCGGACGTGATCCCGGAGTGCTGTCGAGATGGGAGACCGGAGACCGCACCCCCAAACCCGAGCAGGTTGCGCAGATTCTCACATCGCTTGGCGTCAACGGTGACCGGTACGAGGAGATCGTCGATCTGGCCTATGGAGCGGACGACTCGAACTGGGTCGCCACGACGCTTCCGGCTCAGCGCCAGCAGTCGGCCGCCTTCATCGACTTCGAGCAGAACGCGTCGAAGATTCTCGAAGTGTCGCCGATGCTGATTCCCGGACTGCTCCAGACAAACGACTACATCCGTGCGGTCATGACGGACGCACGCGTTCCAGTCGGTGAGCTGGCCGCGCGGATAGCCGTTCGGATCGGGCGCCGCGATGTGATAACGCGCAACCGGCCCACTCAGTTCACCGCACTGGTCGGCGAAGCCGCCCTCCGGCAGCTGCTCGGCGGCCGAAAAGTGATGATCGAGCAGCTCAGGTACCTACTCGAGATGGCCCGACGACCCAACATCGAACTGCGGGTCTTCCGTTTCGGCACCGGCTGGCACCCGGCACTCGAAGGACAATTCCACCTCATAGAGACCGGTGATGGCACGGTCGTACATCTGGAGAACCTCAAGTCCGCGTTGTTCTTGCATGAAGACTCCGACGTGCGCATCTACCAACGAGCGGCAGAGAAGGTTCTTGACGTGGCTATGAACCAGGCCGAGTCTGCCAAGCTGATCAGGTACATCGCCAACAGCATGGAGAAGGGCAATGAACGCTGAAACGACCTGGCGCAAATCCAGCTACAGCGCCAACGCCGGTACCTGTGTCGAGCTCGCGAGCTCCTTAGACCGCATCCGCGACTCCAAGAACCCCTCCGGGCCGACCTTGCGGGTTGACGTCGTTGGGTTCGTGCGGGCCGTCAAGAACGGGCGGTTCGACCGCTGACACTATGCGGGCAGCCTCCGGCCGGAGTGCTTGGTCGGAGGCGGCCTGCGTAACCCGGTGCGGTTCTGATCGTTGATCTCCCGGACTCCCCGGGAGGTCTTCATGCGCCGCTCCGCGCTGGCTCTGCTTCTTGCCCTGGCTATTGTCTTCGCCGGGTTGACCACCGCCGAAACCAGTTCCGCTCGGCCCGCTTGGGCTCCTCGTGGCGAGGAATATCCCGCCGCAGCCACCGAAACCGACGTGTCCATCCCGATGTCCGACGGCGTGGTCCTGCGCGGCGACATCCAGCGTCCCGCCGACGCCGACGGCCGGCCGGTCGACGGCCGCTTTCCCGTGCTGCTGACCATCACCGCCTACAACAAGGCCGTGCTCAACGGTCCCGCCTCCGCCGCGCTCGGCGACCCGGGTTACTTCGTCAAACGCGGCTACGTGCAGGTCACCGTCGATGCGCGCGGCACCGGCGGTTCCGGTGGTTCTTGGGCCGCTTTCAGCGCTCGGGAGAACACCGATGCCGGTGAGATCGTCGACTGGGCCGCCTCTTCCGAGCGGCCTTGGAGCAGCGGTTCGGTGGGCATGCACGGCGCTTCCTACATGGGCATCAGCCAGCTCTTCGCCGCCGCCGAACGGCCCGCCGGGCTCAAGGCGATCTTCCCGCAGGTCCCCGCCGCCGACACCTACCGGGACGTCGTCGCCTCCGGCGGCGCTCTCGACGTCGGGTTCATCCCGCTGTGGCTGGGCCTGGTCACCGGCACCGGGCTGATCCCGCCCGCCTACGGCGCCGGCGAGCCGGACAACGCGCTGCAGATGTACCTCTCACGGGTGCAGGGCGCCACCGGATTCACCGCGCCGATGCTGCTGTCCGCGACGCTGGGGCTGGACTCCGCCTTCGACGGGCCGTTCTACGCCGAGCGCTCGCCGATCAACGCGCTCGACCGCATCGACGTGCCCACCTTCCTCGTCGGCGGCGAGTACGACCTGTTCCAGCGCGGCACGCCGATGGTGTTCGACCGGCTCCGGGAGCGCGGCGTCCCGGTGAAGATGATCTTCGGGCCGTGGGACCACCTGCAGGGCAGCACCGGCGCCGGGATCGGCGAAGCCGGGCACGGCACGCTGCAGGAGCTCCAGCTGCGCTGGTTCGACCGCTACGTGCGGGGGCTGCCCGACCCGGCCCTGGACGCCGACATCCCGCCGCTGACCTGGCACGAGATCAACTCCGGCGAGTGGCACCACGCGCAGGGCTGGATCGACGAGCAGCGCGCCACCACGTTCCGGCTCTCCGGCACCTCTTTCCCCGGCGCACCAGGAAAACTGGTCGCCGAGGGCGCCGAGCAAGGGCAGAGCACCGTCGCGCCGGTCCCGGTCTCCGGGCTGTGCACCCGCTCGGCCAACCAGTGGACCGCCGGGCTGCCCAACGCCGTCGGGATCTCGCGACTGTGCGAGGACAACCGGTGGAACGACTTGTCCGGCGCGGTCTTCGAAACCGAACCGATGGCGCAACCGCTGCGAATGCGCGGTCCGATCAACGCGCGGCTGCACACCTCGACGCCGACCGGCAACGGCATGCTGTCGGTATCGGTGTCGTCGGTGTCGCCGACCGGCGAGGTCAACCGGCTCACCGGCGGCTGGCAGGTGCTGTCGCACCGGACGCTGGACGAAGAGCGCTCGCGCTACCTCGACGGGCAGCTGATCCAGCCGTACCACCCGTTCACCAAGGAGACGCAGAACCTGTTGCAACCAGGGGAAATCGCGCCGATCGACGTGGAGGTCTTCCCCACCGGCGCAGTGATCCCGCCCGGTCACCGGCTGCGGATCTCCGTGCAGGCCTTCGACGTGCCGCACCTCCTGCCGACGCTGCGCGACCTGCCGGCGGCGCTGTCACCGCTGACCATCCACAACTCCACGCAGCATCCGTCGCAGATCACGCTGCCGGTGATTCCCGCGGAGGACTAGCGGAGGGGCCCCTGACCGAACCTCGGTCAGGGGCCCCTCCGCGCTGTCAGGTTACTCCTTCAGCTCGCAGAGCGTGGTGCCCTGGGACACCGAGTCGCCCGGCTGCGCCGACAGGCCCGTCACAGTGCCCGCCTTGTGGGCCGTCACCGGGTTCTCCATCTTCATCGCTTCCAGCACCGCGATCAGGTCGCCCGCCGCGACCTCCTGGCCGTCGGCCACCGCGACCTTCACGATCGTGCCCTGCATCGGCGCGATCACGGCGTCGCCGGACACCGCCGCACCGGCTTTGCCCGCGGAACGCTTGCGCGGCTTCGCCTTCGCCGCCGGGGACGCCGACGAGACCGCGAGCTCCGCAGGCAGCGAGACCTCCAGGCGGCGTCCGCCGACCTCGACGGTGATCGTCTGCCGCGCCTCCGGCTCCTCCGCCTCGACGCCGCCGGTGAACGGCTCGATGTTGTTGTCGAACTCCGTCTCGATCCACCGGGTGTGCACGGTGAAGCCGTCGGCCCCGACGAACGCCGGGTCGCGGACGATCTCGCGGTGGAACGGCAGCACCGTGGCCATGCCCTCCACGACCATCTCGTCCAGCACCCGCCGCGAGCGCTCCAGCGCCTGCTGCCGGTCCGCGCCGGTGACGATCACCTTCGCCAGTAGCGAGTCGAACTGGCCGCCGATCACGCTGCCCGACTCGACCCCGGCGTCCACCCGGACGCCCGGGCCGTGCGGCGCGACGAAGCGGGTCACGGTGCCCGGCGCGGGCAGGAAGTTGCGTCCCGCGTCCTCGCCGTTGATCCGGAACTCGATGGAGTGGCCGCGCGGCTCGGGGTCGGCCGTGATCCGCAGCTTCTCACCGGCGGCGATGCGGAACTGCTCGCGCACCAGGTCCAGGCCCGTGGTCTCCTCCGACACCGGGTGCTCCACCTGCAAGCGGGTGTTGACCTCCAGGAACGAGATCGTCCCGTCCAGGCCCACCAGGAACTCCACGGTGCCCGCGCCGTAGTAGCCGGCCTCGGCGCAGATGGCGCGCGCCGCCTCGTGGATGGTGCGGTGCTGGTCGTCGCTGAGGAACGGCGCCGGGGCCTCCTCGACGAGCTTCTGGTGCCGCCGCTGCAGCGAGCAGTCGCGGGTGCCCACGACCACCACGTTGCCGTGCTGGTCGGCGAGGACCTGCGCCTCGACGTGCCGCGGCCGGTCCAGGTAGCGCTCGACGAAGCACTCGCCGCGACCGAACGCCGTCTCGGCCTCGCGCACCGCCGAGGCGTACAGCTCGGGGATCTCCTCCAGCGTCCGGGCGACCTTCAGGCCCCGGCCGCCGCCGCCGAACGCGGCCTTGATGGCCACCGGCAGCCCGTGCTCCTCGGCGAAGGCGACGACCTCGTCGGCGCCGTTGACCGGGTCCTTCGTCCCCGGCACCAGCGGCGCGCCCGCGCGGGTCGCGATGTGCCGGGCGGTGACCTTGTCGCCGAGGTCGCGGATCGCCTGCGGCGACGGCCCGATCCAGATCAGGCCCGCGTCGAGCACCGCCTGGGCGAACTCGGCGTTCTCCGACAGGAAGCCGTAGCCGGGGTGCACGGCGTCGGCCTCGGCGCGCTTGGCGACGTCGATGATCTTGTCGATGTTCAGGTACGACTCACCGGGCGTCGAACCGCCCAGCGCGAAGGCCTCGTCGGCCAGCCGCACGAACACCGCGTAGGCGTCCGGCTCGGCGTACACGGCGACGGAGGCGATGCCCTCGTCCTTGCAGGCGCGGATCACCCGCACCGCGATCTCACCGCGGTTGGCGATCAGGACCTTGCTGATCGGCGTCACGTCCACAGTGGTCAACTCCTCATTTCCCGGCGCGACGCCGGACGGCTGGCGAAAACTTGTTGGCGGGCAACGACATCAGCCCGGGAGGGCCGACGCGCGCCAAGCGTGCGGGCCGGGGCGCAGCGGCCGGCGGCCCGCCGGGTGGCGCAGCGCGGCGGACCGGTCGCCCCACAGCGACATCGGCCGCTGCTGCGGCTCGGCCGCGGCGCTCGCGGCGGCCAGGCCGCTCAGCGCCGCGGTCAGCGCGGCGATCTCGGCGTCGTCGGGATTGCCGCGCACGATGCGCAGCACCGGACGCTCCTCCGGCGTCGCGTCCTGGCTCATCTGGCACCTCCTCGCGGGTGGGACGACGTCACAGCGGGATGTTGCCGTGCTTCTTCGCGGGCAGGCTGGCGCGCTTGTCGCGCAGCATCCGCAGCGACCGCGCCACGTACCCGCGGGTGTAAGACGGCGGGATCACCGAGTCGACGTAGCCGCGTTCGGCGGCCACGTACGGGTTGCAGAGGGTGTCCTCGTACTCCTGCTGCAGCTGCGCCCGCGTGGCCTCGACGTCCTCGCCGTTCTCGGCCGCTTCGGCGAGCTGCCGCCGGTAGAGGATGTTCACCGCGCCCTGCGCGCCCATGACCGCGATCTGCGCGGTCGGCCACGCCAGGTTGACGTCCGCGCCCAGGTGCTTGGAGCCCATCACGTCGTAGGCGCCGCCGTAGGCCTTGCGGGTGATCACGGTGACCAGCGGGACGGTGGCCTCGGCGTAGGCGTACAGCAGCTTTGCGCCGCGCCGGATGATGCCGTTCCACTCCTGGTCGGTGCCCGGCAGGAAGCCCGGCACGTCCACGAAGGTCAGCACCGGGATGTTGAAGGCGTCGCAGGTGCGGACGAACCGCGCGGCCTTCTCGCTGGCGTCGATGTCCAGGGTGCCGGCGAACTGGGTGGGCTGGTTGGCGACCACGCCCACCGGGTGGCCCTCGATGCGCCCGTAGCCGGTGATGATGTTCGGCGCGAACAGCGCCCCGACCTCCAGGAACTCCTCGTCGTCGACGACGCGGGAGATGACCTCGAGCATGTCGTAGGGCTGGTTCGGCGAGTCCGGGACCAGCGCGTCCAACTCGCGGTCGGCGTCCGTGATCGACTCCAAAATCGAAACGGAGCCCGTGACGGCGTCATTCTCTGGACCGTCGAACACCGGCGCCTCGGCCAGGTTGTTGCTGGGCAGGAACGACAGCAGCTCCTTGACGTAGGCGATGGCGTCCGCCTCGTCAGTGGCCAGGTAGTGCGCGTTGCCGGAGCGCGAGTTGTGGGTTCGCGCGCCGCCGAGCTCCTCGAAGGTCACGTCCTCGCCGGTGACCGTCTTGATGACGTCGGGGCCGGTGATGAACATGTGCGAGGTCTGGTCGACCATCACCGTGAAGTCGGTGATCGCCGGCGAGTACACCGCGCCGCCCGCGCACGGGCCCATGATCAGCGAGATCTGCGGGATCACGCCGGAGGCGTGGGTGTTGCGCTTGAAGATCTCGGCGTACAGGCCCAGCGCCGCGACGCCCTCCTGGATGCGCGCGCCGCCGGAGTCGTTGATGCCGATCAGCGGGCAGCCGGTCTTCAGCGCCAGGTCCATGACCTTGACGATCTTCTCGCCGAACACCTCGCCCAGCGAACCGCCGAAGACGGTGAAGTCCTGGGAGAACACGCACACCTTGCGGCCGTCGACGGTGCCGTAGCCGGTCACCACGCCGTCGCCGTAGGGGCGGTTCGCGTCCATGCCGAAGTTCGTGGAGCGGTGCCGCGCGTGCTCGTCGATCTCCACGAACGAACCCGGGTCCAGCAGCATGTCGATGCGCTCACGGGCGGTGTTCTTGCCCTTCGCGTGCTGCTTGGCCACCGCGCGCGCCGAGCCGGCGTGCACCGCCTCGTCATTCCGCCGGTACAGATCCGCCAGCTTGCCGGCGGTCGTGTGGATGTCCGGCACGTCCACCGGCGGCTGACCGACCGGCTCCGTCGCGCTGCTCATGCAACCAACCTGTCCTCGTTACCTGCTCGGCTCCAGTGTCTGCCGCCCGCTCGCGACGTTCCAGGCCCGGAACCCGGTGACGCGCCTCGGCGCGTGGCGGCCGGTTCGTCACCCCAAGGCCGGGCGCGGCGTGCGTGCTGGCAGACCTGGTCAACGCGGAGCCTAATGCGGCGCGACGGCCGAAGTCAATTTCGAAGTGAGCTGCCCCTAGTTCAACCAGGCCAGCCAATCAAGCATTCTCCTGCGGGGATGATGCTTAAGTGAATATCTAGTAGTAGTCATCCGGCGGCCGGTCACACGGGCTCGACGGGCGTGTCCAGCATCAGCGCCGAGCCGATCCGCAACAGCGCTTCGACGTCGCGCACCGAGCCGGTGCGCACCATGTCGTTGGCGACCGTCAACGCCGCCTGCACCAGGATCCGGGCGCGCACCGGGTCGAGCCCCGGCCGCGCCTCGCACAGCAGCCCGACCCACTCGGCCACGTAGGCGTGCTGGGTCTGCCGCGCCCGGTGCCGTTCCGCGTCCGGCAGGTGGTTGACCTCGCTGACCAGGATGTCGATGAACCGGCCGTGGTCGAAGGCGAAGCCGATGTAGGAGCTCAGCAGCTCGCGCAGCGCGTCGTCGGCGGCCGGCGTGCTGGCCAGGGTCCGTTCGAGCTCGACCTCCAGCCACGCGTTGCCGCGGGTGATCACGGCGCCGAGCAGCTCCTGCTTGCTGGCGAAGTAGTTGTACAGGCTGGGCCCGGCGATGCCGGCCGCCGCGCCGACGTCCTCGGTGGTCACCTCGGTGTAACCGGCGTCGGAGAACAGCCGCATCGCCGCGGCCAGCAGCAGCCGCCGCCGGGAGGCGCGCCCGGCGAACAGCGCGGCCCGCTGGTCGGCATCGGGCTCGTGGTGGTCGGCGAACCGCTGCGGCGGCTGGGTCCCGATGACGACCACCATGGCACGCAGCAGCTGCTCGAACTGGCGCCGCGGCAGGTCCACCTGGTGGTAAGACGGACTGGTCAGGACGCTGAACATGCACCAGGCGCGGAACCGGGCGTCCTCGCCGGTCAGCTCGGGCCGGAAGGCGCGCGCCACCTCGGCCAGCCCGGTGGCCACACCGCGCAGCTCCTCGCGCAGCACATCGCGCTGCTCCTCGGGCAGGTGCCGGGCTTCGCGCTGCCAGAGCACGCCGAGCTGGCGGTGGTCCAGCGCGGCGGCGGCGAGCTGTGCGACCACGTCGTCCAGGTCCCGGTCGGCCACCTGCGCGGCGATCGCGTTGAACGGCTGGAGCTCGTCGAGGACGACCCGGGTCAGCAGCTGCTGCTTGCCCGCGAAGTGCCGGTACAGCGCCGACGAGCCGACCCCGACCGCCTCGGCGATGTCGCTCATCCCGACCCGCGCGTAGCCGAGCCGGTAGAACAGGTCCGCGGCGGCCGCGGTGATCAACGCCCGGCGATTGCGGGGACGCGTGTTGCGAGCAGGTGGATTGGTCACCTCAGCCATCGCCGCCTCCCCTGCTCGCCCGGCACAGCGAGCATACTTGCGCGCCGTGCTCGGGCGACGCGGCCGAGGACTCTCCACATGAGATCGTCAGCGGCCCCGGGCACTACGCGCTCATCCGCGCCAGGTGGCCGTGACCAACCATCCGGAGGACTTCGCCACGACGGAGCCACCTCGCTCCAGGGTCCGCAGCGCGGCGGTGGCTTCCTCGCGCGCCCGGCCGACGGACGCGTCGTCGGCATCGGACATCCAGAACCGCATCGGGCCCCAGCCGAAGATGAACTCGGCGGCGTCGGCCGCGTTCTCGCCCAGCACCATCTCGGACTCGACTTCCCGGAGGACGACGTCCGCGAAGCCGGCCCCGGTCAGGACCTCGCGGATGCGCCCGGGGTCGGTGAACGTGGCCGGCCCTGGCGCGGTGTCCTCGGCCGGATCGGGCAGGGCGACGTGCGCACCGATCGCCGCCCACACGGCGCTGAAGTCGGCGTCGGAGGCGTCCCGGCCGCACCCGAAGACCAGCCGCCCGGACGGCTTCAGCGCCGCGCCGATGTTGGCGAACGCGGTCACCGGATCGGCGAAGTACATGATCCCGCCGCGACTGATGGCCACGTCGAACCGGTCGGCCGGGAAGTCGTGGACCTGCGCGTCGCCCTGCTCGAACGTCACGTTGCCGATGCCTTCGGCCGCGGCCGTGCGCCGGGCTCGTTCGAGCATCGGCCCGGACAGGTCGACGCCGAGGGCGTGCCCGCCGGCCGCCAGGCGCGCGGCGATCCGGGTCGTCTGCCCGTTGCCGCACCCGATGTCGAGCACGTGATGGTCGCTCTCGATGCCCGCCGCCTCGAACAGCTGGACGTCGTTGCGGCCGCCGAGCCCGCCGACCATCACTTCGTACCGCTCCTGGTTCTCCGCCCAGTGCGTGCCTTCGTAGCCGTTCCAGGCTTCCGCCTGATGAGTGTTGACGATCTTCATGCGGGCAACCCTGCCCGGACGCGCTCACAACTCCCTCGCAGAACGCACACACCACCCGTTGTCCGCAATTTCCATTGAAATCGAACCTTCGATTTCAATGGAAATTGCGGACGACCCGATCACCAGCACCAGCGGGTGCGGGCGGCGAGCTGCTCGGGCGTGGCGTCCGCGCATCGTTGCGCTTCCGCTCGGCGAACCGTGAGCATCGCGTCGTGCAGTTCCTTGCCCAGGGCTTCGGCCAGCACGTCGGAGGACTCCAATGCATCAGCCGCCTCGGCCGCGTTCGTCGGCAGGCGGTGGATTCCCGCCGCCGCGCGCTCGTCGTCGGTCAGCGCCGCCGGGTCGCCGGTGATCTCCGCGGGCAGCCGCAGCTCCTCGCGCACGCCCGCGAGGCCCGCCGCCAGCACCGCGCCGACCGCCAGGTACGGATTCGCGGTGGCGTCGAAGCACTTCACCTCGGCGTTGGCGGCCCACCGCTCGGTGCCGATCGTGCCGGTGATCAGCCGCATCGCCGCCTCCCGCGCCTCCCGGCCCCACACCTGCCACACCCCGGCCCACCGGGACGGCTCCAGCCGCAGGAAGCTCGCCGGGTTGCCGCCGCCGATCGCTTGCAGCGCGGGAAGTTCTCGCAACACACCGGCCAGGAACGCTTCGCCGACGGGCTGCAAGCCATAGCGTCCCGAGCCGCCCGCGAAGAGGTTGCCGTCCGAGTCGTGCACGGACAGGTGCAGGTGCCCGCCTGAGCCCGCGCCACCGGGCACGAGGCAGGGCGCGAAGCTGGCCCGCCAGCCGTGGCGGCGCGAGACCGCACGCACGGTGTGCCGCACCAGCAGGGCATCGTCGGCCGCGCCGAGCGGATCCTTCGCGGCCACCGACAGTTCGACCTGCCCGAGCGCGTATTCGGGGTGGAACTGCTGCACTTCGAGCCCCTGCTCGCGCAGCGCGGAGACGAGTTCGAGCGCGTAGTCCGCCGTCGCCTCCAGCCGCACCTGGCCGTAGGCGGGGCCGGTGAACGCCGGGACGAACTCGTCGGTGCCGGACTCCCCCAACGCCCATTCGTGTTCGAAGGCGGTGCGGACGGTCAGCCCCGCGTCGGCGGCGGCCTGCGCCTGGCGCGCGGCGAACGCGCGCTGGCAGGCGACGAACCGCTGGCCGTCCTGGCCGAACTTGTCGGCGGGCGCCCACGCCCAGCCCGGCAGCGCCGCCAGGCGCACCAACCGCCCGAGGTCCGGCACCAGCCGCAGGTCGCCGTCCGGCCCGCCGAGGTAGCGGCCCGGCACCATCACATCGTCGAAGCTGAACGTCTCGAAGCACGGCGAGGCCCCGACGCCGAACCGGGCCGCGGCCGACAACCGTTCCAGCGGAACCGATTTCACCCGCACGATCCCGGCGTTGTCCACAAAGGACATCTCGACCAGCTCGACGCCCTCGTCGCGCAGCCGCGCGATGACATCGGCCGAACCGGCCGGCTCGTCCCGGGGAATCCGCTCGCTCATACCTGCCACGTTATCCAGCGCCGCAAGCGGAAGCGCACCACCAGCGGAAGCCACCCGTCGCCCAGGTGTGCGCAGATGACTTCGCGAAGGCGGGGTGCGGGTACCCCGGAAGGCGCGATGAGTTTCGGCCCTCCGGCAGGTCATCACTGCCGAGGCCACCGATGCGCGACCGGAGAGGGAAACCGATGGAAGCGAACAGCACGCACCCGTTGCCCCACATCGTCGACCGGGCTTCCTGGCAGGCGGAGCTCGACCGGTTGCTGGTCCGCGAGAAGGCGCACACCCGCGAGGGCGACGCGATCGCGGCCGCCCGGCGGCGGCTGCCGATGGTCGAGGTGGACGCGCAGATCCCGCTGGTCGGAGCGCAGGGCGAGGTGCCCCTGGTCGACGTGTTCGAGGGACGCCGGCAACTGATCGTCTACCTGCACATGTGGCACGACGGCAAACCCGCCGCCGAGCAGTGCGAGGGCTGCACGTTCTTCACCGGGCACGCCCGAGAGCTGTCCTACCTGCACAGCCGCGACGTCACCTACGCGACGTTCTGCCAGGGCCCGTACGACGAGAGCGCCCGGTACCGGGACTTCATGGGCTGGGAGATGCCCTGGTACTCGGCCCGCGACTCCGGGGACGCGTTGCTCGCCGGGCGCGGCTTCGGCGGCTACCTCTGCTACCTGCGCGACGGCGACAGGGTGTTCGAGACGTACTGGACGACCAGCCGCGGCGTCGAGGCCGGCGCCACCAGCTACCACCTGCTCGACCTCACCACCTACGGCAGGCAGGAGACCTGGGAGGACTCGCCGGAGGGCTGGCCGCAGCCCTACGCGACCGCCGGCGAGCAGTTCCGGACCGACGGTCGGCCCACGGCGCAGTGGTCCCGGCTCGCCGCGGGCCGGTCCGACGACCTCTCCGGCTAGTTCCGGTTCTGGGACAGGAGTTGTTCGAAGGGGACCGGTTCTTCGAACGCGTCGGCGCGGGCGGGCGCCGGGCGGTGGTCGACGAGGGCCGCGAACTCGCCCGCCGCGCGGTCGACGCGATCGGCCAGCGCCGCTCCGTCGCCCGCCGAACCCCAGTCCTCCGACGCCGCGTACACCGCGGTCGGCACCACCACCGCCCGCAGGTAGCTGAACATCGGGCGCATCGCGTGTTCCAGCGCCAGCGAGTGGCGCGGCGATCCGCCGGTGGCGCCGATCAGTACCGGCTTGCCGACCAGCGAATCGGTCTCCACCACGTCGAAGAACGACTTGAACAGCCCGCTGTAGGACGCCTGGAAGATCGGCGTCACCGCGATCAGGCCGTCGGCCGCGGCCACCCGGTCGAGCACCTTCCGCAGCTCCGCGCCGGGAAAGCCGGTGACCAGGTTGTTCGCCACCTCCTTGGCGTGGTCGCGCAGCTCGACGACCTCGATGTCCGGCGGCTGCGCCAACGCGCGGCCGGTCGCCGCGGCGAGCCGGTCGGCCAGCAGCCGGGTGGACGACGGCTGGCTCAGGCCCGCCGAGATCACGACCAGGTTCCGCTCGCTCACTTCGCCACCTCCGCCTTCTTCGCTTCCTTCGCGGCCAGCAGCGACGCGTGCGTCGGGGCGTCCGGCACGTGCGCGGGCCGCATCGACTCGAATTCCTTGCGCAGCACCGGGACGACCTCCTCGCCGAGCAGGTCGAGCTGCTCCAGGACGGTCTTCAGCGGCAGCCCGGCGTGGTCCATCAGGAACAGCTGGCGCTGGTAGTCGCCGACGTACTCGCGGAAGCCCAGCGTCCGGTCGATGACCTCCTGCGGGCTGCCGACCGTCAGCGGCGTCTGCTCGGTGAACTCCTCCAGCGACGGCCCGCCGCCGTACACCGGCGCGTGGTCGAAGTACGGCCGGAACTCGCGGACCGCGTCCTGGGAGTTCTTGCGCATGAACACCTGTCCGCCGAGGCCGACGATCGCCTGGTCCGCCGCGCCGTGCCCGTAGTGCTCGAACCGCCGCCGGTACAGGTCGACCATCCGCTGGGTGTGCTCCTTGGGCCAGAAGATGTTGTTGTGGAAGAAGCCGTCGCCGTAGTAGGCGGCCTGCTCGGCGATCTCCGGGCTGCGGATGGAGCCGTGCCAGACGAACGGCGGGACGCCGTCCAGCGGCCGCGGGGTCGAGGTGAACGACTGCAGCGGCGTGCGGAACTTGCCCTCCCAGTCGACCACGTCCTCCCGCCACAACCGGCGCAGCAGGTCGTAGTTCTCGACGGCCAGCGGGATGCCCTGGCGGATGTCCTGGCCGAACCACGGGTACACCGGGCCGGTGTTCCCGCGGCCCATCATCAGGTCGACGCGGCCGTCGGCGAGGTGCTGCAGCATCGCGAAGTCCTCGGCGATCTTCACCGGGTCGTTCGTGGTGATCAGCGTGGTCGAGGTGGACAGGACCAGCCGCTCGGTCCGGGCCGCGACGTAGCCGAGCATGGTCGTCGGCGAGGACGGCACGAAGGGCGGGTTGTGGTGCTCGCCGGTGGCGAAGACGTCGAGTCCGATCTCCTCCGCCTTGAGCGCGATCCGCACCATGGCCTTGATCCGCTCGGCCTCGGAGGGCGTGCGGCCGTTGGTCGGGTCGGTGGTGACGTCACCGACCGTGAAGATCCCGAACTGCATGTGAACTCCCTCGCTGGCCAGATCCCGATCATTTAGTACGAGATTCAACTATTTCCACGAACGATTCTGCCCTGCGAGTTGTTCCCGCCGAAGGCCCGGCCTCCCCGACGGGACGCACATCACAGGCGGCCCGACACGCCCCCGCATGTCGGAACGCACGGCCCCGGGCCCAGTCGTGGGTGCTGCTAGAACTGACTTGTCTTTGTCTTTGAAGCGGCGCAGCCGCTTAGCCCGCCCTGGCAACTTGCACCGCCGCGGGTTCTCAGGGGTCTTCTCGCGAGGACAGCCCCGACGTGGTGAATTGGTCATTCATGATGTCGGGGATCCCACAGCGAGAAGACGCCTGAGGTTCCGCCACCCGCACCGCCACGCAAAACGAGTCGGAGACAGGATCTAAGATGCGCGCCGTGGCTTCCCCCGGTCTTGAGGTGTCCGACGCCCGGCAGGTCCTGCAGCGCGTTTTCGGTTACGACTCCTTCCGCGGTTCCCAGCAGGAGATCGTCGACCACGTGATCGGCGGCGGCGATGCGCTGGTGCTGATGCCCACCGGCGGCGGCAAGTCGCTCTGCTACCAGATCCCGTCGCTGGTGCGGCCCGGCGTGGGCGTCGTCGTGTCGCCGCTGATCGCCCTGATGCAGGACCAGGTGGACGCGCTCAACGAGCTCGGCGTGCGGGCGGGCTTCCTCAACTCGACGCAGAACTACGAGCAGCGCCGCCAGACCGAGGCCGCGTTCGCCTCCGGCGAGCTCGACCTGCTCTACCTGGCGCCGGAACGGCTGCGGCTGGATTCGACGCTGGACCTGCTCGGCCGCGGCGAGGTCTCGGTGTTCGCCATCGACGAAGCGCACTGCGTGGCGCAATGGGGCCACGACTTCCGCCCCGACTACCTGGCGCTTTCGGTGCTGCACGAGCGCTGGCCCGAGGTGCCGCGCATCGCGCTGACCGCCACCGCCACCCAGGCGACCCGCCGCGAGATCGCGACCCGGCTGGAGCTGACCGGGGCCCGGCACTTCGTCTCCGACTTCGACCGCCCGAACATCCAGTACCGGATCGCGCCGAAGAACGATCCGCGGAAGCAGCTGCTGCAGCTGCTGCGCACCGAGCACGCCGGGGACGCGGGCATCGTGTACCGGCTCTCCCGCGCCGAGGTGGAGCGGACCGCGGAGTTCCTGGTGGCCAACGGGATCGACGCGCTGCCCTACCACGCGGGCCTGGACAAGGAGGTCCGCGCCGCGCACCAGTCCCGGTTCCTGCGCGAGGACGGCCTGGTCATGGTCGCCACCATCGCCTTCGGCATGGGCATCGACAAGCCCGACGTGCGCTTCGTCGCGCACCTCGACCTGCCGAAGTCGGTCGAGGGCTACTACCAGGAGACCGGCCGCGCGGGCCGCGACGGGCAGCCGTCGACGGCCTGGATGGCCTACGGCCTGCAGGACGTGGTTCAGCAGCGCAAGCTGATCGAACTCTCCGAGGGCGACGACGCGCACCGCCGGACGCTGTCCCGGCACCTGGACGCGATGCTGGCGTTGTGCGAGACCGTCGAATGCCGCCGCACACAGCTGCTCGCCTACTTCGGCCAGGACTCCGCGATGGCCTGCCAGAACTGCGACACCTGCCTGGCGCCGCCGGAATCGTGGGACGGCACGGTCGCCGCGCAGAAACTGCTGTCGACCGTGGTGCGGCTGGACCGCGAGCGCAACCAGAAGTTCGGCGCCGGCCAGATCATCGACATCCTGCGCGGCAAGAAGACCCCGAAGGTCGAGCAGTTCCGGCACGACTCGCTGAGCGTGTTCGGCGTCGGCGCCGACCTGAGCGACAACGAGTGGCGGGGCGTGATCCGCCAGCTGCTGGCCCAGCGCTTGCTCTCCGTGGAGGGCGACTACGGGACGCTGGTGCTCACCGAGTCCAGCGGCGAGGTCCTGCGTCGCGAGGACCCGCGGCAGGTGCTGCTGCGCACCGAGCCCAAGCGCGCCGCCGCGCCGACCGCCAAGTCCAAAACGGCAAAGCAGGCCGCGCAGGACATGCCGCCGGAGGCGGAGCCGGTCTTCCAGCGACTGCGGGCCTGGCGTGCAGCCACCGCGCGCGAGGAGAACAAGGCGCCGTTCATCATCTTCCACGACTCGACGCTCCGCCAGATCGCGGCGGCCCAACCGTCTACTCTGGACGAACTTGCCGGGATCAGCGGGGTCGGCGAGCAGAAGCTCGCCAAGTACGGCCAGGCCGTCCTTGACGCCCTCGCCGACGAGCCATCCTCAGGGAGCGAGCTGTTCCAGGACTAGGACCTGGGCTTCGCCGACGATGAAGCCTAGGGCCGGGTCGACGCCGCCTCACGGCCGCCGCGTCCTGGCTCGCTCGCGGAGGACGTTCTTCTGCAGCTTGCCGGTGGACGTCTTGGGGAGGTCGCCGAAGACGATCCGCTTCGGCGCCTTGAATCGCGCGATGCGCGCGCGGACGAAGTCGATCAGGTCGGCCTCGTCGGCGGTCGCCGCGTCGCGCAGGGTCACGTACGCGATGGGGACCTCGTCCCACTTCGGGTCCGGTGCGCCGACCACGGCCGCTTCGAGGACGTCCGGGTGCGCGGTGAGCGCGTTCTCCACCTCGATCGACGTGATGTTCTCGCCGCCGGAGATGATCACGTCCCTGATCCGGTCGCGCAGCTCGACGTAGCCGTCCGGATGCCGGACGCCGAGGTCACCGCTGCGGAACCAGCCGTCCAGCGTGGCCGCGGCGGTCGCCGCCTCGTCCCGGTAGTAGCCGAGCATGACATCGTTGCCGCGCAGCAGGATCTCGCCGGTCGTCAGCCCGTCGGCGGGCACGTCGCGCCCCTCGGCGTCGACCACCCGCAGCGGCTCGGCGATCACGTTCGCGATGCCCTGCCGCGCGACCAGCCGGGCCCGTTCGTCGCCGGCCAGCCCGTCCCACTCCGGCTGCCACTCGCACACCACCGCCGGGCCGAAGGTCTCGGTCAGGCCGTAGAGGTGCCGGATGTCGATGCCGAGCTCGGTCATCCGCTCCAGCAGCGCCGGCCACGGCGGGGCGCCGCCGGCGAACACCCGCAGCTGCGTCCCGTCGACGACCGCCGGACGATCGGCGAACACCGCCGCCGCGCGCTCCAAAAAGGACACCGGTGACAGTTCCCGAAACGCGATACCGCTCACCACGCGCCCCTCCCGCCCGGGTCGCGGAACACTCGGCACCGGGCCATGATCCCGGCGCTGGGTGACCGGAGCATAACCACATCGCCCCGGCAAAAGCGAGAGTCCGCGCACCTCACCCGGGCGGCCGGCGGGCTCAGAAGGCGAAGCCGCCGGGCTTGCCGTTGCGGTCGGCCAGCAGGCCCGCGAGGGTCGCGATGGCGATCTCCGGCGGCGTGCGGGAGCCGATGTTCAGGCCGATCGGCCGGTGCACCCGCTCGATCTCGGCATCCGGGACGCCGAGATCCCGGAGTGCGGCCACGTGCGGACCGGCGTGGCGCGGGTTGCCCATGACGCCCACCCAGCGGACGTCGTGCTTGAGCACGTCGCGCAGCAGCGGGCCGAGTTCCGGGCGGTGGTGGTCGGTCACCACGACGTCCGCCTCCGGCCCCAGCACCGGCACCGCCGGGACCGCCTCCGCCCCGGCCCGCTCGGTGTCCGGTTCGACCAGGATCGTCCGGAAACCGAGGTCCCGGCCGTAGCGCAGCAGGAATTCCGCCACCGGCGTGGCGAACACCGCCGCCAGCACGCGGCCACCGGACGACGCCGACGGGGCTTCACCGTGCGCCACCGCGCACGCAGCATCCTCGGTCATCAGCCCAGTGTGCCAGCCGCGCCCGGCCGGGACCACACCCCCAGTCGGTCCAATGTGGACTTCAGAGGCGGGCGGCGGTGGCCAGCCAGGCGGCCAGGTCGACGAGCGCGCCGTCCTCGACGCCGAGCGCCTCGGCCCGCTCGCCCAGCGCGACGCCCCGGTAGCGGCTCAGCCGGACCTCCTCCAGCCGCCAGCCCTCGCCGGCGAATGCCTCGCGGATAGCCGACTCGGGGATGCGCGGGCCGAAGCCGGGCTCGACGTCGGCCAGCGCCAGGACGTGCACCGTCGCCCCCGGGCGGCACACGCCGTGCAGACTGCGCACGTACTTCGCCCGGTCCTCCGGGCCGAACACGTGGAACAGCGCGCTGTCCACGACGGTGTCGTACGGCCCGCCGGTGAGCTGCAGCGCATCTGCGACCTCGAAGCGGGCGGCGACGTGCTGCGCGGCGGCGTTGGCCCGGGCGTGCTCGACAGCCGGCCGCGAGAAGTCCACGCCGCGGACGTCGTAGCCCAGCTTGGTGAGCAGGATCGTGTGCTCCCCCGCGCCGCAGCCGGGATCGAGCACCGCGCCCCGGATGCCCCCGGCCTGCTCCAGCCCGACGATGGCCGGCTGCGGCTCGCCGATCACCCATGGAGCGCTGTTCTCCTCGTAGGCGGAGTCGAACACCGTGCGTTCCACCGAAGTCCCCATTCCACACCCCTTCGAAGCCGTCGATCTGCTGAGGACAGCTTCGAACTTCGACCTTGCTGGAAGTCAATCCCCCATCGCAGGCGTCTTCGCCGCCGGCGCGGGCTCCGGTGACTTCGCGCGCGGCAGGGCGATGATGAGCGCCGCGACCAGCAGCGTCGCCACGCCCGCCACCACCAGGCTCAGGTGCAGGCCGGCGGTGACACCGGCGCCGAACAGACCGTCTGCGCCGCCGCTTGCCATGGCCCGCTGCGCGGCCGGCCCGCCGATGTCATCGGCCAGCACCGCGGTGATCCTGCACGGCAATGCGCCCGAACGGCGCTGGCAGGAGGTCGTGGAGCAGCGGATGGCCGCGATCCGCTCCGAGCAGGAGCGGCTGGCCAGGGCCGAGCGGTGCCTGGGGCCGTTCCTGACCTGCACCCGGGGTCATCCGGCCGAGGAATGCCCGTGCCTGCGCGACGGGATCGACCGGCAGCTCGACGAGGGCGCCTGGACGTCCGATCCGCTGTGGACCAAGATCGCCTAGGGCGGTTTGGGCGGTTCATTCCTCGTCGGGCGTGTGAGATCATCAGCCCGTGACGGTGATCAGAAAGGGCCATGGCGCGTAGGTCGCCGGCGGCGGTGCGCGCCGCTCTCCCCCGCCGGCTCCGGCCGGGCGTGAAGTTGCCGGTCGTCGACGGGCTGTCCGCCAGGGCCGTCAACGAGATCCAAGTCCTGGAGCGCTCGGAAAGCCTGCCCCCGGGCTCCGTCGCCCGCGCACTGGCCGATTGGCGGCACGCGGTCCACTCCGACGCCCGGCACCTGCTCGACGAGGCGGTTCGGCACGGATGTCCGTGCTGCGATCCGACGGAAGCCCGTGGCGTCTTGGAGCTGGCGCTGACCAAGCTCGGTCCTCGATCCCGGCGGGCGTTGTCGGCCAAGGTCGAGCCGTTGGACGAGGCGTTCCGCCGACGAACGATTCATGATCCGCAAACACCGCCGGATTGGCCGTGGTGGCGCAGACGCGCATGACCAGAGTCCAGTGCCGGACCGGCAGCCTGGTCGTATTGCCTCCTGGGAATATTGCCGAAGAACCATGTTGAGCTTGCCGCGATGCGGCAGATAGTGACGCGCGCCACTTGTGGGACTGGTTGGAATTACCCGGACCCGACTGACGTTGGTTGACAGCAACGGACTCAAGTAGATGGCGGCGGAAGCCAGCAACACCGTCGCGAGGAGGTTAGGAATGGCGACGTTCTTCGGACCGGCAGGCGGCCCGTTCGACGAGTACTTCGCGCGCTTCTTCGGTGCCGACGACGCTGCGCCCGGCTCGCGCCGGATCGACATCACCGAGCTGATGACCGAGCAGGCGCAACAGCTGCTGAGCGGGGCCGCGCGCTTCGCCCGCGACCGCGGGCAGACCGACCTGGACGCGCTGCACCTGCTGTGGTCGGCCGCACACGAGACGCCGACTCGCGAGCAGCTGGCGCAGCTCGGCGTGGACACCGAGGCCTTCGCCGCGCAGATCGAGGAGCACCTCCCGGCTGCCGGCGAAGCCGCCGGCGACCGGCCGGTGACGCTGACGCTGGCGGCCCGGACGGTGCTCGCCGACGCGCACCGGGTGGCCCGCGCGCTCGGCTCCACCTACATCGGCCCGCACCACGTCCTGCTCGCCATGTCGGCGAGCCCGGACTCCGAGACCGGGCGGCTGCTCGGCTCCGCAGGCGCCGGGCCCGAGCAGTTGCGCGCCGCGAGCCAGCGCCCCCGCGCCGAGCAGGAGGCGCCGGCCAAGGACAGCGACACGCCCACGCTCGACCAGTACGGCCGGGATCTCACCGCCCGCGCCCGCGACGGTGAGCTGGACCCGGTGATCGGCCGCGCCGACGAGATCGAGCAGACCGTCGAGATCCTGTCCCGCCGCACCAAGAACAACCCGGTGCTCATCGGCGAGGCGGGCGTCGGCAAGACCGCGATCGCGGAGGGCCTGGCCCAGCGCATCGCGGCCGGGAACGTGCCGCGGGTGCTGACCGGCAAGCGCGTGGTCCAGCTGGACCTGTCCGGGATGCTGGCCGGCACCCGGTACCGCGGCGACTTCGAGGAGCGGATGACCAAGGTCATCGACGAGATCTCGCAGCACCGCGGCAAGCTGATCGTGTTCATCGACGAGCTGCACACCGTCGTCGGCGCCGGCGGCGCCGAGGGCGCGGTGGACGCGGGCAACATGCTCAAGCCCCGGCTGGCCCGCGGCGAACTGCACGTGGTCGGCGCGACGACGCTGGACGAGTACCGCAAGCACATCGAGAAGGACCCGGCCCTGGAACGCCGCTTCCAGCCGGTCCAGGTGCCGGAGCCGAGCGTGCCGGACACCGTCTCGATCCTGCAGGGCCTGCGCGAGCACTACGAGGCGCACCACCAGGTCCGCTACACCGAGGACGCGGTGGAGGCCGCGGCCCGGCTGTCCGACCAGTACATCAACGACCGGTTCCTGCCGGACAAGGCGATCGACCTGATCGACCAGGCCGGCGCGCGCAAGCGGCTGTCGGCGGCGCCGGACGGCGCTGAGCTGCGCAGTCGCATCGAGCGGCTCGAGCAGGAGAAGGACGCGGCGGTCGCCGCGGAGGACTACGAGCGGGCCTCGGCGTTGCGCGACGAGATCGGCAAGGCGCAGGGCGAGCTCGGCGACGCCGGCGAGGCCGTTGTCCTGGAGGTCACGGCCGAGGACATCGCCGAGGTCGTCGCGCGGGCGACCGGGGTGCCGGTCAGCCGCCTGACCGCCGCCGAGAAGGTCCGGCTGCAGGGGCTGGAGCAGGAGCTGCACCAGCGCGTGATCGGCCAGGACGACGCGGTGCGGGCGCTGGCCCGCGCGGTGCGGCGGTCGCGCAGCGGGCTGGGTGACCCCGACCGGCCGGTCGGCAGCTTCCTGTTCCTCGGTCCGACCGGCGTCGGCAAGACCGAGCTGGCCAAGGCGCTGGCCGAGTCGCTGTTCGGCGACGAGCAGCGGATGGTGCGGCTGGACATGAGCGAGTTCCAGGAGCGGCACACCGCCAGCCGGCTCGTTGGCGCGCCCCCCGGCTACGTCGGGCACGGCGAGGCCGGTGAGCTGACCGAGGCGGTGCGGCGGCACCCGTACTCGGTGATCCTGCTGGACGAGGTCGAGAAGGCGCACCCGGATGTGTTCAACACGCTGCTGCAGGTGCTCGACGACGGCCGCCTGACCGATGGCCAGGGGCGCACGGTCGACTTCACCAACACGGTGCTGATCATGACGAGCAACCTCGGCTCGGAGGTCGTCTCCACTGCCGGCGGCAAGATCGGCTTCACCGCCGGGGACGCCGACCCGGCGCTGGACGAGCGGATCATGCCGCGGCTGCGCGAGGCGTTCCGGCCGGAATTCCTCAACCGCATCAACGAGATCGTGGTCTTCAAGCGGCTCGACGGCGAGCAGCTGCACACGATCACCCGGATGCTGCTGGAGCAGACCGTGCGCCGGCTGCAGGCGATGGGCATCGGCGTCGAGTTCGACGCGGCGGCGGTGGCCTGGATCGCCGAGCGCGGCTACCGGCCCGAGTTCGGGGCCCGGCCGTTGCGGCGGGCGATCGAGCGGGAGGTCGACGACCGGATCAGCGACCTGATCCTGGACGGCGAACTGGCCGAGGGAGCCCGGCTGCGGGTGTCCGCGGCCGACGGCGAGCTGACCCTCCAGGTCGGCGAGCCGGCCGCGACGGCGGCCTGATCAGGCAAAACACGGGGGCGGGCGCGAGGAGCGCCCGCCCCCGTTCTCGTATCCGCCGGAGGCGTCCGGCGGGAAGGGCCGACCTTCCCCGCCGGTCAGTCGGTCCCCGGCAGCACCGATCGCACGGCCTCCGGGGTCCGGGCGACGACCGTGGTGCCGTCGTCGGCCGTGATGATCGGGCGCTGGATGAGCTTCGGGTTCGCCACCAGCGCTTCGATCCACCGGTCCCGGTCCGCCGGCTCCCGGCCCCAGGTCTTCAGGCCGAGCTCCTTCGCCACCGGCTCGGCCGTCCGGGCGATGTCCCACGGCTCCAGCCCGAGCCGGTCCAGCACCTCGGCCAACTCGGCGGCCGTCGGCGGCTCGTCGAGGTACCGGCGCACGGTGTACTCCGCGCCCGCCTCGTCCAGCAGCGACACCGCCGAACGGCATTTCGAACATGCCGGGTTGACCCAGATCTCCATCGGAAGCTCCCTGCCGCGACGACTGCGGACACAGGTTAGCCGCAGGAACCGGCAACCGTGCCAATGGACCCTTCACAGCGGAGGACATCGTTGCAATACTTGTTCAACGAGGCGGATGGACCGTTGGAGGTGGCCATGCTACCGAGGGACGAGCGGCGCCGCCTGAGGGAGATCGAGCAGCAGCTCGCCGGCGACGACCCCAAGTTGGCCCGCCGCTTGACGGAGACCAGCGCGTGGCGGCGGATCTGGGCTCTGATGTCGCCGCGGATGACGCTGGTGGTGTTCGCGGCGCTCGTTGCTGTGGTGTGCCTCTTCCTCGGCGAGGGTGGCGGCGTGCTGTCCGCCGGGGCGCTGGCCGCGATCGTGTTCTTCTCCCGCAACTGGCACATCCGGCTCGAATGAGCCGCCGACTCCGATCACCATCCACAGTGGCCGGACGATGGCCGCCGCGCTCCCAGCGGCCCGCGGGAGCCGGGCGTTCTCGATCCGTGGGAGCCTTCCGCTCCTCGTTGACTCCTCCGCCAGGCGGCTGACAGCATCGTGATCGTGTCCGGACGCTTCGCGTTGACCTGGCGCCTGCACGTCGATCTGCGACGGCAGGCCAGTTCCGCATGTCGTCCCTGCTGACCTCTTCGCGCTGATCCCCGCCCTTCCCGGGCCGCTTCGCGCTGCCCGCAGGCGTGCCACTTCCCCCGCAACGATGGAGCAATCGACCGTGCGTCGTCGTGAATTCCTTGCTGTCCTTGCTCTTTCCGCCACCTCCGCCGGGCTGCTCAGCGCCTGCGCGAGCGGCCGCGGCGACCCGGCCCAGGCGCCGGTGCCCGCGCCGGTCGACGCCGGGCAGCTGGCGCGGGTGACCCTGCGCGTCGGCGACCAGAAGGGCAATTCCCGTTCCCTGCTGCGGTCGGCCGGCCTGGACGACTTCCCGTACACCGTGCAGTGGGCGACCTTCCCGTCCGGCCCGCCGCTGCTGGAAGCCGTGTCCGCGGACGCCATCGACCTCGGCGGCGTCGGCAACACTCCGCCGCTGTTCGCCGCCGCGGCCGGGGCGAAGATCAAGATCATCGCCGCGTCGAAGGGCAACGTCGCGAGCGATGCCCTGGTGGTGCTGCCGGACTCGCCGCTGCGGGGCCGCGATCAGCTCCGGGGCCGCAAGATCGCGGTCGCCAAGGGCAGTTCGGCGCACGGCCAGATCCTCCTGACGCTGCGCGCGGCCGGGCTCACGCCCGACGACGTCGAGCTGGTGTTCCTGCAGCCCTCCGACGCGCTCGGCGCGTTCAAGCAGGGCTCCGTGGACGCGTGGGCGATCTGGGACCCGTACTACTCGCAGATCCAGCTGGAATCGGGCGCCAGGACGATCGCCGACGGGCAGGGCACCGCCAACGGCCTGAGCTTCCAGGTCGCCGGCCCGGCCGCGCTGGCCGATGCGGGACGCAACACCGCCATCGCCGACTACCTGGTGCGGCTGGCCAAGGCGCAGCGCTTCGCCGACGGCAACCGCGAGCAGCGCGCGCAGGCCTGGTCCGCGGACACCGGGCTGCCGATCGAGGTGACACGGCGCGCCACCGAACTGGGGCCGGACGTGCCGGTCGCGCTGGACGACGCGGTGATCCGCTCGGAACAGGAACTCGCGGACGCGTTCGTGACGGCCAAGGAGATCCCGCGCCGCTTCAAGTTCGCCGAATTCGTCGACACCCGCTTCGCCGCCTGACCTTTCTCCGGACTCGTCTTGCGTGGCGGTGCAGGTGGCGGAACCTCAGACGCCGTCTGGACTGTGGGAGCCCCGACTTACGTATGACCAATACGCGGCATCGGGGCTGTCCTCGCCAGGCGACGTCTGAGAACCCGCGGCGGTGCAAGCGTCGTAGGTGGGCTAAGCGCCTTCGGCGCTTCAAGAACAAAGAAGAAACCACCGGGAGAACAACGCATGAGCGTCACCACGCACTGGTTCCTGCCCACCCACGGCGACGGTCGGTCCATCGTGGACCGCCCGCACGTCACCCCGACCGGCGCCGACACGCCGCGCCAGCCGGACATCGACTACCTGGCGCAGGTCGCGCAGGCCGCCGAGCACCTCGGATTCACCGGGATGCTCACCCCCACCGGCAGCTGGTGCCAGGACGCCTGGGTCACCACCGCGGCGCTGCTCGCCCACACCCGGCGCATCAAGTTCCTGGTCGCGTTCCGGCCCGGCGCGCTGACCCCGACCCTGGCCGCCCAGCTCGCCGCCACCTACCAGCGGGTCTCCGGCGGACGGCTGCTGCTGAACATCGTCACCGGCGGCGAATCCGTCGAGCAGCAGCGCTTCGGCGACTGGCTGGACCACGACCAGCGGTACGCGCGCACCGACGAGTTCCTCGCCGTGCTGCGCGGCATCTTCGCAGGTGAGCCGTTCGACTTCGACGGCGAGCACTACCAGATCCGCGGCGCCGTCGCGTTCGAGAAGCCGGACCCGCAGCCGCCGCTGTACTTCGGCGGCTCCTCCGACGCCGCCCTGCCGGTGGCCGCGCGCCGCGCGGACGTGCACCTGACCTGGGGCGAGCCGCCGGGCGCGGTGGCGCAGAAGGTGCAGCGGCTGCGCGAGCTCGCCGCCGAGGAGGGCCGCACCCTGCGCTTCGGCATCCGCGCGCACATCATCACCCGGGACACCAGCGCCGAGGCCTGGGCCACCGCGCAGAAGTTCGTCGACCAGATGGACCCCGCCGACGTGGCCGCCTCCCAGGCGAAGTTCGCGGCCACCGAATCCACCGGCCAGCGCAACATGGCCGCCCTGCACGGCGGCGTGCTGCGCGCCGACGCGCGGGAGCTGGAGATCCACCCGGGACTGTGGGCGGGCGTGGGGCTGCTGCGCGGCGGCGCGGGCACCGCGTTCGTCGGCAGCCACGCCGAGGTCGCGGACCTGATCGAGGAGTACCACGCGGTGGGCATCGAGGAGTTCGTGCTCTCCGGCTACCCGCACCTGGAAGAGGCGTACTGGTTCGGCGAAGGGGTGCACCCGGAGCTGGCCCGCCGCGGTCTGCTCGCGCCGGCCGGGGCTCCGGCGCCCGAGCCGGTGGCTGCGGGCCGGTGGTGAGCGCCGCGCCGGTCAGCGCATGCAGCGCAGATCGGCGGGCGGCTCGGTGCCCGTGACCTGGCGCCACTCCTGCGGTGCCAGGTCACGGCCGACCGCCGCGCAGGCGCGCTGGGCCCAAGCCCGCGGGTCCAGCGGCCAGCGCAGCAGCTCACCACCAGAGGTGAGGCTGAGCAGCTCGCGGGAGTCGGGGGTGAAGGCGATCGTAGTGCTACGCCCCACGGCGCCGGTGATTCCCGAGGCGGGTTGCGGCAAGGAGAACTGCCCGATCCGCCCACCGGACGCGAGGTCCAGCAGCACGAGCAGACCGTCACCGCGCACACCTGCGGCGTACCTGCCGTCGGCGGAGACGGCCATGCTGTCTTCGAGCAGGTCCGAGGCCTCCAAGGTGCGGGCCTGGCTGCCCTGCGGCACGTTCCACACCTCGACCTGCCCGTAACTGCGCTGCACCAGCAGTTCGCCGGCCGGCGTGAACTCCACGTCGTCGCCACCGCCCGGGGAGACGAGCACCGCTCGCGCGGCGCGCAGGTCGATCACCACCAGCACGTTCCGGTCGATCAGCGCGACGTGCTCACCACTCGGCGATATCGCCATCGCGCTGGCGACATCCCCTTCGCCGCTGAGCCATTGCGGCCACGGCCCGCGGAGGTCCTGCAGCACCTCGCCATCGGGCAAGGACCGGACCACCACCCGGCCGTCCTGGTCCACCACGACCACCCGGTCGCCCCGCACCTCCCGCATGATCAACGCCGGCTCCGGCGAGCCGCTCATGTCGACGCCACCGGGCGAATCCCAGGTCGCCTGGACGTCCGCCGGGTCGGCGGCCGAGATGAGCCGGGCGGTGCCATCGGTGCTCGCCATCAGCACGCTTTCCCCCGACCGGACCCAGATCGCCCGCTGCGCATCGAACGCGGCGAACTCCTTCTCGTCCGAGCCGTCGCGCAAACCCACCCGGCGCAGGTGCTCGGCACCCAGCTTCGGCAGCACCAAGGCGTTCTCGCCGCTCGGATCGACCGCCAGGTCCGGCTTTCCGATGAAGCTGTACTCGTCCGGCTCGTCCGTAGCGATCCGCTCCGCGAGCCGGTCGGTCTGGTCCAAGTCCCACAGCACCACCGAATCCCCGGTGGATCCCGCCAGGTAGCGGCCGTCGCCGCTGAAGCTCAGCCGGTTGAGCTGGCTGTTGCCCGGCACTTCCAGGGACCCCTCCGGCATCCGGTCGCCGAAGACCTGCAGCAGCCCGGAGACCGCCACCGCGAACCCCGAACCGCCTGCGGCGACCGCCAGCACCTCGGGATAGGTCCGGGGCGAGAACTCCTGGCGCCGTTGCGGCTTCGGCGGGGTGCCGGTCCGCTCGTCGGCGGGCATGCCTTCGAAGACGAAGCCGCCGACGACCGGGTCGTTGGCCGCGAAGCCGAAGAAGTCGCCGTTCGGCGAATACGCGCTGAAGAAGCGGTTCTGCGGCGATCGCGCCCCGACCTCCGCCAGCACCCGCAGGTCCGGCAGGGCCAGGTAGGCGGTGGAACCGGTCACGGTCCCGAGCATCAACCGCTGATCGTCGAGGAACGCGATCTTGTCCGGGGCCACGATTTCCCACGGGGTCGGCGCCCGCCTCAGTTCGGCACCGGTCGCCGCGTCGTGGAGCACGATGTAGCCCGCATCCTCCGTCAACGCGAGCAGGCGGCCATCTGCCGACAGCGCGATCTGGTCGACGGTCCCCCGGGCCTCGACCCGCACCTGCCGACCGCTGCTCGGCTCGACCACCACCGTCGCGTTGCCGTCCGTGGCCGCCAGCCGGGTGCCGTCCGCGCTCGCTTCGACGGCGAACGGGGCCGGTACCGCCACGGTCACGTCTTCGGCCCGGCGGGGCTCGCCCGCCAGGTCCCAGCGCAGGATCCGGCCGCTCTTCGTGCCGGCCACCAGCACGTCGCCGGTGCTGGAAAGCGCGGTGACCTCGCTGCCGGCGGGGTGGTAGCCGACCAGCTGAGGTGTTGCGGTGACGGCCTCCAGCAGCGCGGAGCTCGTTTCCGGGCCGGGGCGCATCCGGTATGCCTCGACCGCCAGCAGCTGGCTGAGGTCGAGGCGGGTGCTCAGGTTCTCCCGCGCCGCCGAGGCGAGCAGCCGCGTCATCGCCACATCCGCCCGCTCCCGGGCCAGGTTGCCCTGGTTCACCGCGATCGCCGTGGCCACCAGCGCGACGACCAGCAGCATTGCCAACGCCGACACCGCACCCCACGCCGTGCGCAGATTCCGCCGGTGGTGCTGGATGTGCTCACCGATCAGCTCGTCCTTGGACATGTCGCGCAACGGGGCGGCCAGGTCTGCGACGCACTCGCGGAACCGCGGATTCGCGCGATCGACCTGCTCGGCATCGCTGAGCCAGCTCAGGTCCACCCACCTCGGCTCCGCGTGGAACGCGCCGCGCAGCACCTCCGGTAGGGCGTCCGTGCGCGACCAGTCGATGTCGTCGCCGCCCCACACCAGTTCGCCGCCGGCGAGCACGATCAGCAGCGTGTCGGCGGACTTCTCCCGCAACCAGAACTCGACTTCCCGGGCCACCCACTGCGACCGAGCGGCTTCCGGGGAGGCGAGCAGGATGAACCAGCGGCTGGCCCGCAACGCCTGCTCGATGGACGCCCACAGGCCCGGGTCCGCCGCGAGGTTCGTCCGGTCGCGGAAGATCCGCAGGGAACGGCGCCGGTACCAGGGCTTGGCGAAGCTCTGCAGCTCGTTCTGCACCGCGGGCGCCAGCCGCTGGTCCAGGGCGTGGCTGTAGGACAGGAACGCGTCGTACTCCGGCTTTTCGGCCATGTTCCCCCCAGCGGTCCCCCACCCCCAGGCCGGAGATCGTACGGTCGCGGCGCCGCGGCCAGCACCGCCGAACGACGCATCGCCGATCACCGGCTGCCGGTGCCTTGCGCGGCCGGGGCGGGGCGGGTCATCATGGCCGGGTGATTTTGGACCGAAGCGGTCCGAAATGATCCGGGCGCCGCGCAGAGGAGGCAGCGTTGACGGGCTCCGCAGGACGCCGACCGGTGATCGCCGGCCTGGGCATGACCGAACTGGGCAAGGTCTACGGCCGCACCGCGGGGCAGTTCGCCGCCGACGCCGTCCGCCTCGCGGTCGCCGACGCCGGCCTCCAACTGTCCGATGTGGACGGAATCCTGGCCAACTCCGGGGTCTCCGGCGGCGTCGACATCTGGACGCTGCAGCAGGAACTCCAGGTCCGCGACCTCCGGCTGCTGACCGAGATGCAGGCGTTCGGCTCGTCCGCCGGCTCGATGCTCGCCTACGCCTCGATGGCCGTGCAGGCCGGCATGGCCGACAACGTGGTGTGCGTGTTCGCCGACGCGCCCCGCCTGCCCGACAAGGGCAGCGCCGCGGCCTACACCGGGCGGCGCAAGGCCACCGGCTTCGAAGGCCTGCTCGGCGCCAGCGGACTGACCAGCGTGAACGCCATGTACGCGCAGGCCGCCCGGCGGCACATCAACGCCTACGGCACCACCTCCGAGCAGCTCGGCGCGATCGCCGTGGCACAGCGGGCGTGGGCCGCACGGAACCCGCTGGCGCAGATGCGGGAACCGATCACGCTCGCCGACCACCAGGAATCGCGGATGATCGCCGATCCGCTGCGGCTGCTGGACTGCTGCCTGGTCAGCAACGGCGGCATCGCGATCCTCGTGACCTCCGCCGACCGCGCCGCCGACCTGCGGCAACCGCCGGTGCACGTGCTCGGCTTCGCGCAGTCGCACCCCAACTACCCGGCCGCGCGCGGCAGCGAGTTCGGCTTGCGCAGCGGCGCGGCGCAGGCCGGCCCGGCCGCGCTGAAGATGGCCGGTGCGTCCATCGCCGACGTCGACGTCCTCGAACTGTACGACTGCTACACCTTCACCGTGCTGATCACGTTGGAGGACTACGGTTTCTGCGCCAAGGGCGAGGGCGGCGAGTTCGTCGCCTCCGGCGCGCTGGCGCCCGGCGGGACGCTGCCGGTCAACACCGGCGGCGGCCAGCTGTCCGCCTATTACATGTGGGGCATGACGCCGCTGTCCGAGGCGGTGATCCAGGCCCGCGGCCACGGCGGCGAACGGCAGGCGCCGCGCAACGACGTGGTCATGGTCAGCGGCAACGGCGGCATCCTGGCGCACCACTCCACGACCGTGCTCAGCCCGAACGCCCCCAGCTGACCCGGGAGGACCCGTGATCTCCGTTGCCCGCAACGAGGCGTCCGCCGAGTTCTTCGACGGCACCGCCCGCGGCGAACTGCTCGTCCGGCGCTGCCCGCGGTGCTCGCCGCTCATCGCGCCGAACGTGCCGCAGTGCCCGGCCTGCGGCTCCACCGAACTCGCGTGGGTACCGGCGAGCGGCCGGGCCACCCTGGTGACCTGGACCGTGGTCCCCGTCCCGGACGGTGGCCACGTCGTCGCCGGTATCGTCGAACTCGCCGAGGGCCCCTGGCTGCACGCGCGGATCCTCGGCGTCGCGCCCGAGGACCTCGCCGAAGGCATCGCCCTCGAAGTCGGCTTCGAGCGGCACGCCGACGGCGAGACTGTGCCGGTGTTCCACGCCTGAAGGACGAGCATGCTCACCGAAGTGCTGGCCGATCTGCGCGCCGAGAGCGCCGACCTGGATTCGCTCGTCGCGGGCCTGGACGCGGCGGGGTGGGCGACGTCCACGCCCGCGCCGGGCTGGACCATCGCCCACCAGATCGCGCACCTGGCCTGGACCGACGACCGGGCCAACCTGGCCATCGACGATCCCGACGAGTTCCTCCGGCAGCGCCGGGAATCCGAGGACATCGGGGTCGACGCCGGAGCCGCCGAAGGCGCCCGCGCCGAGCCCGGCGAGCTGCTCGCGCGCTGGCGCGCGGGCCGCGAGCGGCTGCAGGCCGCGCTGGCCGCGGCGCCGGCCGACGGCCGCCTGGTCTGGTACGGGCCGCCGATGAAGCCCGCGTCGATGGCGACCGCGCGGATCATGGAGACCTGGGCGCACGGCCAGGACGTGGCCGATGCCCTCGGCGTCCAGCGCGAGCCCACCGCCCGGCTGCGCCACATCGCGCACCTGGGCGTGCGCACCTTCGGTTTTTCCTTCGCCGCCAACGAATTGCCCGTCCCGGACGTGCCGCTGCGCGTGGAACTCCGCGCCCCGGACGGCGAGGAATGGGCTTGGGGACCGGAGAACGCCGCCGACCGGGTCAGCGGCCCGGCGCTGGACTTCTGCCTGCTGGTCACGCAGCGCAGGCACCGCGACGACCTGGCGATCACCGCCGTCGGCAACGACGCGCGCCGGTGGCTGACGATCGCGCAGGCCTTCGCCGGGGCGCCCGGACCCGGGCGGGCCCCGACCGGTTCGTGAGTGCTCGTTCCGGTAAGAACCGGCACCATCGCTCACGAGGGTTGGGCAGCCAGCGCGATGTCGTCCGGGCGCACCGGGACCCGGCCGAGGGCGAGGCCGGTCGCGTCGCGCAGGGCGTTGACGATCGCCGGGGTCGACGACAGGGTGGGCGGCTCGCCGACGCCGTTGAGGCCGTACGGCGAATCCGGGTGCGGGAACTCGAACACCGAGATCGGCATCGGCGGCACGTCCAGGATGGTCGGGATCAGGTAGTCGGTGAACGACGGGTTGCGCACCCTGCCCTGCTCGTCGAGCACGATCTCCTCCATCAGCGCCAAGCCGAGGCCCTGCGCGCTGCCCCCCTCGATCTGCCCCTCGACGGACAGCGGGTTCATCGCCTTGCCGACGTCCTGCGCGGTGGCCAGCTCCACCACCTTGACCAGGCCGAGCTCGACGTCGACGTCCACCACGGCGCGGTGCGCGGCGAACGCGAAGGCGATGTGGGCGTCGCCCTGGCCGGTTTCGGGGTCGATGGTCTCGGTCTTGCGGTGGTGGTACTCGAAGACCCGCTCCAGCACGTCGTCCCCGACGATGTCCGAAATGGACACCAGCGGCGAGCCGCCGGGGTCGACCACGTGGTCGTCCAGCAACGCCAGGGATTCCGCCGGCCTGCCGGTGCGATCGGCCGCACGGCGCCGCAGCTCTCGCGCGAGCTCGCGGCAGGCGCCCTGCACCGCACCGCTGGACATCCAGGTCAACCGGGACGCCGAGGCCGAGCCAGCGTCGCCGATCCTGGTGTCCGCGGGCAGCACCACCACCCGCGAGACGCCCAGTTCGGTGGCGGCGATCTGGGACTGCACCGTGGTGATGCCCTGCCCGCACTCGGCCGCCGCGGTGTGCACCGACACCGAGGGCCGGCCCGCGGTGACCGACAGCTCCACCCGCGCCGTCGAGATGTCGTCCACGCCGCCGGAGTAGCCGATCGCCTTGACGCCGACCGCGTAGCCGACTCCCCTGCGGACGCCCTCGCCGCGGGTGGTGTTGGACAGCCCGCCCGGCAGCAGGTCCGCCCCGGCGGGCGGTAGCGGCCGGTTCCGCAGGTCGGCGAGCAGTTCGGCGACCGGCGCCGGGCCGTCCACGGCCTGCCCGGTCGGCAGCACGGTGCCGGTGGTCATCGCGTTGCGCAGCCGGAGTTCCAGCGGGTCCATGCCCAGCTCGCGGGCGAGCTTGTCCATGTTGGACTCGCAGCCGTAGGCGGACTGGACCGCGCCGAAGCCGCGCATCGCGCCGCAGGGCGGGTTGTTGCTGAACACCGCGAAACCGTCGATCTCGGCGTGCGGGACCTCGTAGGCGCCGGTGACGAAGTAGCAGGCGTTGGCGATCACGACCGGCGAGGTGGAGGTGTACGCGCCGCCGTCCATGACGAGCTTCGCCTTGACGTAGAGCAGCTTCCCGTCCCGCGTGGCGCCGTGCTCGTAGTGCATCTTCGCCGGGTGGCGGTGCACGTGGCCGAAGAACGACTCCTCGCGGTTGTAGACCATCTTCACCGGCCTGCCCAGCCGCATCGCGAGCATGCAGGCGTGCACGTGCACGGAAAGGTCCTCGCGGCCGCCGAACGCGCCGCCGACCCCGGCCAGCGTGAGGCGGACCTTGTCGGCGGGCAGCCCCAGGCACGGCGCGATCTGTTCCAGGTCCTTGTGCAGCCACTGCGACGACACGTACAGCTCGACGCCGCCGTCCTCGGCGGGCAGCGCCAGGCCCGACTCCGGGCCGAGGAATGCCTGGTCCTGCATGCCGACCTCGTACTCGCCGGTCACCACCACGTCGGCCCGTTCGCGCGCGGCCGCGAGATCGCCGTGGCGGATCTTGACGTGCCGGACCAGGTTTCCGCCCGGGTGCACGTCGCGCGCGGTGCCGTCCAGCGCGCGCTCCGGGTCGGTCACCGGCTCCAGGAGCTCGTAGTCGACCTGCACCAGCTTCGCCGCCCGCCGCGCCGTCTCCGGATCGTCGGCGGCGATCAACGCGACCGGCTCGCCCTGGTAGCGGACCTCGTCGATGGCCAGCACCGGCTGGTCTGCCACCTTCATCCCGTAGGTCTTCGCGCCCGGCACGTCCTCGTGGGTGAGCACCGCGTGCACCCCGTCCAGCGCCAGGGCCTTCCGCGCGTCGATGGACCGGATGCGGGCCGAGGCGTGCGGGCTGCGCAGCGTCGTCGCCCACACCATGCCCGACACCCACAGGTCCGAGGAGTAGGCGAACTGGCCGGTCACCTTCAGCGCGCCGTCCGGCCGCGGCGTGCTCCGGCCGATCCCGGCGGCGCGTTCCGTCTCGGCGCTGGGGTGCGGGGTTCGCACGTCGCCGGCCGCGGCCCGGGTGTCCGGTCGGTGCAGTGACTTGTCGCGCATGCCGCCTCCAGGGGCTCAGGTGACACCGGCATCGCACAGCTGGTGTGCCGCCACGGCATGTCGGGACTCGTACCCGGCCTTGTTCCGCAAGGGTTTTCGTGCTCGCACGGCCGAAAACCCTTGGCCGCACAGAGTGAACCCAGCCGATCGCACGCTGTCAAGAGCGGCCGGTCGGCCCGCCGCGCCGCGCCGACCGGGCGTCCGGGGCGAACGGACCGGGAGATTGCATGTAATATCGAGCCGTCCCGCTTATCGAGTGAGGTTCCCGCGATGCCCCCGGCACCCCGTCTCGCGCCGCTGACCGGCGAAGGCCTGCTGGCCGACCGCACGTACGCCGCGCTGAAGAAAGCCATCCTGGACAACACGCTGCCGCCCGGCACCTCGCTGAGCGTGCCGGAGCTGGCCCGCCAGCTCGACGTCAGCCGCAGCCCGGTCCGCGAGGCCGTGCAGCGGCTGATCCACGACGGCCTGGCCACCCACGCCCCGCACCGGGGCGCCGAGGTCAGCCGGGTGGACATCGACGACCTGCGCCAGCTCTACGTGGTGCGCGAGCAGCTGGAGGGCCTCGCGGCGCGGCTGGCCACCGAGCACCTCGACGGCGACGGGCTGGCGCAGCTGCGCGGGATCCTCGCCGAGCACGAGGCGGCGCTGGCCGCCGACGCGGACAACGCCGCGCAGATCGAGCTGGACATGCGCTTCCACCGGGCGGTCCGGGAATTCGCCGGGAACCCGCACCTGCTGGCGGCGCTGGAACCGATCGCCGGCCGCTCGCACTTCGCGCTGCACTCGCTGTGGCGCGGCGCGGAAGCCCCCCGGCTCGCGCTGGACGAGCACCGGGCGGTGGTGGACGCGATGGCCAGCGGCGACCCGGAGATGGCCGAGGCGGCCGCCCGCCGGCACATCTCCCGGCTGCGGGTCCGCCTCGGCCAGGCCACGGCCCGCGAAGCGGCCCCCCGCCGCCTCCGCCCCAGCTCCTGAGCCGGCGCGAACGGACCGTTCACCTCGCTAGACGAGGCGAACAGGCCGTTCACCCCAACCCACCGGCACCGGCCCCCGCTCCGAGCAACGAAGCGAACGGACCGTTCACCTCGCTAGACGAGGCGAACAGGCCGTTCGCTTCGCGCCACCGCCGCCGGGCGTCAGCTGGCCGGGTCGAGTTCGCCTTCTTCCAGCCAGGAGTCCGGGGTGTAGCCCGCGTAGGCCTCGGCGTGGGAGTTCGTCGCCGACGCCTGCGTCACCTCTCCCCGCAGGTAGGCCTCCGCTTGCGCCTTGTCCTTCGGCGGCGGGGTCGGCTGCAGGCCGAGCAGCTTGGCCATGTTGTTGCCGAGGTAGCCCTCCAGGTCGTCCTCGGAGAGGTTCAGGCCCTGCGGCGGTTCGTGGCACAGCACCTCCAGCTCGCGCGCCCACATGCCGGGCTCGTTCGGCGGCGAGTCGGTGCCGTAGACCATCTTGGTCTTCTTCATCTCCTTGGCGAACTCCACGATCCGCGACTGCAGCAGCCAGCCGGACTCGCCGATGACGTTGTGCGAGTCCTGGATCATCCAGAACGCCTCGAAGCAGTACACGCCGCCGGTCTGGATGCCGAAGTGGCCGAGGATGAACGTGACGCCCGGGAACTCCCGGATGATCGGGTAGAACTGCGTCGGGATGGAGTACGGGCCGTCGCCGGTGTGGATCAGCACGATCACGCCGAGCCGGTCGCAGACCCGCATCACCGGCCGCAGCCAGTCCAGCGCCCGGTCCGGCCGGTAGGCGTGCATGTTGGCGTGCAGCTTGAGCATCCGGTAGCCGTGCTCCTTGATGTGGAACTCCAGCTCCTTGGCGCCGTTCTCCGGCCCGAACCGCGGGTTGTAGATGAAGTTGCCGATGAAGCGGTCCGGATAGCGCTGCACCAGCTCGGTCACGTACGCCTGGTAGTCGCGGATGCCCTCGCGGCCGCCCCGGTTGCCCTCCCGCCAGGCGGTGTTGCCCGGCGGCGGCATGATGCAGCTGATGTCGACCCGGCGCGGCTTGCCGTTGATCCACATCGGACCGTCCATCATCTTCAGGGTCCGCTCGCCGGTGAACGGCTCACCGGTGTGCCGCCAGGCCTCGTCTACCAGGTTCGTCGGGTGCACGTGCGTGTCGATGATCAACGGATCTCTCCTGTAATGATCGGTCGCACCCCGGCCGCGATTCACCGCACCTACGGGTCGCCGCACTTCGACAGCGGCGCGTTCGAGTGCAACACCGGTCTCGGCACCGTGTCAACAAGTTGCATGTAATTTCCCCGAAACCCGAGTTTCGAGCGCTTAAAGGTGCAGTCGGCCAACCAACAGGGTCGCCTGGAAGGGTTGACATGACACATGCACCTTGATTTACATGTTATCCGCGAACGGGCCTCCAGCCTGACGGCATCACCGTTCGCGCCAGCGCCGGTGACCTCCCTGACCTCCTCGTCGTGGGCCAACCGTTCGGCGAATCCCTCCTCAGGATGGGGGCGGTCGCGCACCGCCCAGGAAGCGAGGCGGCATGCCTCCGACCAACGAGAAGCACTGCGACCTGCTGCTCACCGGGGCGACGGTGCTGACCGTCGACGACCACCGCACCATCCACCGCCCCGGCGCCGTCGCCGTGACCGGCAACCGGATCGCGGCGGTCGGTCCGCAGTCCGAAATGGCGTCCTGGCGGGCCGAAACGGTGCTCGACTGCACCGGTCAGGCCGTGCTGCCCGGCCTCGTCGACGGGCACAACCACCTTTACCAAGCGCTGGCAAGGGGTTTGGGCGAGGGCATGTCGATCGTGCCGTGGCTGTGCGACTTCATGTGGCCGTACTCCATCGCGGTCGACAGCGACGACGCGGTGGCCGCGGCCCGCCTCGCGGCGGCCGAAGCGCTGCGGCACGGGACGACGACGGTGGTGGACAACCACTACGCGCCCACCGACCTGGCGACCACCCTCGCCATCGCCGACGTCATCGAGCAGGCCGGGCTGCGGGGCGCGGTGGCGCGCGGAATCGTCGGTCCCCGCACCGAGATAGCCGCGCGGCGCGGCCAGCCCGAGGCCCTGTTCCGGTACTCCGCGGCCGACGAGATCGCCATCACCCGCGAGGCAATGCAGCACCGGCCGGCGGGATCACGGGTCGAGATCTGGCCCGCGCCGCTCAACCTCACCTACGTCGACCAGGACCTGGTCCGGCGCAGCGTCGAGCTCGCCGGCGAGCTCGGCACCAGCTGGCACGCGCACTGCTGCGAAGGCAGATCCGATCCGCAGAGCTACCTGGACGCCTACCAGGCGCGTCCGGTGCAGTGGCTGGCGAAGGCCGGGCTGCTCGACAAGCGCGCCACGCTGGCGCACGCGATCTGGCTCGACGAAGCCGAATTCGACGCGGTCGCCGCCGCCGGCGCGCGCATCGCGCACAACCCCACGTCCAACGCCTACCTGGCGTCCGGCACCCTGCCGCTGGCCGAGCTGCGGGCCCGCGGGGTCGCCGTCGCGCTGGGCACCGACGGGCCGAGCTGCGGGCATCGGCAAGACCTGTTCGAGGTGATGAAGCAGTCCATCTTCGCCCAGCGGCTGGCCACCCTCGACCCGGCCGCGATGCGCGCGCAGGACGCGCTGGACCTGGCGACCCGCGACGGCGCCCGCTACGCCGGGATCGACGCCGGGGTGCTCGAACCCGGCCGCCTGGCCGATCTGATCGTGGTCGATCTCGACCGGCCGCACCTGCAACCGCTGCACGACGTGGTGAGCTCGCTGGTCTACGCGGCCCGCGGCACCGACGTCGTGGCCACCGTCGTCGACGGCGAAATCGTCCAGCGGCACGGGCATTGCCTGCGCGTCGACGAGCAGTCCGCCGTCCGGCAGGCCCGGGAACGGGCCGAACGCCTGCTGCACCGCGCCGGGATGACCGGCCTGCTGCGCTGAGCCCCCACGAATCGCGCTGACGGAACACGGAGGAACCATGCGCTTCCGCCCCAGACCTCGCGCCACCGCCCCGCCCGATGCCGTCGACACCGTTCCCCCGCTGCGCCAGCTGCTGCCGCTGGGCCTGCAGCACGTGCTGGTCGCCTACTCCGGGATGGCCACCGTCCCGCTGCTGATCGGGCTCGGCATCGGCATGTCCACCGAGCAGATCGCCGTGCTGGTGTCGGCCAACGTGCTGGTCAGCGGCCTCGCCACGCTGCTGCAGGCGCTCGGCGTGTTCAACATCGGCGTGCGGCTGCCGATCGTGATGGGCTCGACGTTCACCGGGATCACCCCGGCGATCCTGGTCGGCAAGGACTGCGGACTGCCCGCGGTGTTCGGCGCGACCATCGTCGCCGGGCTGCTGACCTGGGTGGTCGCGCCGTGGTTCAGCCGCCTGATGCGGTTCTTCCCGCCGATCGTGACCGGCACGATCATCGCGATCATCGGCTTCTCGCTGCTGCCCTCCACGTCGAAGCTGATCGCGGGCACCGACCCGGCCGCCGCCGACTTCGCCTCGGCGACGAAGCTGCTGATGGCCCTGGGCACGATCGCGCTGGTGGTGCTGGTTGAGGCGTTCGCGCCGGCGGCCGTGGCCCGGTTCGCGATCCTGATCGCCCTGGTCGCCGGCACGCTGGTGGCGCTGCCGCTGGGCCTGGCCGACTTCTCCGCCGTCGGCGAGGCGTCGTGGTTCGGCGCGGTGCAGCCGTTCGCGTTCGGGCTTCCCGAGTTCACCATCGCGGCGATCCTGCCGATGATCATCATCCAGCTGGTCAACATGGTGGAGTCCACCGGGGACACCATCGCCATCGGGCAGATCGCGGGCCGCGACATCGGGCGCGACGAGCTGGCCCGCGCACTGCGCGCCGACGGCGTGGGCACCGCGTTCGCCGGGGTCTTCAACTCCTTCACCATCGTCACCTTCGGCGAGAACGTCGGGCTGGTCAGCATGACCCGCGTGCTCAGCCGGTTCGTAGTCGCCACCGCGGGCGCGCTGCTGGTGCTGATCGGCCTGCTGCCGAAGCTCGGCGCCGCCGTCGCGTCGCTGCCCGGGCCGGTGCTCGGCGGCGTCGGGGTCGTCATGTTCGGCACCGTCGGCGCGATCGGGGTGAAGATCATGGCGCAGGCCGATCTCGGCCAGGCGCGCAACATCCTGATCGTCGCCGTCTCCTTCGGCTTCGGGCTGCTGCCGGTGGGCGCACCCGAGTTCTACGCGAACCTGCCCGGCGTGCTGCAGCCGGTGCTCTCCAGCGGCATCGCGGCCGGTGGCATCGCCGCGTTCCTGCTCAACCTGGTGCTGAATCGGAACGCGCCGGCGGCCGCCACCGCCGGGCCGCGGTGAGGACGGTCGGACATGGTGCGCAACGAACCGGAGCAGTCCACATCGGACATGGGGGTCGACGACCGGCCGCCGTGGGGGCACACGATCCTGCTGGGCCTGCAGCACGTGCTGGTGATGTACGCCGGGGTGGTCGTGGTGCCGATGGTCATCGGCGCCGCGCTCGGCCTGAGCCAGGACGAGATCGCCACGCTCGTGTGCATCGACCTGGTGCTGGCCGGCATCGGCACCATCCTGCAGTCGCTGGGCCTGTGGAAGTTCGGCATCCGGATGCCGCTGGTCGTCGGCGCCGCCTCCAACGGCATCGTGCCGATGATCCTGATCGGCCAGACCAAGGGACTGCCGACGGTGTACGGGTCGCTGCTGGTGGCCGGGATCCTGTGGGTGCTGCTGGCGCCGTTCTTCGGCAGCCTGCTGCGGCTGTTCCCCGCCGTGGTCACCGGCACCGTCATCACGCTCATCGGCCTGACGCTCATCCCCGTCGGGCTGCGGCTGATCGCGGGCAAGGATCCGGACGCGCCCGGCTACGGCGCGCCGGGCAACCTCCTGCTCGCCGGGTTCACGGTGCTGCTGGTGGTGCTGTTCTCGCGGTTCCTGAAGGGCTTGCTGGGTCAGATCTCGCTGCTGCTGGCGCTGGTCGTCGCGGCGGCCGTCGGCTGGCTGTTCGGGGCCGGGAACCTGGCCGAGGTCGGCGCCGGACCGGTGATCGGCGTGCCGCTGCCGTTCCACTACGGCCCGCTGCAGTTCGACATCCCGTCGATCCTGCTGTTCCTGATCGTCGTGCTGGTGCTGACCGTGGAGGCGTCCGGGCAGGGCCTGGCCGTCGGCCAGGTGGTCGGCCGCGAGGTCGGGCCCGCCGAGATCAGCCGGCTGCTGCGGGTGGACGGGCTGCTGACCGCGCTCAGCGGCATCTTCAGCGGCTTCGCCTACACCACCTTCGGCCAGAACATCGGTCTGATCGCCCTGACGAAGGTGCGCAGCCGGTACCCGGTCGCCGTGGGCGGCGTGATCCTGGTGCTGCTGGGCGTGATCCAGCCGATCGGCCGGCTGGTCGCGGCGATCCCGCAGCCGGTGATCGGCGCCGTCGCGGTGGTCACCTTCGCCGCGCTGACCGTGTCCGGCATCGAACTGTTGTCCAAAGTGGACTTCAAGCGGTCGGGGAACCTGATCATCGTGATGGTGTCGCTGGGCATCGGCCTGGTGCCCACCGGCGCGCCGGAGTTCTACCACCAGCTGCCGTTCGTCGCGCAGGTCTTCCTGCACAGCGGCGTGGCCACCGGAACGGTGCTCGCGGTGGTGCTCAACGCCCTGTTCCACCTCCGGGAAGGCAAGCATGCGTGACCGACTCGTCGTGGGCGTGACCGGCGCCAGCGCGCCGCAGCTGGCGATCCACCTGCTCACCAGCCTGCGGCAGCTCGGCGCGGTCGAGACGCACCTGGTCGTCTCGCGCGCCGCGCACCGCACCATCGAGCTGGAGACCGGGCTGCGGCCCGCCGATGTCGCCGCACTGGCAGACGTGTGCCACCAGCGCGGCGACATCGCCGACAGCATCGCCTCCGGGTCCTTCCCCACCATGGGCATGGTCGTGGTGCCGTGCTCGATGAAGACGCTGGCCGGCATCGCGCACGGCTACAGCGACGACCTGCTGACCCGCGCCGCCGACGTGTGCCTGAAGGAGCGCCGCCGGCTGGTGCTGGTCACCCGCGAGACGCCGCTGAGCCTGGTGCACCTGCGCAACATGGTCACGGCGACCGAGGCGGGCGCGGTGGTGCTGCCGCCGATGCCCGCGTTCTACCACCGGCCCGGCTCCGTCGACGACCTGCTCGCGCACATCACCGGCAAGATCCTCGACCAGTTCGGCATCGACCACGACCTGTTCCCGCGTTGGCACGGAGCAACCCAAAACACAGTTCGCACCGGACTTACGTAGCGGTGCCGGTAGCGGAACCTCAGACGCCCCCTCGGTCCGGGATCCCCGACTCATGTATGTCCAGCTGGGGCTGTCCTCCCGAGGAGACATCTGAGAACCCGCGGCGGTGCCAGTTGCGCACGTGGTGAAAAGAGAAAGCGGCTTCGCCGCTTGCAGACAACTACTAGTAGTGCTTTGTTAGGTTTTGGCGTGTCGTTGTGATCATCTACTGTGGATTGTGGTTGACTTCGGTGGTGACTCCGGATGAGATCGATCGGATGCGTCCGCGGCTGGTGGAGTTCGCTGCACGG
>NZ_SMKW01000255.1 GCF_004348985.1 Saccharopolyspora elongata | reverse complement strand
ATGACCATCGACCGGGCGAGCTGGAGATCATCAGGTTGTTGGCCATCGGTACACCTGCCCATCGGGTGTGGTGAACGCTGGCCTTGGACAAGCGCCAGGGTTACAGGCGAGTGACCGACTGTGTCTGCGGACGGAGGCTCGCTAACTACACGGCTCCTGCTTCCCGATATCGGGTGAGGCAGGGGCTTTTCGCTGTCCCGCCTGGGCACATACAGGACGCCTCGCCGGGGCAGGCTGATTTGCTTTGTGAGCTGCGAGAATCTCGGCGTGGTTCACGCTCGGGGCAGGTGCTATCGGATGTCCCGAGGTGTGCTCGAACAGCCCCCAGGGCACACGTGTAGCGGGTGCTCGGTTTCGGGACACGGTTACGTGTCCCGCCGCCAGGCACGGTTACCTTCTGGGCCGACTCCGACGTCATCCACCTGGTCGCCGGCCGCACGTGCTGTCTGGAACGAGGTTGTGCACCTACCGACCCAGCCGCCGACTGATGAGTTCGGCCGGGGCAGGAGTCCCGCGTGAGCGCTGACGCGTTGGGCTTCGCGGGCGAACTAGGGCGCTGAGCAAAGTTGGCAATTTGTT
>NZ_SMKW01000254.1 GCF_004348985.1 Saccharopolyspora elongata | reverse complement strand
GGGGGCTGGGAGATGTGTAAAAGAGACAGGGGGGGGGGGTCGGGGAGGTCACCGCACCGGCCCGGCTCGGGTCTCGTGAGTGCTGGTTCCGGTAAGAGCCGGAGTCAGCGCTCACGAGCATTCAGGCACGGAGGTGGTGCCGCCCAGTGGGCTCGTCGGGGTCCGCAGTGGGGAATCCCATTGGTATGCCGGGAGGTTCTCGTTCCGCTCGATGCTCTTCGGCCACACGGGTTTCGGCTTCGATGTCCGCTATGAGGTGCCAAACCGTGTAAGCACCTTCGCCATCTCCGGCATGCTGCCCTGTTGTGCAGAACGCGATCGCCCGGGCAGGCAGCTGACTGGCGAGCATCGTCAGGATCAACAGGTTGAACAGGACGAACGTGCTGAGCTGCATCCAGAACATGAATCTGGGTTCCTTCCGTGATGCGGAGGTTGGGTTTCGGGTTGTCCGATTTTGCCTGTGTTTTCAGGGGGTGGGTGCAACACCAAGCGCTTGGGCTAGTGCGTGTGATGGTGTCATCCAGCCGAGGGTCTGGCGGGGGCGGGTGTTGAGTTCGTGGGCGATGGCGTCGAGGTCTTCTTGGG
>NZ_SMKW01000034.1 GCF_004348985.1 Saccharopolyspora elongata | reverse complement strand
CCCGAACGCTTCACCCGCCGACCCCGGCCACCCGCACTACCCAAAGCGGCCTGGATCAACCAACCCACCGAAGATCAGCAACCAGTCAACTAAACACAACCCGTCTCAATTTGACTTGACAACTACCGACCGGCCCTGTTGGCGGCTCTCTGTAGCCTTAAGCGCGTGAGCCTCCGCATGCCGGGTGTAAGTGTCCACGTGCTGTGAGGTCGGATCACGGAGTGCGAGTTGGGTGTGAGCTGCGGACGCGAGGCTCTCGACCTCAGCACGGTCCATGTACCTGTTCCACGCTTGCTGTGAACCTGGAGCAGCTTGATCGAATGCGTCCAACGAGGCTTCTACGGCGCGACGAGTACTCGCGGCTTCACTACGACCGAACCGCGCGTAGGCGCAGGCTTCGTGGCCGTGCAATTCGGCGCGCACCAGAGGACTGGCGTTCCTTGGAAGCGTGACCAAAGCAGTGCGAACCATCGCGAAGCTGTCTTCGTACTGGCCGAGCGCCTTGGACAGCTGTGCCATGTCGCCGACGATCTTGGCACCCAGATCAAACGAACCAGCGCGCTTGCAAGCCCCGTACAGGAAGTAACGCTGCGCTGCGACCGGGAAGCCGGCGTCCCAGGTCATGAAGCCCGCGAGCTGGGCGAGCTCACTCGTGACCTGGTACAGACGCCGTTGCTCGGTGGCTGCCCGCCGGTGCTGGAGGGCTTCAACCACGGCGTTGAGCTGGCCCAGCACAGCCTTGCGATGAAGGCCGCCTTGTCCTGAAGCGTCCCACCGGCGGAAGAGTTCTACGGCCTGTTCGAGCCCCTGAATCTCGTCCTGGCCGACTTGGTCAGGCTTGATGGGAACGACCGGGGCCTCTGCGGCCCATTGCCGGACAGGAACCACGAGCGCTGCTCCCGTCAGCAGCGACAGCTCCAGGAATTCTCGGCGCGTTGCCATGTCGCTCCCGATGAACTCAACGATATTGTCGACGACGTGCCGGTTCTGGTTCGCCCCGTTATGGGAGGCGAGCGGCGGTTGCTCAGCGACGTCGACTGCCGCGTCAGAAGCAGCATGCTCTCTGAACTGGTCAAACCGTGCACGTGCGGTGTCAGGAGCTCGTTGAAGCGCAGTGTCCAAAGCCGACTGCAATTCTGGGAGCGGCGTGATCTCAGCCAGTCGCGATTCCCACTTGTTGATCGTCCGAGGATGAACCCCGAGCAAGTCCGCGAAGGCGTTCACAGTGAGCCGTAGCGCGTTGCGGAGCAGCTTCGCTTCGAGCCCCGTCCAGTGAGCGATGGGCGGCATGTGCCCATCATCGCGCGCACACCGCACGGTATCCAGCAGGCAGCGCACGAGTACGCCCTGAGTGCGTATCGGGTACGTGCTGAGGGCGTTCCGAAACGCGGCGCGGAGAGCGACGCTCTTCACTGCTAGCTCCGCAAACAACCAAGCCGGCACGAAACACGCACGGTAAGTGACGTAGGGCGAACTGGCGGTGAGATCTCATGTCGATGCTTCTGACCTTGATCCTCGTGGCTTCAGCGCTGCTCGTGGGGCCGCTGGTCCTTCTTGGGCTGCTGGGTGATGGCCAGCGGGGTGATGGAGGAACCGCCACGACGCGACAGGAAAGCCGCAGCCTGGCGCGCGGCGGTGCGGGGTGGCCGGTAGAGCATGCGGCATCCGCCGCCGGCCACTCCTCCGGCCCCACGCCCTGACCGCTTCTCTGGCGATCCCCACGCCCCCGGCCCGACGTGGCGAACCCCGACACCCCACGTCGGGCTGGGTCCCATCGGCCTGGTCGATGGGACCCGACGCGCCGGCCAGGCCCCGGAGATGGAGCCCTCCATGCAGCACCAACCTCTGCCACCGCGCTGGATGGCCAGCGTTCATGAGTCCATCTGGCACCATCCCGTCACCAGCGGATCTGATCCACGAATGTGCGGGAAGAAGTTGAAGGGTCCTGTGCACGGCGCACGGTCCGATGTGCCGCCCGGCGTGAACGACGCGCCTGGCAGTGGAAAGAAGGACAGCCTCACCCCAGCCCGCCGGAGTGTGTGCAACGACTGCGCGGACGCAGTCGACGTGGAAGACCGATTCACGCTCCGGGTCAAGGTCCTTGCCGACGCGCTGCGCCGTTCCGACGAACTCAGCGATCCGGAACCCGAACAGATCGTTTTGCCGCCTGACGCGCAGGACGACGAACTCGCTACTGCTGCCTGAACAACAGACCACCGGGCGAACCGCGCCATGCCCGGCGGAACAGACGAACCACCAATGGAAATGGAGCCAAAGCGCCATGTCCCTACTCAGTCGCATAGTCGGTGCGGCGCTGGCGGACATCTACACCGACACAGCGCGCTACCTGCCCTGGATCGTCCACACGGTCGCTGCCCAGTAGCAGGCGCAATAAGAGTTCCGGCACCTGTCTTCGCATGTCGCGAGTCCCCCGGCCAGGTGCCGGACCTAGGGGCGGGGCGTGCTCGTCTCAGGCACGCCTCGCCCCGATCCACTAGCTCCCATCAGGGTTTGGTGGGTGGAGAAAGAGATCACGACGAGTTGGAAGGGGTCCTTTATGGAGGAGGAGATGGTGGCGGTCGCCTACGAGCCACCGCAGGTACAGGAGGTTGGTGATGTTGTCGAGCTGGTGCTCGGCGGCGGGCACGACGACACCCGCGACGGCGGGCACTTCTACTACTGAGTTGTGAAAGGAGAGCGCCGTGTGGCTGCTCAGTGTCCAACACGCCACACCAGCCCACCCGCCACCACACGCCCGGGCCGTGCGAAGGCCCCCTCGGCGATGAAGCCGTCAGCCCGGGACCACGGCGACCGGGCACGGTGGGTGGTGCAACACGCCCCTGGTCACGGAACCCACCAGCAGGCCGGGAAATCCCCCGAGCCCACGATGGCCGACGACCAGCAGTTGCGCATGCTGCGCGGCCTCGCGCAGCGCTTGCACCGGCGGGATGTTCGACACGGCCTGGCGAACGACTACTTCCGGGTAGGGGACGGCCCCGGCGGACACCTGCTCGGCGAGGCGCTTTTCGGCGCCGGCCAGGAGTTCGTCGCGGTCCGGGTGGTCGTAGGGGCCGGGGATGAAGTAGGCGTTCGGCAGCGCCTGCACCGCGACGAGTTCGCTGCGGCGTCGGTCGGCCGCGTCGAAGGCGTAGTGCAACGCCTTCCGGCTGCCCGTCGAGTCATCGATCCCGACGACGACCGGCCCGGACGTGGCGGTGCCGTGGCCCGGGACGACGACCACCGGCGACGAGGCGTGCGTGGCGACCGCCGCGCTGATCGAACCGAGCAACGTCTCCCGGAACGCGCCTTGCCCGCGCGAGCCGACCACGACCAGCCGCGCGGAGGCCGACCGGTGCACCAGTTCCTCGGCGGGATGCCCGGCGGAGACCTCCTCGGTGATCTCCAGTTCGCCCACCGCCCGGCGGCAGCTGTTGGCGATGTCCCGCACCACTTCCTCGGCGAATTGATCGCGGGTGGGATCGTTGTTGACCAGGAGGACGTGCAGCGGAGCCGACAGGCGCTCGGCCTCGGCGGCCGCCCACAGCGCCGCTTGCGACGAGGATTCGGAGCCGTCCACGCCGACCACGACGGACTGCTTCGCGCGTGTCATGCTCGCGCCCTCCCGCGATGCTCGGACCGCAACGCCGCTCACGTTGCCAACCGCGACCGCCGCGCTGATAGGGCCGATGGGCTCTATCGCCGCTGGCGAGGTGGGGTGATCTTCTCACGAGTACGGGAGGGGCGGCCGGTGTCAGCGGAGGGGCCCGAGTACCGCTGCCGCCTGCGGAGACTGGCGGAACCCGACGACGCATCCGCTTGGAGCCGGGCGAACCCGAGGATCTCTTCATTCGCAAGCTCCGCGTCTGACGGTGGCGAACTCCAGTGACCATCTCCCCTTGCCGGACCGCGGCGGGCTGCGCGACGGTCGAGCCGGGTTAGGGCCTTTCGGAGTGGAACATGACCGTTCAGGCAAGCGCACTCGATCTCGCCAGCACTCCCGTGGTCGCCGTGCGGCCCGAGCTGGACGCCACCGACGACATCGGCTTAGCAGCGCAACGCGTGATCGACGCCCACACCGATGCCGTCCTGGTCATGCGGGACGGGCGGGTGCGCGGCGTGCTCACCGGGGTCGACCTCGTCCGCAGCCTCGCCCGAACCCTCGCCGCACAGCCCGAGGAGGAGGGTTCGCGATGAGCGTCACCAGGGCCTTGGCGGACGGCGGCCACGGGCAGGACTCGTGGTCGGCAGCCGAGTCCGCCGTCCTCGGTGAAGCCGTCCACTGTGCACCGTCGGTGCACAACACCCGCCCATGGGAACTGACGGTTCACGGGCGGACCGCCGAGCTCCGAGAACGACCGGGCCTGCCTGCCCAGCACGACCCCGAAGGGCGTGACCCACGCATCTCCTTCGGCGCGGCACTGGCGAACCTGGTGCTGGCGATCGGCGGGCTGGGATGGGCGGCCGAGGTGGCGACCGGCCTCGCCGGTGACCTGGTGACCGCCACCGTCACCGGCACCCACCGATCCCGGCCGACCGATGCGGAGAACCGCCGACGCCGCGCCCTGGCCGACCGCTGGAGCCACCGGCACGCCTTCGACCGGCGCGAACTCCCCGAAGGCACCCGCGATGTCCTGCTGGATGCGCTCGCGGCACCGGGCGTGACCGGCCGGTGGATCTCCGGTCCCGACGAGGCGTTGGCCGTCGCGCGGTCGCTGGACTACGCGGCCCGGGTTTTCCGCGGCAACACCGAGTACCAACGCGAACTGACCCTGTGGACCAACCCGCGCGGCCATGGCGTGCGACCGGACGCGTTCGGGGCGGTCGGACTGGCGGCGGTCGGCTTGACCACGTCCCGCACACGGCTGCCCGACGAGTCCCTGCTCGCCGACCGGATCCAACAGGAGGCGGTGCTCGTCGTCACGACGAGCGCCGATACCCCGCAGGACCACGTCCGGGCCGGAGCGGCAATGGAGCAGGCGTGGCTGGAGGCGACGAGCCGAGACCTGGCCGCCTCCGTCATGACCCAACCGCTGCACCTGGAGGAGGTGCGCACCGGCCTGGCGCAGCGGCTCGGCCTCACCGCGGTGCCGCAGCTGCTGATGCGATTCGGCCTTCCCGCGGAACCGGAGGTCGGGGAACGATGACCGCAGCACAGGAGAATCCGGTCGTCGTGGGCATCGACGGGTCCGCGGCGGCGCTGGACGCCGTGCGCTGGGCAGCCGCCGAGGCCCACCGCCGAGGCATCTGGCTGCGCGTGGTCTTCGCGGACGTCCTCGCCCAGACGTACCTGCCGGACCTGCCGACGACACCGGTGCCCGAAACGTACGCGAGCGCCATGGCGAGGCAAGCCCAGCAATGGCTGCACCGGGCCAAGGGAGAAGCGACCGAAGCGGCCCCGGGGCTGGAGGTGCGGACCTTCGTGGTCGCCGGCGGCGCCATACCCGTGCTCGTCGCCGAATCGCGGCACGCGCAGCTCGCCGTCGTCGGCAGCAGCGGACTCGGCGGCTTCGCCGAACTCCTCGTCGGGTCGGTCGCGATCGGCCTGTGCGCGCACGGCCATTCTTCGGTCGCAGTGGTGCGACGGTCGCGCGTGGAAGCCCCCGACGCGCCCGTCGTCGTCGGCGTGGACGGCACACCAGCCGGGGAGATCGTGCTGAAGACGGCATTCGAGGAAGCCGCGATGCGCGGTGCCGCTCTTGAAGCCGTGCACGCCTGGCACGCCGCCGGCACCGAGCAAGCCTGGTACAGCTTCCACGCCGAGGGCCGCGCAGCAGCGGTCCAGCAGGAGGAGGAGCGCATCCTCGCGGAGCGCCTCGTGAGCTGGCACGAGAAGTACCCCCAGGTCGAAGTCCGGCGCATCGTGGCGAACGGCAAACCGGCTCGCGTCCTGCTCGAACACGCGCAGCACGCGCAGGTGGTGGTCGTGGGAGCACGCGGGCGCGGGGCGTTCACCGGTCTGGTGCTGGGCTCGACGAGCCAGCAGTTGGTGCACCACGCGCCGTGCCCGCTCATCGTGGCGCGCTGAACGAGCAGAGGAGGCGAGCGTGATGCCTTACGGCTACGGCTGGGGCATGTGGGGCCTGACGATGATGACGGTGAGCATGGTCCTGTTCTGGGCGCTCGTCATCGCGGCGATCATCGCGCTGGTCCGCTACCTGCAGCGCACCGGGCAGAGCGACCGCGACACCGCCACGGCCGAAGAGCTGCTGGCGGAGCGCTTCGCCCGCGGGGAGATCGACGAGGAGGAGTACCGGCGCCGGAGGACGGCGCTGGCCGAACGCAGACGCCGGACGTGACGGGTGTTCCGCTTTCTTCGGCGAGGGGAGGAGGGCCGATGAACGACAAGACGGACAGGACGCGGAGCCAGCCCCCTGACACCGCTTCGGCGGAGTGGGAGGTCACGGAGCGCTCGGTGAACGTCGACGACTTCGCGGCCCGCTACGACGTGGGCGCGGTCGAGCACCTGGTCGTCGACGCGCCGCCGGAGGCGGTGTACCGCGCGCTGCGCCATCTCGACCTGCTCACCATCGGGTCGCGAGCCGCGGATCTGGCCATGTGGGTGCGGGGACTGCCGGAGCGACTCGAACGCCGCGTTCCGCCTCGGGTTCCGACCCGCCTGACCTACGACGACCTGTGCGCGAGCGGCGACTGGGTGCTGCTCGGCGAACGGCCGGGCCAGGAAGTCGTCTTCGGTGCGATGGGTAGGTTCTGCACGCCGATCGTGCGCATGGAGGAGGTGACCGCCGAGGAGTTCGCCAAGTACGGCAAGCCCGGCCAGGGAAAGATCGTGGCGTCGTTCTCGGTACGCCCCTACGGCCGCCGCAGCAGCCTGGCCACCTACGACATCCGCGTCACGCTCGACGACCCGATCACGCGGCGGATCTTCACGCTGTACTGGCGGACGGTGTCGCGGTTCGTCAAGTCCATCATGCGGGCCACTCTGCGCACCGCGGCCGAGCATGCGCGTCCGTGAGCGCTGTTCCCCGCGGAAACCGGGCGTGTGGCACCGGGAATGGGCTCATCGAACCGAAGTGGACTCGCTCGTGCTGGGGCAGGGGACGAGGTGGGAACCGTGACCGGTTACGGGGTTCTCGTGGTGGGAGTGGACGGATCGGATGCGAGCGCGCGGGCGCTGCACTGGGCCCTCGCAGAGGGACGCCGGCGGTGCGTGCCGGTGCACGCGGTCATGGCCTGGACGCCGCATGCCGTGCTCGCCGGGCCTGGCCCGGTGCTGATGAGCCCCGGGCTGGCTCCGCACCACGTGCGGGATCAGCACTGGGAGGACTTGAAGAGCTTGGTGCGCGGCTGCATGGGCGGAACCACGACGCCGGAAGTGCACGCCGAGCTGGTCGAGGGCGACGCCGCCGAGGTGCTGGCCGAACGGTCCGCCCACGCCGCGATGCTGGTGCTGGGCGATCGTGGTCGTGGACGGATCGCCGACGTGATCCTGGGCAGCACGGCGCTGAGGTGCATCCACCGGGCCCGATGCCCGGTGCTGGTCGTCCCCGAGGGAATGCCGGAGCAGACCGGGGAAGACGCGCAGGCCGGCGTGGCCTCCTTCGATCCCGCGCTCGATTAGGCCGAAGGGGGAGAACGGATGACCGAGACCAGTCGCAAGGCGGTGGTGGCGGGGTTCGACCTGACGGAGTCCTCTCGCCGGGCTGTGTGGTGGGCAGCACGCGAGGCATCCAGCCGACGTCGGCCGCTGCTGCTCGTGCACGTGCTCACGTGGCCGTTCGAGGAGCACACGTCGATCAAGGTGCCGGGCGAAGGTGACGTGCTGGAGCCGCTGCAGAAGATCCTGCGGCACGAACTCGCGCAACTGGTCGTCGGCTGCCAGGAGATCGACGCGGAACTGGAAGTGCACAGCAGCATGCCGTTCGGGGATCCGGCCGAGGTACTGGCGGACATGGCGGGGGAGGCCGAGGTGGTGGTGCTCGGCGGGCCGCGCATCGAGGTGGAGCTCGGGGTGCTGGGCTCGATGTCGGCGGAACTGCTGACCCGGCGCACCGGGGCTCCCATCGTCGTGGTCCGCGGTGACCGGGAGCAGCCCGGCACGGGACCGGTCGTCGTCGGCGTCGACGGCTCGGCGGCCAGCCGCCTGGCCATCGATTTCGCCTACGACTTCGCCTCCCGCCACGGCGGCGAACTCGTCGTGGTGCACGCCTGGAGCGATCTGCCGCTGGACCCCTTCGCCCGTGTCCAGCAGTGGGAGCTGCCCTGGAGCGAGGTGCGCGAGGTAGCCGAGGAAGCGCTCGCCGCTTCCCTGGCGGGACGGGGCGAACGGTATCCCGATGTCGGCGTTCGGCGGGTGGTGACGCCGGAAAAGCCCGCCGAGGCCTTGATGGGCGAGGCCCAGGAGGCGAGCCTGCTGGTCGTGGGGAGTCATGGGCGGGGGCGCATCCGGCGCAGCCTGCTCGGCTCGGTGAGCCACGCGGTCGTCAACCGAGCGCACTGCCCGGTCGCGGTCCTGCGCGCCGGATGACGCCGCCCACTGGGGTCGCCGCTCAGGACGCCCCGCCTCCGGCCACCAGCTCGCCGGAAATGAGACCGGCCGGGCAGCGTTGTTCCAGTTCGCCCACCGGCTGCTCAGCGCCGACGTCGCAACCGCGTTCCGACTGCGCAGGCTGCCCCGGAGCCCTTCGATCGGTAGTGGCTCATTCGCCGCCCTTCTGGATGTAGGAGCGAACGAACTCGGCGGCGTTCTCCTCCAGGACGTCGTCGATCTCCTCCAGGAGGGAATCGGTCGAATCGTCGAGCTCGTCACGCCTGTCCGCACCGTGGGTTCGCGGTTCTGGCAGCTCTTCGTCGTGGTGGGTGTGTCGGCGAGCCTTCTCCTGGCGCATTCCGCACCTCCTGCGGTCGATGCGTGCCCCAACGCCCGGTTGCTGCCGGCGTCAAGCGGCCGCGAGTCGCGCCCGTCCGACAAGCGTCGCGAAGCGCGATCGCGGTCGCTAGAGACCCTCGTCCCAATCCACTCCGGCGGCTTCCGCGCGGACCGGAACCAGCCTCGCGACGAGGTGTCAGGGCGGGAAGTGGGCCGCGGGACCGTCTCCTCGGAGCGAGTCCTCCAGCGAGAACCGGGCGGTTCCCCTGGGGCCGAGGTGGACGGTGCGGGCACCGCAGGTGCAGGTGACCGGGAGGCGGAGGCGTCCGGGCCAGGTTCGCACGGTGGCGGTGCGGCGCCGACAGCAGGTTGAAGCATCAGCACGCCGGCCTGCTTGGTCCGGCGAGCCGGTAGCCGTCGAACTGGCTGATGATGCCGTCCCCTGAAAGGGCACGAACATGCGTTGCGCGATGCGCTTCCATGCCACACGTTGTGGGCGATGGCGAGCCCGATGTGCAGCTGCAGGTGCGTGTGGTCGGGCAGCCAGCGGTTCGAGCAGGGGTTGAGGTGCAGGCCTTGGGTTTCCTCGCTGTGGAACTCGTCGTTCAGGCGAGCCTGGGCCCCGGCGGCAGGCTCGCGAAATGATCGACGACCGCCGCGCAGGCTGAATCGCTCCACAAAGGACGATCGTTCATGGCTCGTACGCTCAGCTCGGATTTCCCTCCTGCACCAGGGATGCGATGCGCGAGAGCAACGCGCACAGCGAGCGCGGTCCATCGACGGAGTACCGGGCCCACGTCAGGCGGTCGCCGTGTTCGGCGCTGAGCACCACGATGCCGATGCCGTCGTCGTGCACTTCGCGCAGGGCGTCTTCATCGGTGTAATCGTCGCCGGCGAACACCGGCACGACGTCGTGGCCGACCAGCCCGATGCGATCCAGCAACCAACGCAGCGCCCTGCCCTTGTTCCAGTCGATGTCCGGCAGCAACTCGACCACGCGTCGGCCGTGCGTCGTCCGCAGCCCGGGCCGTGCGTCACCGATCCGGCGCGCGATGGAGATCACCCGCTCGACCTCGTCCGGCCGGACATTGCGGTAGTGCACGGCGACGGCGAACCGCTTGCGGTCGACCAGCGCGCCGGCCACCGGCCGCAATTCGGTCGACAGCAGCCGTTCGGCCTCGTCGAGGTCGGGCAGCGCGGTTTCGCCCGACTGCTGCACGACCGACGTGCCATCGGGCCCGGCCAGCTCGAAGCCGTGGCTGCCCGCGCACCACGCGTCCTCGACCCGCACCCGTTCGCGCAAGTCCCGCAGGTCGCGGCCGCTGATCACCGCCACCGGGCAGTGCCGGGCGAGAACCCGCAGCACCTCGCCGGTCCCGGCCGGTAACGCGACCGCGGTCGGATCGTCCCTGATCGGGGCGAGGGTGCCGTCGAAGTCCAGCAGCACCGCCGGGCGATGGCCCCGCAGGCGATCCGCGATCTCGGCCCACCCGTCGAGCGCATCGGGCACGTCGGACAGGCGGCGTTCCCCGGAGCCGGCGACGGCGACGTCGGCGAGGCTGGACACGACCACGTCCGCTCCCAGCAGCCTGGTCGGGGGACCGGACCGGGCAACGCCGACGACCAGGGCGAAGCCACCGGACCTGGCGGCATCGACACCTGGCTCGGAGTCCTCGACGACTGCACAGCTCGATGGCCGGACGCCGAGCCGACGGGCGGCCTCGAAGAGCACGGCGGGATCGGGCTTGCCGGGCAACCCGAGTTCCTCCGCCACCACACCGTCGACCCGAACGCCGAACAGGTGCGCGATCCCGGCTCGTTCGAGGACGGCGGCGCAGTTCCTGCTCGCGGAGATGACGGCGGTCCAGACGCCGTGGCGGTGCAACGAATCGATCAGGGCGATCGCGTCGTCGAACACCGCGACGCCCTGGGCGTCGAGGGCGTCGCGGAAGTAGCCGTCCTTGAGCTTGCCCAGCCCGTGGCAGGTTTCCTGCCCGGCCGCGTCGCCTGCGCTGCCCAGAGGCAATCGGATGCCGCGGGAGCGAAGGAAGTCCCGAACGCCGTCGACCCTCGGCTTGCCGTCGACGTGGCGGAGGTAGTCGTCGCCGGTGAACGGAAGGTGGTCCTCCGCCGGAGCCGGCGCGCGCTCGGCCAGGTACCCGTCGAACAGGCGCTGCCAAGCGGTGGCGTGCACCGTGGCGGTGTCGGCGAGCACTCCGTCCAGGTCGAAGAGCACCGCGCGGTGGCGGAGCGGATCGATGCTCGTAGCGGCCATGATGGCTCCGTGCGGATACGGCGTCCCCACAACGGCATACCCAGATCACCGCGCAGTTCCACCCCGGCCTCCCACGTGGCAGCCGGGTCCCACGTGCTCGAGTGATCAACCGACCATTGCTGCCTACACCAAGGCACGCCCCGGCTACCTGTGGCAGCGCGCCCGCAGCTGTCGTTGCAGCTGCTCGGCGACGGCATTTCCATGGCCACAGTGGACGATGTGCGGCACGAGTTGAGCCTGCGGCACGCGGAGATCCGCGCAGTGCCGCGATGCATCCGGGGTGCCTGAACGCGGAGCGGTTGGCGCTGCTCCTGCACGGGGAGTAGGGCGACCCCACCACGGCCCACTGCTTCGCGCCCCCAATGCATCACCGGTACGGCGAAGCTCGGAGGACGACGTTGCGGGGGCTGTGGTGGGCACAGTTCGGTTGCGGGCCGTTGGCAGGGGTCCTAACCTGCGCCGATGGTCGTGCAACGGTTGCAGGCGGCGGCGCTCTTCCTCGGCCCGGTCATCTTTGCTGCATCGCCGTTCTTCTGGGTCGACGGTCATTACGGCGTGAATGGCGGGATGTTGATCGCCCTTTCCATGGTGCCCTGGGTGTACGGGCTGATCGGTGAATACGAACGGTTGCGCGAACGCATCCCCGTCGCGGCCGGGCTGTGGTTGTTGCTGCTGTTGATCGGGATGTTCGGCAGCATCGCATTCGGACTGCAGGGCTTCTTCGAAGGCGTATTCGGCTTGCACGATCAGGTGGCCCTGGCGCGCTTCGGCGACTACCCGCCGCAGAGCCTGCTGGTGCTGTGGCTTCCGGGGCCGACCTTCCCGCTCGCCCTGCTGGTATTCGGCGTACTCCTCTTCTGGACCCGAATGTCGCCGTCGTGGGTCGCCGTCCTGATCTGCCTCGCCGCTGTCGTCTTTCCGCTGGGCCGAGTTCTTCGTCTCGAATGGGTCGCGTACGTCGTCGACCTGCTGGTGATCGTTCCATTCGCCCAACTCGCTTGGAGCGCTTGGCATCGGACGCCAGCCGGATCCACGACGTCTTAGGGAGCAGTGGGATGGTCAGGATCTCTCGCGGGAGGAGGAAATCATCCTTCATGAAGAGCGTATTACTGGACTCTCCCTATTTATTTCGGAGATAGCTTTGAACGGGCTGCGAACACGGCGTGGTGGATCGGGTAGCGGCATTCTGCCTTGCTGCTGGAAGGAATCAGGGAAGCTGGGATCGGATGAGTTCTACGGTGCGTACGGGGGTCATCCGCCCAGAAATCTACCGCGCACACCGTCCCGGTGCCACGCAAACCCAGATCCACGTCGTGCTCGCGGCGTAGCGAAATGGAGATGTTGGTCGTTCTGGACACCTCAAGGATAAGGGTTCCCTCGACGGCCTCGCTCGATCTCTTCATTCCGCGCGTGTGTTTGGCGACCACGACGCTGTCGATGTCGCCGACCGGAACCTGGAAATCGAAGAACGAACAATAGCGCAGGCGCAGCACGCGCGGGTCAATGCTGTGCGGGTACTTGTACATCGTCGCGAGCAGTGCGAGAAACCAGATGGTGCTAAGAATCCCGATGACCGCCAGGACAATGCGCAGCGTCTGCCAGGGCACCGCCAGTTCGACCAGCACGACCTCGAGTGGGTTGAGCACGAAGAACACCCACATCATCGGGCGCAGCTGGCGGCTGTAGTGAATGGCCTCCCCGTCCTCGGGCACGTCCTGCCTGCGTCGCACTGCCAGCCAAAGGGCCCGGATCATGAGAAGGTCGTGCCTGACCACCGAGGCCGCCCAGTCGGGCATCACCGCGCGGAGCGACGATGCCAGCGGGTCGGTACCTCCCGCGCCGCGTGCTCGGGCGCGGCGGACCGCTCGCCACACCAGCCAGGCCTCGACGGCTACCAGGACCAGCAGCGACCCCTCCACGACAGCGACCACGAGGACGCCGGCGCCTATGCCGAGGACACCGGAGAACAGCAGGGCCAACTCCACGACGATGACCAGCGGCACGATCCAGCGGCCCTAACGCGCCACGCGGGTGAGGAAAGGGCTGCTCTTCTCACGTTCTTCTTGCGGCCGTACAGCATTCAATTCCCCCATGTCACGCAACGTAGCATCAAGAAAGCTCGCCGTTCGCATTCGGTTGGTCAGGTGCCGAGCTCCTCGCCGGAGTCGATCCGGCGAGGAGCGCCGATCAAACGCTGCCGATGTTGCATGCCACAACGCCTGCGGCCGGGTTTGCCCACTCCAACAGGGTCACCGTGCTGCCACCGGCGAAGCCGCGTGCGCCCTTCCCGTCGGCTTCGATACCCGGAGTCGCCGTGGTCAGCCGGGTTGGGCCGGGAGGATTCCGGCCGCGGTCTTGGTGATCGCTTGGAGGGCGTAGGCGATCGTTGGATTGTCCCGGGCACCCATCCTGGTGACTGCCAGGATTCGGCGCGCGGGTGCCGGTTCGCCGTGGAGCGGGATGCGGGCGACCGGCCAATGGCTGTGCAGGCGTGCCAGCCGGGGCACCAAGATGACGCCGAACCCGTGGGCGACGAGTGCGGTTCCGGTGTCCCATTCGTCGGCGTAGTGCGCGATGTTCGGGCTGAAACCCGCTGCCATGCATGCGGTTGTCACCAGCTGGTGGTAGGTGCTGTCCGGCCGGCCCAAGATCCACGGCTCGTTCGCCGCGTCGGCGAGTGTCACCGCCGGGCGGTCGGTCAGCGGGTGACCGAGTGGCGTGACCAGGTCGAGCGGATCGTCGAGCAGCGGCTGCTGGTCGAACCGCGCGTCCGACAGCGGCGGGGTGTCTGCTGTGACGATCACCAGCGCCAGGTCCGCGTCTCCGGCTAGCAGCAGGTCGAAGCAGCGGGCGGGCTCGGCCTCGATCAGCCGCACCTTCAGGTTCGGGAAGTCGTCGCGCAGTTCGGCGGCGGCCGGCGGCAGCAGGTGCGTTGCTGCGGTGGAGAAACCGCACAGGGTGAACGGGCCGCCGGGTTCGTCGGCGAGAGCGGCCATTTCCGCCTTGGCGCGCTCCCACTGGGCGTGCAGCAGTTCCGCGTGGTGCAGCAGCGCATGCGCGGCGGAGGTCAGCCGGATCCGGCGGCCTTGCGGAACCACCAGTTCCACGCCGAGTTCCGCGGACAGCTGGCGCAGTTGGTAGGACACCGCCGACGGCGTGTAGTGCAGCGCCTGGGCCGCGGCGGTGACGGTGCCGTGCTTGGCGACGAGCTGCAACACCCGAAGTCGACTGTCAATCATGCAAAGAGTTTGCACGATCTGCTGCATGAACATTTGATTGTCCGGACCGGCCAGGGCGCTCCACGCTGGTGGGCACACACGGCCACCTCGGCCGGAATTCGCGAGGAGCGCCATGCACCCGACGGATCCCTTGCTCCAGCCGTTCACCATCAAGCAGCTCACCTTGCGCAACCGCGTGGTCAGCACCTCGCACGAACCCGCCTTCGCCGATGACGGCCTGCCCAAGGACCGCTACCGGCTGTACCACTTGGAGAAGGCGCGCGGCGGGGTCGGGCTGACCATGATCGGCGGCTCCGCGGTCATCGCCCCCGACAGCCCACCGGCCTTCGGCAACCTGCTGCTCTACCGCGACGAGGTGGTGCCGTGGCTGCGTCGGCTCGGCGACGACGTGCACGCCGCCGGCGCGGCGGTCATGTGCCAGATCACCCACCTGGGGCGGCGCACGAGCAATTACGCGGGGGACTGGCTGCCGGTGCTGTCCGCGTCCCCGGTGCGCGAACCCGCGCACCGCGCGTTCCCCAAAACCGCCGAGCAGTGGGACCTGGACCGGATCGTGCGCGACTACGCCGACGCGGCGGCTCGCTGCGAAGCCGGCGGCCTCGACGGCGTCGAGATCCAGGCGTACGGGCACTTCCTGGACAGCTTCCTGTCGCCGACGACGAACCACCGCACGGACTCCTACGGCGGGAGCCTGGCCAACCGGATGTCGTTCCCGCGCCGGGTGATCCGGGCGGTGCGGGCGGCCGTCGGGCCCGGTTTCATCGTCGGCATCCGGATGATGATGGACGAGGTCCGGCCGGGCGGGCTGACCGTCGACGACGCCCTGGCGGCGGCGCGCTGCTTCCTCGACGACGGCATCGACCTCATCAGCACCATCCGCGGCTCGATCGAAAGCGATGCCGCGCTGGCCCGGACCATTCCGTCCATGGGCACGCCGTCGGCGCCGTTCCTCGAGTTCAGCGCCGAGATCAGGCGGCGGCTCCAGGTCCCGGTGATGCACGCCGCACGCATCGCCGACGTCGCGACCGCACGCCACGCCGTGCGGGACGGCCTGCTCGACCTGGTCGGCATGACCCGGGCCCAGATCGCCGACCCGCACCTGGTCGCCAAGGTCGCGGCGGGAGCGGAGGACCGCATCCGGCCGTGCGTCGGGGCCAGCTACTGCCTCGACGCGATCTACGACTCCGGCGACACCAAGTGCATCCACAACCCCGCCACCGGTCGGGAGCAACAGCTCCCGCACACCATCACGCCCGCGTCGGCGCGGAAGAAGGCGGTGGTCGTGGGCGGTGGTCCTGCGGGGCTGGAGGCGGCTCGGGTGCTGGGTGAACGAGGGCACGAGGTGGTGCTGTTCGAAGCGAACGACGTACCGGGCGGGCAGGTCCGCATCGCGGCCGCGAACCCCCGCCGGCGGGACCTGATCGGCATAGTCGACTGGCGCGTCGAGGAATGCAAGCTGCACGGCGTCGACTTCCGGTTCGGAGTGCTGGCCGAGGCAGCGGAAGTCCGCGCGGAACACCCCGACGTCGTGGTCATCGCCACCGGCGGCACGCCGAACGCGACGTTGCTGGAAGGCGACGAGGTGGCCGATACCTGGGACGTTCTCACCGGTGCTCTGCGGCCCGAAGGCCGGGTGCTGGTCTACGACGACAACGGCGCGTACCCGGGCATGGACGCCGTCGAGGTGCTGGCCCGCCGAGGGGCATCGGTCGAATACGTGACCCCGGAACGCATGCTCGCGCCGGACGTCGGCAGCATGAATTCGCCGGCATATCTGCAAGTCTTCGCCGAGTACGCGGTGCGCGTCACGCTGGCTCACCGGCTGCGGTCGGTGCGCCGCACACCGGACGGGCGGCTCACCGCGACGCTGCGCAGCGAGTACGCCGAGGTGGAGGCCGAGCGGACCGTCGACCACGTGGTGGTCGAGAACGGGACGTTGCCCAACGACGAGCTCTACCAGGCGCTGCTCGCCGATTCGACCAACCTCGGCGAAGTGGACCACCGTGCGCTGCTGGCCCTCGCGCCGCAGCAGGCCACCCGGAACCAGGCGGGGCACTACCGGCTGTTCAGGATCGGCGACGCCGTGACCAGCCGCAACATCCACGCGGCCGTCTTCGACGCGCTGCGGCTATGCCTGCCCATGTGAACACGAGGAGCGCGGAAGTGACTGCACTGGGAACCATCGAAGCGTCCGAACTCGTCGCCCGGCGGCCGGTCGGCCACAGCCTGGAAGCAGCGTTCTACGCCGGCCGGGAATTCTTCGACCTCGACGTCGCGGCGATCTTCGCGAAGCACTGGATCTTCGTGGCCACCGAGGCCGAACTGCCCGAGCCGGGCGACTACCTCACCACGACGCTCGGCACCTACTCGATCATCGTGTTGCGCGATGATGACGAGAACATCCAGTCGTTCCACAACGTCTGCCGCCACCGCGGCGCCCGCATCCTGGACCAGCCGAGCGGATCAGTCGGGAACATCGTCTGCGGCTACCACAAGTGGACCTACGGCACCGACGGCGCGCTGCGGCACGCGCCGTCCCAACCGTCCGGCTTCGACCCCACCTGCTTCGGGCTCAAGCCCATCCACGCCCGCAGCGTCGCCGGTCTCATCTTCGTCTGCCTCGCCGACGAACCGCCGAGCGACTTCGCCGACGTGGCCGCGCGCATCGAACCGTACCTGGCGCCGCATCGCCTGCACGAAGCCAAGGTCGCGGCGCAGGTCGACCTGGTGGAGCAAGGCAACTGGAAGCTGGTGATGGAGAACAACCGGGAGTGCTACCACTGCGACGGCCACCCCGAGCTGCTGCGCACGTTCTTCCCCACCTACGGCTACACCGAAGAGGATCTGCCGGCGCGGCTGCTCCCGGCGCACGAGCGCTACCTGCGAGTCGATGCCGAACTGCGGCAGACCTACAAGGACCTCGGCCTGCCCTACCAGCTCATCGAGGAGCTGGACACCCGCGCAACAGGGTTCCGCATCCAGCGCGATCCGCTCGACCTCGCCGGGGAATCCTTCACCGCAGACGGCAAAGCCGCGTGCCGGCGCCTGCTCGGCGACGTCCCGACACCCCGGCTCGGGCACCTGTCGCTGCACCTGCAACCCAACTCCTGGTTCCACGTCGTCAGCGACCACGCCGTCACCTTCTCGGCGCTGCCGATCGCCCCGGACCGGACGTTGGTGCGCACCACCTGGCTGGTGGCCCCGGATGCCGTGGAAGGCGTGGACTACGACCTGGAGACGCTGCTCAAGGTCTGGACGGCCACCAACGAGCAGGATGCGCAGCTGGTGGCCCGCGCCCAGCAGGGGATCAGCAGCCCGGCGTACGAGCCCGGCCCGTACGCCCCGACCGAGTACCAGGTCGAGGCCTTCTGCAACTGGTACATCAACCGCCTCCGCGAGCACCTGCGATGACCGGCGTGCGAACCTCCCGGACCGGGCGCGACTGGGCGGACGCGGCGGACCAGCGGCTGGCCTGCAAGCAGGTGCAGCAGCTGACCGCCGATGTGAAGACGTTCGTCTTCGAGCCCGTCGAGCCCGGGCTGTTCCACCACGACCCGGGCCAGTACATCACCATCACGGTGCCGGTCGACGGGCTGGAGGCCGACAGGTGCTACACGCTGTCCTCGCCGCCCTCCCGTCCGCACCTGGCGGCGATCACCGTGAAGCGCGTGCCGGGCGGGCAGGTCTCCAACTGGCTGCACGACCACCTGGTGCCCGGTGTGGTCCTCCACGCACGGGGCCCGTTCGGCGAGTTCTCGATGCACCGGCGCCCGGCGCCGAAGTACCTGTTCCTCTCCGCGGGGAGTGGCGTGACGCCGCTGATGTCGATGACCAGGACGCTCCATGACCTGGCCAGCCCGGCGGACGTGGTCTTCGTGCACAGCGCCCGCACCCCGGACGACATCATCTTCCGGCGAGAACTGGACTTCATCGAAGCCACTTCGGAGCGCATCCGGGTGACGCACGTCTGCGAGGACGACGGGGCGCACGAGCGCTGGGCGGGCCGGCGCGGTCGGCTGGACATCGACATGCTGCGGAGCATCGCCCCGGACTTCCTGGACCGCGAGGTGTTCACCTGCGGCCCGGCCGGCTACATGGCGGCCGTGCGCCTGATGCTCGCGGAAGCCGGTTTCGCCATGGACCACTACCACGAGGAGAGCTTCACCATCGACGCCCTGGTCCCCGAAACATCCGGCGGCGAAGGGAGTTTTGAGGTGAGGCTCGCCCGCAGCGGACGGACCGTCGAGTGCGACGCGGACACGCCGATCCTGGACGCCGCGGCAAGCTCCGGCATCACCCTGCCGTCGTCCTGCGGACAAGGAATGTGCGGCACCTGCAAAGCAACGCTGCTGAAGGGCTCGGTGGACATGCGGCACAACGGCGGTATCCGTCCCCGGGACCGAGCGGAGAACAAGATCCTCCTGTGCTGCGCGAAACCACTCGAAGACCTGGTGATAGACGCCTGATCCCCTTCCGGTCGAGTGCGATTTCGGGGCTTACCAGGGTGTGTGACGGGACAGGGCGGTGTGGCGATAGGGAAGGTGGATCTTGCGGAAAGGGGCGAAGGTTGAAGTTCGGGAAGGCCGTTGCGGTGGTGGCCGGCGGAACCGTGGCGGCCGGAGCGCTGTTCATCGGTGTGTCGCTGGCGATGGAGCAGACGAGTACCAGCCGGTCGACCGTCGTCAAAGTCGAGCTGACACCGACGGAGCTGCGGTGCCCGCCGACGGAGCCGCCAAACGCGACGGCGGGGAAGCCCTCGGTGCTCATGCGGCTGTGCGGGGTTCCGATGAATTCCGAGGGCATCCGGCGTCTTGTTGTCCCGCCGTCCGAGGGTGGCTAGGCGAGAGCGAACCGGTTGTGTTCAGGGGCGTCGGCGGCGGAAGGTCGGGCCGCTCCGATACGCCGAGCAGGTCTGTTCACCGATGAGGAGCTGCGCGCCGGCTCCGGCGGGGTGGCCGACAGGCGGGGCGGGGTGGTTCAGCCGGAGTTGCCCAGAGCAAGATGAATCCGGTGCAACGCCTGCCATGTGGCTGAAGAGCGCAGCGAGGAACCAACGGTGCGTCCGGCTACGAACAATCCGTCGGTGGTTGCGCGGCTTCCGCTTCGACGATCCAGATCGGCCTGTCGGAACATTCCACGCGAGTGCCGTCACCGGGTTCGAGCCGGGTGCGGATGATGCGCATCCAGCTCCCGTCGATTTCGGCGAATGGTCCGGGGATGCCGGCTCCGTAGTAGAAGGTTCGTACTTGGTTGTGGATGACGTGTGCAGGCTGGGACCAGTCGATGTAGCTGAAGTCCGGTTCCATCAAGGGGGCCCTCGTCGCTGCTTTCTCGTCCTGGGGCATACCTGGGAATCCGTCGGCGACGAGGTCTAGGGCTTTGCCGAGGGTGATCTCGACGCTCGGGGTGATCTGGTCCCAGAGTTGGTCGTAGGTGATGAATTCAGGAAGGTGGATGCCGTCGTGTTGGGCGATGATGTTTCCGGTGTCAATCTTGTTGTCCATCCGGTGGACGGTCACGCCGAGGTGGGTGTCGCCGTTGCGGATCGCCCACTGCACCGATGCGGGGCCTCGGTACTTGGGCAGTGCTGAGGGGTGCACGTTGACGATGCCGAGCCTGGGGACGTCGAGGACAGCAGGGGGCAGTTTCCACGACAGGCCGAAGACAACGGCGACATCGATGCGGTAGCCGCGGAGTGCGTTGGCTAGTCCGTCAACGTCACCGGGCAGCAGGAGGTCGACTTCGGGCGGGATCCCTTCGAGAATGTTGTCCACCTTCTCGCCCATGTTCGGATAGCTGTCTCCCTTAGGGCGGGCGGAACGTCCGGAGATGTACAGGACCGGCTCATGCCCTCCCAGTCTGCTGCCTGCGTGGAGCGCGGCGAAGAGGTCGGATCGGAAGGACACCAGAGCGACCCGGGACATCGTGGTCTCACTTTCACAGTCATGTGTGCGGTGCTTGTCCGGTGAACAGCTCACTCGGCTGACAGAGCGCTCACCTGGTTGTGGAGTCGTCTGGCCGCCGGGTCGGTGAACTCGGCGAGGATCTGTTGCGCCTCGTTCGCGTGGGTGGAGGCTTCGGCTCGCGCACCGGTTGCGGTCAGGGCATGGGCGAGGTGGGTCAGTGTCAGGGCCAGATTCCAGCGGTCGCCGAGCTGACGGTGCCGCTCCGCGGCAGTGCGGTGGAACTCAGTGGCCTCGGGGTAGCGGTCGAGTGCCGCGTAGGCCTGGCCGATAGCGTCCCACACGATCCCCTCTCGGGATCGGTCGCCGATGCGGCGCTGCAGGGCCGCCGCTCGGTGGTAGGTCTCCAGCGCGTCCTCGGCCTGGCCGAGTGCGACCTGCAGCCGGCCGAGATCGAGCAGCCACCATCCTTCCCAAACGGGGTTGCGGGCTTCCTCGGCGATGCCGAGTGCCCGGTCAATGCTCTCGTAGGCCTGCTCGAGGTGCCCTGTTCTGCGTTGGATTTCGCTGGCACAGCGCAGCGCGTCCCCCTCTCCGGCCTCGTTGCCGACTTCGCGGTACAGCGTGAGCGCGATCCTGTTGAGTTCGTGCGCCTGCTTGTAGTCCTCGGCTTCGAGGTGTACGTGTGCGAGCCCGTTGGCGGTGATGGCCTGCCACGCATGATCGTCGAGTTCCATCGCCATGGAATGGGCCCGCTCGAAGTAGTCGTGTGCTTGGTCGAGGCGGTGGCCCCGCAGTGCGGCCAGTGCGATTCCATTCAGCGAGGAAACTTGCCCGATCCTGTCACCGATTCCCTGCCGAAGGGCGAGGGCTGCTTGGTGGAACTCGATCCCTTGATCGAGTTCGAAGCTCTGTGTGTGCAGTTTCGCCAGGCTCTCGATGATCACGGCCTCGCCACTGCGGTCGCCGACCTCGCGCACGGCGGGCAGTGCGATCGTACAGGCGGTGCGCCAGTCGTCGAAGTGGTTGTAACGGGCGTACATCCGTTGGATCGCGGCGGGAATCTGCCAAGCGAGATCCGGCATGCCCGCGCTGTGTGCGGCCTGAGCGGCGGCGAGGAGGTTCGACCGCTCTTGGTCGAACCATGTGATCGCCTCGGTCTGGTCGTCGAAGCTCATTGGCGGGGAGCCTTCGGCTTGCTCGGCCAGTGAGGTGCGGAACGCTCCCGGCACCGCGGTGGCCATGCACGCATCTGCGGTGCGCAGGTACCACAGCAAAAGCCGCCGCAGTGCCGCACCGGCAGTATCTGGATCCTCATGCCGTGCCTCGTCGAGAGCGTAGGCGCGCAGCAGATCGTGGAACTGGTAGCGATCCCGTGCGATCTGTTCGAGCAGATGCGTACCGACGAGCTCGTCGAGCAGGCGTCGGGCCTCACCCACGGTGGCTTCGACCAGCGCTGCGGCGGCATGCGTGCTGAATTCGGGGCCGGGATGCAGGCCAAGGAGCCGGAACAGACGGTGAGCGCCTGCGGTCAGGCCACGATACGACCAGGCGAATACCGAGCGGACCGCATCGGATTCGTCATCGTGGCTGGCCGTGAGCGCGTCCCAAAGTTCGGACTCGTCGCGGAGTCTGGCGATCAGTTCGCGCAGCGGTATTGTCGGCTGGCTCGCGGCCCGTTCGGCTGCAATCCGCAAGGCCAAGGGAAGGCGTGCGCACAGGCGGGATAGCTCGGCGAGATCAGTCGCGCTGTCGGTGCTCCGGTAGTCGGCGGAGGCTTTGCGGAGAAGTGTGGTGGCTTCGGCCTCGTCGAGGAGGTTCAGTGTGAGGCGGTAGGCGCCGTCTCGGGCGACCAGCCCGGACAAACGGCTGCGGCTGGTAACCAGCACCAGGCAGTCCGATGTGCCCGGCAGTAAGGGGCGGACCTGGCCGGGACCGGAGGCGTTGTCGAGCACCACGAGTATCCGGCGCCCGGCCAGCCGGGAGCGGAACAACGTCGCCCGATCCTCCAGCTCACGCGGAATTGCCGAGGCCGGCACGTCTAGGGCACGCAGGAAGCGTTCGAGGGCCTGATGGGGGGTGACGGGGGAGCCGGGGTCGTAGCCGCGCAGGTTGACGTACAGCTGCCCATCGGGAAATTCGTGCTGGACCTTGTGAGCCCAGTGCAGGGCGAAGGCGGTCTTGCCGACCCCAGCGGTACCGACGATCACGCACAGTGCCGAGACACGGGCGGAACTCTCGTGCCTCAGGAGTTTGAGGTCGAGGCGCTGCAACTCGGCGTCCCGGTTGACGAAATCCCAGACGTCGGGCGGCAGTTGACGCGGCACGGGCACATCCGCCCGGTGCTCGGCTGCTGGCGGGTGATGGAAGTGGACGCCTCCGCTGACGTCGCGGGCCTGGACGACGTCAGCGGCGCGACCGGACAGTTCCGAGTGCGTCGCGGCATGCTTATGCGGGTCGTACTCATCCGGCTCTGGCGTTGTGTGCACGGATCGGCCTTTTCTGTCCTGAACGAGGAACTTGTCGATGTCCGGGTCATTCCTCGCCGGGATCGGGCGGGGGCAGTGTCTCTACGACGCGCTCGAAGTAGTCGGCGATGTCCTCGCCTGTCGCGTACAGCCGCATCATGAAATCTCGCCAGCTGGCGAGATCCTCCGGAGCATCCGATCGAATCGCCCCCTCTAGGACGCCGTCGGCGTCGTACAGGACCTGATAGATGGCCTCACTGCCGACCGTCACGATCTCGGGAAGAGTCCCATCAGACTCAAACGGGGCGACCTCGTCGACTCCGACGATCCGCACATGCCCGCCGTATTCGCTGCGTTGACGCTGGGAATGTATGAGCCACTGCATGTACGGAGTGAGAGGCTCTTCGACTACACGTACTCGGTAGGTCGTGAATCCCTGCTCAGTAACTCGTCGGAAGTAGGACTTCAGGTTTTCCGTTCTGTCCTCGAGCAGCTTCAGCGACTCGCTCCAGTCACCACGCGCGAACGCATCCCAGCTCGAGTTGCCCTGCTCCTGAAACGACTGCCGCCGTTCGAACTTCCAGAAATCGTTTTCCGTGATCCGCCAGAAACGAGGATCGAAGTCACGGAGATACTCCTCGGGTGACAGGCGCTCGCCCAGCAGTTCACGCGGAGGATTCTTCATCGGCGATATCCCCCTTTGCTGACCTCAACATCTTCCCAGGGATGACGACAAGCCGCTCGTCGTGGCCGATACTCACGCCCGAAGGCAATCGCCGTATGTAGCTCTCGGTGAGATCTCGTCCGATGACCGCAACATCTCCGTTTGCTAGTTCCCAGATATCCGGACAGCTCGGATTTTCGTCTGTCATCGACAGCTCCAGTGCTGATTTGCCCAAACGTCGCGCAAAAGCCGCCGTAGCGTCGGCTTCCCATTTTCTTTGCATCAGAAACCACATCCAATCAACCGAGCCTAAAACGCATAACGATTACCAGCAACGTCATGTTACGTCAAGTGACTGCGGAACTACGAGGTGCTATCGGGGGAAGCCTCTACATTCGGGCTTTGTTCCTGCCGATACGGAACATAAGCGGCATGTCTCGCACCGCCTGCTCGCGGTCTCCTGCTTGCGGAAGGTTCTCGGGCCCATAGGTTCACGTTGGACCTTGGAGTCGCAGTCACAATGTGACGACCATCGTAAACAGAGTTACGACAAAAGGAGGCCATCCATTCATCGGAGCACGAGGAAGAGTCGGGAACGCACAGGCCCTCCTGCTGCTCGCACTGCCATGAGACGTTGTGGAACGGGGTGCGTGCGCAACCCTGTTGCCCTTGCGGTGGTGTGGCCACGTGCGCGTGGATCCGGGGGCGTTCTCGGGCAGTCGCCAGAGGGGGACGGTGTCGGTTTCGAGTTGTCGGTCGTGGAGCTGCGCTTCGATTGGCAGGGCTTGCTCTGGTGCCCGATGGTGGGAGCGGAACCCGCGGCTGCGGGCATCTGCAGGGTGAAGTGGGGGGAGCGACATGCCGAAGTACTTGGTGCAGGGCAGCTACACCGCCGGGGGGACGAAGGGGGTGCTCGCCGAGGGCGGAACCGGGCGGCGGGAGGCTGTTGAAAGGGTCGTCGGGTCGTGCGGCGGAACGCTTGAGTCGTTCTACTTCGCGTTCGGAGCCGACGATGTCTTCGTCGTTGTTGACATGCCCGACGACGTCTCCATGGCTGCCATGGCTATGGCGATTAGGGCAGCTGGGGCCGTGACGACCAGAGCGGTGCCGCTCCTTCGCCCCGAGGACGTCGACGAGGCTGCGCGGAAGACTGTCGACTACCGCGCCCCCGGCGCCTGAGCGTGGCTGATGCCGTTGATGGTTCCGCTGACCAACTGAGCGTTCCGCGGTCCGCAGGTCCAAGTTCCGTCTCCCGTGGCCCCCGAAGTCCGTGACGGGGGCTCCGAGGTCAGCCTGCGGAGGTTCGCCGAAGGCCGAGAAGCACGTTCTCGTCGTCCATTGTGGATGGACGGGCAGTGACCGGAATGGGTTGTGCACCGGGTTGGCGGCGGCGTTGTTCGAGAGCCTGCCGGTCTCCTGGACACCGGCTACGCGATGCCTGACCGCTGGTCGAGATCATCGAGTTGCCGCTGTACCCGCACGGCTGCGTTGTCGCGTCCTTGTGCCTGGAACAGCTCCAGTGCCTCCCGCCATACCGCCCGGGCCTGCTCTGTCTGCCCGCATGCCACATGCTCGTGGCCGACCCTGTCAAGGGTGTTGGCGACTTGATAGGTGTTACCTGTGTTCCGTCGCAGGACGAGGGCCTGCCGGTAGTGGGCTAGGGCCTGATCGTGGTCGCCGTTGTGATGGTCGACGTAACCGAGGTTGTAGAGGGCCGTTGCCTCACCGTCGTGGTTGAGGTGGTCGCGGTGCAGATCGAGTGCGGCTTGGCAGTGCGCACGGGCTCGCTGGTAGTCACCTATCTGCGCGGCGTACCAGCCCATCAGATTGAGGGCGCTGGCTTTCCACACAGGAGAGGTCGGGTCCTGCTCGTAGAGGTGCAGAGCGCGGGTGGCGTGCTCCAGTGCCCGCCCATGCTCCCCTCGCCTCCCCCAGGCGCTTGCGAGAGCCTGGTGGGTGTGGGCTTGGTGATGACGGCTATGAGCACGTTCGGCCAGGGAGAGGGCCTGCTGGAGATGCTCCAGCCCTTCGCCCTCCCGTCCTATCCGGGCGAGAGCGGCTCCAAGGAGCCGATGCGCATGAATGGAGGAGGTGGGGTCGGCTAGCTGATCGGCTGCAGCCAGTCCTGTCCGCAAGACGGTGACAGCATCGTGACGGTGCCCCCGCCGGTAGTGGAATTGCTGCAAAACCCCAGCCAATTGCCACACGACCTGATGCCAGCCCCGCACGGCAGCTGCCCGTTGTGCGCCCAATAGACAGGGGTGCTCTGCGACGAACCATGCCATGCTCGCTGCGGCGTCGGTCAGAGGCTGCGGCTGGCAGCCCGCCAACGGCGGATCCAGATCGAGAGGGGTGGCGTGACGGTTCAGGTACCTGTCGCCGGCGTATGCCGTGTGCAGGTAGAAGTCGACCACCCGCCGCAACGCCACTTCAAGGTCGGCTTCGGGATGATTGTCACGGGCGTGCAGGCGAACCAGGTCGTGCATCCGGTACCGGCCATTGGTGTCCCGGTCGAGCAGGCTGACCTGCTCCAGCCCGCGTAGTACTGCACTGGCGCGGGTGGTGGGCAGGGCTGTGAGGCTGGCGGCGGCCAGCAAGCTGATGGCCGGGCCGGGCGCGATCCCGAGCAGTCCGAACACGCGGGCCTGCTCGTCGGTAAGCGCACGTAGAGACCAGGACAGGACCGCTGGCAGGCTTACCGCCGGGTCATCGTCCGTTAGGGCACCGAGGCGAGTTGCGGCGTCGCGAAGGTCGGCGGCCAGCACTGCTAGTGGGGCATCAGAGGCCATGTGTGCGCGGCCTGCCACGATGCCCAGTGCCAGTGGAAACCCGCCGCAGCAGGCAACCAGTTCAGTGACTGCGTCCGGTTCTGCCGCCACCCCGTCCGCGCCCAGCCGGGTGGTGAGCAGCTGGCGTGCTTCGGTGTCGGAGAGCGGCCCGATGCGGAGGTGGTGGGCGCCGTGGCGGGTGACCAGGCTGGTCAGGTGTCGGCGGCTGGTCACCACTACCTTGCAGGTCGGGCTTCCCGGCAGCAGCGGGGTCACCTGGGTGGCGTCGGTGGCGTTGTCCGACACGATCAGCATTCGCTTGCCGTCGACCAGACTGCGGAACAACGTTGTCTGGGTGTGCAGGTCGGGCGGGACCCGGTCGGGGACGACGCCGAGGGCATCGAGGAAGCCCCGCACCGCGACTGCGGGATCCATAGGTGCGTCCGCAGGCGAGAAGCCCTGCAGATCGACGAACAACTGCCCGTCGGGGAACTGGTCCAGATGCTGGTGGGCCCAGTGCAGTGCGAGCCAGGTCTTGCCGGTCCCCCCAGCTCCGGCCAAAGCCGAGACCTGCACCGTGCTGTCCGCATCTGTCACCTTGTCCAGTGCTTCGGTCAGTCGCGCGAGTTCCTCGGCGCGGCCGACGAACTTCGCGGGCGTGGACGGGAGTTGCCGCGGTACCGGTTGCTCCGGCTGGGAGTTGTGGACGTGCACGCTCCCCGCGATGGATCCGGCCTGCACCACCGAACCGGCCACGACCCCGCTGGCGTCATTGCTCACCGCAGTCCTGCCAGCCGTCGTCTCCGGCTCGGTGTCGTACATTTCTCTCCTCCTGCTACCCCTGGAATCACAGTAATCAAGCGAGAGGAAAGTATTCGGTGATCGCCTGCGGTTGACCCGTACGGCCGCATGGTTTCTGCGACGCCGTAGGGCTTCCACTGGTCGGCGAACCCGCGGATTCCGCTGCATCGAGGACCGTCGAGCATGCCGAGAACCTTCATTTTCGCGATTGGTTCCGGCGTCTTCGAAAAATGCGGAGACCGGGTTCGATATTTTCCAATGGTTCTCGCGGAATGGGCGATCTAGGGTGATGTCGTGCGACAAACGATGGAATGGGCATGCTGAGCGGGGCTCTCGCGGGAATCAAGGTTTTGGACCTGTCCCGAATCCTGGCCGGCCCGTGGTGCACCCAGAACCTGGCCGATCTCGGCGCCGAGGTGATCAAGATCGAAAACCCGGACGGCGGCGACGACACCAGGGGCTGGGGACCGCCGTACTTGCCGGACACCACGGTTGCGGACGGGTTCTCCGGCTACTACATCTGCTGCAACCGGGGCAAGCGGTCGATCGCGATCAACTTCGCCGAGCCGGCTGGTGCGGCGCTCGTTCGGGAGTTGGCCGCCGAGGCCGATGTCGTCGTCGAGAACTACAAGCCCGGAACCCTCGACCGGTACGGCCTGGGGTATGCCGCGCTGCGGGAGATCAACCCGAAGCTGATCCACCTGGCCATCACCGGCTTCGGTGCCAGCGGGCCGATGGCTGGAAAGCCTGGTTACGACTACGTCTTCCAGGGCATGGGCGGGCTGATGAGCTACACCGGGCCGGCCGACGGCACACCCGGAGCCGGGCCGTGCAGAACCGGGGTGGCGGTGGTCGACCTGATGTCCGGGATGTATGCGACCAGTGCGATCCTGGCCGCTCTCCTGCAGCGCACGACGACCGGTGCGGGGCAGTCGATCGACATCGCGCTGCTCGACGTCGCGGTGGCGATGAACGCGAACCAGGCGTCGAACTACCTGGTGTCGGACAAGATTCCGCAGCGCATCGGAAACGCCCACCCGAACTGCGCGCCGTATGACGTGTTCGCCTGCGCCGATGGTCACCTGATCCTCGCGATCGGCAACGATGCGCAGTTCCGGCGGTTCTGCGCCACGGCCGGGCTGGCCGAGCTCGCGGCCGACGAGCGGTACGCGACGAATGCCGCCCGCATCGACAACCTGGCCGAGCTGCGTCCGGCCGTGGCCGCCGCGATGGCGTCCCGGAGCCGCCAGGAGTGGTGCCGCGTGCTCGACGAGGCCGGGGTTCCCTGGGGCGCGATCAACACGCTGGACGACGTCTTCCGCGATGCCCAGGTGGTGCACCGGGGCATGCGGATCGAGGCCGAGCGTCCCACGCTGGGCGTCGTGCCGATGGTGCGCAACCCACTGCTGGCCGGGGACCAGAAGACCGAATACCGACCGCCGCCGGCGAAGGGTGAGCATTCGGTCGAAGTCCTCAGCGGACTCGGCCTCGGGGGCGACGAGATCGCGGCTCTGGTGCGCAGGGGCGTCGTCCACTCCGGTTGAGGGCGGGTTCTTCGTTGCGGCAACCGACCAATCCCGCACGACCCGCTGTGACGTGCCGGTCACAGGCAGAACTGACAGTGAACCCCGGACTTGGGAGCAGCTTTGGCGGACAACAAGACTTCCGAACACACCACGACGACGCTGGACGGCGACGGCATCGCAACGGTCACGATCACCAATGCGAAGGTGCTGAACATCCTGAGCAGCGCGGTCATCAAGGACGTCACGGCGGCGATCGAGGCGCTCGCAGCCCGCGACGACGTCCGGGTGCTGGTGCTGCGCGGCACCGGTGACCGGGCGTTCATCGGCGGCGCCGATATCGGCGAGATGGTCACGCTGAACCGGAGCAGCGCCGCTGAGTTCATCACAGGGCTCAAGGGCATGTGCGATGCGGTGCGCGACTTCCCTGCGCCGGTGATCGCCCGGCTCGCCGGCTACACCCTGGGTGGCGGCCTTGAAGTGGCGGCCGCCTGCGACCTGCGAATCGCCAGTAGCGATGCGCATTTCGGCATGCCCGAGGTCGCGGTCGGCATTCCGTCGGTGATCCACGCCGCGTTGCTGCCACGGCTGGTGGGCAACGGCCGCGCCACTTGGCTGACCCTCACCGGCGACCAGATCGATGCGCCCACCGCGCTGTCCTGGGGCTTGGTGCACGAGATCTGCGACCTACCCGAGCTGGATGCTGCGGTAGCCCGCAACGCGAAGCGTCTCGCCGAGCTGGGCCCGGCCGCGCTGCGCCAGCAGAAGCGGTTGCTGCGCTCGTGGGAGGACCTCCCGGTCGACGAGGCCGTAGCGGCCAGCATCCCGGAATTCGCGGCAGCCTTCGACACCGGTGAACCGCAGCGGTTCATGGCCGAATTCCTGAACCGGAAGCGCTCCCGGTGACCGCGGTTCGATGAGCGGGTCGAGGAATGAATCGGGCCCGCCCCGTCGCGGCGCTGAGGGCGGTGATCGGGAAACGAACCGGTGATCGAGATCGAAGATGTGCTGCCCTCCTCTCGGAGCAGGGTGGGCAGCGGGGTTGCAGCCACCCACGTAGTCACCGACGGTGCGCGGCCGGGACGCCGTGCGACGTTGTGATGGCCGTCTCGTCGGGTCCTCGCCTGGGCTTTTGGCCGTGGTAATTTCGCCGGGTCGATACCGCAGGTGAGGGGCCGCGCGCGCGACCGGTGTGGAGGTGGCGGATTGGGCGGCGGCATGCGGTACGAACTGACCGATCTCCGGCTGTTCCGCGCCATCGCGGAGGCGGAAAGCCTGTCGACCGGTGCGTCGGCGGTGTTCATCACGGCGTCCTCGGCCAGCTACCGGCTGAAGAACCTCGAACACGCGATGGGCACCGCGTTGTTCACCAGGACGGCGCGCGGGATGCGGTTGACCCCGGCCGGTGAGGTGCTGCTGACGCACGTCCGGGAGTTGCTGGCCGGTGTGGACCGGATGCACGGGGACGTGTCCCGGTTCTCGCAGGGGCTCAAGGGCAGCGTGCGGCTGTGGGCCAACAGCAGTTCCCTCAACGGCTTCATCTTGCCCAGCGTCAGCCGATTCCTGCTGGCCCACCCTGACGTCAACCTGGATCTGGAGGAGCGGCTGAGCGGTGCGATCGCGGAAGGCGTGGCCACCGGCGAGGTCGATGTCGGTGTGCTGGCCGGGGAAGTCTCCGACAGCCGCGTTCGGTCGGTGCGGTACGCGGTGGACGAGCTGGTGGTGGTCACGCCGATCGACCACCCGCTGGCCCGCCATCCGGAGATCCGATTCGGCGCGGCGCTGGAGTTCGACTTCATCTGCATGAGCCGGACCAGCAGCAACTACCTGTTCCTGGCCGAGGTCGCGAAGCGGGACCGGCAGACGCTGAACGCGCGGTTGCACGTCCACTCGTTCAACGCCGTGCTGCACCTGGTGGAGACGGGCGTCGGGGTGTCGCTGGTGCCGCTGAGCGTGGCCAGGCCGATGGCCGAAAGCGGCCGGGTGGCCGCGCTGCGCATCCTGGAGCCGTGGGCTGCCCGGGAGCTGCACCTGGTCACCTCGGTGGACGCCGCGCTGCCGAGCTTCACGGCGGCGTTCGTGGACTTCCTGCTCACCGACCCCCGGGTGGTGGCCACCCGGCAGGCGGCCCCGCCCGGGGCGTGAGTGCCTTCGATATCCACGAATCCTGGGTTCGAATATTTCAAGTCGATTTCCCGGGTCGTTGGGAATAGTATTTCATTTCGTTCGGTAGTGCGCATCGGTGAATCGGATGTCGCGTGCCCCGTGGATCACAAGGTTATTGGAACTCATGGAATTAAATCGCAACGGAGCGGCGGTCGTAGGCGTCGATGACCATTTCCAGCGGAGTCTCGAAGCCGGGAAGTTCGTGATTCCGCGCTGCGAGGACTGCGGCCGGCCCCATTTCTATCCGCGCATCCTGTGCCCGCACTGCGGCTCGGCGAACCTGCGGTGGGTCGAGCCGTCGGGTCGCGGCACGGTGCACTCCACCACCGTGGTGCATCGCCGGAACGACGAGACCTACAACGTCGCGCTGGTGGACCTCGACGAAGGTCCGCGCCTGATGACCAACGTGACTGGCATCGAGCCGGCCGCGGTCCGGATCGGGATGCCGGTCGTCGCAGTGGTCGGCAAGGCGGCTGGAGCCGGTCCGCTGCTGACCTTCGAACCGGGGGAGGAGCAGTGCTGACCAACCCCTCGGTCGCCGTGCTCGGCACGGGAATGGCCGGGCTCGGGCACGCGGGCACCCGCAGCGAGCAGGACATCATCGCGCAGGCCGCGTCGACGGCGGTGGCGGCCAGCGGGCTGCGGATGGAGCAGATCGACGGCATCATCACCGCCAGCCTGACCTCTCCGTGGTGGGTCATGCGGATGGCGGAGTACCTCGGCATCCGGCCGCGCTTCTCCGATAGCACCATGTTCGGCGGCTCGTCGTTCATCGCCGCGCTGAAGATCGCCCAGCTGGCCATCGCCGCGGGCGAATGCGACAACCTGCTGATCTGCTACGGCGCCACTCCGCGCAGCGCGCCGAGCAGCACCGCTGTCAACCAGATGCGCGCCGCGCTGGACCCCCAGCCGTACGAGCACCCGTACCAGCCGTTCAACCCACCGACCAGCTACGCCCTCGCCGCCGCACGGCACATGCATGAATACGGCACGACGCGCGAACAGCTCGCGAAGGTCGCCGTAGCGGCGCGCAAGTGGGCGCAGCTGAACCCCGCTGCGTTCAAACGCGATCCGCTCACCGTCGACGACGTGATGAACGCCAAGATGGTCTCGGAGCCGCTGACCGTCCGGGACTGCTGCCTGGTCACCGACGGCGCGGGCGCGTTCGTGGTGACCCGTGCCGACCGGGCCCGCGACCTGCACCCGGCCCCGGTGCACGTGCTCGGCACCGGACATGCGCACTGGCACCGGCAGATCTCCAGCATGCCGGAGCTCACCGTGACCCCGGCGGTCGATTCCGGCCGCGCCGCCTTCGCCCAGGCGGGCCTGGGCCCGGCGGACATCGACGTCGTCGAGCTCTATGACGCGTTCACCATCACGCCGATCCTGTTCCTGGAAGACCTGGGTTTCTGCGCGAAGGGGGAGGGCGGCGCGTTCGTCTCGGACGGCCGCATCGAGCCCGGCGGCAGCCTGCCGATGAACACCAACGGCGGCGGCCTGTCCTTCGCGCACCCGGGGATGTACAGCATTTTCCTGGTCATCGAGGCGGTCGAGCAGCTGCGCGGTGCGGCCGGGGCGCGGCAAGTGCCGGAAGCGCGGACCGCTCTGGTGCACGGCAACGGCGGGGTCTTCTCCAGCGAGGCGACCGCGATCCTGTCCACGGCGTCCCCGGCGGAGGTGCGGTCGTGATCAACAAGTTCGTCGAGTCCATCGAACGGGCGGTGGCCGGCATCGCCGACGGATCCACCGTTCTGGTCAGCGGTTTCGGTGTGGCAGGTCAGCCGGTCGAACTGCTGGAGGCGCTGGCCGAGCAGGGCGCCGCCGAGCTCACCGTGGTGTGCAACAACAGCGGCACCGGGGAGGACGGGCTGGCCCGGCTGATCAAGCTCGGCCGGGTTCGCAAGCTGATCGCGTCCTACCCCAGCGGAACCGGATCCCACGTCTTCGCGGAGGCGTTCGCAGCGGGCCGCATCGAGTACGAATGCGTGCCGCAGGGCACGCTGGCGGAGAGACTGCGCGCCGCTGGCGCGGGACTAGGCGGTTTCTTCACACCGACCGGCTACGGGACCGCGTTGGCCGACGGCAAGGAAACCCGGGTCATCGATGGCCGGGGCCACGTCTTCGAAGCGCCGCTGCACGGCGATTTCGCGCTGGTGAAGGCCGAAAACGCCGACCGGTGGGGAAACCTCACCTACCGCAAGACGGGCCGGAACTTCGGGCCGCTGATGTGCATGGCCGCCGCCACGGCGATCGTGCAGGCCGACCGGTCCTGCGAGCTCGGTGCGATGGACCCGGAATCGGTGGTCACGCCGGGCATCTTCGTGCAGCGGGTGGTCGTCGCGAATGGGAGGACCGCATGATCGAGAAGCGGAGTCGATCGGAGATGGCGCGGGCGGTCGCCCGGGACATCCCCTCCGGTTCGTACGTGAACCTCGGGATCGGGCTGCCGGTCCTCGCCCTGGAGCACTGGACGCCCGCCGACGACGTCGTCGTGCACAGCGAGAACGGCATCCTCGGCATGCGCGCCCTGGCGCCCGGCGAGGAGCCCGATCCGAACCTCACCAACGCCGCGAAGGCACCGGTGGGCATGGTGCCGGGCGGTTCGTTCTTCCACCACGCCGACTCGTTCGCCATGATGCGCGGCGGACATCTCGACTACTGCGTCCTCGGGGCCTACCAGGTCTCTGCTTCCGGCGACCTGGCGAACTGGTCGCTGGGGGACACCGGCCGGGCCGATGCCGTCGGCGGTGCGATGGATCTCGCGGTCGGCGCCAAGCGGGTGCACGTCGTGATGGAACACCTCACCAAGGACGAACGACCACGTCTGGTGGCGCAGTGCTCGCTGCCGCTGACCGGCGCGGGAGTGGTCAACCGGGTCTACACGGATCTGGCCACAGTGGACGTGACGATGAACGGCTTCGTGGTGCGCGAAATGGTTCCCGGGCTCACCCGCGCGCAACTGCAGGACCGGACCGGTGCCCCGCTGTGCTTCGAGCTGGAGGAGAAGCATGTCTGACAACACGGAACTGGCGGCTTTTCGGGCCGAGGTGCGGGACTTCATAGCCGCCGAGCTGCCCGCGGACCTGCGCCGCAAGGTCATCGAGCACCGACGCCTGGAGAAGCAGGACTTCCCGCGCTGGCAAGGAATCCTGCAAGCGCGCGGTTGGGCCGCGCCGAACTGGCCGGTGTCCCACGGCGGGGCTGGATGGTCGCCGGCTCAGCGGCAGATCTTCGACGAGGAAGCCGCCATCGCAGGGGCGCCCGAGACGCCACCGTTCGGCCTGCGCATGGTCGGCCCGGTGCTGCTCGAGTACGGCACGTCGCAGCAGCGAGAACGCTACCTGCCCAGGATCCTGACCGGCGAGGATTGGTGGTGCCAGGGCTATTCGGAACCAGGTTCGGGCTCCGACCTGGCATCGCTGAAGCTGCGCGCAGACCGGGACGGCGACCACTTCGTCCTCAACGGACAGAAGACCTGGACCACCTACGCGCAGTACGCGGACATGATGTTCTGCCTGGCCCGCACCGACAGCGGTGGCAAACCGCAGGAGGGGATCTCGTTCCTGCTCGTCGACATGCGTTCGCCGGGCGTCACGGTGCGACCGATCCGCACCATCGACGGTGACACCGAGATCAACGACGTGTTCTTCGACGACGTCCGGGTGCCGGTGGACAACCTCGTCGGCGAGCTCGGCGGCGGCTGGACCTGCGCGAAGTTCCTGCTGGCGCAGGAACGCTTCGGCGCCGCACGCGTGGGCCGGGCCAAGCGTGAACTCGCGTTCCTCCAGCGGATCGCCGCGCAGCGGGACATCGACGGGGCGCCGCTGAGCGCGGACCCGGTGTTCGCCTCGAAACTGGCGCGGCTGGAGATCGACGCGCTCGCCTTGCAGGAGACCAACCTGCGGCTGACCGAACGGGTGCTGGCCGACGGAGGGCTGGGCACCGAGGCGTCGGTGCTGCGGCTTCTCGGCGCGGACCTGGCGCAGCGGATCACGGAGCAGCAGGTCGAGGTGGCCGGGGTGCACGGCATCCGGTTCCCGGACGGCGCTTTCTCACTGGACGGCGCCGGAGTCGGCCCGGACTGGGCGGAGCCGCTCGCCGGCTTCCACCTGAACCTGCGCAAGATCTCGATCTGCGGCGGAACCAACGAGATCCAGCGCAACATCATCGCCAAGGCCCTGCTGGACCAGCGCGAAGGCCGCTGGCAGCACGTGGACCTGCAAGACGAGCAGCGGGCGATCGCCGAGGCCGTCGGCAGCTACCTGGACCGCGAGTACTCGCCGCCGCGAACCACGCTCGAACCCGCGCACTGGAAGTCCTTCGCCGAAATGGGCTTGCTGGGCTTTGCCGCCGAGGATTCCGGCGCGGATGCGAGCACGACGGCCGTAGTCCTGGCGGAGTTCGGCAGCCGTCTGGTCGACGAACCGTACGTGAGCACGGCGGTGCTCGGCGCACGGTTGCTCGCCGGCGGCCTTCGCGGGCAGCGCGCCTGCGACGAAATCCTGCCCGAGGTGGTTGCGGGCGAGCGCATCGTCGCTCTCGCCCACGGCGAGGCGCAGACGGATCATAATCCGCGCAGCGTCGAGACCCGAGCGGTGCGCACCGGCGACGGTTGGTCGCTGACCGGGCAGAAGATCGTCGTGATCGACGGTGGCCGAGCCGACCACTTCATCGTCTCGGCCCGCACCTCGGGCGATGCGGCGGCCGAGGCCGGCATCTCGCTGTTCCTCGTCGACCGCGACCAGACCGGGCTGGACCTCCGCGACTACCCGACCATCGACGGCCGCCGCGGGACAGACCTGAGGTTCACCGACATCCACCTGCCGGAAACGTCCCTGATCGGAGCTCCCGATCAGGCCTTCCCGGTGCTGGACAAGGCGCTCGACGCCGCGACCGCCGCGTTGTGCGCGGAAGCGGTCGGGCTCATGAGCACCGTCCTGGACCTCACCACCCAGTACATCCGGGACCGCCGCCAGTTCGGCTCCAGGCTCGCGGATTTCCAGGTCGTCCGGCACCGGTGGGTGGACATGCTGCTGGCGCTGGAACAGGCCCGCTCGCTGGCCTGGCTAGCGGCCCGCCACGTCGACGATGCCGACCAGGCGATGCGTGCCCGGATGGTCTCCGCGGCCAAGGTCGGCTGCGTCGAAGCCGGGCGCCTCCTGCGGCAGCAGGGCATCCAGCTGCACGGAGCCATCGGCATGACCGACGAGCTCGCGCTCGGCCACTACGTCAAGCGCCTGTTCGCCATCGAGCACACCTACGGCGGCGTTCGCCACCACCTGACCAGATTCGCGGAGAACTCATGACCACCGCCACCTACCAGCGGCGCAGCGACGTCGCCGTCCTCCTCCTCGACAACCCGCCGGTCAACGGCCTCGGTGACACCGTCCGAAAAGGACTGTTCGAAGGCATCACCAGGGCGGTCGCCGACCCGGCGGTGCGGGCCGTGGTGCTCGCCGGGCGCGGCCGAGGCTTCTCCGGCGGCGCCGACGTCCGCCAGTTCAACACCCCCGCGGCGAATGCCGAACCGATGCTGCACCAGGTCATCGCCGCGATCGAAGAGTCCGCCAAACCGGTCATCGCGGCGATCCACGGCATGGCGCTGGGCGGCGGACTGGAGCTGGCACTGGGCTGCCACTACCGAGTGGTGACCGCGGACGCGACCCTCGGGCTGCCCGAGGTCAACCTCGGCCTGGTGCCCGGCGGCGGTGGCACCCAGCGGTTGCCCCGGCTCATCGGGGTCGCCGCCGCGCTGGACCTGATCCAGCACGCCCGCACGGTGAACGGGGCCAAGGCGGTGGCACTCGGCCTGGCCGATGCGGCCTTCGACGGCGACCCGGTGGATGGCGGCGTCGAATTCGCCCGCACGGTGCTCGACGCGCCGAGTCACCCGGTGATCGGCCGCCGCGCTCCAGCAGCCGCCGAAGTCGACTTCGCCGCAGCCCGCGCAGCGGTCTCCCCGCGAGCCCGCAACGCCGACGCGCAGCGCGGCGCCATCGACTGCGTCGAACACGCCACCGAACTGCCCCTGACCGACGGCCTGGACCGGGAGCGAGCGGTCTTCGAACGGCTGGTCGGCGAGCCGACGTCGAAAGCCCTTCGGCACCTGTTCTTCGCCGAACGCAAGGCGGCCAAGGCACCCGGGCCGGGCAACCGCCCGGTCAAGTCGGTGGCCGTGATCGGTGCGGGGACCATGGGCGGCGGAATCGCGATGGCGTTCGCCAACGCCGGATACCCGGTCACCGTCTTCGAACGCGAGCAAGCGCCGCTGGATCGTGGGCTGGCGCTGATCCGCCGCAACTACGAGATCACCGCGAACAAGGGCAAACTCAGCCAGGACGAGATCACCCAACGGCTGGCGCGCATCAAACCCACGCTGGAAATGCCCGACGTCGCCGACGCCGACCTCGTGATCGAGGCGGTGTTCGAGGAAATGCCCATCAAGAAGGCGGTTTTCCAGCAACTGGACGCGGTGTGCAAGCCGGGGGCGATCCTGGCGACGAACACCTCCCGGCTGGACATCGACGAGATCGCCGCCGCGACCAGCAGGCCGCAGGACGTGATCGGGCTGCACTTCTTCAGCCCGGCCAACGTGATGCGGCTGCTCGAGGTGGTCCGCGGCGCCCGGACGGCCGACGAGGTGATCGACACCAGCATGCGGATCGCCACCGACATCGGGAAGATCCCGGTGCTGGTCAAGGTGTGCGAGGGATTCGTCGGCAACCGGATGCTCACCGGCTACTGGCGCGAAGCCTGGTTCCTGCTCGAAGAAGGCGCCTCGCCGCAGCAGATCGACCGGGCCATGAAGGACTTCGGCATGGCCATGGGGCCGCTGACGATGTCCGACCTCGTGGGACTGGACATCAACTGGGCCGCCCGCAAGCGCCTCGCCCCGACTCGCCCCAAGCACCTGCGCTACTCGGCGGTGCCCGACCGCATCTGCGAGCAGGGCAGGTTCGGGCAGAAGACCAACGCCGGCTTCTACCGCTACGAACCGGGCGACCGCACACCGATCCCAGACCCAGCGGTCGAGGAGATCATCGAGCAGTGCGCACGGGAAGCCGGCATCGAGCGCCGCGAGATCTCCACCGAGGAGATCGTGGACCGCTGCGTGCTCGCGCTGATCAACGAGGGCGCACGGATCGTCGAAGAGGGAATCGTGCAGCGGGCCTCGGACGTCGATGTCGTGTACGTCCAAGGCTACGGATTCCCGGCCTGGCGCGGCGGACCGATGCACCACGCCCGAACCACCGGCTTGGACATCACCCTGGCCAAGATCAAGGCGCTGCACGCCGCGCATGGCGAGTTCTGGACACCCGCGCCGCTGTTGGAGCGCGCCGTGGCCGAAGGCCGCACCAGTCTCTGACCCCGGTCTCATTGAGGTTCTTCCAACCTCGTTTCGCGTGGCGGTGCGGGTAGCGGAACCTCAGAGGCTCCCTGGTCTGTGGGTGCCCCTGTCCAAATACGCGGCGGAGGGGCCGTCCTCGCCGGGGGAACCCCGGGAGGGGTGGGCACCGTGAACCCGCGGCGGCGCCCGTGTCGTACGTGGGCTATGCGCCTGCGGCGCATGCGACACCCCATCGACGTGCAGCTTTGCGACCCGCGACTGCGGGCCGACCAGGATGAAAAACGCTCATTGCTGGACGAAGGAGTCCGCATGTCCACACGTTCGCTCGATACCGGGACGCCGGAGGACGCCTCCGGCGTCGCGGCTCCGATCGACTCCGCCGCGCGATCCAGGATGGCCCGCCGGGCCGGAGTCGCGGCCTTCGTCGGAACCACCATCGAAATCTTCGACTTCTACATCTACAGCACCGCATCGGCGCTCGTGCTGGGCGCGCTGTTCTTCCCGACGGTGTCGCCTGCCATCGGCACGCTGGTCGCCTTCGCCACCATCTGGGTCGGATTCATCGCTCGCCCCCTCGGCGGCGTCATCTTCGGTCACTTCGGCGACCGGCTCGGCCGCAAGAAGATGCTGATGATCACCCTGACCATGATGGGGATCGCCACCATCATGGTCGGCCTGCTGCCGACCTACGGCCAGATCGGCATCGCCGCACCGCTGCTGCTGGTCACCGTGCGGATGCTGCAGGGCATCGCGATCGGCGGCGAATGGGGCGGCGCGGTGCTGATCGCCACCGAACACGCGCCCAAGAAGAAGAGCATCCTCTTCGGCGCGTTCGCCCAACAGGGCTCGCCGGTCGGAAACCTGTTGGGCACGCTGGCGTTCATCGCCATCACCCAGCTTCCCGAGGAGCAGTTCACCTCGTGGGGCTGGCGGATCCCGTTCCTGTTCTCCGCGGTGCTGGTCATCGTCGGCATCGTGATCCGCACCCGGCTGGAGGAGTCGCCGGAGATGGAGAGCCTCCGCCGGTCCAGCACGGTTGTACGGCTGCCGCTGGCGGAAGTGCTCCGGTCCACGCCGAAGGTCGTCGTGCTCGGCATCCTGGCCGGCGCGATCGGCATGGCTTCCTCGTACGTCAAGACGACCTTCGCGCTGTCCTGGGCCACCGAGGACATCGGCTTCTCCCGGTCCACCTTCCTGATGGTCATCATGATCGCGCTGATCGCGCAGGTGCTGGCGCAGCCCTTCGGCGCGGTGCTGGCCACCAGGTTCGACACCCGGAACGCGATCGTCTGGATCCTGGTGCCGGAGATCTTCCTGATGCCGCTGATGTTCTACTTGATCGGCACGGGGTCTACCGCCCTGGCCATCGTGGGCATGGTGCTGGCGACCTTCCCGCACTCGATGTTCTACGCGACCCTGGCCGGAATCCTCTCCAACGCCTTTCCCGCCCGGACCCGCTACACCGGCATCTCGGTCTGCTACCAGATGTCCACCACGGTCTTCGCGGGCACCGCACCGTTCCTGTGCCAGTACCTGCTCACCACGACGGGCTCGATCACTTCGGTGGTGGCGCTGACGATCGGCTACGTCGTGCTGTCGCTGGTCTGCTCCCTGGCCCTCCTGAACCGGACTCCCGCACCGCACGAATGATCCGGGCCCTGGAGCTGGCTGTCGCCTGCGATGTGCGTCTGGTGACGACGCGATCCAGCTTCGGCCTGCCGGAGATCAAGCTGGGCATCCCGTCGGTCATCGACGCCGGCCTCCTGCAGCAGTACGTGGGTCTCGGCCACGCGAAGGAGATGATCCTGACCGGTGATCTTTACCCGGCCACCGCACCGCAGCTCGCCGGTCTCTGCAACCGGCTCGTCGAGCCGAGTGGGTTGGAGGAGGTACTCGAAACCTTCCTGGCGAAGGTCACGAGCCACACCACAACCGTGCTGGCGTCGCAGAAGCGACTCTTCGAGACGTGGCAGAACACGACCACAAACGTGGGCATCGATGTCGGCGTAGGTGAGTTCGTCGGTACCTTCGCCGCCGCCGACACGATGGAAGCGCTGACTCGGTACGGAGCCGAGTTGGGAATCGAGCGCGAGTCGGCGGTCGGCGATGGCCCGCCACGCAGATCTGATCCCCAGCAGTGCGAGAACAGGAGAGGACACCCTCGGATGACCAAGCCTCTGGAAGGGATGCTCGTCGTCAGCCTGGAGCAGGCCGTCGCCGCGCCGTTGGCGACGTGCCGGCTTGCCGACGCGGGCGCTCGTGTGATCAAGATCGAGCGCACATCGGGAGATTTCGCCCGCGGATATGACCGTGCGGTCCATGGTGAGAGCGCCTACTTCGTCTGGCTCAACCGCGGCAAGGAGTCGATCTGCCTGGACTTCACCCGGGAAGAGGACGCTGCCCTGTTGCGAGCCATGATCAGCCGCGCTGATGTTTTCGTGCAGAACCTCGGTCCCGGTGCAGCGGCCCGTGCCGGTCTCGAAGCGGAATCATTGGTGGAGGCGAATCCCCGGCTCGTCGCCTGCACCATCTCCGGCTACGGCCGGACCGGGCCCTATGCGCAGATGAAGGCCTACGACCTGCTGATCCAGGCGGAGTCCGGGCTGGCATCGGTCACGGGCACGCCCGAGGCGCCAGGCCGGGTCGGGGTGTCCGCATGCGACATCGCCGCGGGACTCTCCGCCCACGCCGGGATCGTGGAGGCGCTGCTGAGGCGCGCGACTACGGGTTCAGGCGGCGTTGTGGACGTCTCGATGTTCGCGGCGATGGCAGAGTGGATGGCCGTCCCATTGCTGCATTGGGAGCACCAGCACACGATCTGGCCGCGGGTGGGCCTCAACCACCCGGTCATCGCCCCGTACGGGGCATATCCCACCGCCGGCGAGGGGATGGTGCTGGTCGGCATCCAGAACGACGTCCAGTGGCGGCGGTTCGCGGAGCGGCTGCTCGACCGGCCAGAGCTCGCCGGCGACGAGCGGTACGCCACGAACGTCGAGCGGGTCGCCCACCGGGCCGAGATCGACGGTCTTGTCGAAGGTTTTCTCGCGCCGCTCACCGCCGACGAGGCCGTCGCCCGGCTCGTGCAGGTCGACATCCCGTGCGCCCGGATCAACGGGGTTCCGGAGCTCGCTGCCCACCCCCAGCTGAGCCGGCTCGGGGTGGACACGCCTGCCGGCACCGTTTCTGTGACGGCGCCCCCGACGCAGCACTCGACCTGGTCACTCGAGTCCGCATCCGTACCCGCGCTCGACCAGCACGGTGCGGCGCTCCGCGAGGAGTTCGCGACGACCGAGGCGCCGTAGCGCCAAGCGTGTTGATCGCCCCGGCTCATGCCGCTGACCTCGGTGCGGATCAACGGGAGAATGCGAAGAAGAACTTCTTCGAAGGTTCCAGGGTGAGCCAGGTGCCGCGGAAGTTTTCGGGCACGAAGAAGACCTGGCCGGGGACGAATTCCTCGCGGCCGCCTTCGAGGTCGACCAGGGCGACCCGGCCGGACACTCTTGCCGGTTGCGAACGCCGCATCGTGCGGAACTCGGGTCAGGGGCTGGTTTTCCGCTTGGCTCGGCTTCGGGAGATGGCCTTGATGAGTGGCGGCAGATAGGCCGTCGCCAGCTCGTCCGGGGCCAGTTGGTCCGGCTCGACGAGGCTTTGCGCCAGGGAGCCTTCGTGCAGGGCGGTGATGAACCGGGCAAGCGAGTCCAGGTCGACGGCGGCTTGTCGGCCCAGGCGGTCGAACAGCGTGCCCAGCAGTCGCACGATCTCGTCGCGCAGGCGGCGGTCGTGCTCGGCCAGAGCGCGTGCCGTCTCGGGGTTGCGGATGGCGTGGAGCGTGAACTCCGTCGACAGCAGGTACCAGCGACGTTCGCTGTCGTCGACCGCGTTGGTGCGCGCGATCAGCGTGCCCAGCGGGTCCGGCGCGTCCCGCATCTCTTCGATCGCCTGGGTGAGCCGGTCGATGACCCGTTGGGCGTGCAGGTCGAACAACGCGAAGAACAGGTCTTCCTTCGTGCGGTAGTTGTAGTAGAACGCGCCGCGGGTGAGGTCCGCCCGGTCGCAGATCTCCTCGATCGAGGCGCCGTAGAAGCCGCGGTCGGCGAACGTCTCGAGCGCCGCATCGAGCAGGCGCTCGGTGGTCTTCGGGCGGCGTTTGGTCTGTCCCTTCGGCAACGCATTCCTCCACGGGCATTGACATCCGGACGTGACGCCCTTCACGATACAGCATCGTATGACATACGGCTCTGTATGAAATACGACTCTGCATGAGCTACGACTGCGTACTCGTTTCGTTGATCCTCAAGGAGTTCTGATGGAGACGACCGCTGCCGACGTGCACATCGGACTTGGACCGACCCCGCCCGGATTCCAGGCGATGCTCCCTCCCGCCTTCGACTCGGTGGAGGAGGAGCGGCTGCACCGCAAGCAGGAACTGGCCGCTGCCTTCCGGCTGTTCGGCAAGCTCGGCTTCTCGGAAGGGGTGGCCGGGCACATCACGGCTCGCGACCCGGAGAACCCCGAGTGGTTCTGGGTCAATCCCTTCGGGATGAGCTTCAGCCAGATCAAGGTCTCCGACCTGATCCTGGTCGATCACGCCGGCAATGTGGTGGAGGGCCGCCGACCGGTGAACCGCGCGGCGTTCTGCATCCACTCCGAAGTGCACAAGGCCCGACCGGATGCCGTCGCGGCGGCTCATGCGCATTCCTTGCACGGCAAGGCGTTCGCCACCCTGCGCCGGCATCTGTCCCCGATCACCCAGGACGCCTGCGCGTTCTTCGAGGACCACGGCCTGTACGAGGACTTTCGCGGGGTGGTCAACGACACGGAGGAGGGTAGGCGGATCGGTGTCGCGCTCGGCGGCCACAAAGCGGTCGTCCTGGCCAACCACGGCCTGCTGACGGTCGGCCAGACCGTGGCGGAGGCCGCCTGGTGGTTCGTCACCATGGAACGTTCCTGCCAGGCGCAGCTGCTGGCCATGGCGGCCGGGCATCCGCACGAGATCGACCGCGAGACCGCCCTCCAGGTGCGTGAGCAGATCGGCAGCCCGTTGTCGGGGTGGTTCCAGTTCCGGCCCATGTGGGACCGCATCACCGAGGAGCAACCGGACCTGTTCGACTGAGCGGCTCGGGGAGGACGACATGAGCTCCGCTTCCGTCCCAGAGCCGGCCCGGCCGGCACCCCTGGACCAGTCCCTGGTCGACAGGGGTGTCGCGCTGGCCAGGCGGCGGCTGATACCGGTGCTGGTCCTGATGTACGTCATTTCGTACCTGGACCGGCTGAACCTGAGCTACGCCGAACCCTCGATCTCGCGCACGCTCGAATTGAGCGCGACCGTGTTCGGTGCTGCGGCAGGAGCCTTCTTCCTCGGCTACGCGCTCCTGGAGGTGCCGAGCAACCTAATCCTCTACCGCGTCGGAGCGCGCAAGTGGCTCGGGCGGATCATGATCACCTGGGGCGCGGTGAGCATGCTCTCCGCGCTGTCCTGGGACGCCACCTCGCTGATCGTCTTCCGCGTGCTGCTGGGCATCGCCGAGGCGGGCTTCTTCCCAGGCGTCCTGTTCCTGATCACGCAGTGGTTCCCCGAACGGCAGCGAGCGAGGGCCACCGCACTGCTGTTCGCCGGGCCGCTGATCGCCGGGGTGCTGGGTGGGCCGCTGGCCGGCCTCCTGCTGGGGCTCGCCGGGACGGGCGGGCTGCACGGCTGGCAGTGGCTCTTCCTCGTGGAAGGACTGCCCGCCGTCCTCGTCGGGCTGTGGGCGGCCAAGTGGTTGCCCAACCATCCGGGCGAGGCCAAGTGGCTCGACGCCGAGACCGCGCAGGCCGTCCAGGCCGCTATCGCGGCAGAAGCGGCGGCCGTCCGGGGCCGGGAACCGCTCTCTCTCGGGAAGGCCCTGCGGGACCGACGCGTCCTGCTACTGGCGATTATCTTCTTGTGCTACCACCTCGTGACAAACGGGGTGAGCTTCTGGCTTGCGCCGCTCGTCGGTCAGATCGGACAGCTCAGCACGACCGCGTTCAGCATGCTGATCACGGTCCCCACCCTGGTGGCCGCGATCGGCCTGCTGTACTTCGGTCGCAAGGCGGGGCGCACTGAGAACAGTCGCGGTCTTCTGCTCATCGGCCTGTTCATCGGCATCGTCGGGCTCTCCGCTGCGGCGGTGCTCCCGCCCGGGCTCAGCTTGGTCGCCGTCGCGGTGGCCTCCTTCGGGGCCAGCGGTCTACTGCCGGTGTTCTGGGAGCTGCCCGCACGGCTGCTCACCGGCCGGGCAGCGGCGGGCGGTATCGCGATGATCAACAGTATTGGGCAGCTCGGCGGTCTGGTCGGCCCGACTCTCGTCGGTGCAGTCAAGGAGAGCACCGGATCACTCGACCAGGCCTTCCTGCTGTTGGCCGGAGCCCTCGCCCTCGCCGTACTGCTGACGCTGTTGGTGCGGTTCCCGCGCAGCGAGTCCGAGACATCGCCCTTGCCACCAGTTCGAGCGGAAACGGAGACCTGATGACTGCCCTGATCGCCGGTCTGGACGGCCAACTGCCGGCGCTGCACGAGTTGTACCGGGATCTGCACGCCCACCCGGAGCTCTCGTTCCAGGAGGTGCGTACGGCCCGGATCGTCGCCTCCCGGCTGCGCGAGCAGGGCTGGGCGGTCACCGAGGGGGTCGGCGGCACCGGCGTGGTCGGCGTGCTGAGTTCCGGCGAGGGGCCGGTGGTGCTGCTGCGCGCCGACATGGACGCGCTGCCGGTGCGGGAGGAGACCGGCCTCTCCTACGCCTCCACCCGGACCGCGGTGGACGCCGAGGGCAACGAGGTGCCCGTGATGCACGCCTGCGGCCACGACATGCACGTCACGTGCCTGCTGGGTGCCACCGCGCTGTTGGCCGAGAACCGGGACGCCTGGCGGGGCACCGTTGTGGCGGTCTTCCAGCCCGCGGAGGAGGTCGGTGGTGCTGCGGCGATGATCGAGGACGGGTTCGCTGAGCGGTTCCCGCGCGCCGACGTGTGCCTGGGTCAGCACGTCAGCCCAGTACCGGTGGGAGCCGTCGGAACCCGGCCGGGTCCGGTCATGGCCGCGGCCGACACTCTGCGGGTCCGGTTGTTCGGCCGGGGCGGGCACGGGTCCAGGCCGGAGACGACGGTGGATCCGGTGGTGATGGCGGCTGCGATCGTGACGCGCCTGCAGACGGTGGTGGCCCGGGAGATCGGCTCGGGCAGGCTGGCCGTGGTGACCGTGGGCGCGATCCACGCCGGGACCAAGGCGAACATCATCCCGTCCACCGCCGAGCTGCACATCAGCGTTCGCAGCGAGACCGCCGCGATCCGCGAGCAGGTGCTGGCGGCCGTGCGACGGATCATCCGCGGCGAAGCCGTCGCGTCCGGAGCCGACCGGGATCCCGAAGTGACGATCACCGAGAGCTTTCCGGTGACCGTCAACGACCCGGCGGCGACCGGGACGGTGTTCCGCGCGTTCACCGAGACCTTCGGTGCGGAGCTGGTGTTCACCCTGCCGCAGGCCGTCACCGGTAGCGAGGACTTCGGTGCTTTCGGCGCCGCTCTCGACGCGCCGTCGGTGTACTGGATGTTCGGCGGTACCGACCACGCCGCGTTCGGCGACATCGACCGGGAGGCGTTGCTGGAAAACGGCATTCCGCCGCACATCCCAGGCAACCACTCGGCGCTGTTCGCCCCGGTTCCCGATCCGACCATCGGGCTGGGCGTGCGCTACCTGCTCACCGCCGCCGCACCGTGGCTGACTGTCCAACAGGGACATTCCGATGTCCCAGGAGGGAATTGAGATCGTGCCCGACTCAGCAGAGCTGATCTTCACCGGCGGCCCGGTGCTCACCATGGACGACGCGGCTCCGGAAGCCGAAGCCCTCGCCGTCCGCGACGGCCTGATCATCGCCGTGGGGCGGGCAGCTGAGGTCCTCGCCCTGCGCGGCCCCGACACGCGGGTGGTCGACCTCGACGGGCGGGCGCTGCTGCCCGGCTTCGTCGAGGCCCACGGACATCCCTCGACGATGGCCCTGACCCTCGCCCCGCCCGCGATCGACGTCCGCCCGTTCACCGTGCCCACCGGAACCGAGGTCTACGAGCGGATCAAAGCGGCCGTGGCCGCCGCCCCGGGCAAGTCGGTGGGCGCTTACGGGATCGACCTGCTCCTGCAACGAGATTTGGCCTTGCCCACCCGCGAACTGCTCGACGAGCTGTGTCCCAACGCCCCGCTCGTGGTGGTCTCCAACAGCGGCCACGCCGCCTACGGCAACACCGCGGCCCTGCGCGCGGCGGGGATCACGGCCGACACGCCCGACCCTGCGGGCGCGCGGTTCGTCCGCGACGAGAGTGGCGAACCCACCGGCGAGGCCCAAGAAACCGGCGCCATCCTGACCTTGTTCGAAGCGCTGGGGGAGGACTTCCGCGACGACGCGCAGGTGTCCGCCGCACTGGATTGGGCGTTCGCCGAGCACGCCCGGGTGGGGATCACCACGGCAACCGACATGGCGACCGATCCCCGGAACGTTCTGGCGTTGCGCGCCGCCGCTGAACGCACCGGCGCCGCCCTGCGGATCCGCTCGTACCTCATCGGGACTCCCGAGCTGGCTGCGGAGCCGGAACGGCGCTTCCCCGGCCATGCTCCCGCGAGCGAGATGTTCGGCATCTCCGGCATGAAGCTGTGGGCCGACGGGACCCCGTGGCAGGGCAGCGTCGCCACCAGCTTCCCGTTCAAGGACAACGACGCGACGCTTCGCATCGGCATGGACCACTGCACGCACGGTCCCATGAACTACAGTCCGGACCAACTCGCCGAGCTGGCCACCGCTTTCGCAGCGCAGGGCTTCCCGCTCGCCTGTCACGTCCACGGGGACGTCACGTTCGAAGCCGTCCTCGACGCGTACGCCAAAGCCGGAGCCGGCGATCCGGAGATGCTGCGGGCGATGCGGCCGCGGATGGAGCACTGCGGAGCCGCTACCGCAGAGCAGTACCGCCGTGCGGCTGACATGGGAGCCACCGTCAGCCTTTTCATGGACCACGTCCGATGGTGGGGAGACGTCCTGGCGGACGACCTCTTCGGCCCCGAAGTGGCCGATCGCTGGATGTCCGCGCGGTCGGCCTGGGACGCAGGGCACCGCGTCTCCCTGCACAACGACGGTGTCTGCTCGCCCACTGATCCGCTGTCCAGCGTCGCCACCGCGCTCACCCGCCGATCGCACCCCAGCGGTCGTATCCACGGAACATCCCAGCGCCTCACCATCGACGAAGCCCTGCGCGCGGTGACGACCAACCCGGCGTGGCAGCTGCACCTGGAGGACGAGATCGGCATGCTGCGCACCGGGATGCGCGCCGACCTCGTGGTCCTCTCCCGCGACCCGCGCACCGCGCCCGTCGAGCACTTCCGCGAAGCGGTCGAAGTCTCGGCCACCTACCTCAGCGGGCGGCGGACCTGGTCGCGCTGAACCCCTCCTCGGCGCCCGCGGTCCGACCGGAGGCGCCGCCGGTGCCTGAAACACCCGCCCGAGAAAGGCTGTCCCATGAGCCATCCGTTCGGCTCCTACCAGAACGAGATCTACCTCAACGGCCTTGCCGGGATCCTGCCGCGGTTCCCGATGGTCCACGCCGAGCTGGAAGCCAAAGCACAGGCGGCACTGCCGCCGTCGGTGTGGTCGTACGTCGCCGGAGGTGCCGGCGACGAGCACACGCAGCGGGCCAACACCACCGCATTCCAACGTTGGGGTCTCATACCCCGGATGTTCGTCGGTGCGTCGCAACGCGATCTGTCCGTCGACCTGTTCGGGATGACGCTGCCGGCTCCGCTGTTCATGGCGCCGGTCGGAGTCCTCGGCATTTGCGCGCAGGACGGGCACGGCGACCTCGCGACCGCACGCGCCGCCGCGCACACAGGCGTCCCGATGGCCGCCTCGACGCTGTCCGCCGATCCGATGGAGGAGGTCGCTGCGGAATTCGGTGCGACACCTGGCTTCTTCCAGCTGTACACACCCACTGATCGGGAGCTGGCCCAGAGCCTCGTGCATCGAGCCGAGCGCGCCGGCTTCAAAGCCATCGTGGTCACCCTCGACACCTGGGTCACCGGGTGGCGGCCGCGGGATCTGGCGACGAGCAACTTCCCGCAGCTGCGTGGGCACTGCCTGGCCAACTACACCAGCGACCCGGTCTTCCGGGCGCGCCTGGACCGCGCGCCGGAAGAAGACCCGCAGGCCGCAGCCCTGATGTGGACGCAGATCTTCGGCAATCCGCTGACCTGGGCCGACTTGCCGTGGCTGCGGTCGCTCACCGAGCTCCCGCTGATCGTGAAGGGTCTCTGCCACCCCGACGACGTGCGGCGTGCGAAGGATCTGGGCGTGGACGGCATCTACTGCTCCAATCACGGGGGGCGTCAGGCCAACGGCGGATTGCCCGCCCTCGACGCCCTGCCGGCCGTCGTCGAGGCAGCGGATGGGCTACCGGTGCTCTTCGATTCCGGCATCCGCAGCGGCGCCGACATCGTCAAGGCGATCGCTCTGGGAGCCACCGCCGTCGGTGTAGGTCGGCCCGTCGCCTACGGCCTCGCCCTCGGCGGCGCCGACGGAGTCGTTCACGTCCTCCGCTCGCTCCTGGCCGAGGCCGATCTGATCATGGCCGTTGACGGCTACCCGACCCTCGCCGACCTCACGCCCGAGGCGCTCCAGCGCGTCACGTGACCGTGCGGAGGTGGGGCCGCTGGCCGGGAATCGGTGATTCTCCGGCCGAATGGGCGCCAATTCGGCCGTCGGCGGCGGCCAAGGGATGGCGATGGTGGTGCAGCGGCCTTGAGCCGGCGGGGCGCGAGCAATCCGGCGGGAGTTTCCCGATGCAGGCAACCGGTTCAACTCCGGATGATTGCACGGTTTTCCTTCGGGTGTACGAAATTCGTGATCAGGACAGTGGGTGGTGAGTGAGATGAAGGCGTGGCAGGTCGCCGAGCTCGGGGAGCCTCGCGACGTGATGGGGCTCGTCGAGGTGCCCGAGCCCGAGCCGGGCCCAGGACAGGTCTCGGTGCGAGTTCTCGGAGCAGCAGCCAACTTTCCCGACGTGCTGATGTGCCGCGGGCGCTACCAAACGCGTCCTCCGCTGCCCTTCACACCTGGTGTGGAACTCTGCGGCGAGGTGGTGGCGGTCGGCGCCGAGGTGGACGGAATCGCAGTCGGCCAGCGGGTGCTCGGCGGGTCCGTGCTCCCGCATGGCGGGTTCGCCGAGATGGCGCTGATGGACGCCGCAACCGCTTTCGCCGCGCCGGAATCGCTCGACGACGCCCAGGCAGCGTCGCTGTTCATCGGCTACCAGACGGGTTGGTTCGGCCTGCACCGCAGGGCTGGTCTGCGGGAAGGGGAAACCCTGCTCGTGCACGCCGCGGCAGGCGGCGTCGGCAGCGCGGCGATCCAGTTGGGCAAGGCAGCGGGAGCGCGCGTCATCGGAGTGGTCGGCGGGTCGGAGAAGGCCGAGTACGCCCGCAGCCTCGGTGCGGACGTGGTCGTGGACCGGCACCGTGAAGACTTCGTCGAGGTGGTCAAGGCCGAGACCGGTGGTCGGGGTGCCGATGTCGTTTACGACCCGGTCGGCGGCCAGACCTACCAGCGATCCACCAAGTGCATCGCCTTCGAAGGGCGAATCGTGGTCGTCGGCTTCGCCGGGGGCGAGATCCAGAGCGCGGCGCTCAACCACGCGCTGGTCAAGAACTATTCGATCGTGGGTCTGCACTGGGGCCTCTACAACACCCACGACCCGGCCTCGGTCGGGGAGTGCCACCGCGACTTGGCCGCGCTGGCGGACCAGGGCATCGTGCGCCCGCTGGTGAGCGAGAAGCTCGCCCTGGACACCGTGGCCGAGGGTGTGCAGCGCCTCGCCGATGGCGTCACCGTCGGCCGGGTGGTGTACGTCGCGTGAGTCGGCAGGCGGCCACCAGCGGATCCACGTCGACGCGGAGACTGCTGTCACCGGGCCCGTCGGAACCACCATCTCAATCTCTCGAGGAGCAGCCCTGATGGAATATGACAATCCCCTGCACGCCGACCTGCGTCGGCGGGTCGAGGAGGTCCTGGCCGAGCACGACCCGGCTACCAGCGATCCGGTGGAGTTCCACCGGGCCCGGTTCGATGCCGGGCTGGCGTGGGTGAACTTCCCCGAAGGCTTGGGCGGGCTCGGCTTGCGGCGCGAGCTCCAACCGTTCGTCGACGAGCTCTTCGAAGCCGCCGGTGCGCCGGACAACAGCTCGCAGACCAACGGCATCGGTCTGGGGATGGCCGCGCCGTCCTCGCCTACGGCACCGCGGAGCAGAAGCAGCGGTTTCTGCGTCCACTTTGGACAGGGGGGGGAGATCTGGTGCCAGCTCTTCAGCGAGCCGGGTGCGGGGTCCGACCTCGCGGCACTGGGAACCCGCGCGGTCCGCGACGAGGGAGGTACCTCCCGCTCGAGCGAAGCCGAGAGCGGGGGAAACTGGGTGGTGAACGGGCAGAAGGTGTGGACCTCCGGCGCCCACTTCGCCAGGTTCGCGATCCTCGTCGCCCGCACAGCGCCCGACCTGCCGAAGCACCAGGGGATCACCTACTTCATCTGCGACATGACCGATCCCGGGGTCGAGGTGCGGCCGCTGCGCCAGATCACCGGCGAGGCGGAGTTCAACGAGGTCTTCCTCACCGATGTCCGCATTCCCGACAGTTACCGCCTCGGAGCGGAAGGCGAGGGCTGGCGGGTTGCGAACACGACGCTCAACAACGAGCGAGTCTCCATCGGAGGGCAGCCGATCCCACGTGAAGGCGGCGTCCTCGGCCCGGTGGCGCGCACCTGGCGGGAGCGCCCCGACAAGCGCACACCCGAGCTGCACGACCGGCTGATGGGGCTCTACGTCGAGGCCGAGGTCGCCCGGTACACCGCGGCCCGACTGCGCCAGAAGGTCGCGGCGGGACAGCCGGGCCCCGAGGGTTCGGCGCTGAAGCTCACCTTCGCGCGGATCAACCAGGCGCTGAGCGGGCTCGAGCTGGAGCTGCTCGGCGAGGACGGCCTGCGCTACCAGGACTGGACCCTGGTGCGCCCCGACAAGGTCGACTTCACCGGGCGCGACGCCGGCTACCGATACCTGCGCGCGAAGGGGAATTCCATCGAGGGAGGCACCTCGGAAATCCTGCGCAACATCGTGGCCGAACGCGTGCTGGGTCTGCCGGTCGAGGCGCGTGGTGACAAGGACATTCCCTGGAAGGACCTCAAGCGATGAGCGACGACATCAACCTCCTCGAAACCGACGTCGAGGTGTCCCTGCGGAGCACGCTGCGCGACTTGCTCGCGGACCACTGCGAGCCGGCCTCCGTGATGCGCGCCTACGAGGGCGACCACGCGTTGACGCAGGCCCTGTGGAAGGTCGTCGCGTCCGATCTCGGGCTGGCCGGCCTGCTCGTGCCCGAAAACCGCGGCGGTGCGGGCGCGTCCGCCCGCGAGGTCGCCGTCGTGTTGCAGGAACTGGGCAGGTTCGTCGCGCCGCTGCCGTTCCTCTCCAGTGCCGTCGAGGCAACTACCGTGCTGCTGGCCGGCGGCTCCGCGCTGGTGCAGGAACTGGCCTCCGGTGACCGCACAGCCGCGCTGTTGGTGCCCTTCTCCGCGGCTGCGGACTCACCGCTTCCGCCGGTCGGAGCGGACGCGGCGGGACGCCTGACGGGACGCGTCACCAGCGTCGCGGGGGTGCTCGACGCCGATGTCCTGCTAGCGGCGGTGGAAACGGCTGCGGGCGAGGTGCACGCCGTGCCGGCGAGTGCGGCCACCGTGACGCCGTTGGTGTCCCTCGACATGACGCGGCCGCTTGCCGACGTGGTGCTCGACCGAGCCGCCGGTGAGCTGGTCGTGGGAGCAGACGCAGGCGCCGATGCAGTCCGCCGGGCGCTGGCGACGAGCGCGGCGCTGTTGCCGTCCGAGCAGGCGGGTGTGGCGGCTTGGTGCTTCGAGACGACGGTGGAGTACCTCAAGATCCGGCGCCAGTTCGGCCGACCGGTCGGTGGATTTCAGGCGTTGAAGCACCGGCTCGCGGACCTCTTCGTCGAGGTGGAGTCCGCTTCGGCCGCGGCCTGGTACGCAGCCGGCACTTTGGCCGCGGGTGCGGACGACGCGGCGATCGCGGCCGAAGTGGCGTCGTCGTACTGCAGCGATGCGGCGGTCCACGCTGCCGAGGAGGCGGTGCAGCTGCACGGCGGCATCGGTATGACCTGGGAACACCCGGTGCACCTCTACCTCAAGCGGGCGAAGGCGGACCAGATCGGCCGGGGTCTTCCAGCTCACCACCGCGGGGTGCTCGCCGGGCTGGTCGACCTGCCGTCGTGAGCACGACGGCCCTTCGCTGAAGCCATACCGACCTGACGATCGCTGCGATCGCCTGATGCTTGGAGGGACATGCCCAGCGTCACTGGACCATTGTGGGAGCACGCCGCCGCTACGTCGGACGCGGTAGCGGTCAGGGCAGGCGCAGACGTGTGGAGCTATGCGCGGCTGCGCGGCGCTTCCGCTGCCTTCGGTGGGGAGTTGCGGGCGCGCGGCGTGCGGACGGGAGACCGGGTGCTGCTGGTGGCGCCCACCGTCCCCGAGTTCGCGGTCGCCTACCTCGGCGCCCACCTGATCGGAGCTGTGGTCATCACGATGAACACCATGGCCACCACGCCCGAGATCGACTACGTCGTCGAGGACTCCGGCGCCTGTCTCCTGGTCGCCTGGCACGAGGCGCGGGAGCCCGCGCAGCGCGTGGCCGACGAGCGCGCCCTGCACCTGCGGGTGCTCGGGCCGGGAGCTGCGGCGGAGGAGGGAGAGCCCGTGCACACTCCGGTGTACAGCAGGACCGCCAGTGCACGGCGGTCCTGCTGTACACCTCCGGAACCACCGGCCGCCCCAAAGGTGTCGAGCTCACCGTGGCCAATCTCCTCGACACGGCGCGGACTCTCGTCGAACAGCTGCACCTCACGGCGGCGGACCGCTGCGGGACCGGCCTCCCGCTGTTCCACGTCTTCGGCCAAGCGGTCTGCCTCAACTTGGCGCTGGCGGCCGGTTGCTCGATCTCCCTGCTCTCGCCCTTCGACCCGACGGCCATGCTCGGGATGATCCGGCGCGACCGGCTCACCTTGGTCGCTGGTGTGCCGACGATGTGGAACGCCATGCTGCACGCCGCCGGCGACTTCGGCCCCGATGATTTCGCCGACCTGAGACTCGCCTCCTCTGGTGGCGCATCCCTCCCCGGCGAGGTCATCAGTGCGTTCTCGGAGCGGTTCGGCTGCACCATCCTCGAGGGTTACGGACTTACCGAGTCCACCGCCGCCGCGACGTACCACTCTCCGGACCACGAGCAGCGGGTCGGGTCGGTGGGACTACCGCTCCCCGGCACCGCGGTGGAGGTCCGCGGCCCGGATGGTGACGTGCTCCCGGCAGGTGAGGTGGGGGAGGTGTACCTCCGCGGGCCGAGTGTGATGAAGGGGTACTGGAACCGCCCCGAGGAGACGGCCGCCGATCTCGCGGACGGGTGGTTGAAGACCGGTGATCTCGGCCGGCTTGACGGGGACGGCTACCTCCACATCGTCGACCGCGTCAAGGACCTCATCATCCGCGGTGGCTACAACGTCTACCCGCGCGAGGTCGAGGAGGTGCTCTACCAGCACCCGGACATCGTCGAGGTGGCCGTCATCGGCGTGCCCGACGAGAGGTACGGCGAGGAGGTCGCTGCCGTCATCACCGCACGTCCCGGTGCGGAGATCGCCCCCGAGGAGCTCCGCGCCTGGGCGAAGGAGCAGCTGTCCGCGTACAAGGTGCCGCACCTGATCCGATTCGTCGACGCCCTGCCCAAAGGCGCCACCGGCAAGATCCAGAAACGCGCCCTGGACTGGAAGGCGCTTTCGGCGTGATTCTGCGGTGGTCCGTCGAGCTGTCTCGCGGGGAGCATCCCATGTTCGATGTCTTCAAAGCCCTGGCGCACGATTTCGGCCGCCTGGCTGGCTCCGCCGCACGCCACAAGCTGTTGGCAGATCGCGATTGGGATGTGGAGCGGCGGGTTCTGGCCGGTGCGCCGGCCGTACGGGTGTTGACGTCGGGCCAGCAGCATGCCTCGATCGACCGTGCCGTGCGGTTGCTCGCCGCGGTGCGATGTCGACGCGCGCAAACTACTTGGTGCACGCCGCCGATACCGCTGCGGAGGCGGGCATGGTGCCGGCTCGTGACCAGCGACCGGCCGGTCGCCCCGTTGGCCTTGACCACGTCGAGATGGAGATCGATACCGGAGTCGTGCACCGACTTCGCACCTTGCGCCAGACCTGAGAAGGCCCGCTGATCTACGCGTTCGCGCTGATCAACGGGCCTGTCCCATATCCCGGAACCGGTTACGCCCGGCGCATTCCAATCTCGATGGCGTCGATGATCCGCGGCCGCAGTTCGTCGGCGCGAACGATCGCGTCGACCGAGCCGACTTCGACGGCCCGCTGGATGCTGTGCACCCGGTCGAACTCCGCCGCCACCTCGCTGAGCTTCTCCGCGCGCACCGCCGCCCGGACATCGGCCAGCTTCAGGTTCAGCGTCGCCCGCTCGGTGCCGTCCGCCTCGGCGACGAGCTCTTCGAGCTCGCGCACCGTGGGGTCGTTCGCCGTCCGCGTGTTGACCTCGCCCGCGAAGACCACCGCGGCCGCCGGCGCGCCGCCGATCACCGAGGCGAAAGAGCCCTCCACGGCGAGCACCGTCATGTTCGGGTTCAGGGCCTTGGAGAACACCACGAAGGCGCCGCCGTGGTACCGGGAGATCACGCAGAACACGATCGGGCCGCGGAAGTTCACGATGGCCCGGCCGATTTCGGCGCCGTACTCCAGCTGCAGCTTCCGCATCGACTCCGGCGAGCCGTCGAACCCGGACAGGTTCGCCAGCACCACGAGCGGCCGGTTCCCGCTCGCCGCGTTGATCGCCCGCGCCGCTTTCTTCGACGAGCGCGGGAACAACGTCCCGGCGGTGTAGGAGTCCGGCCCATCGGTGGGCGGGAACCCGCGGCGCGCCACCGGCTGCGATTCGATCCCGAGCAGGCACACCGGCCAGCCGCCGAGGTGCGCGTCCTGCACGACCGCGGTGTCCGCGTCGGCCATCCCCGCCCAGCGCTCCAGAACGGGGTGGTCCTGGTCGGCAACAGCCCGCAGCACCGTGCGGATGTCGAAGGACTTCTTGCGGTCCGGGTTGCTCGCGGCGGAGAAGATCTCGCCCACCGTGGTGAAGTCGCTGCCGGCCAACGCGTGCGGGAAACCGGAGATGTCCCGGTCGTGCGGGTCGGCCGTCCCGGCACGCCGCGGCGCGGCCTCGCCGGGGACGACGTAGGTGTGGTCGTAGTGCGCCATCAGCACATCGCGCGCGGCACCCAGGTTCGGTGCCCAGTACTGGGCCTGGCCGTTCGGCCCCATCACCCGGTCGTAGCCGCCGATGCCGAAGTTGTCCTCGGCCGACACGCCACCGGAGAAGTCCAGCGACTGCTTGCCGGTCAGCACCATCGCCGAATCCGGCGTCATCACCAGGATCCCCTTGGTGTGCATGAGCATCGTGGCCTCGGCGTTCCAGTACGGCTGGGCGCCGACGTTGATCCCCGCCACCACGATGTTGATCTCGCCGCCGTCCTGGGTGAACTGGACGATCCGCTTGAGCGCGGCGGCCACCCAGTCCATGTTCTCCGTGCCGGAGTCCATCGAGATCCGGGCACCCGCCGACAGCGCGAACCACTCCAGCGGCACCTGCAGCCGTTCGGCCAGGTCCAGGGCGGCGATCACCCGCGAGCACTCCGGTTCCGACAGCGCGCCGAGCGCCTTGGTCGGATCGCCCAGCAGCATCACCCGGGTCACGCCCTCGGGATGGCGCTCGGTCGGTGTGCTGATGACGCCGGCGACGATGGCCGCCGAGTTCTGGCCCTTCGGGCGGTCCACCGGCGCCAGCACGCCGGTCTCGTCGAGGTCGTGCTCGACGAACGTGCCGTCGGGCCCGGCGAGCATGCCGGTCAGCTCGTACGGGTAGGCGGTACCGCGCTTGGCGGCGCGCAGCACCTTCTGGCGGTAGCTGTCCAGCGGCTCGATCGGTTCGGTCGGCGGTTCGACGACGGACAGCTGAATCCCGGTACCGGCGTCGTAGCCGATCCGCACGGCGAATTCGCTCAGCTCGCCGGTCTCCCGGTCGCGTCGGCGCCCGAGGAACAGCACTTCCTCCAGCCCGGCACCCGCGGTCGTGGGCAGTACCCGCTGCGCGACGGTGTTCAGCTCGTCCGTGGACAGCTCGTTCGGCGGCCACACGTAGATGGTGATCCGGTTGGTGCCGGACCGGTTGTTCCCGTTGTTCGCGCCGGGCTTCGCCTGCGCCTTGCGGACCGCGTCGAGGCACGCGGTGAGCACGCCTTCCGCGGCCGGCAGCGCGACAAGCCTGCCGTCGTCGTCCCGGAGCGGCGTCAGGTCCCGCACCTGGGCCAGTGCCACGAACCGCTCGTCGGACGGGTTGTCCGGCGCCACGCAGCGGAAGAGGTACACCTCCTCGTCGGCCGACGGCAGGCGGGTGAGGTCGAATTCGCTCAGCCGCTCCAACTGCATCCGCTCGGCGATGAGCGGGTGCAGCCCGCGGATCAGGCGTTCCTCGGCGAAGCCGGTCGGCGACGGCCGGAACGTGAAGTGGTGGTGCATCACCGCGCCGCTGCGGCCCGCCACGGTGGTGGTGATCCGGCTGACCTGGCTCGGCAGCGGTTGGGCCGCGAGTACCTCGGCCAGCTCTGCCGCCATCGCGTCGGTGTCTTCGGGCTGATCGGCCCAGACGAGGTAGATGTCGGCGACCAGATCGCCGTCCGGCGCCAGTTCGCCCAACGCCCGCACGGCGTCGGGCAGGGCCGCGAAGTCCACCGCGGTGGCCACCACGCGCGTGCGCGCGCTCCGGTGCCCGGCGCTGACGAACGTGCAGCCCGCGGCCCGGGTCGTGCGGACGTCTTCGAGCTCCCGGTTGCCGTAGTAGCGGCGGGTGAGCACCTCCAGCAACGGCGCCGGATCGGTGCCCTCGCGGCCGATGCGCTGCCCGACCAGCCGGACCAGCGGTTCGGCGCTGGTGACCATGGCGGAGATCCGCTCCGCCCGGTCCGGTGCGTCCGGGTGCTCGTCGAGGTGGCGCAGGTGCTCGCGCACGCCCGCGTAGACCTCCGCGCGGTGGCGCCGCAGCATGGGTTGGGCGAACCAGCGGAAGACCACGGTGCGCGCGAGGTCGGAGACGGCGGGGAACCGGAGCTGGGTGGCCGCGATCAGGTGTTCCAGCGCCAGGCCCGCGGCCTGGCGGGCCGCGCTGGACGGAGGTGCCTCGGCGAGCCACTTCCGCAGCAGGTCGGTCACCACCGCCGCGCCCGTCGTGGCGCGCTGCTGGGCGAGGAAGATCCGGAACACGGCCTCTTCCAGCTCGGGCGTCCGGTCCAGCTCGTGGACCCCGTAGCGACCGAGCACCCGGACGAGGCGCTGCTGGAACGTCTCGGACAGCCCGGCCCGCTCGACGTCCAGGCTCTGCAGGTAGGTGTGGAAGTACTCGCGGGGGCTGTGCACCCGCGAGTCCGCCTTCGTCTCCTCCCCGACCGGCCGGTTCCGGCTCAGCTCGGAGAGGTCGGCGAACACCGCGAGCAGTTCGATCTCTTCGGTGAGCGGGCGCTGCCCGGCCTCGGCGAGTTCCGCCCGGGCGGTCAGGTAGTCCGCCAGCACCCGGCGCTCGTCGTGCGGGTCCACGTCGAACCCGAGCAGCAGACTGCGCAGATCCTGCTGACCGCGGGTCGCCCGCTGCTGCGCGCTGAGACCGTCCGGCCGCTGGGGCAGGGCGAGGTCGGCGGCTTCCTCGGAAGGCTGCTCGGGGCCGGCCTCGTCCTGGTCGCCGAGCGGTTCCAGCCGCAGCAGCGGCGCGCCCATCTCGACCTGGCTGCCCGCCCGCACCCTGCATTCCCGCAGCTTCGCGCGGAACGGCGCGCGCACCACGGTCTCCATCTTCATGCTCTCCAGCACGAGCACCGGAGCACCCGCTTCGACCTCGGCGCCGACCTCCAGCGGGGTCGCGACCACCAGGGCAGGTGCCGGTGCGCGCAGCACACCGCCCTCGTCCCGGCTGACCCGGTGGGCGACGCCGTCGACCTCGACGAAGTGCACGGGACCGTGGGTGTCGGTGACCAGCCGGTAGCGCTGCCCGTTGACCGAGATCTGCCCGGCGTGCGAGTCGAACCGCTCGACCTCGACGTCCGCGGGGTGGACGTCGCCGCCTGCGGTGCCGATGCCGACCCGGAACCGCTGGTGCCCCACGCGCGCCACCTGCACCCGGTAGCCGACGCCCCGGAGCTTGAGGTCCAGCGGTCGACCGCTCTCATGGCGCGCCTGGGGGCGGCCGCCGTGCGCGGCGGCCAGGAACCGCTGTCGTTCGGCGAGTTCGGCGTCCTCGTAGTCCTTGATGGCGGCCGCGGCCAGCGCGATCGCGGAGTGCCGGTGCGCCTGGAGCTCGCCCTGCGCGCGCACCCGGTCGATCCACCCGGTGTCGGCGGTGGCCTCGATCACCTCGGGCCGGTCGAGCAGGTCGAGCACGAAGCTCTTGTTCGTCGCGCCGCCGGCGACGATGACCGTGGTCTGCGCCATCGCCCGGCGCAGCCGGCCCAGTGCCTCGTCGCGGTCCCGGCCGAACGCGATGATCTTGGCGATCATCGAGTCGAAGTCGGCGGGAATGGTGTCGCCCTCGCCGACCCCGGTGTCCACGCGGATGCCGGGACCGGCCGGGAAGTCCAGGCGGACGATCTTGCCGGGGGAGGGGGCGAAGTCGCGGTCCGGGTCTTCGGCGTTCAGCCGGGCCTCGACCGCGTGCCCGCGCTCGGCGGGCGGCTCACCCGCCAGCTTGCCGCCGGACGCCACGTGCAGCTGGGCCTTGACCAGGTCGACGCCGGTGGTGGCCTCGGTGATCGGATGCTCCACCTGGAGGCGGGTGTTGACCTCCAGGAAGGCGAACAGCCGCTCGCCGGGGTGGTAGAGGAACTCCACGGTCCCCGCGCCCCGGTAGTCCACGGCGAGGGCGAGCCGCTCGGCGGCGGCCTTGAGCTCCCCGCTCTGCTCGGCGCTGAGCACCGGGGAGGCCGATTCCTCGATGACCTTCTGGTTGCGCCGCTGGATCGAGCAGTCCCGCACCCCGAGCGCCCACGCCGTGCCCTGCCCGTCGGCGATCACCTGGACCTCGACGTGCCGGGCGCCGGTGACCAGCCTCTCGAGGAAGACCGCGCCGCTGCCGAAGGCGCGCTCGGCCTCCATCCGGGTGCGCTCGTAGGCGTCGACCAGCTCCTGCTCGTCGTTGATCACCCGGATGCCACGGCCGCCACCACCGGCGGTCGCCTTGAGCATCAGCGGGTAGCCGATCTCGTTCGCGCTGCGGATCGCCGCGTCCAGGTCGGCGACCTCGCCGCGGCTCCACGGTGCCACCGGGACGCCGACCTCTTCGGCGATCAGCTTCGCGCCGATCTTGTCGCCGAGCTGGCGCATCGCCTCGGGGCTCGGCCCGATGAAGGTCACACCCAGCTTCTCGCAGAGCTCGGCGAACGCCGGGTCCTCGGCGACGAAGCCCCAACCGACCCACGCCGCGTCGGCCCCGGTCTCGGTCAGCGCCCGCTCCAGGGCGCCGAGATCGAGGTAGGGGCGGGCCTGCGCCGGGCCGAGGTCGTAGCTCAGATCGGCCTCGCGCACGAAGGCGGCCGTGCGGTCAGCGTCGGTATAGAGGGCCACGGTCTCGATCCGGGACCCGGTTTCCGCCGCGACCTCCCGCACGGCATGGATCAGCCGCATCGCAGCTTCCCCACGATTGACGATCGCAACACGACTGAACACCGAGCAGACCTCCTGCAGCTATCTCTCCTGGGGGCGGCAACACCCCGCTAAGCACACCATCCTGATTACCGGCGGGTATGGATATGTCGAAACCCTGGCGTGGTGCGCCCCGAAAATCGTTTGGCATCGCCAAATCGACCCGGCCGGCGCCCCTCCCGACTGTCTCGACGCATCAATTTCGGTGATCCACACCTCATCGAGCGGACGTGAGCGTGGTGGGGACGATATAGGACGGCCCGAGGTCGGCCGATCACCGACTCGGCACTCGGCGGCAGTGCACATGCCGGCCGTGGCGTCTGCGACTGATCATCAGGTCATCCGGCCCCGCGCCGACATCCATTGGTCAGTCGAGGTAGGCGACTTCACGCTCTGGGCAGAAGCGCCGCGGGAGCGATGCGGCGCATCGAGGTCATCATCCGCCTATGTACCGGCCTATGTGCCGTCCGCGTTGACGTCGGACGGTGACTGCTCCTTCCTGCGTTCGGCAGGCCAGAACGCCATGCGGTCGAGTAGCCCGTCGCGTAGGACGAGACTGTGGAACAGCACCGCCGACATGTGCGCCAAGAAGGTGACGAAGAGCAGGTAAGCCAGGACCGTGTGTGTTTGGTGGAGCGCGGAGTACAGGGTGGGGTCGGCCGGTAGGATGCGCGGGAGGCGCAGGCTTCCGAACAGCGCGACAGGAGTCCCGGCTGCTGACGTCATTGCCCAGCCGACGAGTGGTTGTACGAGCAGCAGGCCATAAAGAAGCAGCTCCGACCCGATTGCCACAACGCGCTCAGGCCGCGACATCGTCGGTGGATGTGGTGGAGGCCGGTGCAGGAACCGGTTGACAACGCGGACCACAGCAAGAACGAGGACGGCGACCCCCAACGGACGGTGGACGGACCGCAACGCGTCGTAGGCGGTGGGGGAGACCACCATGGCGACTCCGATGAACAGCATCGTGATCACCATGACGGCCATCGTCCAGTGCAGCAGGCGGGAGAGAACGGTGAAACGCTGGTTCTGGAGATTCCTGCTCACCGGGGCTCCTTCGCCACGTCGATCGCACCGGGGTGCTTGGGTTCGCCGGCTCGCCGCGTGAACGACTGGGCGTAAACGGCCGAGCGGGCGCTGAGCAATGGATCATCGGAGGCCGCCAGCCCGTCGGGCAGTACGAGAGGGTCGAAGTTGGTATCCCGGACATTGCTGCTCGCCTCGGTCTGCACGGAGTCGATCGTGAGCATGCCCGCGTCGATCCTCTGGTGGTCGCCTGTCCACGGGATGGTCGGATCGTCCGTGGGATCGTTCGGTTGGCCGACGGTCAGGATCAAACGCCACTGCAACGGGCTTTCCGCTACCTTGCCGACCAGTTCATCGAACAAGTAGTCCTTCCCCGCAGGAGCAGCCGCTTGCATCGGCGCTGCGAAGTGAGTAGGCACCAGCGACCAGCGAATCGCAGTCGTCACGTCCGCCGCGTTGGTCGCCAGGAACGTGTTCAGGCTGTTGAAGGTGCTGTTGTCGAAGCCGGACGTCGGCGGGTTCGCCTTGATGATCTCCATCGCCTTGGCGGTTTCGGGGTGCTGGGCGAGGAAGCCGGACATCTTCTGCGGGTCCGGTTTGCCCGTACCGGGAAGTGGCTTCGACGCGAGGAGTCGTTCGTAGAACCCTTGCACGGATCTATCCGGAAAGACCGGGATGTTGATCAGCGCGGTGCGCCATTGCTCGCCGTTCGGCACGTGGAAGAGCAGTCCGAGTCCGCGAATCGTGCCGTGGGCATCGGTGGCATGGGGCATCCCTCCGGACAGTGAGAAACGTCCTGTCACCGGGATTCGACCACCTTGGAACACCGCCGCTCTTGAGACCGCGGCTCCCGAACCGTTGCTGTCGAAGAATCCGGAGACGCTCACGCCCTTGGCATGGTTGCGTCTGAACCCGTCGTGCTTGCCGTACACCTGCTCGAACCCGTCCGCGATTCGCTTCGGTGTCAACTCGTCGGTGCTCAACCACCCGCCGGAATAGAGAAAAGCGCCGGCGCTCGTTGCGCTCGCAGCGGCCACCCCGGTCAGTCCCAGGAGTGCGGATCGACGGTTGACCACCGAGCGACGAGGCAGGCGGGAGCCCTCCACGTCATCGTTCATGTCTCCTCCTTGAACACGGAAACTCCGGGAGGAATACGTGGGTCGCAGCCGCGTTGTTCAACCGATCGAAGTGGCGTCGATCACATCAGCGTTGTGCGCTGTGGGCATGCGTCCCTGTCACGTCCGTTGATTCGACTGCGGTGTGCTGCACTGATGCGAAGGAACGGGCCGTTCTCGGGCAGAGCCGGCTGTCCGAGAACGGCCCATCGCGGTTCAGCCGGTCGGCGCGGCGGTTTTGATCGCTTCGCCGTTGGGGCTGACGAGATACCAAGCGTGCATCTTGTCCTGCCCCTTGACGTCTCCGGCGGCCATGTCCTCTGCGAAGTAGTAGAGCGGCTTTCCGGCGAAGGTGATTTGCCGGCTGCCGTCGGGGCGGTTCACGGTTCCGAGCTTCGCCAGGTCCACTCCAGGGCCGGCCTGCGGAGTTCCGCTCAGCGGCGGCCAATTCGCTGCGCACGGGCCCACGCACCGAGAGGTGTTGGGTTCGTCCTTGGTGAAGAGGTAGAGAGTCCGGCCCGATGCGTCGACCAGGTAGTCGCCGGTGGGTGCGGTGCGGGTGCCGACCACGGTAGGAGCGGGTGCAGGCGTGGCGGCCGGCTGCGGCTGGGAGCCGGGCTGCTCGCTCGTCCCGCACGCCGCGATGGTGATCATGCAGGCACCGGTGGCCAGGACCGCGATTCCGCGCATTGGCATGGTATTCCCTTCCGTTCGTTTGCCTTGACTCCCCGTACGTCTGCGGTCGCGCGGCGGTTCAGCGCAAGAACGTAGCCGGGATCACTGAACCGGCCGGGTGTGCGCGACGTACACCCGGGCGCGGAGAATGCGGCTGACGCAGGACGGAGTGCGATGAGTGCGAACGAGCGACTGCTTCGTGCGATGTACGAGGAGTACGGGGGCATGCTGACCGCGTTCGTCCTGCGGTACACGGAAGACCGGCAGCGGGCCGAGGACGTCGTGCAGGAGACGCTGCTCCGCGCGTGGCGGAACCTCGATTCGATCGATCCCGCCCGCGGCGACCCCCGGTCGTACCTGTTCTCGATCGCGCGCAACATCCTGATCGACGACTGGCGCGCCGAGCAGCGCCGCCCGCGCCTCGTCCGCGACGATGGGGTCGTCGAATCGCAGCCGGTGGCCGACGACCTGGACCGGCTGCTGGACGGCTGGCTCGTCGGCGAAGCGCTCCAGCGGCTGTCGGCCCAGCACCGCGCAGTCGTGGTGGCGTTGTACTTCCAGGGGCGCAGCGTTGCCGAAGCGGCGGAACAACTGGGGATTCCACAAGGAACCGTGAAGTCCCGTGCCTACTACGCGGTGCGATCGCTGCGAACGGCCTTGGAGGAGATGGGAGTGGTCCGGTGAACGAGGGGCACGCGGAAGTTCGCAAGCTGCTGGGGGCTTACGTGCTCGGTGGTCTGGACCCAGAAGAGCGCCGGCGTTTCGAGGAACACCTCGGCCACTGCGCGGAATGCAGGGAAGAACTGTCCGGCTACGCGGGGCTTCCCGGATTGTTGCACCGCGCCGGTCCACCACCAGAACCGATCGAACCATCCGAGCCGGAGTGGGCGAAGCTGATCGAGAAAGCCCGCACCGAACGAGCGGCGCCGCCGCGGAAGCGGAGGTGGCTGCTGGCCGTCGCCGCAGTCGTGCTGTTCGGCGCGGGAACCCTCGGCGGCATGGCCGCGGTCTCGTGGGAACCGCAGGGGTCCGAGCTGGTGGCAGCAGCGGGCGTGGCATCGCACGGGCACGGCAAGCTGGAGAGCCGTCCATGGGGGACGGCGGTGTCGCTGCACGTGGAGAACCTGCCGCCGGACGAACGTTTCGTGGCCTGGGTGGTGGCCCGCGACGGCCGAGCGGAGCAGGCCGCCACGTGGTCGCGGACTCCGACCAGCGAAGCCCGGTTGTCGGGCGCGTCCGCGATTCCCCGGGACCAGGTGTCGCTCCTGCTCGTCACCACGGGAACCGGCCGCCCACTGTTGGAGATGCGCGTATGAACCAGACACTCGCCCTTCCCGCAGCGCACACTCCACAATGTCAATCGGTCCATCGTCCACATCGGATCGGCCAACACCCGCCAGCACACGATCTGACGACGATCCCGACCGCTACAAGGAGCGGGCCGGGCTGGTCAGGGAGCGGCGTATCCCCCTGACCAGCCGGTGCTCTCAGCCCGACACCTCGCGCAGTGCCTTGCGGCGCCCGTGCTGCCCGACCGACTTGTCTTTCAGGTCGATGCCCTTCGTCTCCGGCAGCGTCAGCACGACGAGGCCACTGATCAGGCCGAGCGCAATGCTGTACCAGGTGAACGCGCCTGCCATGCCTTGGCTGGCGAAGAACGTCTGCAGGTAGGGGGCAGTGCCGCCGAACAGCGCCACGGCGATCGAGTAGGGCACGGCCAGGCCGATCGCCCGGATCCGGGTCGGGAAGATCTCCGCATAGACGGCGGGCCCGATGGACGTCGACATGGCCAGGAAGATCAGCGCGATCGACATCGCGAAGAACAACGACCACGCCGACTCGTTGAGCATCGCGTTCAGCGGGAAGCTCAGGATCGAGAGACCGACGACCGCGGACAGCAGGATCGGCTTGCGGCCGATGCGGTCCGAGAGCGCGCCGAACAGGGGGACGGCGGCCAGGAAGACGATCTGCGCCCCGACGCCGGCCCACAACGCCTGAGCCGCCGGCACCTTGATCACGCTGATGGCGTACGCGGGGGCCGAGATCGCCCACACGTAGTAGAGGACGGTCGCACCCACGGTCATGCCGATGACCTGGAAGAGCAGCTTGGGATGTGCCTTGACGGTCTGCCAGATGGCGCCCTTCTTGGTGTGCAGGTGATCCTCGTCCTCGTTACCGGTGGGGTCGTCGTGGATGGCTTCCTCGACGAAGGCCTCGGTCTCGTGCATGCGCAAGCGCATGAACAGTGCGTAGAACCCGAACACGCCACCGATGATGAACGGAAGCCTCCAGCCGTAGGCGTTCATCGCCTCGGGGGTCAGCATCGTGGAGAGCACGGCGGCGAGCAGGGTGCCGGTGAGCTGCCCGATGGTGCCGGAGAAGTAGATGAGGCTGGACCACAGCCCGCGCTTCTCCTTGGGAGCGGTCTCGGCGATGTACGTCTGTGCAGAGGGCAGTTCGCCGCCGTGCGCGAGGCCTTGGGCGAGGCGGGCGAGGACCAGGATGAGGGACGCGCCGATGCCGATGGTGGCGTAGTTCGGCGAGATGCCGATCAGCAGGCTGCCGCCCGCGGCGAGCGCGACGCACAGCGACATGGAGAGCTTGCGGCCCATCTTGTCGGCGATCCAGCCGAACAATGCGCCGCCGAACGGGCGGGCGATGAACCCGACCGCGAACACGATGAGCGTCTTCAGCACGTCGGAGACGGGGTCGTCGCTGTGGAAGAACTGCGAGGCGAAGAAAGGGGTGAAAGTGGTGTAGACGCCCCAGTCGAACCACTCCATCGCATTGCCGGAGCCGATGCCGAAGAGCGTGCGGGACTTGCTCTGGTCAGCCGAAGTCTGGATGTGGCCGCTGGACCGAGGTGTGTCGCTCACGATGTCGCCTCCTCGGCGAACACGTCCAGCCTGCGGGCGGCGAGACCGGCGTAGATGGCGGCCGCGTCGGAGAGCACGGCCGGATCGAAGTCCGCGCGCGGCGAGTGGTTCATCGGGGCGGCCTCCGGGTCGAGCCCCGGCGGGGTAGCGCCGATGCCGAGGAACGCCCCGGGGACGGCGGCTATGACCCGGGAGAAGTCCTCCGACCCCGACACCGGGTGGGGCATCTCCTGGTAGCGCTCCTCGCCGAGGACGTTGCGGACCACGTCGGCGCCGAAGTCGACCTCGGCAGCCGTGTTGACGGTCGTCGGATACTCGCTCTCGAACCGGTACTCGACGTCGACGCCGTGCGATGCCGCGACGCCCTCCAGCGTGCGCCGGATCGAGGAGGTGAGCAGGTCCTCGTTCGCCTCGCTGTAGCAGCGAACGGTCGCTTCGAACGTCGCGGTGTCCGGGATGACGTTGCGCTTCGTGCCACCGGCGAATCGCCCGACGGTGATCACGACGGGGTCGAAGATGTCGAAGGTGCGGGTCACCATCGTCTGCAGTGCGGTGACCATCGCCGCTGCCGCGACGATCGGGTCCTTTGCCCGGTGCGGAGCCGACCCATGGCCACCGGCTCCGCGGACGGTGACGGAGAGACCGTGCGACGCGGACATGACCGTCCCGGCCTTGCTGGTGAACAGCCCCGACGGCAGCTGACTGGAGAACACGTGCATGCCGAACGCGGCGTCGACGCGCTTGCCGGCAGCGTCGAGGACGCCTTCCTCGATCATGACACCTGCGCCGTCGAAGCCCTCCTCACCGGGCTGGAACATCATCACCACGTCGCCCTTGAGCGTGTCGCGGTGCTGGCACAGCAGTTTCGCGGCGCCGACGAGCGAGGTGGTGTGCAGGTCGTGCCCGCACGCGTGCATCGCGCCGTTCGTCGCGGCGAAGTCCAGCCCGGTCTCCTCATCGACCGGCAACGCGTCCATGTCGCCGCGGATCAGCACGGTCTTCGGGTCCGTTGCCTCCCGTTGCCCACCACGGAGCACCGCGGTGACCGACGTCGTCCTCGTGCCCGTCGTGATCTCCAAGGGGAGTCCCCCGAGCGCGGAGAGCACCGCCTCCTGAGTGCGTGGCAGCTCGAGCCCGATCTCCGGATGGCTGTGCAGCCGCTTGCGCAGCTCGACCAGGTCACCCTGCATCGCCGTGGCATCTTCGAGGAAGGTCATGCCCTGCTCCTTGCCTACTCGCGAATGTCGGTACATCGGATTTGTCTGAATTCGACGGATTCTGATCCTGCGTGAGCCGTTCCGATCCACCGGAGCCGGACCCTTCCGAGGGACGGGCCGCAGCTGTCCGACCGGACGGTATGGGATGCGGCGACCAGTGTCCAGAGTGAAGTGCTGCCCTACTCCGCGGTACGCGCGAACGCCGTCGGAGACGGCTTTGACGCGGTGAAGCCCGACCCGCCGCACGCAACGAGTCAGGCATCTGGATGGGGTCGAAGACGACGCGTTCTCGCAATCTCATGTTCGCCCCTGGAGGCGAGGGGCGAACAAGCCCGCGGAGCCAGGAAATCACGCATGCGACAGGCTGGAGGACCTAGACTGCACAGCGTGCCTCGCCTCATCCATCTCAATGGGCCGCCCGGCATCGGCAAGTCGACGCTCGCGCGACATTATGTGGACGATCACGTAGGTGTGCTCAATCTGGACATCGACCAGCTGCGGGGATTGATCGGTGGCTGGCGCGATCGGTTTGCGGAGACCGGAGAGATCGTTCGGCCGATGGCCTTGAGCATGGCGGGCACGCACCTGCGATCCGGCCGTGACATCATCATGCCGCAGTTTTTGGGGCGATTGAGCGAGATTGAGCGCTTCGCGACTGTCGCGTACGACAACGGCGCCGAGTTCTGCGAGATCGTGTTGATGGATACGAAGGAACGGTCTGTGGAACGCTTCGCCCGCCGCGGCGAGGACGATGATCCCTGGCACCGCCTGGTCAAAGAGATCGTCGATCGTGAAGGCGGCCCTTCGCGCCTGGCGGCTATGTACGATCAACTCGCTGATGTGCTCAGTCTGAGGCCGGCAGCCATCGTCGTAACGAGCGTGGCAGGTGAGGTTGAGCAGACCTACGAGGCCCTGGTCGCGGTTCTCGGCTCGAAACCTTGACCGAAGATCATGTCGCGCAGCACGACCAGAGTCCGCTGAACCTATCTCTACGTGGTGGACCGGCTCAAGGACATGATCGTCACCGGCGGTGAGAACGTCTACCGCGCGGAGGTGGAACGGGTGCTGGCGCTGCATCCGGAGATCTCCGCAAGTGCGGTGATCGTCACGCAGTCGAGGTCTTCCAGATGAGCGGTGTAGGAACCTTCATCCTCGGAAGACCTCGACCTCTACCCATCGCACCGACGCGCCAGACCGGCCTACACCGTCAACTGCAAAATGCCAACAGACGTTCGCCCGGATTCTCGAGCCTCGGGCGCAACCGCGGTCTTCGGGGAACGGTGATCGTCCGGTGGCGTTTGGCCTATCAGGTGCGGTCGTGGAGAGTGACGTGGTAGCCGTCGGGGTCGGCGAAGGTGAATGTCCGACCGAAGGGGCCGTCGATCGGTGCGGAGACGATGGTGTGACCGTCGGCGACGAGAGCATCGTGAATGGCCTGGACGTCTGTGGCGTGGAGCCAGATCGCGGTACCGATGCCGGGCTGGGCAACGGATGCGAGATCGGTGCCGGGAACGACGTCGCGGAGTGCGAACGCGATCGGCTTCGTCTCGAAGACGACGGCGTGCGGAGGTCCGTCCTGCGAGCGGACGAGGCCGAGGTACTGCTCGTAGAACGCCTGCGAAGCGTCGAGGTCGCGCGCTTGGAGCGAGATGAAGTCGGGGCCGGTGGCGGGCATGATGATGCTCCTTCTTTTTATGTCAGCTTTCTGACACGGGCCAATCTATGTCAGAATACTGACATGAGTCAAGACGGTGTCGGCGTCGACCTGAACAAATCACTGGGCTACCTGCTGAAAGAGGCCTCGAGCGCCCTGCGCGCAGCCATGGAGGAGGTGCTGCGGCCACTCGGGATGAGCGTGACGCACTACTCCTGCCTCGAGCTGCTGGCTCAACGACCGGGCTTGTCGAACTCCGAGCTCGCCCGGGGCGCGTTCGTGACACGGCAGACGATGAACGTGCTGCTCCAGACCCTGGAACGAGAGGGCGACGTGACCAGGCCTGCGGAGGCACCCGTCGGGAAGGTTCTTCCCACGCGGCTCACGCCTCGCGGGCGACGGAGGCTCGAGAAGGCGACCGTAGCGGTCCGGTCCGTCGAGGTCAGAATGCTGGCCGGCATGACCGAGACCGAGCAGTCAGGCGCGTTCCGGATCCTGCAGAGCATGATCCATTCCCTGCGAGATGGCGACGACGGTGCATAGCTCGTTCCCCGGCGCACGTCTCGCCGCGCCTGGACAGGAGTGCAGCCGCGTGACAATCCGTGCAGACGACCTCGAAAACCGACAGGCTCCAACTACACCCTCTTCTGCGATGAGCCACACGAGCTCTCGCTGCGCCGGCGAAAGCCGGGCTCACCGACCACGACGTCGACGCGCTCATCGGCGCCGGGACCGCCGTCCAAACCTGAACCCGCAGGCCGGTGGCTGTCTGTTTCGAAGAGGTTGGCGGTTTCGCGCGAAATCGCCGTCAGAAGCCAGGTGACCCGGGCGATGCGGTCGTAGTGCTGGCGGCGGGGCGTGGTTCACGCGCGGCCGTGGAGAGGTTCCAGCCGTGCCGGTGCCCCTTGGGGCGCGGCCGCGGGCTGCGGACTTGGCGCCGCCTCCATGACTTCCCGGCCTCGGGCGTCGACGACCTTCGTGAACAGGTGCTGTGCGGCTCCGAAGATGACGGCCCAGCCGATGATCTGCGCCGACGAATCGAGGGACGTCAACCCGGGTACGAATTCGCCGCGCATGAGCAGGAGCCCGAGCACGGCTGTCAAGGCACCGGCGGGAAGCTTGAGGCACGCGAGCGCGAGCGGCACGTTGGACGCGGTCGGACTGCCTCTGAGCTGGTGCAGCGCTGCGGCAGCGGTCACCGCCGCCGCAACGAACCCGACTGTCTCGACGACTGCGTAGTCGCCGCTCGATGCGGCGAATTCCGAGCTCAAGTCCATATTTCCGGTGAACGATTGTTGGCCGAGAGGGCACACGACTATCAGTCCGCGGGGTGGCTCGACTATTTCTGCTGACGGCACGTTGGGAGTGGGCCCGAAGCAGATCGGCAGCAGTGTCGGAATGAAGGCGGTGAAGAACGCGATCGTGATGGCTATGCCCAGCAGGCCGATCGCCCAACACCACACGAGTTGTGCGAAACTGCGCTCGCGGACGACCTCGTGCCGCTGGACCCGGTACGCCTCGCGCACGGCATCGATCACGGTCTGTCGCTGCGACTGGGCAAGTCTTCCGCCCTCGGAGCTCTTGAAGATCCTCTCGACGGACAGTCGGCGTCTGTCCTCGGGTGGCAGGTGCGCCTCGATCAGCATGAGGAGGTCGGCCAGCATGCTGTGGAGGTCGTCGAGCGAAACGATCTGGAGAATGAGGACGTGGGCCGCGTGGATGTGGGCGAGCGCGCTGTCCACCCCGTGAGCCCGTCGCGGCCACCAAGTGCCGCGGACATCTCTCTGCGCGCACTCCAGGTGGGTGCGGGCATGGGCCGCCAACTTCTCGGTGCACAGCTCGCTCGGCGCGGAGCAGTTCTCCGCCCAGTCCACGAATGCCCTCAGCTCGTCTATGCGGGCGAGCGCTCTGAATCCCCAAGGCCATCGCTGATCAGAGCCTCGTCGTGAAACGGCGTCCTGACCGGTGTTTCGTGCGGCGTTCACGGCTCTCACCTGCACAGCGATCGAGCGGCCGAGGCCGCAGCCCACGCCACCTCCGGATGCCGGATGTCGCAGTGAGCCTGGGCGAACCAGGACAGGTTCCGCTTGATGACGTCGTTGGCGTCGAGGCGGTAGAACATGCCCGGCTGGAACCCGTAGTCCGTGCCCTGCTGGGCCATCGTGACGGTCTGGGCTCCGCTCTGCTGGTAGCCGTCGTAGCCCATCGCTCCCCAGCGGTAGTTGATCCGGTCCACCAACTCGGCGCCCTGCCAGGCCAGCCTGCTGGCGTTGGGATACCACCAGCCGACCGCGCGGTCGGCCTCGCTGAACGTGCACACGAGCGGGCCGTCGACCCGGTCGGCGCAATCGGCCAGCACGCCGGCGCCGTCCCGCACCGGAGCTCGCGGTGCGAACGCGAAGTGGCTGAAAGCGCCCTGCAACAGGTACAGGGATTTGACCGGGCTGTTCGCACCACGCCGCTCAGGCGGAAGCCCCCCGAGGGCGAACGAGACGAGCCGGGCGCCGAAGCTGTGGCCGAGGAGGTGCACGCGCACGCCGGGGATGGTGTGCGCCAGCTGTCCGAGCAGGGGGCCGAGGCCGTCGCGACCGACCACCCCGGCGCGTTCCTTCATCTCGTAGTAGCTGAGGACCCGCAACGCCTCCCGCGCTCCCCGCCACATCCGCCCGAACGGATTGAACGCCTGCTCACTTCCACCGTCGACGGGTGCGAGCGCCGCCATCGCGTCGAACACCCGTCCCGGTGGTGCGCTCAGCACCGCTGCTTCTCCCGCGTCCTCCGGGGCGTTGCTGGAAGTGGTCACGAGTCCTCTCGCCAGGCGGAGGAACTCCAGGAGCCGGTCCCGGTCCTGCGGCTGCCGGTCGAGCAGCTGGCCGATCTGCTCCAGCCGCTCCTCCTGGTTCGGAAAGGCAGGGGCGAGCGATTTCGCGAGGTCGGCACCGGTGGACATCTCTCCGGTGGGCTGTGGGGAGGCCAGGGCCCCCAGGTCGTGCGTCGCCGACGACCGCGGGACCGGTGGGCCGGTGTCGGCCGGGGCATCCTCGGGGAACAGCAACGCGGGCCAAAGCACGCCGACGAACCCCGCATTCGCCCTCTGCTCGGCCGAGAGCATCCCCGCGATGAGTCCGAACATCGTCGAGTAGAGGTCACGTGCGCCGCCGAAGGAGCTGTTCCAGCCATGGCTGAAGACGAAGAGCTCGCGCAGCCCCGCGGTTGCGGTGGTCTCGGGCAGATTTCCACCCTGGCGGGGCACGCCCCTCGCATCGAACTCGACCTCCCAGTACGGCACATCGCCGAGATGTGACTCCATGTCTCCTCCCCGAGTCGCAGGCGACGTCACACCGGGCTGACCACTCCCATCAGGAAGAAACGATTCTCGAGGAACTAGAAGGGATCCAGCAGGTTCAGCCCGCGGTCCACGGCTCGTGCCGGACTTCGAGGGCTGGTCCCGGTGGGGCTAGCGGTCGGTCGGCACGGCGATCTCGCCGTCCTCCCGCATCAGTCGATCCAGGACCTCGTCCGGCATCCACACCCGGTGCGGGTAGTCGGTGCCCCAGGAGTTCAGGAACGGCACGGCACCGAGCTCGTCCGCGCGGGTGTTGCCGAGTACGGCATGCACGTCGTCGACCGATGCCGCCCAGCGGAACACCTTGATGCCGTCGGCCGCATCGGCGACGTAGCGGACGCGCTCGGTGTGGTCGTCGTTGGCGTGGGAGTTTTCCCAGTCGACGTGCCCTGCCGAGGCCAATACCTCGGCCGCGGCGCGACAGGATGTTCCGTTGGAATCGCCCGGGTTGGTCTCGGGCCACTGATCGCGGTCCTTGGCCCGGTCCCACAGCCACCAGGCCGTGTACAACTCGTCGTTCAGGATCGTCATGCACCGGGTCCAGGCGAATCCGACGCAGGCGCCCTCGCTTCCCTGGTCGTAGAACTTCCACCACTGCTCGCGGTCCGGCTCTCCGCCGGGTTCCAGGCACACGGCGTGCCCGCCCCGAATCCTGGTGAGCGACTTCGCCCCCTCCCGGGCCACGAACGGAACGCCGTCCTCGCCCGCTTGGGGGCGGTCGAATTCGGTGTACCAGTTGACACCGATCACCACCGGTACCTGTGCGGGTCGGCTCGCGGCGGTCAACGGGTAGTTCTCGACGTGGCGCCAATCGTCGGGGAGGAAGCGCCCCAGGCGCTCGTCGTCTGGATCTCGATCGATCGGGCGGTATCGCATGGTTCCTCCACTCGCGCTGTGCAACTGCCCGTTCGCCGGAACGCGGGCGGGCACGACCAGTAAGCCGGTGGCGCGTGAGCGACATCAATGAGCACATCGATCCAAACGGGATTCAGGCGCGTTCACCTACCGGCGCCCGTCCCACGAGCTAGAGCACCAAGTTCGAGTAGTCGTCCTTCAACGGCACTCCGCGCACTCGCGCTTCGAGCCCGTCGGACGTCAACGGGGTTTCGTGCGGTTCGAGGTACTGGAAATCAAGACCCGCGCGTTCTCGCAATTGTTCCAGCGAGATGCGGTACGTTCCGGCATCGAAGAGGGCTTCGAAGGGGAGCATGTCTTCGATCAGTTGCGTTTGCTCGAGCATGTACGCGGAGACGCGAAGCGCGCCATCGGGTTTGCAGTAGCCGACGACCTTCCAGAACGCCAGGGGAAGCCGGGCGCCCTTGTACAGCGGGTCGTCATCGGTCATGACCGGGCCGGTGAACACGGTCATCTTCTTGTCCGTGAGGTCGGCGTTCTCGAGTATGAAGTTCTCAAGACCCAGCCAGAGCTCTGTCCCCTGGTTGAACTTCTCGTGCTGTGGCGCGCAGTTCGTGAAGTGGAAGGTGTCGTCGTTCGCTCGTGCCAGGTCGTCTCCCCAGACCGGATCGAGCCGCCGGACGAGATGACCCCGGTCCAGCGCGTTGCGCCGGTAGAGGGACTCGCCGATCTGCTCTGATTCCGCGATGCGGGAGTCGAAGAACCACTTGTCCGCCTGCCGTTCGAAACCGGCGCTCCTGCTGCCGTCGATGTTCACCACCGCGTAGTAGGCGAGTTGGCGGCGCCGGTTCACGACGATGCTGAAGTGCGTGTACGGGAGAACGGTGGGATCTCCGCCGGGCGGGGCGTTGTTGACCTTCGCGGCATTGCGGCGCTGTTCGTCGGAGAGTTCCGGTAGCGGTAATCCGGGCCCGAGGAATTCCGGGTCGTACCCGGTGTAGCCCTCGTAGTAGGAGCGGGGGCGGGCGATTTCGAGCGGCGCGCCATCGAGGTACGCGACCTGAGCGGTCTCGGCGGCGGCCGATGCCCCTACTTCTACCGTGATGTTGAGCGGAACGGACAGCTTGTGTCGAGATTGCATGATCAGGCCTTTCGATTCGTGGTCCGGTGGCAACCGGCTGCGCCGTGAGACCTCCCGAGGGCTAGTCCGGGCGGCAGTCGGAGTGGTGCCTGCTATTGGGCGGAAAGGCCTGGTGCAGCGTGGAGCGAACGAGGACGGAGTGATCCAGGCGTTGCTGCCGCGCCCAAGCGGCGGCCGCGGCACGGCCCCGCAACCCCAGCTTGTCCAGGATGTTGTGCACGTGGTTCTTCACAGTCGCCAAGGCGATGCACAACTGCCGGGAGATCTCCTGATTGGACAAGCCCTGCTCCAGCAGCACGGCGACCTGCGCTTCCCTGCGACTCAGGACCTCCGCGTTCGGACTGGGCTGCAACTCCGCCGACAGCTCGGCCACCCTGCGGCACAGGGCAGCGGCAACGCGCGGCGAACACCGCAACTCCCCATTGGCAACACTCTCTATCGTCCGAATCAGTTCGGAGATCGAATGTTCCCGTGTCAGGTAGCCCGCCGCGCCCAACTCGGCATACGCAAGGACGTCATGTTCCTGATCGGACACGCCCAAGGCAATGATCCGCAGGCCGGGATTCCTCGCCAGCAAGGAGATCACGACACTGGGACCGTCCGGCAAGTCGGCGATATCGAGCAGTACCACTGCGTGCTTGCGCGCGGTCAGATCCGGCTCTAGTTCCTCCGGTCGCGCAAGGGTGGGGAGGACCGCGAATCCGTCGACGTTCTGGAGGACAAGGGCCAACCCCTCCCGGTAGAACCTCGTCGCGGCGACGATGATGAGCTCGATCATTGTGAACCACCCCGGCGCCGCGCCACCGCGGCTTGGCCGAGAACCCTTCAGTTGGCCGCTAGGCATCGCACGCCCGATTCGGGTTCACGATACCGGGCCGAGGCCTGCGGCGGGTATGGCAATTGGTCCTCGAACGTCGCCGCGAGGTCAGGACAGCCGCGACTCCTCGGCCTCACTCGATCTGCCGCAGGCCGGAGCGAGATTATCATTGTCTCGCAAAGGGTTTCGGGCAACGCGGCCAGGACCTTCGACCGTTGCGCCGGCGCTGGAAGTGGTGCCATGTTCGAAACGCATCCGGACTGGAAAGGAATATTCCAGACCTTGTAGATTTTCCTATTCGCGGAGGACTTTTTCGCCATGACGAAAAGTGCGACGGGTATTCGTGCGGTCTACACCGCCCGTGCCGATGCAGGTCAAGCGAAGGCGATTGCCGCAACCGAGTCCCCGTTCACCATCGAGGTCCGGTTCCTCGGCGGGCTGACCGAGGTGCAGCAGGCCGCGTTCACCCAGGCCGCGGACCGGTGGGTTCGCGTCATCGTGGGTGATCTGCCGGAGGTCGAAATCGATGGTGACGTCATCGATGACGTCCTCATCCTCGCTCAAGGAGCGCGGATCGACGGCCCCGGCAGGATCCTCGGCCAGGCCGGCCCGACGCACATCCGGACGGCCGGCTCAGGCGCCTCGGCCTTCCTGCCTGCGAAGGGCGCGATGTCGTTCGACACCGATGACCTGGAGAAGATGGAAGAAGAGCGCACGCTCGACGACGTGATCACCCATGAGATGGGTCATGTGCTCGGCGTCGGCGGCCAGCTGTGGTCCCGCAAGGGCCTGCTTGCCGACGAGGACGGTGACAACCCCACATTCACCGGCCGGGCCGCGAAGCAGGAATACGGCCGTTTGCGCGACGGCCGACCGCGGGCCGTTCCGGTGGAGAACACCGGCGGAGCCGGCACTCGCGGCAGTCACTGGCGCGAGACCGTCTTCCGCAGCGAACTCATGTCGGGGTTCATCGCGGCGAAGAACAATCCGCTCAGCAGAGTCACGGTAGCCAGCCTGCAAGACCTCGGCTACGAGGTGGACATGGGTGCCGCAGAGGCCTACACCCTCCCGAACCTGCTAGAGCTCGCCGAGGAGGGGACGCTGGTCCCGCACGCCGCCCCGGTCGACTTGGGCATCATGCTTCCCACGGTCCCGATGGAACTACCGGCCGAAAGCCTTCGGAGGTAAGGACCTTCGACAGCGTCGACCGGTCGGTTCGAGTCTCGTCCGAGAACAATGCCCGGCTCTTGCGGCACACCCGCCATGTTCGTGGCCAGATGGATCCTCAATGGATCCCGGTGCTCATTGCCGCAGCACGCGGGCTGCGCCTTACATGGACACGAGGCGCCTGTGCGCCGAGCGCGCAGCTGATCACGAGGAGGCTGAGCAATGACGAACTGCAACACTTACACGGTGCAGGAGGGCGACACGCTCTCCGAGATCGGCGAATGGTTCCACGTTCCATGGAAGGAACTCCAGCGCATCAACAACATAGAAAACCCGAACCTCATCTTCCCCGGCCAACCGCTGCGCCTGTCGAAGAACGCGAACGTGTGCAAGACCTACACCGTGCGGGACGGGGACACGCTCTCCGAGATCGGTGAGCGGCACAACGTGAAGTGGCAGCGCCTGGGGTACTACAACCACATCGCCAATCCGAACGTCATCCACATCGGGCAGACGATCTGCATTCCGCTCCCCCGAGGCGCGTCGACGGCCGAGGCGGAGTGACCGGCCGCAACCTCGTCAGCCGACGCCATCACCGTTCGTGCACCGTCGGCTCGCGCAGTCAGACGGTCGTTGTGGCGTCGAGGCTGTAGGGGCGACGAGCCGCGAGGGCGGCGAAGACGAGCTGTAGGAGGCAGAAGAACAGGAGGGCGGCGAGTGCCCAGTCAACGGTGCCGGTGATATCGCGGAGGGTGCCGATGAGAGCGGGGCCGACTGCCGCGAGCAGGTAGCCATAGCCTTGGGCCATCGCGGACAGCCGGGTCGTTTCGTCGTCTCCGGTGGCGTGTGCGGGTATGGCGGCGAGGGCGGGTGCGAGGGCGGCCATGCCCACGCCGAGCAGCGCCGCCCACAAGAAGGGAGCGGCGGTCGCAGCGATGAGGAGTCCCAGCAGACCGAGACCTCCGCTGCAGGTGGTCAGCACCATCCACATTCCGATGCGTGTGGTGCTGCGGTAGCAGGACGCGGTGATGACCACGGAGGCGACGATGCTGACCACGAGGCTGCCAGCGCTGAGAGCGCCGGCGTGGACGGCGCTGGCTCCGGTGGCTCGTAGGAGGACCGGCTGCCAGGACAGCAGGGAAAGGGCTTGCAACGACTGCAGACCCATGAACAGGGTCAGGTACCAGGCTCGAGCGCTTCTGAGGAGGGAGCGGCGCCAGCGCGGCGCTCGTGGTGGGGATGCGGCGCGTGTCGTTCGGGCCAGTGACAGCGGTATCCAGAGGAAGAGCGCGGCCGCCACGGGGAGGATCCAGATTCCCAGCCCCGTGCGCCATCCGCGGATGGTGGTCAGCCAGGGAGTGATCGCGGTCGCTGTGGCCGCACCGGCTCCGATCATGCTGGCCGACAATGTCGTGAGCGCGGCGGTGTGCAGGCCGCCGATCTGCCGGCAGACGGCGGGTAAGAGGACTTGCAGGCCGCCGATCGCGCAGCAGGCCAGGATGGTTCCTGCGAGCAACAGCCACTGACCGTGGGTGATGCGCACTGCTTGGCCGGCAAGCAGGATGCCGAGGAACACCACGACGCTGGTCTGCGTGCCGCTGCGGCGGCGAAGGGGTGGCACGAGGAGTGTCGTCGCGGCGATGCAGAGGCAGGGGAGTGCTGTGAGGAGCGCCACGGCTGTCGTGCTGAGACCCAGCGTCGTGCGGATCTCGGGCAGTGCCGCGCCGACCGCGGTCACTGCGGTGCGAGCGTTGAACGCGGCCAGTGCGAGTGCCGCGACTGCCAGGACTTGCCACCATATCGGGCGCACCAGAGGTTTGACGACGGTGGGGATCGGCAGTGTCTGCTCGCTGGCGGACACGGTGAAAGAGGACATGCGCCCCTATGCCTAGGCTGATGACTGGATGTGCCGGCGCGAGATGTTCGCTGCGCCGGTTGCGGTGGCCAAGAGAGGGTCAGCTCTCGACTCAAGATCATCATAAGGCTGTCGGCGCGAGCGCCTGCCCCGGCCTGTCTCCACTGTGGAGGCCCGCTGCGCCGCCATCGTGGTCGGCCGCCGATCTCGCCCTAGCAGTTCGATGACCGGGTCGCGCAGGGTCGTCAACGGCTCGAGGATGCCGGCTACCGCGAGTGCTGGGGCAGCCGTGCCGAGCACGAGTGCCGCCGCGAACAGCACCGTTCCCCACCAGGTCGCCGATCCGATGCGAGCCGCGGGGCGGCGGAAGCCGCTATCCCCGGTGCGACGTACCTGCAGCCACGTGCGTATCCCGAAGGTCACCACGAGCCCGAGCAGGTACAGGTCAGGGGAAGGGCAGCCATGCTGCGTTCTCCATTTCACATATGCACGCATCGCTATGTATCTATTAGTTTGGCGGAGGCTGGCGGAGCGGTCAATCCTGGGGCGCCCAGTCGCCTGTTGCCGCAGGTGCGCGTGTGGCGGCTTGCGCTTAAGGGCGGTAATAGGTCTCGGTGGGCGAGGCGGCCACTCCTGGTTCGGTGACCGTGGATATCGCGAGGATGCTCATGGAGCGTTGGAACCGGCGGGCGCAGTCGCGTACACAGGGGAGAGGTAGTTCCACGATCGCATCAGAAAGGGTTGTATGACATCTCGACGGCAAGAGCCCGACCAGAGCGGCTTGGATGAGCAGCCGGAGAACGAGGACTCGGGGCACTCTGCGTCCTCGGATGATCACCCGGTGTTCGCCGAGGCTGAGGAGGTCGAGGCACCAGCTCACGAGCAGCCGGAGGAATCTGATGCGACCCCCGCAGCGAGAAAGAGGAAGACCGGACTGATCGTCGGCGTTGCTGCTGCGGTCGTGGTTCTGGCCGGCGGTGCCGGCGTCGGCCTCATGGTCTTCGGCGGTGGTTCGGCGCAATCGGCCGCCGAAGACTACGTGGCGCTTTCGATGAAGGAGACCAAGGACCCCCGAAGCGTCACGGCGGATGATTACCGGCCCATCGTGTGCGAGCAGGCCATGCCGCAGATCGAACAGCTGCAGCAGGTGAAGGAAGAGTTCCTCAAGACAGCGAAGCCAGAGGACCTGGAGCAGCTCAAGGCGGTTCAGGTCTCGGTGAAGAGCGTCCAGGAGAACGGCGACTCCGGCAGTGCCACCGTCGAGTCGACTTTTCCCGGGCAGGCACCGGAAAGCTCAGACCTGAAGCTGGTCAAGGAAAGCGGCGACTGGAAGCTTTGCGTCTGAGGGGCATGGATATCCGCGAGGCGCCACAGGTGTAGTGGTCGTCCGCCGGTCGCATCGCGGGACGGAGCGGGGCCTGGCCTTCTTGAAGGCCAGGCCCCGCACTGCATATCAGGTGACCCAGTTGTCTTCGCGGGGTTGGTCGTTGAGCCGATCCCGGCCGGCTATCGAGTCTACGGCGAGGGTGCCGTGGATCGACTGGCGTTCATCGGCGCGCAGGCCCTCCGCCTTGTTCTCCTGCGGGTGTGGTCGGTTGGTCCGGCGCTCATCTTCCGCGGAGGAGGGCGACGAGGAAGCTCGAGTCGTCGGTGAACGGACGCAGGTCCCAAGTGGACAGCAGCAGGTCGGGCTCGAGTGACGCTGCCGTCGCGTCCTCGAAGAAGTCGGTGAACTCGTAGCCGCGGCCGGTACCGAAGCCGATCGCGACCCGGCCGCCCGGCGCGAGGTGCGCACGGAGCCGTTTCAGCACAGCACCGCGCGTGGTTGGTGCGAGGAAGGTCATCACGTTCCCGGCGCAGACGATCGCGTCGAACGGAGCGGTGATGCCCCGGGTGGGAAGGTCGAGTTCGGCCAGGTCGCCAACCATCCAGAGCGGCCCCGGGTGGTCTTGCTCGGCGGCCTCGATCAGGACCGGGTCGACGTCGACGCCGACGACATCGTGGCCGGCTTCGGCCAGCAGGCCGCCGACTCGGCCGGGGCCGCAGCCGGCGTCGAGGATGCGGGCGTGGCGCGGCACCATGGCGTCCACAAGGCGGGCTTCCCCGGCGAGGTCGTCTCCGGCGCGAGCCATGGAACGGAAGCGTTCGACGTACCAGGTGGAGTGCCCGGGGTCGGCGGTGACCTGCTGCATCCAGATGCTCTGCTCAACCATGCCTGCATTCTTCCGGAGGCCGGTGGACGCCCAGCGATCGCCGGCCGGATGATCGCTTCCACTGCTGGACGGCGACATCGAGGAGCTCCGCGATGAGCACAGCGACATCGTCGGCTCCGTCGACGGCGGAACCTCGATCACCGGCACAATGCTGCCCCGGAGTCAGCACACCGGGGCAGCATTGTGTCCGGGACGCGGGTCCAAGACTATCGGGTTCGTGACGGGGGTCCTGCGAGGTAATAGCTTCGCCTCTGCCCCCAATGCGCGCCGGGTGTCAGCGCAGCACCTCCAGGAAGATCCAGCCCTTGCTGTCGGTGTAGCACCTGGCGTCCTTGTAGGTGCCGTCGGCCTTGAGCTGCGCTGCCTCCGCATTGCACTGGTCCATCGAGGAATACACCGCGGGTCCGCCGCCGACGGTCTCCCAGCCAGACGCGGAAGCGGCGCCGACGGTCAGCGGAATGGAAACCACGGCGGCGCCGAGGGTCAGAGCAGCAGCGATAAGGGAACGCCGCATCTTCATATGCAACTCTCCTGACAAACAAGGCCAGAATGGCCTAGCCGGTTTCTTGCAGGGCCGAAATTACCTTCACCGGGTTCCGGAGCCGCAACGATGCACCGAACATGTAGGGATTCCTTGCAGGAGGAGAGGCTCCGCGCGTCAGAGGTGCCGGTTGGCCGATGAGCCCAACCGGGCATCTGCCCCACCTCGGCCCCGCCGTGTTCGCTGATCCCCGCCGGCGACGGACGCGGCAGCGTGGTGCGCACGGTGATGTTCACCCACTCCTGGCCCTCCGCTACTCGGCGACCGAACTCCTCACCGCCGGAGTAGCCCTACGCGGACATGGCGGATCCACTGTGGACCCTGGGTGGGGTTGGCGGTGTGGTCAGGCGGGTGTTGGATTGGGCGGTCGCCAGGGGTTGCCGGTGATGGCTTGACGGATCGCGGTCATGACGTTGATGTCTTGTTGGCGGGCGGTGTCGATGTAGCTGCGGATGTCGAGCCGGCCCTGAATGATGGTTTCGCTGGCCAGGCGGCCGGAGATCTTCTGCTGGGTCTTGGTGGGTCGCAGGTCAGCGGTGACTTGCGACCCTCGTCCGCCCCGCTGCACGGTGATGGAATGCGCTCGGAAGTGACGCCCCGGGAGGCGAGGTGTCACGACCAGTGCTGTCCGGTCCTAGGAGCTGAGCGGATCCTCCGCATCCCATTCCGCAGGGAGGTCTTTTCATGCCAGACATCGAGTCGACGAACGACAGGCAGAAGCCACGATCGAACGCGTGGCAGTCGGCGGTCACCGTGGTGCAGGAGGCGGAGCCTCCCGTCATCCCGGCGGGTGCGCACGTGACGACCATCGTCGTCGAGTTCCCGCCGGGCGACCCTGGCACCCCTCCGCATCGGCACCCCGGACCGGCCTTCGGCTATGTGCTGGACGGCGAAATGGTGTTCGAGCTCGAAGGTCAGCCGGCGCGTATCGTCCGGGCCGGCGAGGCGTTCTGGGAGCCAGGCGGCGACGTCATCCACTACCAGGACGGCAACAACCGCGACGACGTTCCGGTGCGCTTCACCGTCACCATGTTCTGCGAGCCGGGCAAACCGATGCTCACCTTGGTGGACGAGGAAGAGCTTGTCCGGCGCAAGAGCCGCCGGGCCCCGCGCACGAGCTGACCGCGAGCCCGTCGTGTTCAAGGCTCGGACATCTCTTCTTCGAGAACACGGAGGTCAACGAAATGAAGATCGCTGTCATCGGTGGGACCGGGCTCATCGGATCGCAGGTGGTCAAGCTCCTGAACGCCAGTGGGCACGAGGCGGTGCCGCACTCGCCGTCCACCGGTCTGGACCTGCTCAGCGGGCAGGGCCTGCGCGAGGCGCTGGACGGGGCCGACGTCGTCGTCAATCTGACGAACTCGCCGACCTTCGACGAAGCCTCGCTCGAGTTCTTCCAGAAGACGATGGACAACCTCCTGGCGGCAGCCGACGCCGCCGGCGTCGGCCACGCGGTCATCCTCTCGATCGTGGGCGCCGACCAGGTGCCGGGCCTGGTCTATTACCGCGCGAAGGTGCTGCAGGAGGACATCCTCAAGGCCGGCCCCGTGCCGTACTCGATCGTCCGCGCCACGCAGTTCTTCGAGTTCATCGACGCGGTGCTGTCCTGGACCGCCGACGAGAAAACCGTCCGCCTGCCCGCCACTCTCGTCCAGCCCATGGCCGCGGCCGACGTCGCCCGGGCGGTGGCCGACGTCAGCCTGGGCGACCCGCTGCAGGGCACCCGCAACGTCGCCGGCCCCGAGGTCTTCACGCTCGACGAGCTGGGCAAGATCACCCTCGCCGCCCGTGGTGACCACCGCACCGTCGTCACCGACAACAGCGCCGGCATGTTCGCCGCCGTCCCGCGCGAGGTCCTCATCGCCAAGGACGACGCCGTCATCGCCCAGACCACCTATCGGGAGTGGCTCGCGCGCTGAGTCGGCTCGGCGACGACACAGATGCTGCGCACGCTCGCGGAAGCACTTCAGGCGGATCGTGGCCTCGGCCACGATCCGCTGAAGCCACCAAACGTGAGTAGTTGTCAAGAGTGTTGGACGGGGTCGTTGACGTCTACCGAGGCTGTTCCCATTGGGTCCGGGTGAGTTCGTACTCGACTTCACCGTGCTCGGAGCCCTCGATCGCCTCCGGCCAGTCCCCGGTGAAGTTCTGGACGAAGGACAGGCCCGACTTCTCCATGACACGACGGGAACGAGAGTTGACGGCCATCGTGTTCGCCGTGACGCGTTCGACCTCCAGGTCGGTGAACCCCTTGTGGATCAGGGCCCGCGAGCCTTCGGTGGCGTAGCCGCGCCCCCATGCTGCCTGGTTCAACCGATAGCCGAGTTCGACCACAACGGGGGTGTGCTCCTCCAGCGGCCGGAACTCGAACCAACCCAGGAAGGTACTGGTGGTCTTCTCCTGCGTGGCCCAGTATCCGCGAGTCTCCCAGCACGGGTAGTCGTGCAGGAGCCGCGGCAGGGTCCGGGTCTCGATCGCCTCGCGGCTGGTGGGACGGCCACCGTTGATGAAGCGCATGACCTCGGGATCGTTGTCCAGGGCGAGCAGGTGGTCGGCGTCGGCCGCTGTGAACGCCCGCAGGATGAGCCGGTCGGTTTCCAGGAAGTTGGTCATGCCGCGATCTTCACCAGGGTCGGCCGGGCCTGTCACCGGGTTTCCGACCCGTGGCAGTTTTTGGTGTTCATGCCGCGCGGGCCGCGGATCGCTCGACCAGGACGCCCCGCTCGAAGCCGGACCAGTGCAACGAGGTGGGGTGCGATCACGGCCTGCCACCGTGCTGGGCGGACTCCACCGGCATCAAGGACAGGCACGTTGGGGGACAGGTGTTCTATCCCTGATGATGCGTGCTGGAGTGGACTCGGGTGAGGAGTGAGACTGCTGGCTCAGGCCTGGGCAAGTCCTCCGTCGACGAAGAGTTCGGCCCTTCGAGCTGCCCCATAAGACATCCCTCCCGCCCGCCGATGCTCCCCGTGCCCAAGTCCCGGTCACATGGCCCTTCGCCCTCAGAACACATGTGTGCGAAGAAGAGGATCAGCTTGAAGGGGCGGGCCGGTCGGCGAAGATACCGTGCAGTATTCCGGTGGCCTGCCCGATCTCGATGAGGTACCCGTCCGGGTCGCGGAGATAGCACCGCAACTCGGCCTTGCGGTCCTTGGGCTCTGTCAGGAACTGCGCGCCTTTCGCGCGGGCGTCGGCATAGAACGCGGCGATATCGGCGACTCGGATGTTCAGGAACGCCGACACCGGGTCCCCAGGCTGGGGCGGGGTCAGGCTGATGTCTGGTTTGTCCGGTGTGGGTCCGCCTCCGGGGTTCATGATGATCCAGCTGTTGGCGATCCGGACGGTGGTGGGGTTCTCGGCCAGCACGACCTGCCCACCGAAGATGTCGACGTAGAACTCTCGCGAGACGCTGACGTCACGCACGGTCAGGAAGTGCGTCACAACCAGCCCCTGCTGTGGTGCGGGGAAATCGTCATGGTCCGTCACTGGTGTCTCCTAACGATCGTTCGGTCGCGAGCCGCTGATCGCCCCAGCGGTGTGGATCGATCTCCAACTGCGCGGCGTCGCGGCGCTCGTGGAGTACGGGATTGGTCGCTATGTCATCGTGCTGCCTCCAGGTTCGTCGGGTCGGAGATCGTTCCCTCAGTGCGGAATTTGTTGATTTCGGCGGTGCTGAATCCGAGCTGGCGAGGACCTCGCCGTTGTGCTGCCCAGGACGGGTGCTCGCGCCGCCGGCCTGAGAACTCTTGTAGCCCAGGTGCAGTTCCTCGCACGCGCTGCTGCTCCTCCCCGGCATCATCCAACAGGGGGCGCCGACCTGCCTCGCGGCGACTTCTCGTGCGGTGGCTCGTGCTGGTGCTGTGCCTGTTCGCCGCCAGCGAGCCCGAGGCAGATGATCGAGCAGCAAGGAAGTCAGGTCTTCGGAGCAGCCAGGCGCTTATTGGGTGATGTCGTAGCCGGCGATACCGACGTCGTGTCCGCCTCCGTCGAACGACCGGGTTGACGCGCTTCCTGCCGAGCGTCGAAAACCAGGTCGTGCGACAGGATCAGAACTCCGCTGTGCCCGAGTCGGGCGTCGGCCACGAGTTGCTCGATCGCAGCGGATTCGCCAGTCCTTCCATGGAGCATGCCCGGAAACCTACTGCCCAATGCGAACGGCGGCGGGGAGAGGGACGGTCACGCTCTTGGCACCGGAGTCGGCGCAGCGAGCCGAACCCGTCGCGCAGATCGCCCACTGGCGGAGTAGGGGATTTCTTCAGGGGCCGGTGTGATTCCTTCACCTGCCAGGGGGCAAACGCGCATTGTTCGCCTTCAACCAGGTCCGTAGCGTTCCGATATCGAGCTGGCTGTGTGCGCGGTCACCCGCGCATCCGCAGCGGATTCGCGAATGAGCTGCGCGACCGCGGTTGACCAGAAGGAGAGCGGCCATGCCGTTGGAGCACTCGCATCCCCCCGCACCAAGTGCGCCCGTCCCGGACCCGTCCACGGTGGACACCGTCGCCCGGCGCCGGATGCGCCTGGTGGCCGTGCTGTCCGTGTTGATCTGCGTGGTGTTCTTCCCGCTGCCGGTGCTCGGTCAGTTCACCGGCGCGCTCGACGGCTTGACCGGCGGGGGACTGACCTGGGCCTGGATCTACGCCTTCGCGCAGTTCCCCGCCGCACTCGCCGTCGCCGCGTGGTACGCCGCGCGGGCACGGCGGCTCGACCAGGCCGTTGAGCTCGTCCGGGAGGGCCGGTCGTGAACATCTACACCGCCACGATCTTCACGGCCCTGGTCGTGCTCACCCTGGTCATCACCTACGTCGCGGCGCGGCGCAGCAAGTCGGCCGCCGACCACTTCGTCGCCGGCGGCCAGCTCACCGGCAGGCAGAACGGCGTGGCCATCGCGGGCGACTACATCTCGGCGGCGTCGTTCCTCGGGGTCACCGGGGCGATCGCGCTCACCGGGTTCAACGGCTTCTACCTCGCGGTGTTCGTCCCGGTCGCTTATGTGCTCGCGCTGCTCCTGGTCGCCGAACCGCTGCGCAACCTGGGACGCTTCACCTTGGCCGACGTGCTGGCCGCCCGCTTCGGCGGCAGGGACGTCCGGGCCGTCATGGCCACCAGCACGGTGGTGGTGAGCACCCTCTACCTCGTGTCGCAGTTCGTCGGAGCCGCCCTGCTCGTGCGGTTGCTGTTCGGCCTGGACTACACCGTCGCCGTGCTCGTCATCGGTGGCCTCACCACCGTGTACACGATGCTCGGCGGCATGCTCGCCACCAGCTGGATCCAGATCGTGAAGACCACCCTCATGATGGGCTGCGCCGTCGCGCTGTTCGTGCTCGTCCTGATCCGCTACGGCGGCAACCCGCTGGGAGTCTTCCAGGACGCGCTCGACACCTTCGGCGCCGCGGCGGTCGCGCCGAACCGCAGCTCCGCCCTCGCCGGTTTCGACCAGCTGTCCCAGGTGTTCGGCCTGGTGTTCGGGGTGCTCGGGCTGCCGCACGTGATGATCCGGTTCCTCACCGTGCCGGATGCTCGCGCCGCACGGTCGTCGGCGATCACGGCGATCTGGGTGTTCACGGTCTTCTACCTGATGATCCCGGTGATCGGCTACGGCGCCGCCACGCTCGTCGGGCGGGACGAGATCACGGCGCAGAGCCCCGCGGGCAACCTGGCGGTGGCGCAGCTGGCCGAAACGTTGGGCGGTGGCCTCCTGCTGGCACTGGTCGCCGCTGTCTCCTTCGTGACCATCCTCGCCGTGCTGTCCGGGCTGGTGATCGCCACGTCCGGGGCGATCGCGCACGACCTCTACACCCAGGTGATCAAGCGGGGTGCGGTGAGCCCGCGCGGCCAGCTGACCTCGGCGCGCATCGCGACCCTCGCGACCTCCGCGACCGGTGTGGTCCTCGCTCTGGCGGCGGAGAAGCAGAACGTGGCGTTCCTCGCGTCGCTGGCGTTCGCCGTCGCCGCCAGCGCGAACCTGCCGGCGTTGCTGCTGACCATCTACTGGCGACGGATGACCGCCCGCGCGGTGCTGTCCGGCATGGTCGTCGGGCTCGTGGCGTCGGTCGCGATCATCTTGCTCAGCCCGGCCGTGCACGGGCCGTCCGCGCCCCTCGGGTTCAGCAACCCCGCGCTGGTGACTGTTCCGCTGAGCCTGCTCGTCTCGGTCGTCGTGGCCCTGGCCGCGCCTGCCCGGGGTGAAACGGCGGTCCGCGACCGGGCCACGTTCGGCGCGTTGCGCACGAAGGCTCTGACCGGCCGCAGCACTGCGGACCTTCCTGCGGCCACCGGGCAACCGACCTGAGACGTGCAGAGCGGCGAGGTTGGAGTCCAGCGGCCGGCAACTCGGCTACGAGGCGTTCTCGCCAATACCGTCATCAACATGTGAACCGCAGGGAGTGGGGAGTTTCATGACCAGCGCTGCCACTGTCGCCGCCTTGACACGGCGGATCGAGGAACTGGAGGCCGAGTCGGAGATTCGCCGCCTCCAGGCCCGCTACATGTTCCTGTGCGACACGCCGAACCCCGAGTTCGGCGTGCGCGACGACGCGCATCGCATCGATCTGATCATGGAGCTCTACAGCGAGGACGCGGTCTGGGAAGGCGTGGGCGAGTACTACGACGGCCAGTTCGGGCGGGCCGAGGGCGCCGCGGCGATTCGCGAGCACTTCGAGCGGTTCTGGAGCGAGGAGCAGGCACCTGCGTTGGTGCTGAACGCCCACTACCTGACTTCGGAGCAGATCCACGTCGACGGGCACGAGGCGGCCGGCCAGTGGATCCACGTGCAGCCATGGCTGTTCTCGGACGGGAAGTCCCTGCTGCGGTCGAGCCGCCTGAACAACTCCTTCCGAAAGGTCTCGGGAACCTGGAAGATCACCCGTACGCGCACCGAGAACGTGTTCGTCGCGCCGCTGGCACCCGGCTGGGCGAGCGACCACCCGTCGACATCGGTGCTGATGAAGCCGTAATGGAGGCGGTGGCGGTCATGACAGCCTCGGACCCCGTGGTCCACATCGTCGACGACGACGAGGACCTGCGGCAGTCGCTGATCTTCCTGCTCGAAAGCGTGGGCATCCAGGCGCTGAGCTACCCGGACGCGAGCTCGTTCCTGGCCGAGTTCGACCCGGACGAGTCGGCGGTGGTCATCGTCGACATCCGGATGCCCGGGGTCAGCGGCTTCGAGCTGCAGGAGCGACTGCTGCAGCTGGGCTATCCGGCGCCCGTCATCTTCTGCTCGGCGCACGGCGATATCCCGATGTCGGTGCGGGCGATGTCGCAGGGCGCGGTCGACTTCCTGGAGAAGCCCTACCAGCCGCAGAAGATGCTGGAGATCGTGCAGAAACAGCTGCTGGAGGCGAAACGGCGGTTCGCCGATCACACCTGCCGTCGTGAAGTCCTCCGGCGGCTGGACGCGCTGACGCAACGCGAACGAGAGGTGCTTCGGCTGGTCATCGTCGGATTGCCCAGCCAGCTCATCGCCCGCCGGCTGGGCACCAGCGTCAAGACCGTGGACGTCCACCGCGCCAGGATCAAGGCCAAGACCGAAGCGGATACGCTCGGCGCCCTGGTGCGGGACATCCTGCTGCACCGGATCACCGTCTGAAGCCAGGCTCGTTTTGCGTGGCGGTGCGGGGGGCCTGCGGAAGTCACGGCCGCCGCCTGGACTCCATCCTCCGCAATTTCCATTGAAATCGAACCTTCGATTTCAATGGAAATTGCGGATCCCCGATGCGCGGAGCCGGGGACTGGCCTCGCGGTCGGCTCACGGGCGCAGGGCGGCTTCGACCCAGCAGCCGGTCGCGAGGAGCGCGGTCTCGTTCCGCGCGGGCCCGACGAGCTGAAGGCCGAGCGGGAGCCGGGTCGCGCTGCGCAGCCCCGGCACCGCCACCACGGGCAGTCCGAATGCCTGCCAGGCCCGGCTGAGCACCGGGTCACCGGTGGCCGCGAGACCAGCGGGTGCTGCCCCTGGGGCGGCCGGGCCCAGCACCGCGTCGTACGAACTCAGCATGGCCGACACCTGGGCGCCAGCGTCGGCCACCGTCTGGAGAGCGGCCTGGTAGTCGTCGGCCCGGGTGGTCGCTCCGGTCTGGAGGAGCTGCGCCAGCGGCCGGCTCAGCCGAGACGCCTGAGCCAGTTCTGCCGCACGTTCCCGGGCCGCCTCGTAAGCCATCACCACCGGGTGCGCGGCGGTCGCCTCGGCAACCAGCGCTTCCGCCGGGAAGGCGTCGACCACCGCACCCCGGGCGCGAAGCAGCCGCGCGGCGCCGGACAACGCGGCCGCCATCTCGGGATCGACCACGCCGAGTGGCTCGGCGGTCCACAGCAGCAGGCGCGGCGGGCGGCCGGGGAGCAGCCCGGCGTCCGGCTCACCGGTGAGCGCCGACCAGGCCAGCGCCAGATCGGACGCGGTCGCGGCGTACGCGCCGTGGCTGTCCAGGCTCGGGCTCAGCCCGGTGACCCCTTCCACCGGGAACCGGCCGCGGGTCATCACGAGGGAGGCGACACCGCAGTAGGACGCCGGCCGGGTCACCGAGCCCGCGGTCTGGGACCCGAGCGCCAACGGCACCTGGCCGGACGCGACCGCGGCGGCGGACCCGCTTGATGATCCGCCAGGGGTGTGACCGGGCGCGGCCGGGTTCCGGGTGGGACCGGGCGCGAAGAAGGCGAATTCGGTGGTGACGGTCTTGCCGATCGGCACCGCGCCGGCCCGGCGCCATTCGGCCACGATCGCCGCGTCGGCCTCGGCGGGTGGGGCTTGCGCACGCAACTCCGAGCCGCACCGGGTCGGAAGCCCGGCGACGTCGATGATGTCCTTCACGCCGAGCGGCACGCCGCCGAGCGCACCCGCGGCGGAGGCGAGATCGGGGGAAGGGTCCGGCGTCACCCACGCACACAGACCGGACTCGGTGCCGGCGATGCGGGCGCGGCTGCGGGCGAGCGCTTCGGCGGGGGTGGTCGTTCCGGCGGCGAGCTGACCGGCGAGCTCGCGCAGGGACCACGGCCGCCACACCGGGGCGCTCATGCCTCGACCCAGGTCGCGTCGGCAACCCAGTAGTCCATGCCGCTCGCGCTGACGCCGTGGCGCCATTCCGAGGTCCGCCGCAACAACGGCTCGACTTCCGAGGTGACGGCGTCGGCCGCCTCCGGGCCGTCCGCGTGCACCTGCCAGTGGACCCAGTTCAGTTCGCGTCCCTCGGCGTCGTGCACGAACAGGTCGACGTGGCGCCAACCGTAGCCGTGGGTGTCGTTGTAGCAGGTCAGCGTCATGGTGCCGCCGGCGGTTGACGGTCGGTTCACGGGTGGTCTCCTCCTCATGCGCTCAGCGGCGCGGCGTCCAGGCTGTGGAACCGGCGCTGGAAGTAGACCAACGCGCCGCTGTTCTGCTTGGTGCGGACCTTCTCGACCTCGACGAACAGCACCGAATGCGAGCCCAGGGTGCGTTCGGACACGATCCGGCCGATGACGGAGGCGATCGCGTTGCGGAGCACCGGAATGCCGTCGACGTCGAGGTCCCACGGGCCTTCGGCGAACCGCTCGGCGGTGGGGACCTTGGTCGCGCCCGCGAAGTGCATCGCCAAGTCGTCCTGGTCGGCGCCGAGCACGTTGACGCAGATCCGGCCGTTGGCCATGAGGATGTCGTGCGAACGGCTGGACCGGTTGACGCAGACCAGCACGGTCGGCGGCGAGTCGGTGACCGAACAGGCGGCGCTGACGGTCATCCCGGCCCGGCCGCGCGGGCCGTCGGTCGTGATCACGTTCACCGCGGCGGACAGATTTGCCATCGCGGCGCGGAACTCGCGCTGGGTGCGGGTCGGCTCTGACACGATTCCTCCTGTGACGGGCGCGGGCGGGAGGCTTGCCCTACTCCGACGGTACGTCCGGGATCACGGGCGGAATATCGAGACTTCCACCGGCCGGCCTGAGGATTTCCCCTACGCCGGCGGGTGGTGTTCCCGCGCGAGCGGCAGTGTGAAGCCGAAACGGGAGCCACCCTCGTCGCGTCGCTGCGCCCAAATGGTCCCGTGCTGGCGCGTGATGATCCGGTAGCTGAGCGCGAGTCCGACGCCGCTGCCGTGTTCCTTGGACGTGAAGGATTCCTCGAACGGGTCGTGCGGCAGGCCGCGGCCCTGATCGTCGACGGTGAGGACCCCGGCGTCGTCGTCGATGCGCGTCGTGATGGTGATCCGCCGCCGGTCGGGGTCGCAGGCGGCCATCTCGTCGATGGCGTTGAAGCAGAGGTTGAGCACGACCTGCCCGGTGAGCACGCGTTCGCACCGGACGGCCACCGGTTCCGGATGGCGGCGCACCACCACCTGCACGCCCAGCGGGGCCGCGCGGAGCCGGACGAAGTGCAGGCACTGCTCGACCACGTCGTTGAGGTCGACGACCTGGTTGACGTGTTCGAGGTGACCGACGAAGGCGCGGACGGCGTTGACGATCGTGCTGGCCCGTTCGATCTGCTTCTCCGCGCTGTGGATCCCGAAAGCCAGCCGCGCAGCGGCCTCGGACGGCAACTCGCCCGAGTTCACCAGCGTCTGGCTGCGGGCCCGCGCCCCGGCGAGGTAGTTGCCCGCCGCGGCGAGCGGCTGACCGAGCTCGTGGGCGATCGCCATCGCCATGTCGCCCATCGCGTTGTAGCGCGCCAGGTAGTTCTCCCGGTGCAGTTCGCGTTCCCGGCGCGCCTCCTCCTGCACGCGGTCGGAGACGTCGTGCAGGATCATCAGCAGGGCTTCGTCGTCGGTGTCCTGCAGGCGTTCCAGGCTTCCTTCCAGCCACACCGGCTCACCGACGTCGCGGGGGATTTCGAGCCTGATCGCGGTCACCGGCTCCGCCCGCGCGGCCACCTCGTCCCAAGTGGACGCGCGGCCGTCCGACCATAGCCGGCCGTACTGCGTGAGCGGGCCGAGCGGCTCGGTCGGGCGCGCGCCGATGAGCGCGACCGCGGTGTCGGTGGCGAACCGGAGGGCGCCGGTGGCGTCGAGCATGAGCGCGATCGTCGAGGTGTGGTGCGCCAGCGCGTCGATGTAGGACGTCGTCAGCCGCAATTCGCGTTCGATCTCCTGTTCCCGTTCGATGTCGCGGAACTGCACCATCACCGCGGGTCCTTGGGCCAGCTCGACCCGCACGGCGACCGCTTCGCTGGGAATCACCCGGCCCGACTTGGCGCGGTAGTGCCATTCGATGCGGCTGGCCCCCTTGTCGACCGCTTCCTGCAGCCAGGCGCGCCCGAGCACCCGGTCGTACTGCTGCGCCGAGCTGCTCATGTCGTTGGCCTTGAGCGGGCGCAGCTCGGTGACGCTCCAGCCGAGCATTTCGCACGCGGCGGGGTTGGCCCACAAGATGTTCTTCGTGGCCGCGTCGTGGATGAGCACGCACATCCGGCTGGCGTTCAGCATCGCCACGAAGTCGTTCGCGGCGAGCTCGGGGGCGCGCGGGTCGACCTGCATGACGCCAGCGTAGTTCGGTCCGAGGCCGTGGACCGCTGAAGAAATCCCCTAGACCGACGCCGGGCACTACCAATACCGCGAGCAAATCCCGCTTCCTACCGTCGGATGCAGGCCGGAACGACGAGGAGGACCAATGGTGCACACCCAGGAGGCGGCCCCCGGGGCGACACCCCGTTTCGCGGATGCCGCCGTCACCTTCGACGACGTTCTGGCAGAGCTCGCGCGGCGGCGGGCGGAGTTCCGCGAGCAGCGCTATGTGCCGAAGGACTTCGTCGATCGGCTCAAGCAGACCGGGCTCTACCGCGCCGCCACCCCGGCCAAGTTCGGCGGCGAGCCGCTGCCGCCGGCGGAGTTCCTGGACCGGATCGAGCGGATCTCCGCGGTCGACGGTTCCACCGGCTGGGTCGCCAGCTTCGGCTCCGCGCTGATCTACCTCGCCGCCCTTCCGGTGGAGACGCAGGCGAAGATCTACCGGGACGGCCCGGACGTCGCCTTCGCCGGCGGGCTGTTCCCGATCCAGGCGGCCGAGCCCACCGACAGTGGGTTCCGGGTCGACGGGCACTGGAAGTTCGCCAGCGGCTGCATGGGCGCCGACATCCTCGGCGTCGGCATCCCCGGCGACGAGTCCACCGCCGGCAAGCCGCGGACCGCGCTGCTGCGCCCCGACCAGGTCGAGATCGTCCAGAACTGGGACGTGGTCGGCATGCGCGGCACCGGCTCGTTCGACCTGGTCGTCCGCGACGTCGAGGTCCCCCGGGAATGGACGTTCATCCGCGGCGGAGAGCCCACAGTGGACGAACCGCTCTACCGCTACCCGGTGATCGCCTACGCCGCGCAGGTGCTGGCCGTGGTCGGCGCCGGTGTGGCGCGGGCGGCTCTCGACCACGCCGAGGAGGTCGGCAGCGGATACGCCGGCGTGACCGGCGCGCCGAAGCTGGCCGACCGGCCCTACTACCGCGCGGAGGTCGCCGCCGCCGAGGCCGCGCTCCGTTCGGCCCGGGCGTGGTTCTACGAGCTCAGCAACGAGGTCTGGGAGACCGTTGTCGCCGGTGATCCCGCCACCGACGAGCAGAACGCGCATCTCCGCCTCGCCTCGGCGCATCTGGCCAGGACCGCCTCGGAGGTGGTCGGCAGGCTCGTCGAGATCTCCGGCACGGCACCGATCTACCGCGACCACCCGCTGCAGCTGTTGCTCGGCGATGCCCTGGTGCCCAAGCAGCACGCCTTCCTCGGGCCCGCGATGTACGACGCGGCCGGCGCCGTCCTCATGGGACTACCACCCACGACACCCGGCTTCCGCTGAGAAGTGAATTCTTCAATGGGTTTGCGTAGCGGTGCGGGTAGCGGCCCCCCTGCGGGAATTACGGCCGCGGTCTGGACTCCGGGATCCCCGACTTACGTATGCCCAAATACGCGGCATCGGGGCTGTCCTCGCCAGACGACATCTGAGAACCCGCGGCGGTGCGAGCTGAGTCCCTCACCGCATGCGGCTGGCGCCGCATTTTGAAAGGGCTCTGAGCCGCCCACCGACGACAGGAGACGAGCATGACCGCACAGCCGCTTCGCGTGCTGTTCTGCATCGGCATCAACCAGAACTTCTTCGACCTGCCCTCCGACGGCATCACCTCCGGTGACGTCTGGCAGGCGTTCGTGTCCATGATGGACCAGCTCAAGGCGCTGCCCGGGGTGAGCTTCATCGGCGACATCGACGACGACTCGCACCTGGTCGGCCCGTCCGACGGCTGGCCGTGGACCTGTTACATCCTCGCCGACGTCGACACCCAGGACACGGTCAAGACCGCCTGCAACCTCTTCCGCACCACCCCGGTGGGCAGCAGCGAGTTCAAGCTCTGGCGGTTCGCCAAGATCGAGGCCCGCATCGGCCGTGCCCTCACCATCCGCGACGACGTCGAGCTTCCCGACTGATCCCCGGAAAGGTTTCAGACCCATGACCGAGAACGTCTTCGACGTCGCGCCCGCCGACCTGGTCTCCGGCGATCGCGTCGCCGGCCGCCTCTACACCGACCCCCAGATCTTCGAGCAGGAGATGACCCGGATCTTCGAGCGCACCTGGGTCTGGGTCGCCCACGAAAGCGAAGTGCCGAAGCCGGGCAGCTTCAAGTCGACCTACGTCGGCCGCCAGCCGGTGATCGTGACCCGCGACCGCAAGGGCGCCATCCACACGCTGCTCAACCGGTGCCGCCACCGCGGCGCGAGCCTGTGCGAGAAACCGAAGGGACAGGCCAACGGCTTCACCTGCCCGTACCACGCCTGGTCCTACGGCCTGGACGGGAAGTTGCGCGGCATTCCCTATCCCGACGGCTACGAAGGCGTCGTGGACAAGACCGAGCTGTCGCTGAAGAAGCTGCGCACCGAGTCCTACGGCGGCATGGTGTTCGCGACCTTCGACGACGGCATCGAGCCGCTCGATGAGTTCCTCGGCGACGCCAGGCTGTGGATCGACCGGTTCATGAAGCAGGGCGGTGGTTATCCGATCAAGGTGCTCGGCAAGCACCAGTTCAGGTTCAAGGGCAACTGGAAGATCCAGCTGGAGAACACCACCGACGGCTACCACTTCCCGATCGTGCACCGGTCGTGGATGGCGTCGGTGGATGCCGAGACCGCCGACATGATGTCGTTCATGACCGACCCCGAGGCCATCACCCACGACCTCGGCCAGGGCCACAGCGTGATGCAGATGGTGCCCGAGCACTCCGATCTCGACGCGGACGACGGCAGCGAGCCGCTGCAGGCCCGGTTCGACCACCTCGTCGAGGAGCTGTCGAAGACCCTCGACGCCGCCCAGGTGCGCAAGCTGATCCGCGCCATGCACGGCACCGGATTCAACCTGAACCTCTTCCCGAACGTGTCGATGTCGGCGGCGTTCTTCCGCGTGCTGCGCCCGGTCGCGGTGGACGAGACGGTGATCGAGCACATCGCCATCGGCCCGGACGGACCGCCCGAAGTGGACATCGTCAACCGGGAAAGGTTGCGCATCCACGAGCACTTCCAGGGCCCGTTCGGCTTCGGCACCCCGGACGACGCCGAGGGCTGGGACCGCGTCCAGCGCGGCGCGCAGGGCGCCCCCGAGATGCCGATCATGGTCAATCGCGGCCTCTCCCGGGAGAAGCCGAGCCCGGAAGGCTGGCCCACCTCCCACGTCACCGATGAGACCGGCATGCGCGCTGCCTACGACCAGTGGAAGCAGATGATGAGCGATGACTGACGCGACGCCCACCCTCGCCCCGGCCCCGATCCCGACGACCGATCCGCGGGTGGCCCGGGCGATCGACCTGGTCTGGCGCGAGGCCGACCTGCTCGACCGCAAGGAGTACCCGGACTGGAACGAGCTGTTCGCGGAGGACGGGATTTACGTCATCCCGATCGAGCCGGGCACCGAGGACTTCGCCAACACGCTCAACATGGTCTACGACGACGCCCGGATGCGGCGGATGCGCGTGACCCGGATGACCGAGGGCTACGCCATCGCGGCCGTGGACGCCGCTCGCACGGTGCGCACGGTGTCGCGGTTCGTGCCGGAATCGGTCTCCGACGAGGAAGTCGTGCTGCGCTCGGCGCAGGTGCTCGTCACCTACAAGCGCGGTGATCACGACATCTGGGCCGCCGACCTGGAGCACCGGATCCGCCTCTCGACCGACGGCCCGGCGGCCGACCGGATCGCGCTGAAGGTGGTGCGGCTCGTGGACAGCGAAGCTGCCGTTCCCGCTACGGGATTCCTGCTGTGAGCGCCGCGCAGGTCGCGGTCGTCACCGGCGGCGGCAACGGGCTCGGCGCGGCCATCGTGCGCCGGCTGCACGCGAACGGCTACCGCATCGCGATCGCCGACCTCGACGGCTCCGCCGCGGCGATCCTCGCGGAAGAACTCGACGGCTCGGGCACCACGGCGAGGGGGTACGCGGTCGACGTGAGCGAACGAGCGGCCCTGGAGCGCCTGCTCGCGGACGTGCTGGCCGATTTCGGCGGCGTGCACGTCCTGGTCAACAACGCGGCCCGGACCCAGGCCAAGCCGCTGCTGGAGATCACGCCCGCCGACCTCGACTCCGTCATGGCGGTGAACTTCTCGGGCACGTTCCACGCCTGCCAGGTCTTCGGCGCGCACTTGGCGGAACGGGGCTACGGCCGAATCGTGAACATGGCCTCGCTGGCCGCGCAGAACGGCGGCACCGCGACCGGCGGCCACTACGCCTCGTCCAAGGGAGCGATCCTGTCCGCGACAAAGGCATTCGCCCGCGAGCTCGCCCCGCGAGGAGTCACGGTCAACGCGGTCTCGCCCGGGCCGCAGGACACGCCGATGGTGCACTCGATCGTCGGCGAGGACGACCTCGAGAACTACCTCACGAACATTCCGGTCGGCCGGCTCGGCGACCCGGCCTTCATCGCCGAGATGGTCGCCCTGCTCGCCTCCCCGGGCGCCGCCACCGTCACCGGCGCCTGCTGGGACGCCAACGGCGGCCTCTACCTGCGCTGACGACGGGAGCGACGATGACGAACATCCTGGTCCGGGTCGCGGAGATCACCGAGGAGACCGCCGAAATCCGCACGTTGCGGCTGGTCCGAGACGACGGCGAGCCGCTGGGGCCGTACGAGGCCGGTGCGCACATCGACGTCACGGGCCCGACCGGATTGGTCCGGCAGTACTCGCTCTGCGGCCCGCCCAGCGAAGTGTCGTCGCTGCTCATCGCGGTCAAACGCGAGCCGGAGTCCCGGGGCGGTTCGGAGGCGCTGCACACCCTGTCCCCGGGTGACCACCTCAAGATCGGTGAACCGCGGAACCTCCTGACCGTGGCCGGCGACGCGGACAGGCACGTCCTCGTTGCCGGCGGCATCGGCATCACGCCGCTGTTGAGCATGGCCTACGAACTGGCCGGGCGGTCCGCCGACTTCGAGCTGCACTACTTCGTCCGTTCCCCGGGCGAGGCCGCCTTCGTCGACCTCCTGGAGAACCGGGTGGAACTCCGCGACCGGGTGCGCCTCCACTTCGGAGCACCCCGCGCCGAACACCCCGCGCTGCTCGCCGCGGTGGTCCCCGGGCTGACACCCGCCAGCCACGTCTACACCTGCGGACCGCAAGGCTTCATGGACCAGGTCACGGCGATCTTCGCCCCGGCCATCGGCGAGAACAACGTTCACGTCGAGCACTTCACCGCCAACGAGATCGACACCAGCGGCGACCTGCCCTTCACCGTCGAACTCGACACCGGCGAGGTCTTCGGGATTCCCGCGGGAAAGTCGATCCTCTCGGTCCTCACGGAGAACGGGATCGACGTCGCGAAATCGTGCGAGGAGGGAATCTGCGGCTCGTGCGTCTCCGGGATCCTGGAAGGCGCCCCCGATCACCGCGATCAGTGCCTCTCGGCGTCCGACAAGGCCGCAGGCACGGAGATCGCGTTGTGCGTCTCCCGCGCCCTGAGCGACAAGCTCGTGATCGAGCTGTACTGAGGGCAGCAGGCACTGCGTCGACCGAATCCGGGGTGACCGTGACAGAGTGTCACGGATCATGATGACGGTTCCCCATCACCCGATCCCGGAGTGGGGGGTTCTGCCAGTACCTGGTTCAACAGGTCCTCCCGCGTCAGCTCTGTCGCGTGTTGCATTGGTGGTGCCCAAGGCGTGAAGTACGGCTTCCGGCCATTCGCGGAGTTTCCGCGAGGAACGTCGTCCGGAACGCGAGCGGACGAACAGCGTGAAGGTGGGCGCGGAAATGTCTGCTGCGCCACGGGGCATAACGAACCGCGATACGACTTGATCGGAAATGTGCTCATGCGAGCGACCATGATGTACGGCGCAGGTGACGTCCGGGTGGAGGAGGTGCCGGACGCGAGGCTGCAACTGGCCACCGACGCGGTGGTGCGGGTGTTGCGCGCGTGTGTGTGCGGGAGCGACCTGCACCCCTACCGGGGAATGGCGGCCACGGATCGCGGCACGCCGATGGGACACGAATTCCTCGGTCTCGTGGAGGATGTCGGCTCGGAGGTCGACGGCCTCAAGCGCGGTGATGTCGTGCTGGCGCCGTTCGTGTGGTCGGACAACACCTGTGACTTCTGCCGCGAAGGCCTGCACACCTCGTGCCGGCACGGTGGTTTCTGGGCCACTGATGAGATCGGTGGGGGGCAGGCCGAGGCCGTCCGCGTGCCGCAGGCGCAGGGCACGCTGGTGAAGCTGCCGGTCGGTGTGGACTCGACACTGCTGCCGTCGCTGTTGACCCTCAGCGATGTCTACTGCACGGGCTATCACTGTGCCGTCACCGCGGGTGTGAACGAGCGCACGACCGTGACCGTGATCGGTGACGGCGCGGTCGGGCTGTCGGCGGTGCTGTCGGCCAAGCTGCTCGGTGCGGAGCGGATCATCCTGATGGGTCGCCACCAGGAGCGCACGAACCTCGGCGTCGAGTTCGGGGCCACCGAGGTCGTGACCGAACGCGGTGCGGAAGGGATCGCCCGGGTTCGCGAACTCACCGGCGGCGACGGCACCCACGCGGTCTTGGAGTGCGTCGGCAGCAAGCCCGCGTACGAGACCGCGTTGCAGCTCGCACGCGCCGGTGGCGTGGTCAGCCGGGTCGGTGTGCCGCAGTACGACGAGGCGCCGCTCGGATTCGACCCGTTCATCCGCAACATCACCATCACCGGTGGTGTCGCCCCCGCGCGGGCCTACATCGAACAGCTGCTGCCCGACGTGCTCGACGGAAGGGTCGAGCCGGGCCGGGTCTTCGACCGCACGGTCGGTCTGGATGCGGTCCCGGACGCTTACCGCGCGATGAACGACCGCGAGGCGCTGAAGGTCCTCGTCCGGCCCTGAGGCCCCTGCCTGGGCGTGCCGCTTTGCAGGACGCCCGGAATCGGCAGACGACCAGCAATGCCGAAAGGGGCGACGCTGCCAATGTGCGTGCTGCGCCCAGTTTTCCAAGACACGGAGAATTGTGAAGCACGTCGAGTTGGGGGACCTGGAGGTTCCCGCATTGGTCTGGCCTCCACCACCTGGGCGGATCTGTCCATCGAGGACTATGCCGAGCGCACCGCCGAGACGAAGGTGGTTTGGCAGGGCATGAACGGGAAGCAGGCCGGCGATCCCGCCAAGCTTGCCCGGGCTCTGCTGGCGATCACCGAGCAGGAGCAGCCGCCGCTGCGTTTCATCGCGGGAGCCGACGCGATCCTGGCCGTGGAAGCCAAGACCAAGGAGCTGCCGGCGCAGGCCGAGGCATCCCGAGAGCTGGGCATGGACCTGGCCCACGACGAGGCCCGACCGGCGCGCACATCCGACATCGGTCGAAACACCGAGGAGAAATCTGATGGAATTCGTCAAGCCCCAGCCCACGAACAAGGCGCCGGTCGAGTGCTTCACCGGTGACGCGTGGTTCGACGTGATCTACGCCGGCCAGGAACCTTCGCGCCTGCGCGCGAACATGGTCCGCTTCTCGCCGGGCGCCCGTACCTACTGGCACCACCACGCGGTGGGGCAGACCCTGCGCGTGGTGGCCGGTGTCGCGCTGATCGGCACGCGCGACGGCGTGATCTTCGAGGCGCACCCCGGTGAGACCGTCACCTGCCCGCCCGGCGAGGAGCACTGGCACGGCGCCACACCGGATCGGTTCATGGAGCACCTGGCCATGTGGGAGGGGCCGGGGGATGACCGGCCGGAGACCACGTGGCTGCAGGAGGTCACCGACCAGCAGTACAACGGCCCGCGCACCCGCAGCCGCTGAGCGAGCGAAGGCCCGACAGGCGCTCGGCGCGAAGACCGTCACCGGCACCACCCGGTCCGCATCGAAGGAAGCACTGCTGAAGAACGCCGGAGCGGGTAGTGACCCGGCCTCCGGCGATCACCACAACGAAGAGCAGATGCGGATGATCGACCGCTGATCCCACCCAGGCCCCACGCCAACTTTCTCTGCGCCGCTCCGCGATCTTGGGGGGTGGTTGGACGACGGTTCAGGTTCGCTGACGAACACCGCGTCCAATTGGGATCGTCCTATCAGGGCAAGCGTTCGGAACATGATCGCGTGCATCGAAGGGGGTTCTAACAGGTCCTCCCTGGCGGGAGCGTTCGTCCCTAGCGTGGTGGCATGACTGCGAACCTGACGTTGAACAACAGGATCGAGATGCCGGCGCTGGGTTTCGGCGTCTTCCAAACAGCTCCTGAAGAGACCATCGAGGCGGTGGAGGCCGCTCTTCGAACGGGCTATCGCCACATCGACACCGCTGCGGCCTACGGCAACGAGCGCGAGGTGGGTGAGGCGATCCGCCGTTCCGGTCTCGACCGGTCCGAGGTGTTCATCGAGACCAAGGTGTGGATCAGTGATTACGGTTACGACGCTGCCCTGCATGCCTTCGACAAGAGCGCGGGCAAGCTCGGTGTCGAGCAGATCGACCTGCTGATCCTGCATCAGGCGCTGCCCGCCCGGTTCGAGTTGACCGTCGAGGCCTACCGCGCGCTGGAGAAGCTGCTGGCTGACGGCCGGGTGCGTGCCATCGGGGTCAGCAACTTCATGGTCGAGCACCTGGAGAAGCTGTTGAAGGAGACGACGGTCGTGCCCGCGGTGAACCAGATCGAGGTGCATCCGTATTTCAGGCAGCCCGAGGTGCTCGCGGCTGACGCGGCGCACGGCATCCTCTCGCAGGCGTGGTCGCCGATCGGCGGCATCACCTTCTACCGGGAGGGTGGTAACGGCAGCACGCTGGAGGATGGGACCATCGCGGGAATCGCCGAGGCGCATGGAAAGACCCCGGCGCAGGTGATGCTGCGCTGGCATCTGCAGCAGGGGCGTTCGGCGATTCCGAAGTCGACTCGCCCCCAGCGCATCGCGGAGAACTTCGACGTGTTCGACTTCGACCTCACCGGCACCGAGCTCGCCGCGATCGACGCCCTCGACACCGGCGTGCGCGGAGGCCCGGAGCCGGAGCAGGTCACCTTGGAGACCTTCGGCCGCGAGATTCCAGAAGCCTGAGCAGCCAATCCCGCAACACCGAGGCGCCGGGCTCCCAAGAGGCCAGCCCCTGGCCGGCGCCGATGAGCAGCATCGGCAGCGCGACCGAGCCGAGGTAGCCGACGCCGGGGTCCAGCCGGCTCAGCCATGCCATCCCGGCGAGCGTCAACGCGACACCGGCCAACAGCAGCATCGCGCTGTGTAGTCGTGCGGCCAGTCGCGGGATCGTCATCGCGACGGCGAAGTTCGCCGGGGGTCGCCCTGCCGTGCCGCTGGCGTGCGTGGAGCGCATGGTGCCTCTCTTCGTGGACGGACGATCCCAGTCAACGACGATCCGGGCCGACCAGGGAGTGCCGCTCGTTCCAGGTACTCGCAGTGCCTCCCTCGACCCCGGCCGGCGACTTACGCTGGGGACCATGGGCAAGACCGACGATCGTGCGGAGGTCCGCGAGTTCCTCAGCTCGCGGCGGGCGCGCATCACCCCCGAACAGGCCGGGCTGCCCGCCTACGGCGGTAACCGGCGGGTCAAGGGGTTGCGCCGCGAGGAGGTCGCCATGCTCGCCGGCGTCTCGGTGGACTACTACGTCCGCATGGAACGGGGCAACCTCGCCGGAGCCTCCGAGAACGTGCTCGACGCACTGGCCCGGGCCCTGCAGCTGGACGAGGCCGAGCGCGACCACCTGTTCACGCTCGCCCGCGCGGCAGGCCCGGGCCACCGTCGGCGCACGAGGCGGGAGACCAGCGTGCGACCCGCGGTGCAGCAGGTGCTCGATGCGATCAGCGACGCGCCGGCCTGGGTCCGCAACGGCCGCCACGACATCGTGGCCATGAACCGTCTCGCCCGTGCGCTCTACGCGCCGGTCCTCGCCGACCCGCGTCGCCCGGCGAACACGACCCGGTTCGTCTACCTCGACCCGGCGGCCCGGGAGTTCTTCGTGGACTGGGACAAGATCGCCAATGACGGCGCGGCGATGCTGCGCATGGAGGCCGGCCGCAATCCGCACGATCCGGCGCTGATCGAGTTGGTGGGCGAGCTGTCGACACAGAGCGAGATCTTCCGGAAGCGCTGGGCCTCGCACGACGTGCAGTTCCACCGCAGCGGCCAGAAGCGGTTGCGCCACCCCGTTGTCGGCCAGCTCGACCTGGACTTCGAGTCGATGCAGCTGCCTTCCGAGCCGGGCCTGGTCCTCAACGTCTACACCGCACCGGAGGACAGTCCCGCCGCAGACGGTCTGAAGATGCTCGCCAGCTGGGCCGCCACCCAGGACCTCGCGGATTCCACCCTGGTGGAATCCGACAAGACCTGACTGCCCGTCGTCGGGCTCGAATTCTGTCAGGTCGGCTCGGGAACGTGTTGCGGAGCAGATCCTGGAGTTCGGTGGTGCCGTGGATCAGGCGCCGAATCGGCCTTGGGCGACCACGTAGTGCGACTGGGAAGCGGGGTCCAGCCGGTCTCGGCCGCACAACCGCTGTTCTCACCAGCAGCCTCAGCCGCGTTGGTCGCGTTCAGCGGAATCCGACTCGGGCAACTCGGCTGAACCTGGTTGCGGGCCCGGCAACGGCTGTGGTTCATCTTGTTGAACGCCTTGGCGCTGGGTGGGCAGCAGCGTGCCGCCGATGCTGCTCGGGCCGGGCACTTCCTTGCGTGC
>NZ_SMKW01000253.1 GCF_004348985.1 Saccharopolyspora elongata | reverse complement strand
GCGGTTATGGCGATCATGTTCAGTGAGTTTGAGCGCCAGCTGTCCCTTTGGCTTACGGGGGATGAGCCGCCGCCTGTTAATGAGGATAAGGTGCGGGAGTTGGCGGCGGTGTGGCGGTCGCATGCGGGGCGTTTGCGGCAGTTGCGGGTGGATGCGCGGGCGGCGGTTGAGGGGATTCGGTCGTCGGATTTTGCGGGGGCGTCGGAGCGGGCGTTTGCGGCGCGGATGGCGCCGTTTGTGGATGGTCCGTCGAATTATTTGGATGCGGCGGCTGATCATTTTGAGATGATGGCTGATGCGTTGGATCAGATCGCGATGGAGGTGGAGTTCCTTAAGCTGGTGGTGTTGATTCAGTTGGCGTTGCTGGCGGTTGAGTTTGAGTTTCTTGTGCAGTGGTTTTGGGTGCCGGGGGTTCAGACGTGGTTTATGTCGCAGGCGTTGATGCACAAGTTGATTGTGGAGAAGGCTGTGACGTGGATGGCGCAGCGGATGGCGAGTGTGCCGCGTGTTCCGGTGGAGATTCTGGGCATGCTGGCGATGAGTTTCGGGCAGCAGCTTGGTGTGGTGTGGCTGGGTCAGCAGATCCAGATCGGGAAGGGC
>NZ_SMKW01000033.1 GCF_004348985.1 Saccharopolyspora elongata | reverse complement strand
TCGTCGAGCGCACAATCGCCTGGTACCACGGCATGCGACGCCTCCGCATCCGCTGGGAACGCCGCGACGACATCCACGAAGCGTTCCTCGGCCTGGCCACCTGCATCATCTGCTACCGACACATCAAGACCCTTTGTTAGGAACCCTTAGAGAGCTCCGCCGTGCTAGCCGACCACATGCGCGCCTCGACGAGGTCGCCGAACTATGCAATCGGATCGGCTCGGCAGTAGTGACCGCATGAACAGCTCATCATTAATAGCAGTGCTCAACGCGGCAAGCCGTCGGGTCGGTCTGAGATCGGACGGCGCCGAGGTGATCCGGCTCGGTGAAAATGCCCTCTACCGCCTTCCAAATGGCGTCGTCGCACGCATCGCTCGAACCGGCCAAGATGCGGCAGCGGCAAAGGAAATCAACGTCGCGACCTGGTTAGAAGACAACGGAGTAGCCGCCGTGCGTCCCCGTCGCGACGTCGAGCAGCCGGTTGTTGCTCTCGGACACGCCGTCACGTTCTGGCATGAGCTACCACCACATCAACAAGGCACGACCGCCGACGTCGCTGCGGTGCTGCGGGACTTTCACAGTCTGCCAGCGCCCAAGTTCGACCTTCCCGAACTGTCACCGTTCGTCCGCCTCGCGGATCGGATCAACGAAGCACGCGCGTTGTCCCCGGACGATCGTGCGTGGATGCGCCAAAGGTTGTCCGAGCTTGAAGGCGCGTACGCCGACCTGCCGAAAGGTATGCCCCGACGTGCTATCCACGGGGACGCATGGCGGGGCAACGTCGCCTTAACAGCGGACGGCCCAGTTCTCCACGACTTTGAACGCTGCGCGTTCGGTCCTCCTGAGTGGGACCTCGTATCAACCGCGGTCGGGTACGTCACGACGCAAATGATCGACGCCGAAAAATGGCGAGCCTATTGCAAAACCTACGGCTACGACGTCACAGATTGGGACGGCTTCGAGGTCCTGCGAAACATCCGCGAGCTTCGAATGACCACTATGGCAGCGCAAGTAGCCAGCACAAACCCCACGGTCCAGCCTCAGTTGGCCCACCGCCTCGCCTGTTTACGCGGTGAGCACGGAACACGCCCCTGGCCAGGCTGGCACCCCGTCCCATGAAAGTCGAGATCAACAATCGCTGAGCTGAAGGCCTCCAGAGCTACCAGCGCGTTAAGGCCCGCCGGGGCGCTTCATCATTTTCCGGCACCGCGGCTATCCAGTCTGAGGAGTACCTCGAAACCGGCCTGATGCGAAGGAAGTGACCGTGTTCGCCCTGTCCGATCCCGACGTTCACGACGCGTGGCGATTGCGGCGTTTCCCGCGCAGGCGATCCTCGCCGGTGACGCTCCCCTCGTCCTCGACTCGCTGACTCGCACGAGGACTGCGGCGCCGTCACCGCCGGGCTCACCCTGCCCGACGGGACGGCGCCGCAGAAGGCGTCATCAACGAGATCGCGATGAGCAGACCTCAGGAGGCTGCTTCACACGCTCACTTCCTCCCGCTCTGCCGTGCTCTTGTCCGGGAACCGCGGTGCAGTCAGCAGCAGAACGCTCGCGACGGCGAGAAGCCCCACGGACGCGACGAGGGCGATGTCGTAACCACCGGTCGCGCTGCGCAGCCACGAGATCAGCAACGGGCTTGCACCGATCCCGACCACGAAGATCGCGTACAGCACGCCGAACAGGCGGCCGTAGCAGGCCAGGTCGTAGTAGCGGGCGGTGAGGTACCCCATGACGTCCACCTCGCCGCCCAGCGACAGGCCGAGGCCGATCGCGGCCACGACGGCGAGGTCGGGGCCGCCGAGCAGCAGGGCGAGGAACCCGGCCGCGGCGACGGCGAGCACGATGGCGGCGACCTTCGGCGCGAAGAAGCGGTCGACGAGCAGACCCACCACCAGCCGCCCGACGATCAGCGCCACACCGACGAGGCTGGCCGTTCCCGCCGCGGAAGCGGCCGACACACCGGCGTCGCGCAACAGCGGGACCAAGTGCACCGACATGCCGCCGAGGGCGAGCGCGAGGAGGAGGAAAGTCACCGCGAGGCGGCCGAAAAGCGCGGTGCGCAGCAGCGGCGCGAGCCGCGGGGCGGCGGACACCTCCTTGCGGGCTGCCGCGCGAGCGAGCCCGCGCGAGCGCGGCATCAGCACGCCGACGACCACCGCGCCCACCAGCACCACGATCCCCAGGATGCGGTAGACAGCGCGCCAGTCCTCCGCGATCTGCGCACCGAGGATCTGTGGTGCGAGGAACGCGACGAGCCCCGCACCTGCCAAGGCGATGCCGAGTGCGATCCCGCGAGCCCGGTCGAACCGCTCGTTGACCGCGCGGGTGAACGAGACCGGCGAAGAGGCCGCCGCCAGCACGTACATCAGGGCCGACAGCAGCAGGAAGCTCGTGAAGGGCTGCCCGACTGCCGAGAGCGCCATGAATATCCCGCCGAGCGCGGCGAGCGACAGCGCCGACGGGATCCGCACGCCGTAGCGGTCGACGACCAAACCGATCAGGGGCGACAGGATGATGTTGATGATGGAGCCGATGAACAGCACCGACGAGATCTGGCTGCGGCTCCAGCCGAACTCCGCCTCTAGCTCCGGGATGAACAACCCGAAGGTGTAGAACGGCAGCGACGCGATCCCGAGACCGATGCCGATCGTGGCGGCGGTCAACGGCCGCCAGCCGCGCAGGATCTCGGCACCGGGCCCGGCCACCTGATCGCGGCCGAGCCTGCCCCCCACTGTTTCACTCATTGATTCCTCCTGGCGACGTACTTCGACTTCCACCGCCAGGCCGGGCGGAAGTCCGCCGCCGGCGGGTCCTGACGCACTGCCGCCATCACACCTTCCGCGCCTGGGCGTTCCAGTACTCGTCGCGCAGCTCGCGCTTGAGCACCTTGCCGGCGGGCGACCGGGGCAGGCCGCGGACCAGGATCGACTTGGGCGCCTTCACCGGGCCGAGCCGCTCCTCGCAGGTCCGGATGATCGCCTCGGCATCGATGTCCCGACCCGGCTTCGGCTCGACGACCGCGGTGACCGCCTCGCCCCACTCGTCGTCCGGCAGGCCGATCACCGCGCAGTCGTGGACCTCGGGGAAGGTGTGGATCACCGCCTCCACCTCCGAGGAGAAGACGTTGAGCCCGCCGCGGGTGACGATCAGGTCCTTCTTACGGTCGACGATGTAGATGTAGCCGTCCGCGTCGCGCAGGCCGATGTCGCCGGTGCCGTGCCAGCCGCCCGGCCGCCGGGTTTCGGCGGTCGCCTCCGGGTTCTCCCAGTAGCCGGGGAACACCAGGTCGGAGCGGACGGCGATCTCGCCGGTCCGCTCGGGCGGCAGGACGTTGCCGTCGTCGTCGATGATCTCGACGCGGGCGACGACCGTCGGCTTGCCGCAGGAGGCCAGTAGCCTGCGGTCACCGTCCGGGGCCACGGCCCGTGCGGCGTCCTCGGCGGTGAGCACCGTGAGGGCCAGCGGCGCCTCGGACTGCGAGTAGAACTGGGTCATGACCGGCCCGAACACGTCCACGGCCTCGGCCATTCGCTCGGGGGCGACGGGCGATGCCGTCAGGAAGAAGTGGCGCAGCGAGGAGTAGTCGTGGTCGCGGACCGACGGATGTGCCAGGAGCTCGTACAGGTTCGAGGGCGGCAGGAAAAGACGGGTCACCCGGTTGCGCTCGATGGAGGTCAGGATCTCCTCGGGCACCGCTTCCCGGTGGATGATGACCGATCCCCCTGCGCCGATCGCCGGGAAGGCGAACGAACCGCCGGCGTGGGCCAGCGGCGTCGCGCAGATGTAGCGGGGCGGCTCGGGTTCGGCGGCGTGCGCGCTCACCGCGACGTACATCAGGTGCGCCTGCCGGTTGTTGATCGGCACGATCTTCGGTTTGCCGGTGGTGCCACCGGTTCTGATGAACAGCATGTTCTGGCTGGAATCCACCGGGAGCAGCGGCGCCGTCGCGCCTTCCGGTGCCATCCACGTGGTCAGTTCCGGGTCGCCCTCGCGGCCGGGGCCGATCGAAACCGTCGTCCGCAGGGTGGGGACGCGCTCGATGAGCGTTGCGGCGAGCTCGGCCTGAGAACCGTGGTAGATCAGCCGGGTGCACTTCGCGAGGTTGAGGAAGTCGACGAGGTCGTCCGCCGCGCTGGCCGCGTGCCCCGCCATCCAGATGCCGCCGGCGCGGATCACGCCGACCGCGCAGGCGAACGCGTACGCGTCGGGCGGGCTCAGTATCGACACGCGTTCGCCCTGCTCTAAGCCCTCTTTCAACAGCCCCACCGCGACCCGGTGGCTGACCGAGGTGAACTCCTCGTGCGTCATCAACACGGTGCCGTCGGGATCGACCATGCACGGCGCCTGGGGGTTGATGCTGGAACCTCGGTCGAGGTAATCGATGAACATCATGACTGGAAGAACTCCATTGCTGCGAGATGTGCGCTTCAGCGACGGGGTCGAGCCCGGCAGGCTCGGTCGCTCACCGATGAGACGTTCCGCCGGCGCGGATCGTTGCAATAACTTCGTCGACGCTGAGGGTTCCGTTCGCGCAACCGCGAAGCAGTGCCAATACGCGCTCGTCGCGATATTCGCGCCAGGGCGCGGCGTCTTTCGGCTCCTCCGCCGGGATCTGGTCGATGAGGGACGTCAGGACCTTGCTCCCGCCCAGTTCCTCGAAGGTCGACACGCCGGCTTTTCGCATGTACCGCACGCACTCCACCCATCGGACCGCGTGGGTTATCTGATCGGCCAGCGTTTCCCGGATGGCTTGCGCGCCCGATCCGAAGGGCAGGCCGGTCACGTTGGAGACGACCGGCGTCCGGATCTCACCGAACTCGACCGTGTCCAGGAACGCCCGGAACTCCTCGGCGGCCGTCGCCATCCACGGCGAGTGGAAGGCCCCGCTGACCCGGAGCGGAACAAATCCCCGGACGCCGTCCAGCTTTTCGAAGACCGGCTTGATCCGCTCCAATTCTTCCTTGCTCCCGGACAGCACGTGCTGCTCGGGAGCGTTGTAGTTGGCGATGACGACCCCAGCGACGCCATGCGCTTCCAGCGTCTCCGCGATGGTTTCCCCGGACACGCCGACCACCGCCGCCATCCCGCCGCCGTCGGCCTGGCCCATCAGCTCCGCGCGACGCTTCACCAGCCGCAAGCCGGTTTCGAAATCGAAGGCGCCTGCCGCGAAAAGCGCGTTGTACTCGCCGAGGCTGTGGCCTGCCAGGTAATCCGCGGGCGCCGCGTCCTGCCGGCGCGCCGTCAGGTAGTGCAGCGCGTTCACGACGTAGATCGCGGGCTGCGCGTACGTGGTTCTGCTCAGCTGCCGGTCGGGATTTTCCAGGCACAGCGCCTCGATCGAATACCCGAGCACCTCGTCGGCTTGCCGGCACAGCTCCGGGAAGTGCTCGAACAGGCCCTTGCCCATTCCCTTCTTCTGCACTCCCTGACCCGGGAAGACGTAGGATCGCATCAGCTGACCTCGCATCGAAAATGAGGGTTTTCCAACCTCGTTTTGCATAGCGGTGCGGGTAGCGGAACCTCAGAGCTTCCCTGGTCTGTGGGTGCCCCTCCTGATGTATGTCCAATACACGGCGGAGGGGCCGTCCTCGCCAGGAAAGCTCTGAGAACCCGCGGCGGTGCCGGTTGCGAGAGTGGGCTAAGCGCTTCGCGCTTGCGAGAACTCGCACTTGCTGGGCGCTCAAGCGTCGCGGCTACGGTCGCAGCGGGATGAAAAAGGCTCATCAGGCGGCGCCGCCTTCGACGTAGGTCTCCACGCACGTCTGCTCGATCGCGGCGAGCGGACCGTCGTCGTGCAGGATGGTCATGTGGTTGGCCGCGTCGATGTCCACCACTCGCAGCGCCGGGAGCTCGCGCTCCCAGTCCTGCCGGTAGTTGACGTGGTCCAGGGAGAAGGTCTCGCTGGCCACTTGGAAGTACGGTTCGAGATCACCGAGGAAGAGCCCCCGGCGGTTCCGGAAGTACGTGCAGTCCACGGCCGTCGGGTCCACCAGCGGCCGGACCTCGTAGTCGGCGAGCCCGTAGGCGAGCTGCACCCCGATGTTGCGGAGGGTGAAGTCCACGATCTGCTCGCGGCTCATGGACAGGCCCCGCTCGACGGCGAGATCGGCGAGCCGCCGCACGAGTTCGGCCTCGTCCACCGTGGCGTCGACCTCGTCCTGGTGGATCAGCAGTCGCGTCACCTCGGCGAGGTCCTTCTCCCCGGCCGGCCAGAGCAACGAGTTCACCACCTGCATGGCCGCGCTCCGGGCCGTCGCGGACCCGCTGGCGTTCGACTTCGCCAGGCCGGTGCCGTCCGGCGAGTCCACCATGATCAGCGAGTTCACCGCGTGCCCCTGCTGCTGGAGCAGGCGGGTGATCTCGTAGGAGACGATTCCGCCCAGGCAGAACCCGCCGACGTCGTAGGGGCCCTCGGGCTGCACCGCGCGGATGATCTCGGTGTAGTACTCGGCCATCTTCGGAATGCCTTCGACGGGCGCGTGTTCCGTCATGAAGCCACGGGCCTGGATTCCGTAGAACGGGCGGTCGATCTTCGCGGCGATCGTGCGGTACGTCTCGACGCTGGCCAACGCGCCGTGGATCCAGAACACCGGCCTGCCCTCGGTCACGCCGTTCAAGTGCACGAGCTCCGGGAACTGCGGGCCCTCGGGCAGGCTGCCGTCCGCGGCCACGGTCGACAGCCGGGCGACCACGTCGTCCAGGGTGTCGTTCGGCTGCAGCCAATCCGGCTGGAACGCCGGGAACGCGCCGCGGAGGCGGCCCAGCACCGCCACCAGGAGCAGCGAGTTGAGACCGTAGTCGGCCAGCGCCTTCGAGCCGTCGACCTCGTGCTTTTCGAGGCCCAGCACCGACGCCACGAGACCGGTGACGAAGTCCTCCGGCCCCACCGCGCCGACGCGTTCACCGACGGCCGCCGGTGCGGGGACCGACCGGCCCGGGGACTGCATGTCGAAGCACATCCGCCGTTCGAACGGGTAGCCCGGCAGCGGAATCCTCCGGCGTCGCGCCCCCTGGTGCAGCAGGCTCCAATCCACGGACGCGCCCGCCACCCAGCGGTCGGCCAGGAGATCCATGCGCCGCTGCGACACGAGGGAACGGAGGAACTCGTCGGTGTCGGCGGACGAGTCGACGATGCCGCGGTCGCGCTGCGCACCGTCGGCGACGGCCACCCGCGCGCGCATCTCCGGGTCGTCGTCGAGCCATCCGCGGAGCACCTCGGCCGCCTCGTCAGCGGTGGCCGCGATCAGCGCCAGCCTGCAGTCCATCGCCTCGCGCCCGACCTGCAGGGTGTATGCGACGTCCGCCCAATTCTCCGGGACCGCGTTCGTCGACCAGTCGACGAACTGCCTCGCCCGTTCGCGGAGGGCGTTCCCGGTCTTGGCCGAGAGCACGAGGATCTGCGGCGAATGCGTGCTCTCCTGCGCGTCCTCGCCGTGGACGGGCAGGTGCTGTTCGAGCACCGCGTGCGCGTTCACGCCCCCGATCCCGAAGCTGTTGATGCTCGCACGACGCGGGAGCGCACGGCCGTCGTCGCCGGTGCGGACGGGCCACGGGACGGTCTCCGCGGCCACCCGGAGCCGGGTTCCCGCCAGGGAGATGTTCTCGTGCAGACGCCCGAAGCCGGGAATCGCCGGGACCACGCCGCGTCGCACGGCCTGGACGGTTTTCACCAGCGCTGCCAGACCCGAGAACACCTCGGTGTGCCCGATGGACGGCTTCACGCTGCCGAGGTAGATGGCGGAGTCTTCGCCGTCCGGCGCCGCGGTGTCGCCTCCCAGGCTCGCGCGGAGCGCCGCGATCTCCGCGCTGTCCGCCAGCATCGAGCTCATGCCGTGGGCTTCGACGTAGGAGACGGTGCCGGGGTCGATACCCGCGTCGGCGTAGGCGCGTGCGATGGCGGACTTCATGCCGCGGACGTTCGGCGCCGTGAACGACACGCCCTTGCCGCCGTGGGCGACGCCGGTGCCGCGCACCACGCCGTAGATGGTGTCCCCGTCGTCGATCGCCCTGCTGAGCGGCTTGATCAGCACGGCGCCGGCACCCTCGCTGCGCACGGTGCCGTCGGCGTCCTGCTGGAACGGGCGCACGTCCCCGCTGGGGCTGAGCATCCCCGCCGCCCGCATTCCGGCGAAGCGGGCCGGTGACATGATCAGGTTCACGCCGCCGACGAGGGCCTGGTCGCATTCCCCGTCGCGGATGGACCGGATGGCGCGGTGCAGGGCCACCAGCGACGACGAGCACGTCGTGTCGCACTGCTCGCTCGGACCGTGCAGGTCGAACACGTAGGAAATGCGATTGGGGATCAGCGCGGGCGCCGGCGAGCTCATCAGGCTCGGCCCGCCGTCGGCGTCCGGCGCTCCGGGCTCGTACTCGCTGGCGGTGGCGGCGACGAACACCCCCGTGGGCCGCGTCCGCAGCTCTGCAGGCTGATAACCCGCGTCCTCGATGGCGTTCCACGCCGCCATCAACATCAAGCGGAGCTCGGGGGTCACCTGCCGCGCCTCGGTCATCGACATGCCGAAGAAGAGCGGGTCGAATTCGTGGATCTCGTCCATGAACCCGCCCCGGATCGCGGCCGTGTCCACGCCGTCGCCCTGGAGGGCCCAGTCAGCGCGCCGCATCGGCGGGCTGGTGATGCAGCGTACGCCCTGTTCGACGACTCGCCAGAACTCCTCGATGTCGTTGGCCTGGGGGAACCTCGCGGACATCCCCACGATGGCCATCGCCTCGGGCTCGGCCTCCTCCCCGATCGGCACCGCGCCAGCAGGTGCGCTCACTTCCGGGGGAGCGCCTCCGGCGCTTTCTCCGCTGGGGCCCGGGGTTTCGGGCTGGAGCGGAGCTTGGATCTCGGAGGCGTACTCGGTGACGATGAACTCGCTGAGCTCCGCTACGGTCCCGTGCTCGAAGAGCACCGTGATGTCCAGGTCGATGTCGAGCTGCTCACCGACGGCACGGGCCACGTTCACCGCGAAGATGGAATCGAGACCGTAGTTCGAGAACGGCTCGTCACGCGCGATGCGGGAGCGGTCGATGCGCAGCGATTCCGCCAGCACGTCGAGCACTGTCCCCGCAACGTGGTCGAGCAGGCGATCCGCGGGCGCGGACTCACCGCTCTGGCTGACCGGGGCCGGGTTTTCGCGTACCGGCGCCCTCTCAACCGACTCCGGCGCTTGATCCGGCACGGACTCGCGCGCCGCCGTGCTCGCCTGCCGCACGACTCCGTCGCTCTCGGCCACGATGATCTGCTGACCGAGATCAGTGGCTTCCCGCAGCGGCAGGGTGACCGGCCCGTACCCCTCCTCGGCGAGGACGCGCTGCCAGCCTTCGACCGACAGGAGCGGGCTGCCCGGGATCCGCGACTCCGCGTCGTCGTAGAGCCACCACCCTTCGAGCAGACCGAAGGTGAACGCGTTGAGGAAGTTGTTCGCCGTCACCTCGTTGAGCAGCAGGATTCCGCCCCTTTTCAGGGGCGCCTTGGCGTTTCGCAACGTGTTCCGGATGTTCCGGGTGGCGTGCAGCACGTTGGCGGCGATGACCACGTCGTACTCGCCGACGGGGATTCCCTGCTCGGCCACCGCGTGCTCGATGTCCAGGATGCCGTAGGTCAGGAACGGGCTGGTCGGCCCGTAGGACCGCTCGGCGTGTTCCAGGAACGCCCGGGAGAGATCCGTGTAGCGGTACTCCCGCACCGCCAGGCCCTCGGCCCGGATGGCGTCCAGGACGATGGCGCTCGTCGCACCGGTTCCTGCGCCGATCTCCAGGATCCTCGGCTCGAAACCGGCCTCGGCATCAGCCCGGCGCCGCAGGTGGGCGACCAGCTTGGCGGCGAGTGCCGTGCTGAAGTAGATCGATGCCGGGTTGGACTTGTACGCGTTCTCGACCAGCTCCACCGACGCACCCGGGAACATGACCTCCGTGGCACGCCGCTTCCCGGTGACGATGTCGGGCAGGACCCGGAGCGTCGTCTCCACCAGCAGATGGGTGGCGGCCAGGTCGGGATTCCCCTGCCAGTGCGGCTTTTCCGCCTCCCACTCGCGCCACAGCTCATCGAGCGGCCGGTGCCCCCGGGCTTCGCCGACCAGGATGCTGTCGTCCCGGCGCTCGAGGTAGCCCTCGACCTCGAGGACGCGAACGCACTCGGCGAACCACAAGTCGTACACCGGCAGCAGACCGGCCGCTTCCCGCGCCGCACCCAACGTCTGCTCGGATCGGCTGAACGCCCCGAGAACACGCAGGTGAGACCACAGGAAGTCGCACAGCAGCCGTTTCATGATCGGTCCCTCCGAAATTGCGCGTTCAGATCACGAGCGCGTTCAGTTCCTTGGTTCGTGCACGCAGCCGCTCGAGGTCGTCGAACGCATCTCGCAGCTCCCGGTGGTCGGAGTGGACCGCGGCCAACGACGACGAAGGCTCGTCCCAGTGGAGAACGACTTCGTCATCTCCCACGGTGATTCCCCGGGTGTTCAAGGCGGGGCTGAACTTCATCAGGCTCAGCTGGTCCACCGGCCCCGCGCACAGCAGCTCGATCGCCGCCATGAGCTCGCTCGCCTGGATGAGCGGAACGCCGGCGCCCACCACCGCGGCACGGTCGTTCTCCGCCACCGCGTTGTTGAAGCAGTAACCGAGGTTGAGCACCTTGGCGGCGAATCCGTAGCGGCGTTCCACCGCGTGCGCGAAGGAATCCACGAACGTGCAGGCGGCGGCGTAGTTCGCCTGCTTGATGGCCTTGAGGTACGAGTTGATGGACGAGAGGAAGAGCGCGACCTCCAGCGAGTCGCCGCCGAACACGTCCAGCAGCCGCACGCTCGCGTCGACCTTGCCCCGAAGCACGTCGTGGAATTCCGCCTCGGTCATCTTGGCCAGGGTCGCACCCGAGAAGACCAGTCCGGAGTGGATGACGCCGTGCACGCTCTCGAAGCGCCGTTCGATCTCGTCCCGCGCCTGCCGGAGGGACTCGGTGCTGGTGGCATCGGCCTGCAGGTAAAGCGGTTCAGGTCCGCCGGAGCCCGCTGCTGCGGCGATGGCGGCGTCGATGCGCGCGTCCCGCGGGCTTCGCCCGAGCCACACCACCTGCGCGCCGTACTGGCGGATCAAGTACTCGCTGATGGCCGTTCCCAATCCACCAGCCCCGCCGACGATGACGTAGGTCCCGCCTTCCCGCAGCCGAGATGACGTCGGCGCACTGGGGCGAACGGTCGTCAGGTGCTGCCGGAACCACGTGCTGCCCCGGCGAATCCGCATGTTGCCGTCCGGATCGGCGGGCAGGCTCAGCACGGCGGACAACGACGCGGTGTCGTACGCGTCCACGTCCACCACCCGCATCTTCCAGTTCGGGTACTCCTTCGCCACCGAGCCGGCCAGGCCCGCTACGCCGGCGTTGGTCGGATCGATCGGCTCGGCCTCGTGCACCTGGTGCGCGCGGTTCGTGATCACGGTCCACCCCAGGGAGCGGTTGCCGTAGCCGGCCCCGATCAGCGCTTTCACCGTGCGGAAGACCTGCAGCGTTCCAGCGGATTGGCCGTCGACGATGCCCTCACCGGATGCCGCCTCCGCGTACTCGGGTGCCACCCAGATCAGGTGGTCGAGCTCGGGAGCGGACCGAATGGCGGTTTCGATGTCGTGCTGCGAACCGTGCGTTGGAACGGCCAGCACGTGCGCCGACGGGTACCTCGCGACCAGGGCGTCGCGCGCGTCCTGCGTCGCCGCGATGATGCCGACCGATTCGGCAGTCCGCGGCCAGGCCTCGGTCTCGGCCTCGCGGGCCTGGTCCCACGTGGGGAGCAGTGCGACGGCCTCCTCGTCGGGGGCGGCGGTGCGCGCGGTGCGGCGGCCCGTGATCCCCCGGAGCACGAGGCACACCTTGCCGCGATCGTCGGCCAGGTCGATGTCGATTCGTCCGGCGTCCCGGGCGTCGTCGCTCCAGCGAACCCAGGCCCACATCTTCTCGGAGCACGGCGCGAAGATCTCCGCCTTCTTGATGGAGAAGACCAACCCGACGTCGCGGTCCTCGTCGCCGGATCCGACGAGCAGCCTCATGCACTGCATCGCCGAATCCACCAGCGCCGGGTGCAGCGCGAAGCTGCGCGCGGTGTCCCTCACCACGTCCGGCAGGTTCAGCTCCGCGAGCACCGCCCCTTCCGCCTCGTACACCGCGCCGCGGCCCTGGAACGCCGGACCGTACTCGATCCCGAGCTCCCGGTACTCCGCGTAGAAGCGTTCGGGTCCCGTCGCGGTGCGCCGGAAGTCCCGGAGCATCCCGGACAGGTCGATCACCGGCTGCGCCGACCGCTCGAGGCGCGAAACCCCGCCCTGGCAATGAATCACCGACCCACCGTCGGCGTTCGCAGCACCCGCTGCCGCGGAATGCACCTCGAAGCGGGTCCCGCTGCCTTCCGGACGAAGCTCCACCTGCACCGCGCGTGGCCCCTCCGCCACGCCGAGGGGACGCAGGAAGACGATGTCCTGCAAGCAAACCGCGTCCCCGTCCGAGGCACCGGCGTTTTGCCGGGCGGCCGCGTAGGCCCACTGCAGGTACATCGCTCCCGGCACGATGGCGGTTCCCTGCACCCGGTGCTCGCGCAGGTAGAACTCGTCACCGGTGAGCGTCGTGCGGTCCGGCTGGCGGTCGTGGCTCGGCGATGCGCCGCTCGGCGATATGCCGCTCAGCAGCGCGCCATTGGGCGATACATCGCTCGGCAATTCGTACTGGGTCCGGTCGAAGGGATAGACCGGCAGCGGCACGCGCCCGTAGCGCCCGTCCCGGAACAACTCGCCGAAATCGGGCGTCCGTCCGTCGAGGTACTCCGCGGCGAGGTCGTGCGGCCGCCCGGCCGTCCCGACTGCAGTCTCCGTGGAATCTCCGGAAAGCCAAGCGGTGAGCGCGCGTTCCAGCTCGACCACATCGTCGACCACGCGGGCCCACCGGTGCTCGAAGTGCGTCCGCCCGAGCAGAAGCGTGTAGCTCACATCGCCGAGATCCAGATCCCGGCGCTCCCGGCATGCACGCGCGAGATCGGCCACCTGCTGGCGCAGGGCCTCCCCCGTTCGCGCCGACAGCGCGATCAGCCGGAGGCCTCCCGGCCTGCTCCGCCGGGGCGATGCCGGTGCCTCCTCGATGACGACGTGCGCGTTCGTCCCGCTGGCGCCGAGCGACGTGATCGCAGCGCGCCGCTTGCCGCCTTGCGGAACGACCCACTCCTTCGGCTCCGCGTGCACGTAGAACGGGCTGCCCTCCAGCGCGATGCCGGGATTGGTCGTCCGGTAGTGCAGGAGCCCGGGCATCGTCTCGTGCTTCATGGCCAGGAGCGTCTTGATGATCCCGATCACGCCGGCCGCGGCTTGGGCGTGGCCGATGTTGGCCTTGCTCGACCCCAGCGAGCAGAAGTGCTCCTCGCTCGTGTGGGCCCGGAACGCCCGTACGAGCGCGTTGAACTCCACCGGATCGCCGAGCTTCGTGCCGGTGCCGTGCGCCTCGACCAGTTGGATCCCCTCGGGGTCGATCTCGAAGTCCCGGTAGATCTGCCGGATCAACTTCTCCTGGGAATTCCCGTTCGGCGCGGTGATCCCGTTGGTCGTGCCGTCCTGGTTGATGCCGATCCCGCGCACCACGCCGTAGATGTGGTCCCCGTCTGCCTCGGCATCCGAAAGCCGCTTCAGGACCAGCGCTCCGACGCCTTCGGCCGGGACGAATCCGTCGGCGGCCTGGTCGAACGTGTGGCACCTTCCGGTCGGGGACAGCATCCCGGCGCGCGATCCCGCGATGTAGAGCCGGGGCGAGCACTGGACGAAGACACCGCCGGCGATGGCCAGATCGGCCTCCCCCGCCCACAATCCCTGGCACGCCAGGTACATGGACACCAGCGAACTGGAGCACGCGGTGTCGACGGCCATCGCCGGTCCGTGCAGGTCCAGGTAGTACGCCATCCTGGACGGCACGAGCGAGCTCATGTTTCCCCAGAACGCCTGCGCCGGGTAATCGGACGAAGTCGTCAGGTCGAAGTAGTCACCGGCGCCGCAACCGACGTAGATCCCACAACGCTCGCGGTCGAGCGACTCGCCCGCGTGGCCCGCGTCCTCGAGCGCCTTCCACACCTCCTGGAGGAACAACCGCTGCTGCGGCTCCATGTAGGAGGCTTCCACCCCGGAAATCCCGAAGAACAGCGGATCGAACTCGTAGATGCCGTCCATGAATCCGCCGTCCGCGCACCGGCTCCGGAGGGACGACAGGTCCCAGCGGGATGCAGGAGTCACCGGATCATGGCCCTCGACCAACTGGCGCCAGAACTCATCGACGTTCCGCGCACCCGGGAACCGGCCGCTCATGCCGATGATGGCAATGGGGTCGCTCCCCCGAGGCGCTTCGGTGGCCCGTGGCGCCTCGGTGACGCGTGGCGCCTCGATGGTCCGTGGCGCCTCGATGGTCCGTGGCGCCTCGACGGTGCGTGGCGCCTCGATGGTCCGTGGCGCCTCCACGCGCGCAGGTTCGACCGGAGCGGGGAGCGGGCTCGTCTCCGGTTCCTCGTCGGCGGTGATCGCGTCGCCGTGCTCCGCCAGAACGAATCTCACCAGGCGCCGGATGGAGGGATTGTCGAACAGGACGCTGGGATCCAGGTCGGTGCCCAGCGATTCGTTGAGCTGCTGCACCAGGTTGACGCCCGTGAGCGAATCCAGCCCGTAGTCGGCGAACGGCTTGTCGTCCTCCAGTTCTTCCCGGCGGAGCTTCAACGAAGCCATCAGGCTCCGGACGAGGGCCTCTTCGACGTGCGTTTCGAGCGAGAGTTCCCGATCGACCTTCCTCGGGGCGGGAAGCGACGCCCGCGCACCAACCCGCGCCACCACGGTCTGCAGTCCCAACGACCGGGCCCGCTCGGCTGGGAAGTGCACCGCGTCGAATCCCTTGTCGCGGAGCACGTCTCGCCACGAGGCCGACGACAACGCAGGGCCACCATCGATGCGCCAGCCGTCCGTGTAGCGCCACCAGCCGTCGAGGAATCCGAAGGTCAGGTGCGACCACAACTCGTTCTCGGCGAGCTCGTTGAGCAGGAGAACACCACCAGGGCGCAGCAGCGCCCGGGCGTGCTCGACGGATTCCACGACGTCCTTGGTCGCGTGCAGCACGTTGTTGGCGATGACGATGTCGTAGTGCCCTGCCGCGAATCCCTGCTCGCCGGGAGGCAGTTCCACGTTGAACGTCCTGCACGTCAGATACGGAACGCGTGGCGAGAACCGCTTTTCCGCTTCGATCAGGAACGCCTTGGAAATGTCGGTGTAGCAGTACTCCGCGATATCGCGCTCGAAGCTCTCCAGCTGCTCGAACACGCGATCACTGGCGCTCCCGGTGCCGGCGCCGATCTCCAGCAGCCGGATCTCGGATCGCGCTCCGCGAAGGAGCTCCGCCACCTCGGAACGCACCGCGCCGGCCGTCATCGCGTTGAAGTAGTCGGCGGTCGCATTCCGCCGGTAGACCGCCTCGACGAGGTCCAGCGTCCCACCGGGGAACATGATGCTCGTGGCCGGCAGCTCTCCCGTCAGGATCGCCGGCATGGCCTCGATCATGCGCTCGACCAGCGCGGTCTTGGCTGCCAGCTCCGGATCGCTGCCGCGCCCGTCCTTCCACGCACGCCACGTGCGCCATGCCTGCTCGGCGTCCGGCGCGCCGTCCCGCGTCCGCAGGAAGTCGCCCTCGCGGACGAGCTCACCGCCCTCCACCAGCACGTTCACGCTGTGACCGAGCCATTTCGCGAAGCCGGGCGCGATCACGCCCGCCCCGGCTTGCTCGTACCGCGCGGGCTCGCGGAAGAGCCCGATCGTCGACAGCTGCGCGAGCATGAGCTGCCGCAGGATCCCGTTCATCTCGGCCATGCTCTGCTGGTGCCGCGCCAGGAACTGTTCGACTCCACCGGCTCCGGCCCCGAGCAGAGCATCAGCGTCGACCGGCACGCTCTCGTGGGGCACGGCCGCTTGCGCGGGCTGCCTCTGCCTCACCGGTTCCGCTGCCGCGGTCGGCCAGAACGGCTTCGTGTCGAACGGGTACGTCGGCAGGCTCACCCGTCCCGGCACCTGCGCGCCGTAGTACGAGTTCCAGGCGACGTCGATGCCGCTGACCCACAGGGGTGCGACCTTCTCCCACTCGCCGCGCTCGAACCATTCCGCCGCGAGCTCCTGGAGCTGCTCGGTTCGGGCGAACAGCGATACCAGTTCGTCGTCCTGGCGCCGGACGGTGCCGGCGAAAGCCGCTTCCGGCACGCTCCCTTCGACGTAGGCGCCGAGCTGCGCGGCCAATGTCTCGAAGTCGGCGGCGATGAACGCCATCCGGCTGGCCATCTCCCGCCGTCCGGTCTGCAGCGTGTACGCCAGCGACGCCAGGTCCCCGCCTGCACCCCGGTACTCCGGCAGGAACGCCAGGAGGTCCCGGGCGAGGGCTTCGAGGCGTTCGCCGTCCCGTGCCGAGAGGACGACCAGATGCTCGCTCGGGCTCCTCTCGGCGGAAGGCACCGCACGCGAACGCGGGGCCGCCTGCTCGAGCACCACGTGCACATTGGTGCCGCCGACGCCGAACGAGCTCAGCCCCGCCCGGGGAGGCTCGGAGCCCGTCCTGCTCAGCGGCAGGTTCTGGTCGACCACGAAGAACGGGGAGTTCTCCCAATCGATCTGCGTGTTCGGCACGTCGCAGTTCAGGGATCTCGGGACCTCGCCGTGGTGGAGGCTCAGGGCCAGCTTGATCAGACCGGCGATCCCGGCGGCGGCGTCGAGATGGCCGATGTTGCTCTTGACCGACCCGATCCCGCAGTACCGGCTCCGATCCGTGAAGTGCCGGTACGCCTCGGTCAACGCCGCGACCTCGATGGGATCGCCCAGCTTGGTGCCCGTGCCGTGCGCTTCGACGTAGCGGATCGACTCGGGGTCCACGCCCGACTTGTCCAGCGCCTTGCGGATGACCTCGACCTGGCCTCGCACGCTCGGGGCGTAGAACCCGGCCTTGTCACCGCCGTCGTTGTTGACCGCCACCCCGCGGATCAGGCAGTAGACGTGGTCGCCATCGGCGAACGCATCGCGGGCGCGCTTGAGAACGACGACGCCCACCCCTTCACCGCCGGTCATGCCGTCGGCCGTGTCGTCGAACGGTTTGCAACGCCCGTCGCTCGAGAAGTTCAGGCCCGGCTGGTGCACGTAGCCCAGCTCCATCGTGGAGTAGAGGCTGGCCGCGCCGACCAGCGCCTGATCGACCTCGCTGGCGAGCAATCCCTGGCACGCGAGGTGGAGTCCGCTCAACGCCGAGGAGCAGTTGGTGCTCACAGCCATGCTGGGGCCGCTCAGCCCCAACTTGCTCGAGATCATCGTGGGCACGCTGCCGCCCTGCGAGAGCAGCCAGGCCACGTACCCCTCATTGCTGGCCAGAACTCGCGCGCCCGCCGCGTTCTCCATCAGGCTCGGCAACAGCGCCTGGTAGAAGTTGTTGCTCGTCGACGTGAAGACGCTGGTGTTGGGAACGTCCTCCGGGCGGTATCCGGCGTCCTCCAACGCCTTCCACGCGTGCAGCAGCAGGAGCCGTCCCTGCGGGTCCATGAGCTCGGCGTCGCGCGGCGAGATCCCGAAGAACGCCGGATCGAACTCCGCTTTGCCCTCGATGACCGCCCGCTGCGGTACGTACCCGGGCCGACCGATCAGTTCGTCCGGCACCCCGAGCGCACGCAGCTCCTCGGGCGACCAGAACGTGCTGCCGCCATTGCCTTCCTGAAGATTGCGCCAGAACTCCCGGGGGTTCTCGGCCCCGGGAAAGTGGCACGACATGCCGACCACTGCGATCGAGTCGTCGAGGTATCCGCCGTCGATGGCAGGCTCGGCCGCACGCCCGTCGGGAAGCGGATCGAGCTGCCGGGGCGCACTCTGCGCTGCTGCTTGCGCCGGGGACGCCGCTTCCGATGGCAGCAGCCCGGCCAGATGCCGAGCCATCGCCGCGATCGACGGGTTCGAGAACAGCGCCACCGGCCGCAGCCGGCACCCGAAGGTCCGGTTGATCTCCTCCACCACTTCGATGGCCGAGAAGGAGTCGCCGCCCGCTTCGAAGAACCCTTCGTCGCGGTCGACGTCCTCGCGGCCGAGCACCTCGCCGAAGATCTTGCGCACACTCCGCTCGACGCGGGCCGCACCCGCGGCGGCATCGGAGGTGGACCGCACGGCCGGCGCCTGCTCACCGGAGTCGCGCAGCCGCGCCCGATCGATCTTGCCGTTGGCCGTGAGCGGGAAGGATTCCAGCGTCACGAACGCACTCGGCACCATGTAGGCCGGGAGGGACTTCTCCAGATGCGCGCGCAGCGCCTTGGTGTCGATGGCACGCCGACTGTCGCCGTGCACCGTGAAATACGCGGCGAGCCGCTCCGATCGGCCTTTGCGCTCCACCACGACAACGCTGTTCGCGACGTCCGGATGGCCGTTGAGCACGGCCTCGATCTCACCGAGCTCGATGCGGTAACCGCGGAGCTTGATCTGGTTGTCCATCCGCCCGAGCAAGACGATTTCGCCATTGGGCAGCCGACGCGCGACGTCGCCGGTCCGGTAGAGGCGCTCGCCGCCGACGAACGGGCTCTCGACGAAGCGCTGCTCCGTCAGGTCCTGCTTCCCGTGGTATCCCAGCGCGACACCACGGCCCGAAATACACAGTTCACCCGGCACCCCAACGGGCACCGGCTGCATGTTCTCGTCGAGGACGTACAACCGCGTGTTCGCGATCGGCGTTCCGATGGTCACCGGCTCGTCGCGGCGCAACCGCCGCACCGTCGACCAGATCGTGGTCTCCGTCGGCCCGTACAGGTTCCAAGCCTCACCACGGGATACGAGCTGGTCCTTGAGGTTCTCCGGCAACGCCTCCCCACCGCAGAGGATCTTGGCCCCGCAGGCGTTCTGCCACCCCACGCGCAGCAGCATGGCCCAGGTAGCAGGGGTGGCCTGCATGAGAGTGGGCCGCCACGCGTCCACCTCCGCCGCGAGCAAGGTGGCGTCCTTGGCCGTCGTCGAATCGCAGATGCGGCAATGTCCGCCGGTGATCAGCGGCAGGTAGAGCTCCAAGCCGGCGATGTCGAAGCTGTACGTGGTGACGGCCAACAACCGGTCGCTCGCGGTCGCCTCGAAGATTCCGGCCATGGCCAGCAGGAAATTGGTCAGCGCCCGATGCGGAACCACCACTCCCTTGGGCTGTCCAGTGCTGCCCGAGGTGTAGATGGTGTACGCAACACCAGGCGTCGACTCGGGATGCGCGGCCCGCGGTTCCCGCACCTCGTCACCGTCGTCGGGGCGGTCCGTCACGTAGAGCCTCGCCCCGTGCGTCTCCACCGCGGACAACGCGCCCATCACGGCCTCGTGGCAGACGACGAGCTCGGCCCCGCTGTCCCGGATCATGTACGAGAGGCGCTCGGCCGGGAAGTCGGGATCCAACGGCACGTACGCCGCGCCCCGCTTCATGATCGCGAGCAGACCCACGATCAGATCGAGCGAACGCTCGAAGCAGACACCCACGTTGTCCCCGGCCCCGACGCCTCGGCGCAGCAGCGCATCGGCCAGCGCCGAGCTGCGATCGGCGAGTTCGCGGTAGGTCAGGGTCTGCTCCCCGCAGGTCACCGCAGGCGCGTCCGGCCCCGATTCCGCCCGCTCCGCGAAGAGATCCCAGACCGTCCGGTCCTCGGGATGGTCGACGTCCGTGCGGTTCCACTCGTCGAGGAGGAGTCGTCGCTCAGCCGTGTCCAGGAGGTTCAGGCGGCCGAGTTCGGCATGGCCGCCCGAAGCCACGACGTCATCGATCAGGTTGACGAAGTGGTCGGCCATCCGCGCAATGGTGGCGGCGGAAAAAGCGGCGGGGTGGTATTTCCAGATGAGTTCGAATCCGTCACCGGGAACCACGTCCAGCGTTAGGTCGTACTCACCGAGTTGGTGCAGACCTTCCACCACCCGGAACGGCCAGGTGTCGCGGAGCTCGTCCGCCAGGTTCTGCAAAGTCCCGACCAGGGAGAAGTTCTGGTAGTTGTAGGCGACCTGGAATACCGGCGACCGGAGGTCCGCATCGCGATCACCGAGATCTCGCACGATGCGGGGGAATGGATAGGCCGCGTGGTCGATCGCCTCGAAAACCGTTGATTGCAGCCGCTGGGCGAACAGCGCGAATTCGTCCGATGCGACCGGTTTGCTTCGAATGGGCAGGGCGTTGATGAAATAGCCGACCGACGAGTCGAAGCGTTCCGACGGGCGCCCGGACACCGGCATTCCGATGACGATGTCCTCCTGCCCCGTGTACCGGTGGAGCAATGTCTTGAAGACGGCGAGCAGGAAAACGCCGGGAATGATCCCGTTCGACGCGGCGAACGAGGAAATGACATCGGCCTGCTCCTTCGACAACCGCCGAGTGCACACCTCGCCTTCGTGCGGCGCGTCAGGAGCCAGCGTCGCCTCGGTGGGCAAACCGGTGAGCGGAATTCTGCCGGCGAGTTCCCGCTGCCAGAAATCCCGGTCGCGCTCGGCGCGAGCATCACCGAGGTACTCGTCCTCCCACGCGACGAATTCGCCGAACTCCGCAGCACCGGGCTGGGACGACGGTTCCCGGCCACCGACCCGTGCCTGGTAGGCGCGCAGGAAGGTGTCGAGCACGAGGCACAGCGACGGCCCGTCGAGAATGATGTGGTGGACGACCACGAGGACGTACACCTCGGACTCGGCACGGCGCAGCACGGACAGCCGGATCAGGGGCTCGCCGGCCAGGTCGAACGGCCGTTGCGCTCTCCGCTTCAGGTGCTCGAGCACGTCATCGGCGGGAACATCCGAGATGTCCGCATATTCGACCTGGAAACGATCGGCGCCACCAGGCGACAAAGAAGGCCCGCCGTCCCCTTCCCGGACGGCTGCCGAAAGAATCGGGTACCGCGACACCGTATCGCGGAATGCGTCCTCAAGAGCGGCTTGGTCGACGTGCTCGCACGATAGGCATACCGGCACGTTGTACGAATACGTGTCCGGTTCCATCTTGTGCAGCGCCCACAAACCGCGCTGCCCTTCCGACAGGGGACGTTTTGCGTGCTCCACCAACTCGGTGAGCAAATCCGTTGTCGAAAGCGTACCCTCGTCGTACCGCTGAACGATTTCACGAAGTGGCATGCCAACTTGCCCATCAGACGCGGTAGGCAGATCCTCCGCCCGTACGGCCGGGTTGCCGCCGGCACCTCCGGACCTGTTCTCAGGTAGGCGACTGGAAGGCATGAGTGCCCTTTCTGGAAGAAACCGCGCTGGGCTGGCTGCCGTACCCACCGATGCTGACAGATTCCAGGGAGGGCGACACCGCCTCGGTGGCGTGTCCTTCAGGGGTGCCCGTATGGCCACCCACGCCGTCGCCCTCTTTGAAACGGAATTGAGGTTTTTCCAACCTCGATTTGCGTGGCGGTGCGGGTAGCGGAACCTCAGAGGCTCCCTGGTCTGTGGGGTCCCTGACTTATGTATGTCCAATACACGGCGTCAGGGCCGTCCCGCCCAGGAGTGCCCCAGGGGCACGGGCACAGTGAACCCGCGGCGGTGCAAGTGTCGTAGGTGGGTTATGCGCCTGCGGCGCATGCGACACCCCATCGACGTGCAGCTTTGCGACCCGCGACTGCGGGCCGACCAAGATGAGAAGCGCTCAATGAAACAGCATGGCGGCACGTTGATTTCGATACCGGTTTTCAGCACGGCCACTCAACGCGTTCGGCACCGAATGCGGAGTTCGCCATGTGATCGACGAGGCCGGAGGCGAATGATTTCCGCCCGGATCAGATATGCGGGGCCGCCATCCGGCACCGGACGTCGTGCGGTTCCGGGGCCTGGTCGGCGGCACGTCGACGACCTCGTGAGATATCAGCAGCCGGTCGCACCGGAACGGACCGGTCGTCACGGGCAGGACGTTGCGTCGGCGCGGGTCCCTCGCCCGGCACGGCGAGGTCGACCGCGTACCGAGCGGGATCATCGCTCGCCGGCCCAGCCGTGCAGTCCACATCGGATGGAGGGAGTCGGCCGGATTCAGGACCCGGGAGAACCGAGCCGTGAGCAGCCCGCTGCGAACCACCGCGCATCGAGCGCGGCTCGCTCACGAGCACGTGGGGTCCTCAACCGGATTGAGATATCTCTGGCCGGATTCCCGCTACCAGCAGACCTCACGCCCGCTTCGTACGGGCATGCCCCACGCCGACCCCGCACGCCGACCCCGGCGACCACCCGAAAGCGGTCTCAGCTCGCCCAATGCAGCGTGGTCGTGCCGACGCCGGCCTGCGGGGGGAAGGCGCAGTTCATGCTCAACGATCGAGGCTCAGCTGTCCGCCTTCGCCGCCCCGGACATCGACACGCGGCTCACCACGTGGTCGACGAGGCCGTACTCCTGGGCCTCGGTCGCGGTGAACCAGCGGTCCCGGTCGGCGTCCGCGAGGATCTTCTCGATGGGCTGGCCGGTCTGCTCCGCGGTGAGCCGGGCCAGTTCGTGCTTCTGCTTGACGAACAGGTCGGCCTGGATGGCGATGTCGGACGCGGTACCACCGACGCCGGCCAACGGCTGGTGCATCAGGATGCGCGCGTGCGGCAACGAGTACCGCTTGCCCGGCGTCCCCGAGGAGAGCAGGAACTGGCCCGCGGAAGCCGCCATGCCCAGCGCGAAGGTCGCCACGTCCGGCTCGATGAGCTGCATCGTGTCGTACATGGCGAACGCGGCCGACACCGCACCGCCCGGCGAGTTGATGTAGAACCGGATGTCGGACTTCGGGTCCTCGGCCGCCAGCAGCAGCAGCTGTGCGGTGATCCGGCCCGCCGCGTCGTCGTCAACCTGGGAATTGAGCACGACGATGCGTTCCTGGAGCAGTCGCTCGTACACCGAGTCGGTCAGGTTGAGACCACCGGTCCGCATGCTCAGTTTGTGGTCGTGCGTCACGTCTACCTACCTTCTCGTCGCCCGTACCGCATGCCGCCCGGTCAGGACTGACTGATCTTGCGACATTACGTGACCAACCCTAACCAACATGCGCGGCGCGGAACGCCGAACCCGCCCACTTTCGCTCAGAGCGTGACCCGGCCGAGCCTTCCCCGCCTGCTCGGCAGCCGATGAGGTCAACGGAGGAGGTCTGCGCTGATCACGTGCACTCGGTGCACCGGATCGACATCCGCGGCGGAGGGCGTCGTGCTGGTGCCGAACGCGGTGTGTGAGGGGGCACCAGCAGCAGTGCCCCCTCACGCACCCGAAGGCCAGGTGGCGTACTGCCGCAGGCCGTACAGCAGCGGCGGCTCCTGGCGGTACGTCACAGCCGCGACTTCGCCCAGCACGATCACGTGGTCGCTGGCGACCGTGGTCTTGGTGACCTCGCACTCGGCAATGGCATGGGCGTGCTCCACGAGATGGGGAAGACCCAACCGCTGGGTCGGCGCCCAGGGCAGCGAGGAGAACCGGTCGGGGGCGCCCGAGGAGAAGACCTCTGCGGCGTGACGTCCCTGGCTGTGGAGCAGGTTGACCGCGAATCGACCCCGGTCCCGGATGATGGCGAGGGTTCCGCTGCGGTTGGAAACGCAGATCAAGAGCGTCGGTGGCGCCAGGCCGACGCTGCAGAGCGATGAGCAGGTGAATCCGTGGGGTTCGCCGGTGCGGTCCGTGACGGTGACCACGGCGACGCCGCTGGGGAACGCGCTCATCAGTTCCTTGAACGCTGCCGCGTCCTGCTGCACCGGGCTGTCGAGGGCACTGGCCGGCACGCTGTCTGGCATCAGGTGGGTCCCTTCGGTCGTCGGTCCACTCGCCCTGACGGACTGCCGATCAAGACGATATAGAGCCGCGCGGAGTCCGCGAGTGCCTAAACGGCGCCCCCCGAGATGGGCATTAATGAGGTTTTTCCAACCTCAATTTGCGTGGCGGTGCGGGTAGCGGAACCTCAGAGGCTCCCTGGTCTGTGGGTGCCCTGACTTATGTATGTCCAATACACGGCGTCAGGGCCGTCCCGCCCAGGAGTGCCCCAGGGGCACGGGCACAGTGAACCCGCGGCGGTGCAGGTGTCGTAGGTGGGTTATGCGCCTGCGGCGCATGCGGCACCCCATCGACGTGCAGCTTTGCGACCCGCGACTGCGGGCCGACCAGGATAAAAGACGCTCAATTGGGAAGTCGCGCGAAGGGCACCGAAGTGCTGGTGCGGCGGCACCACAGGGGAGTCCCCGGCCGGTGTATTCCAATGGAGCATCACCGAACGGCTACCCCACCCGTAGTCGTTCGGCGGCTCCTTCCGGGGTTGGTCAGATCCTCCCGCGCTGGTGATCCTCGGCATGCCACGTGGCACGCAACCGATGGACAGGAGCCTGGGCATGACCGATCTCGCCGCGCGCCGCCTGGACGCCCGGATCGATTCGCTGTTCGAGGTGCTCCGGGACAACGCCGAGCGCGCGCCGGGTGCCACGGCTCTCCGGTTCCTACCTCCCGGTCACGCGCCAGGCGAGCGCGGCGTGGTCCTCAGCCGCGGGGAGCTGGACCTGCGGGCGCGCTCCGTCGCGGCGGCGCTGCAGCAGGAGGGCATCGCAGGCGCGCGGGTACTGCTGCTGCTGCCGCCCGGCCCGCATTTCCTCGCTGGATTCCTCGGATGCCTGTACGCGGGCGTAGCGGCCGTGCCGTGCTCACCGGACACCGGCGACGCCACGCAAGAAGCAGCCGACCGGTTGATCGCCATGGCAGCGGACGCCGACGTGGCAGCGGTGCTCACCACCGAAGATCTCGCGCCGGCGTTGCGCGACAGGTGGGGGGACCTCGCACCCCCCGGGGTGTGGTTCAACGTCGATGCACTGGGCGAGGACCACGCACGGCTCTGGGTTCCGCCCCGGGCCGTCGCTGATGACCTGGCGCTGCTGCAGTACACCTCGGGATCGACCGGCCGGCCGAAGGGCGTGGCGGTGTCGGTCGGCAACCTCGCGGCCCAGATCGCCAACTTCCGGGCGCTCACCGACCTCCCGGCGGGCGGCAACGTCGTGTGCTGGATGTCGTCCCTCCACGCGCTCGGGCTCGGACAGGTGCTGCTCGCGCAGCTGGCGGGCGGCGAGGCCGTGCTGATGACGCCGGAGGACTTCGTCGCCGATCCCTTCCGGTGGCTGGCGGCGATCTCGGCGACCGAGGGACCGGTGTTCAGCGGAGGCCCGAACTTCGCGTACGAGCGGTGCTGCAGTTTGATCGGCGAGGACCAGCGGGCCGAGCTCGACCTGTCCGGCTGGGAGGTCGCGCTCATCGGCGGCGAGCGAGTTCAGGAAGCCACCCTCGAACGGTTCGTCAGCTCCTTCGGGCCGGCCGGTTTCCGGCGCACTTCGTTGTTCCCGGCGTACGGCCTCACCGAGACCATGCAGATCGTCGTGGGCAAGCGCAAACCCGACGCGCTCAGCGTTGCGGTCGATGCCACCGAGCTGGAGCGGGGTCGCGCCGAGCTGGTGCCGGCGGAGGGCTCCACGCGTGCGCAAGAACTCGTGGGGTGCGGGGGCGCCGGGCCGTTCGGGCGCGTGCTCGTCGTGGACCCCGAGTCCCGCACCGAGTGCGCCGCCGGCCAGGTGGGCGAGGTCTGGGTGAGCGGCCCGGTCGTCTGCCAGGAGTACTGGAACCGGCCGACGGAGACGGCCGAGACCTTCGGCGGCACCCTGGCCGACGGGGACGGCCCGTTCGTCCGGACCGGCGATCTCGCGTTCTTCCACGACGGCGACCTCGTGCCCTGCGGCCGGCTCAAGGAACTGATCATCATCAACGGCCGCAACCTGTACCCGCAGGACATCGAGGGCGCGGCCCAGCAGGTCTCCCCCTCGCTGGCGAGCCTCCCGGTCGCGGCCTTCTCGGTCGACTCGGAGGACGGGGAACGGCTCATCGTCGTGCAGGCGGTGGAGTCGAGCGCCGACGCCGACTTGGCCGACCTCGCCGAGCGAATCCGCTTGCGGGTCACGAGCGCGCACCAGGTCGAGGTGTACGAGGTCGTCCTCGTCGAACCGGCGGCGGTCCCGCGCACGCAGAGCGGAAAGGTCCGGAGGCGCGGCTGCCGGGAGTCCTACCTCAACGGCGAGCTCGTACCGCTGGCGACGAGCACGTGGGTGGCGCCTGCCGCCGAACCCACCGCCGCCAGGTCGGCCATGGGCGACCTGTTGCTCGCGTTGCCGCCCGAGGTCCGGGCTTCCGCCGTCACCACGGAGCTGCGCAAGCGGATCGCCTCCGCGCTGGGTGTGAGCTGGCAGGCGCTGCCCGACGACAAGCCGCTGATCGGCTTGGGCATGGAGTCGGTGCGCATGATCAGGCTGCGCCACGACGTCGAACGGGACTACGGGGTCTCCCTCCCCATGTCCGAATTCATGAACGGAACCGTCCAGGACCTGTCCCTGGTGGTGCTGCGCGAAGTCGGCGACGAGGAAGGCGACTGAGCCGACCGGACCGGGCGGCGCCCTCGGCATTCGTCCTCGCCGTCCTGCCCCTGGCCGCGAACAACCAGCCGAGCAGCATCCCGCAGTGAAGGACCCACCGCGTGAACAACGAAGAAACTCCCCTGTCGCCCCGGCTGTCGGTCGGCACCCGCTACCTGCCCGGCTACCTGTTCCTGGTGGTGCTGCCCCTCGTCGCGGTCGTCGCGCTGGTCCAGTCGTTGGGGAACAACGGTGTCGCCGCGCTGCCGGGAGCGGATTCGATCGTGTCCAGCGGGCACCGTCTGCTGCTGGCCATCGCGGTCATCCTCGCCGTGACCAGGCTGTTTGGCGCGTTGCTGCGGCTGGTCGGCCAGCCGAGCGTGGTCGGCGAGATCACCGCGGGGATCATCCTCGGCCCCTCCGTCCTCGGGCTGCTGCTCCCAGAGGCAACGGCGTGGCTGTTCCCCGCTGATGTGGTGCCCTCGCTGGAAACGCTGTCGCAGTTCGGCGTCATCCTGTTCATGTTCCTGGTCGGCAGGGAGATGCCGATCGACCTGCTCCGCCGCAGCGGTGGCACCGCGCTGGCGCTGGCACAGGTGAGCACCGTCATCCCCTTCCTGTTCGGCGCACTGCTCGCGGCCTGGGCGCTGGGCGACTACCGGACGAACGGCACGCCTCTGCTGGCGCTGGTGCTCTTCGTCGGCGTGGCCTTCGCGATCACGGCTTTCCCAGTGCTGGCGCGGATCCTGCACGAGCAGAAGCTGGCGGACACGCCGGTCGGCACGCTCGGTCTGGCCACGGCAGGAGCGGGAGACGCCATCGCGTGGTGCCTGCTCATGGTCGTCAGCGCGGTGATCGGCAATGGATCGCTCCTGTCTGCGTTCGTCGCCTGCGCGCTGGTGATCGGTTACGGCGGCGCTCTGATCGCCTTCGTGCGTCCCGCGATGCCCCGGCTGGTGGCGGCGTTCGAGCGGTCCGGTCACACGGCGGTGGCCGCGTTCCTGTTGTGCTGCGTGTTCGCCTCCGCGTGGATCACCGATTCGATCGGTGCCCATGCGATCTTCGGTGCGGTCCTGGCCGGTCTGATCCTGCCGCGCGACTCGGCCACGGTCCGCGAGGTGCTCGGCAAGATCGAGGGCTTGACGATGTGGCTGCTGCTCCCCCTGTTCTTCGCGGTGGTCGGGCTCAAGCTGGATCTCGCGAGCATCGGCGGGCCCGCGGACTGGGGGATCCTCGCGCTGATCATCGTCGTCGCGGCGGTGGGCAAGATCGCCGGCGTCGCGATCTTCGCCCGGCTGCTCGGCCACGACTGGCGGTCGTCGGCCGGCCTGGGGCTGATGATGAACTGCCGAGGCGTCACCGAGTTGATCGTGTTGCAGATCGGGCTGTCCCTCGGGGTCCTGTCGCCTCGCCTGTTCACCATGCTGACCTGCATGGCGCTGGTGACCACGGCGGTCACGGGACCGCTGCTGCGGCGGCTCCAGCTGCACACCACTCCCGCGAGAAGCGCGGCGTGACGCAAATCGACCTGCTTTCGCGACGCGCACGGGGATAGGGCTGGAGAACATGGACATCGCAGAGGAATGGCTGTTGGCCGACTCCGCCTGGTGGGGCGTCCGCCGCTGGTTCGGCCGGTGCGCCCTGCGCCTCCGCAACGGCGAACCCGCCGGTTCCACGCCTGTCGCCCCCGAAGATGTTCCGGCCGGCGCCCGGACGAGACGACTCGGTGGAACTGTCCTTCCTGGACTGCGCGATGCGCACGTGCACTCCGGGCTGGTGGACCTCCGTTCGGTTCGCTCCGGGGGGATCGCCGAAGTGCACGATCTCGGCAGCGCCCCCGATGTGCTGGAGGCCCTGCGCGTCGACGACCCGACCTTGCCGAGGGCGCGGGTGGTCGGTGCTTTCCTGACGGCTCCGCGCGGCTATCCCAGTGACAGGTCCTGGGCCGCTGCCGGGAGTTTCCGCGAAGTGCTTTCCCCGCTCGACGCCGAGGCCGCTGTGGGCGAGCAGCAGCAGGTCGGCGCACATGCCATCAAGGTCGCGCTGAACTCCGACGCGGGCCCCGTGCTTCGGGACTCCGTGCTCGCGGCGATCGTCGCCGCCGCACATGCCGCCGGTCTCCCCGTCATCGCGCACGTCGAAGGCGAAGGCACCCTGCGGCAGGCCTACGACAACGGCATCGACCGGCTGGCGCACACCCCGTGGACAGAACGCGTCGACGAAGGGCTCCTCGCCGATGCGGCACAGCGGATGAGCTGGATCAGCACCCTGGACATCCACGGCTTCGGCACCGACACCCCGCAGCTGCGCACGGCGACGGACAACCTGCGGCGCTTCGTCGAGCACGGCGGAACCATCCACTACGGAACGGACCTGGGCAACGGGCCGCTGCCGCAGGGTGTCAACCCCCGCGAGGTCACCGCGCTGCTGGCCGCCGGGCTCACGCCCGACGACGTGCTCACCGCCATGACCGATCTGCGCAGTCCGGTCCCGCCGTGCTGGGTTCCCGGCGGACTCGACCCGACCCCCTCGCGCTTCGCCGACTCGCTCAGCTCCGCACAGGTAGTGGATCCGGTCGCACCGGACCTCCCCGCCTGATCCGTCATCGGAAGGTGAGGAACACATGCTCAGCCACGCCGATCTCCTGGAGAAGGCGCACGTTCTGGACGAAACCGATCCGCTGCGCGGCTTCCGGGACCGGTTCCTGATCCCGGAGGACAGCGATGTCGTCGCCTACTTCGACGGCAACTCCTTGGGACGCCCCGCCCTGGCCACCGCCGAGCGGATGGACCGCTTCATCCGCGAGCAGTGGGGGCGGCAGCTGATCCGCGGCTGGACCGACGGCTGGTTCGACTGGCCCGAAGAGATCGGCAACCGCCTCGGCCGGGTGGCCCTCGGCGCAGCGCCCGGCCAGGTCCTGGTCGCCGACTCGACCACCGTGCTGCTCTACAAGCTCGCCCGCGCCGCCGTGGATGCCCGGCCCGGCCGCGACGAGATCGTCATCGACACCGACAACTTCCCCACCGACCGCTACGTCCTCGAAGGCATCGCCGCCGAACGAGGCCTGAACCTCAGGTGGATCGACACCGACCCCGCCGAGGGCATCACCGCCGAACAGGTCGCGGGCGCGGTCGGCCCGAACACCGCACTCGTCGTGTTCAGCCACGTCGCCTACCGATCCGGGTACGTGGCCGACGCCGAAGCGATCACCCGCACCGCCCAGGACGCGGGCGCTCTGGTGCTCTGGGACCTCAGCCACTCCGTCGGCGCCGTCCCCGTCCACCTCGACTCCTGGAACGCCGACTTCGCCGTCGGCTGCACCTACAAGTACCTCAACGGCGGCCCCGGATCCCCCGCGTTCGGCTACCTCAACCGGCGCCACCACGGTCACGCGCGACAACCCATCTGGGGCTGGATCGGACACCGCGACCCGCTCGCGATGGGCCCCGGCTACCAACCCGTCGACGGCGTGCGCAGCATGCTCAGCGGCACTCCCCCGATCCTGGGCATGCTGCCGCTGCTGACCGGCCTCGACATGCTCGAAGAGGCCGGCATCGAAGCGGTCCGCGCCAAATCGCTCCGGCTGACCGACTACGCCCTCGAACTCGTCGACGCCTGGCTCCTCGACCACGGCGTGGCACTGGCCTCGCCGCGCGACCCCGAACGCCGAGGTGGCCACATCACGCTGCGCCGAGAGGACTTCCGCGAGATCAACGACCGGCTCTGGCAACGCGGCGTCATCCCGGACTTCCGCGCTCCCGACGGCATCCGCATCGGCCTGGCACCACTGGGCACCAGCTTCGCCGAAGTCCACCGTGGACTGTCACTGCTCGCCGAACTCGTCGGCGCCCGCAGCACGAGGTGACGATGTCCCGGACTGACCTGCGTTTCGAGTGCACGAAAAGGCAGTTCCCGCTGCTTTACGGGCAATCCTCCGCTGCTTTGCTTTGATCGAGCGGCCCGGTCGGCAATGCTTGACATTGGGAGACCAGGGAGAGTCACAGACATGAACAGCGAGGCAGGGATCCAGGCGCGTCGCGTTGATCTCGCCGTGAGTGCTGATCCGGAGGGGCGGTCGACCCGACTCCGACTCCCCTGCCGAGGACCAAAGCGATCGATACCTCCACCGCCACGCTGGTCCCGAACCATCCACAGGGCTCTGACCTGGGATGATGAGTGCCCCCGGTCGGGTTCGAACCGACACTTGGACGTTTTGACCGCTAGCCGTGCTGGAGTGTAGCTGATCGCGCTGAGCTGCGGTTATACCGACGCCGACACGTGGTTCACCGCAGTTCAGCATGCCACGCGGCGGATCATAAACCATGGATAAGTCATGGCTTCGCAGGAGCTCGAAGCACGGTTGGCCATGTACCGGATCTCCGACCGGCTGCCGTGGCAGCGGCCAGCCATGGCCATGAGTAGGGAGGAGGAGGCCTCGAGCTCAGGACCCAGCCCCATGCTCCACTGCACGTTGCAATGCCTCGAAGCTGGGACGAGGCCGGCAGCAGACTCGCCCGCGCACGTACTGTGCAGACACTCCGTACCCTAGACGTCCTGGGATCTGCTTAGCTCGGAGGAGACGTTCTTTCGTGGACGCGGCTCCCGGCTTGGTGCGATTGTCATCCAGTACACGTGGTTGACGCGGCCCACATCAACGACCTCGCAGGACAGCTGATAGATCGCCCAGCGTTCCAGAAGCTTGAGGTCCTTCACAACAGATCGGTAGCTCAAGCCTTCTGAGTTGATCCGGAAATGCCCCCAGGTTCCCTGCTCCTTTGGCAACACACCGCTCGCCCTGACTCTTGGCTCGACGAACTCTGCTCGGCCACGTACAGACCGCGGAACGACCGCAGAAACCGCGCCCAGGTCTACCGCCCAAGCATCAGCCCCGCGCATTTTGTCGACAGGAACAAGAACAGCTTTCTGCTCGTCGTCCAGGTTAGCGATCTTCTTCACCAGCCGAGGAAGTGCGACGAGCCTGACAGCACCGGATTCGGGCGCGAATTCCAACGGAAGATCCATGTGAGCCCCGTACAGAGGCCTTCCCAGTCTGGTTTTTTTCCCTATGTGTTCAAGCGCCTCCAAGCCTTTCGAGTACAGCCACGCGAAAACAGTCCCGGGATCAGACTCGGCAGCCATCTCCGGGGGGACGTGAACATTACACGAGTATCCGTATTCATCTCTTCCCAGAGCGCCATCTGGCACGATGAAGTCAGGATTCTCTTCACGCCACGGAAAGTCCAGAATGATGGTAATGTCGCCCTTCCCGTAGTACTTCCCCATCCAGGAACGGACATCGACACTGGTGTTCAGTGCCCGCGAGACAGCGTTGAGAACCGGATAGGGGAGACCGCCCGACATGTTTCCCGTCCACCACGCATCGGACCATTTCTCCCCCTCACGTAGTCCAGGAATGCCGTTGACTACCGCAATCTCACTGATTTCACTCATCGACAACTCTTCCGTTGGCCAGGCGGGCAAACACCGTGGATCCGCTTGTAGTGCATGATCCGGGCGTGTTCCCACATTCTGGCCTGCCACTTGGTTGGGAAGGGGCCTTTCAGGCGTCCCACCTTACACTCCGAGCGCATTTGACGCATGCAAGTCCTCAGCTGCCTATTTGGCCTCGCGTAGGGGTTGCTACCGGAAGTAATGCCGTACTTCCACGTCTTGCCGTTACCGTAGGTGATCCGGTATCCGTAGGAGCGGCCTTTGAAGCTGAGCGAGCGGCGGTTGCTTGTCCACCTTGCGGGCATCGCGAAGGAGTGCCGGCTCGCCATCGCTACGCCGAAGGCACCGACGACGATCGCGCCGACAGCGATGAAGGCACTGGCTGGGATGGCGCCTGCGGCCGCAGCCGCGGCCGCGCACGGGGGGCAGCGGCCGTCGAGGTCGGTGGTGTTGATGGGGTTGGCGTTGGTGTAGTCGTAGTCGTTGGCGGAGCCGCCTTCGACGGGGTCGACGGAGAGGAACCGGCTGAGCAGGGGCGAGTAGGGACGGGCTCCCATCTGGACCAGGGACAACGCTCCTGCGTGTTCGTAGGGGCGTTGGTGCTGGCCAAGCCAGCCGTAGTCGAGTTGCCCGGTTTGGTTGTCCGGCACGTTGTCCGGATCGACAACACCCGCCGCTGTCAACGGTTCGCCGAAGGGAGTGTAGGTGCGCAGGTCGCCGAGTTGGACACCCGCGGCGTCGGTGCTCAAGGTGAGGTCGCCGCGGACGGTGGGGTGGTCGTAGCGCGCGGTGGTGTTGCCCTGGGCGTCGAGGGTGGCGGTCCACAGCACACCGCCCGGCAGGGAGATGGTGCGGGAGACAGCCCGCTTGTTGGCGTCGAGGACGAGGTCTGCGGTGTCGCCGTCGGCGGTGTAGCTGTAGAGCACCGCGGCGGGGGTGTCGCCTTGTGTGGTGTCGCGGCGGGTGATGCGGTCGGTGGCGTCGCGGCCGTAGGTCACCTGCGCCACGTCAGCGGGGTTCGTGCTGGTGGTGCTGGCGGTGAGGTTTCGGTCGGCGCTGTCCCAACCGAGCTGAGTGGTGACCGCGCCCTGGATGTGTTGGGTGGTGTTGCCGTGGTCGTCGTAGGTGATGCCGGTGACCGGATTTGCACCGGTCGTGGCCAGGATGCGGTCGGCGGCGTCGTAGCAGTAGCCGGTCTCGGTCGTGCCGGTACCCGTGGCATCGATCAGACGTAGCCGGTTGGTGTTGGTACCGGCGTTGGGTTGGGTTCCGGTCGGGCAGCCGGTGGGTGCGGTGGTGAAGTCATAGGTGTAGTGGTGTCCGGTCACCCACGCGTCGGTGAGGCGTCCGACGGCGTCGTAGAGGTAGTTCGGGCCAGTGGGTCGGGCATCGACTCCGGCGAGGGTTTCGTCGGTGATGGTGCCCGCTCGACTGCGGGTCACCGTGGAGACGACCTGGGTGGCGTCGGGCTTGCGCCAGGTCAACGACGTGCCCCGGCCGGCTTGGTCTTTGCCGATCGCGGTCAGGGAGGTGCCACTGCCGTAGTTGACCGAGGCCAGCTCGCCGGCGGCGTCGTAGCCCGGCATCGCCAGCACCGTGGTGGTGGGGGCTCCGTTGACCGTGGCCAGCAGCTTGACTTCCAGAACGCGGCCCGCGTCGTCGTAGCGGTACTCCGTGGTCTGCGGCGAGTCGGCGATATCGGGTGGTGTGACGATCTCGCTGGTGACGCGGCCTGCTTGGTCGTATCTGGTTTCGGTGCGGGTGCCGTGCACATCGACGTAGAGCACGGTGCGGCCCACCAGGTCCACGCGGGCGGTGATGGTTCCCGTGGAATCCGTGACCGTGGTGGTTTGCGGGTCGCCGCCAGCGGCGTAGTTGGTGGTGACGGCGCGCGCCGCAGCCGCGGGGTTGGCGGGGTAGGTCTTCTCGATGACCCGGTCACGGGCGTCGTAGCGGGTGCAGATCCACGTGCCGTTGACCGCTTCGGCGACGGTGCGGCCGGAGGCGTCGTAGACCTGCTCGTCCACCCGGGCGGGGCCGGTCGCTGGTGCCGGCAACGTAGTGAGCTTCGGCAGGCCGCCCTGGTTGGCTAGGTCAACCGCGGGGGTACACGGGTTGTCCCGTGCCTCGGCGTCTCCATAGTAGACTGTTCCGCTTTGCACGCCGCTGGGCATGGTTTTGCTGGTGCGCCGCAAATACCCGGTGCCGGGAGTTTCATAGGCCGCCCCAGCGGTCAGGTTCAACCCACCCGGGTCGGCGACGGTGGCGGTGGCCAGCCCGTAGATGGGGTCCACGCCGTTGTCGTTGTAGCGGGTAGTGGCGACCTTGTTGGGCACCCCGCCTGATTCGTCCTCGGTGGCCGAGGTAGTCAGCCCGTAGCGCGGACGGAGTTGGGTGCCGGGCACGACCTGCTGGAGACCGGACGGCGTGGTCCAGTGCAGCTCCAACTGCGCGGTGAGGTCGTACTCGTAGTGCTCCACACGAATGCGCTTGATCGCGCCCGCGGTCGGGCTGGTGACGTTGCCTTGCCGCCAGGCTGCGGTGGTGTTGCGCCAGTCGTCGATGACGATCTGGTCGTCCACCCACAGCCGCACCCCGTCATCGGCCAGCACCCGCAGCGTGTACGTCCCGGCCTGCGGGAAGACGATCTCGCCCGTGGCACGCAGGGAGAAGTGGTCGGCCGGGAACCCCGGCACGGGTGCCTCACTGCCGAGGTTGCGGGCGAAACTCCCATCCGCGGTGCCGATTCCGGTGACGTAGACCTTGGGCGCTCCGGCGAGTTCACGGTTGTCATAGAGAGACACCGCGAGGCTGTTGATTCCGCCGTCGTATTCGGTGCGGTTGTGGTCCACAGTGGAGGCGCACGCCGCCGTGGGGGCCAGGCCGTTGAAACAGGATTCGGGCGCGGGCCCGTAGGTGTCGGTGGGCCGGTCGGCGTGGTCGTAGATCGTCGTCGTCTTGCGGCCCGCCGGATCGATCGCGGCGACAACCTGGTCCTTGACGTTCCACTCCTGCCGACTGGTCTTGCCGGTCGCGTCGGTGTCGGTCAGCTTCCGGTACCCGGCGTCGAAGGTGACCTTCCGCGCAAAGCCCGACGCCGGAGCCAGCCCGGCGACATCAACCTGAGTCTCACCGCCGTTGACATAGCGGTAGGTGTGCGCGGGCCGGGCCTGGCCGGATGCGGGTGCAGGTTGGGTCACCGACGTGGCTTTCGGTTTGCCCGTAGCGGTGTCGTAGTTGATGGCGGTGAACACCTCGGTGCTCGACTCGCGCGTCGCGGGGTCCACGGCGATCCAGTCGTTGGCAAGCGGATCACGGATCACGTCGATCTTGCCGGCTGTGGGGCTGTAGCCGAAGTCTTGAGTTCGCTGCCGGGGTCTTCGATTCGGGAGAGCTTTCCGGCCACGTACCACAGGCGGGTTTCGGTGCCGTCCCAGTAGGTGATGCGGCATAGCATCTGCGCCGGCGGCAACGCGTCCCCGCCAGGCGGCACTGGTGTTCCGCCGTAGCAGTCGTCGCCGGGCCGGTTGTAGTGCAGCACGTGGGAGCGCCCCGAGACCGGGTCCTTGATCTCCCGCAGGCGCACCGGGCTGCCGTCGTAGATGTTCTGCAGCGCAGCGGGTTTGCGGGAGTCTGCGACGGAGTTCTGCGACTCCAGCTTCCCGTCGGCGCGGAAGACGAACACCTCACCGCCGTCGGTCAGGGTGACGCGCCCGGCGGTGTCCAACGAGAGGACGCCGTCTTCCCCGGCGGGTGGGGTGTAGCCGCCGGTGGCGGCCTTGGTCCAGGTGTGCTTGGCACCCGTCGCGTCAGTCAGGACGACCGTCTGGTCGGCGACCTGCGCGGAGACGTAGCTGCCGCCGTTGCCATCCAAATCGGCCGACAGCGTCCAGCCCTCTGACAGCGCCGGGAGGTCTTCGGTGTAGAGCCAGTCCGAGCGCACGATCTGCGACGGCACCGTCACGTCGTCGGCGGTCTTGACGAACAAGCGCAACCGCGCCGAACCGGCTTTCTCCGCGAGCTCGGCCTTGATCGGCACCCGCTGCCCCGCCGTCAACGACACACCCGTGGCCTGGGCCCAGTTCACATCGCTGGGGCCCTCACCGAGATACACCTGGGTACCGTTGATCCACACCGTGGTCTTGTCATCGTGTACCCCGGCGAACAGGTAGCTGCCGGTCGCCGGCGCTTGGAAGAAGCCGTTCCACTGGACGATGAAGTCATCCGCCGGTAGCGCCGGGGCGAACGGTGAGGCCGTGCCCCAGTCGACGTTGACCTGCGGTTCGGTGCGCATCAGCGTCGGTTGCACGCCGTCGTCGATCACCGTGTTGCGGTTGAGATCCTTGAAGTACGACGCGCGCAGCCCCTTCGGATCGGTCTGCTGCGAGTTATAGGAGAACGACACACCCGCGGTGCCGCCGACCGTGGTGAACGTCGGCGACGACGCCTGGGTGGAAACGTTGCCGTTGGCCAGGTCCACTTCGACCGGTCCGACATCGTCGGTCGGGGACGGGCCGTGGTCACCGATGCGCAGATCGACCTTGACATGCCCCACCCAGGACGAGGTCGTGCTGGTCAGGTTCGCCACTGTGGTGACCTGCCAGGTGTAGGCCACACCGTCCTGCAACACCCCCGGCGGTATCGTCCATTGTGGTGTGTCCAGGCAGCCGGACTCGACCACCACTCCGGTCTTGGCGTCCGGGCCTGTGGCGACGCGGAAGCAGTACTTCACCGCCTCCCCATCGGCATCCGACACGGCCCCCACCTGCAAGGTCGGAGTCGTAGTCGTCACCGTCGCGTTGTCCGCCGGTGCGACCAGCGGGGCGGCCGGCGGCGCCGATCCCACATCAACGAGCAGTGTCGCGTCGAGGTGCTTGTAGGTCCACACCCCGGCCTGCTCGTGGCCGATGAGCATGAACCATGCGGTCGGGTCTCCCCGCTCCACGAGGTAGCGGATGAACCCGGTCAGGCCCTCCCCGGAGAACTGGCCGGTGTCGCCCACGTAGGTGCTGGCGACGTAGCCGCCCACGCCGTTGAAGTCGAAACCGGAGGCATGGTAGAGGTCGGTGTTCCACGACTTCACCGACCCGACGTAGCCGGGCACCTTCCAGACGTCCAGGCGCGAACCCACCACCGTCTTGCCGAACAGCGGCGAGTAGTCCACTTTGAACACGCTGCGGTTGTAGGTATCCCCCGCCGCCTGACTGTTACCGATACGCAGCCCGCAGTTGACGCACTCATCCCCATCAGAGCGGTAAGCACGCGAATCGATCACACCGAACGACATCGTCGGGTCCACGAACACCGGGTACTGCCGCTGCGGCGCTTGCAGCCACTTCTCATCGACCACGACGGTGAGGAACCACTGCGGCCCGTCCTGGCTCAGCTCGTAGCGACCGCCGGTCATCGCGGGTGCCTTGTCGCCGCTGCCGGAGGAATCCCACACCTCGATCGGCGGCAGGACCACCTTCACCACACCACCGGTGTCCTTGAGTAACACACCACCGACAGCATCCAGCTCAGGCGTGAGACCCTCGGTATTCAGGCGGAAACGCCACGACGACCTGCCCTGACGTTTGAGGACGATGGTCTCTTTCACAGCGCCTGGCGTGATCTCGTAGGTCAGGTCCGTGTCCGGCTGGACATCGGAGAACGTCGCGGTGTCCCGGTCGAGTCGCGCCGGTCGGTCCGCGGCCTGTTCCAGCGATAACGACGCCTTCTTACCCTCGACCTCTACGGCGACCACTGCCGGGTCGTTGGCCTTGGCTGCCACCGAGGGATGCAGCACATGCCGCTGCGCGTGTGCCCGTGTCGATCGCTGGTCGCGCTGCAGGGTGGTGTCCACCGGCTGCCACTGCCCCGCCGCGTCCTGGACGTTCAGCGGCACCGTCGACTGCCGCACCGTCCGGGTCCCGTCCGGGTTCTCCCACTCCTCGAGAAACATCGACCGCGACACCGGTTTCGATCGCGCCGGATCGAACCGGGACCCCGCGTATCCATCGCGCCCGGTCAACGGTCCGAAGTCGGCATCGGTCCCGCCAGGAGAAATTTCGTTAACCGCAGGATGCCCGGGCAGCATCGGATTCTCTCGCGGATCGCGTGCAGGATCCGGCGCGGCCGACGCCACCGCAGGCGGCACTACGACCTCGACGATCGAGACACCGACCGCGAACACGAGAAGAACGGCAAGCCAACGAGAAAAGTACCGGCGGACACGAGAGCGCGCGTCAGCACCAGGACGAGCAGGGACCATTCCGAAACTCCTCGAAGAATCGGTGCAGACCCCACAGCCCGCGCCAAGAAAGCGCTCAAATCTTCACCAGCTGACCATCGGAACACCAATACGACAAAAGGGTGATAGCTGACAGCGACGTCGCCGACGCGTTACGTAACGGCCATCGTGGACGGCCACGCATGTGTCGAAAACGAAAGATCCTGCAGGAGAGGGTTTTTCGAGTAACGCCCGATGCGGTCGCGTCGATAGAGGCCGCGACACCCCAGTTTTCGGTGCCATGGCAGCACCGAACGACAACCGCATACCTGGCCGCTGCTGACCAGGAGCAGAAAGGGCCAGGCCGTGCGTTCGCTCATTCGCAGGTCTCGCACATCCACGCCACCGTCACCGGAAGCCCCGGTGTTGGCCGCGCCGTCGATCCTGGACGAGTACGTGACCAGTGCGCCCTCACCGCAGAACGCCGTCGACGTGTTTACCGGCGAGTGGTCTTCCCAGCTGCCCGCGCCGCTGCAGCACGTCCAGGCGGGCCCCCTTCCGCTGTTCGACGACGCCCGCGTCTCCTGGGCCATCGAGTGCTTCGGTGGTGTGGCAGGCAGTCGCGTGCTCGAACTCGGACCGCTCGAAGGTGGGCACACCTACCAGCTCCACACCGCCGGTGCCGACATCGTCGCTGTCGAGGCGCAGGGCCGCGCCTACCTGAAATGCCTCATCGCCAAGGAACTGCTCGGCATGCCCCGGGCCCGGTTCCTGCTGGGTGACTTCACACCGTACCTCCGCGACACCGATGAGCGCTTCGACATCTGCTTCGCCAGCGGCGTGCTCTACCACATGCGCAACCCCGTCGAAACCATCGCGCTCACCGCGAAAGTCGCCACCAAGCTCTTCCTGTGGACCCACGTCTACGACGAAGACGTCATCACCCGCAGCGAACTGCTCGCACCACGCTTCCCCAGCCACGAACCGGCCACCCACCAGGGCTTCACACACACCCTGCACCGTTTCGACTACGCAGAAGCCCTGCACCGCAACGGGTTCTGCGGCGGCAGCGCCCCTTACAGCAACTGGCTCACCCGTGCCGACCTGCTCGCCGCCCTCGAACACTTCGGCTGGACGGTCACCAACATCGGCTTCGACACCCCCGATCACCCCCACGGCCCGGCACTCGCCCTTACCGCCACCCGAACCGACTGAGCCACAGCGGTTCTGAGGTAGTCGCTCGCGAAAAATACTGCTGTTCTTTGGTTCTGACCTGCCGAGGTAGCAATGACGACGAATCGTCGCCCGAGAATCGCCCTCTTCGCCATCGTCTTGGCGTTGTCGGTCCGTGGCCTTCCCCAAGCCCAGGCGACTCCAGCCGTACTCGCGGAGAAAACCGTTCATCCGGCGGCGCTGCCCGCTGCCAACCCGGTCACCCCGAGAGCGGAGAAGGTCCCGCTGGCCGATGCGGAGCGGCCACCGGGAGCCCCGGCTGACATGCGGGAAGCCGCGCCACGGCGGCAGTTCTCGCTCGTCGGCCTGACCTGGCAGGGCGCGGAGCCCGACTCGATCGAACTCCGCACCCGGTCGGTGCGCGGTTCGTGGAGCTCTTGGCAGACCCTGGACCAGCAGGACGGTGGTCCGGACCGCCGCCAGTCGCCGAAGACGACTGAACCGCTGTGGACCGGGCCCGCCACCCGCGTTCAGGTCCGCGCCGTGCGGGCGGGCAGACCGGCCACCGACGAGCTGACCTTGGTCGCCATCGACCCGGGGACCTCAACCAACGACACCCAGATCAGCCAGCTCTCCGCCGCGGGCAGCAGCGTCTCCACCATGCCGACGGTCGTCACGCGCGCGCAGTGGGGTGCCGATGAATCACTGATGACCTGGGCCCCGGAATACGCGACCACGGTCAAGGCCGCCGCGCTGCACCACACCGCCGACAGCAACGACTACACCTGCGACCAATCCCCAGCACTGGTGCGCGGCATCTACTACTACCACTCGGTGACCAACGGATGGGGCGACATCGGCTACAACGCGCTGGTCGACAAGTGCGGCACCATCTTCGAAGGCCGCACCGGCGGCCTGCACCTGCCTGCCATCGGCGCCCACACCGGTGGATTCAACCGGCACGTCTTCGGCATCTCGATGATCGGTGACTACGACGCGGTCTCGCCCAGCACGGAGATGTTGGAATCCGTGTCACAAATGATCGCGTGGAAGATCGCCAACAGCTACGTCGATCCGCTCGGCAGCGTCACACTCGTCAGCGCCGGCGGTGGCACCTCGAAGTACGCCGCAGGAACGCCGGTCACGCTGCCCACCATCTTCGCCCACCGCGACGTCGGACGAACCAGCTGCCCCGGCAACTTCGGCTACAACTCCCTCGGATCGGTCCGCGACCGCGCCGCGCAACTGGCCGGGGACTGGCGCAGCGGGCCAATCCACCAGAAATGGCAAACAGTCGGTGGCGAGAACGCGGCAGGCCCGGTCTACGCTGTGGAAACCAACTGGCCTGAGGGCGGCCGAGCCACGGTGTTCGGTAGCGGCTTCTCCACCATCGCCTGGCGCAGCGACCTCGCAGCGCACTGGGTCAAGGGCGACATCCACGCCACCTACCACCGGCTCGGCGGACCGACCGCGGGCGTCTACCCCACCACCGACGAACTGGCCACGCCGGACACGATCGGCCGTTTCAACCACTTCACCCATGACGCCTCGATCTACTGGACGCCGGACACCGGCGCGCACGCCGTCCACGGAGCCATCCGCAACGCCTGGGCCGCCAGCGGCTGGGAAACAGGCCCCGCCGGCTACCCCGCCACCGACGAACTGGGCACACCCGACGGACTCGGCCGCTACAACCACTTCACCAAGAACGCCTCCATCTACTGGACACCCACCACCGGCGCCCACCTCGTCTACGGAGCCATCCGGGAGCGCTGGAGCGCTCTTGGCTGGGAAACGTCCTGGCTGGGTTACCCCACCAGCAACGAATACCCGGTGCCCGCCGGACGCCGAATCGACTTCCAAGGCGGCTACATCGAATGGAACGCCACCACCGGAACCACCACCGCATACCGTCAGTGACGCGGGCTGTGTCTGCAGAGCGTTGGCCGCGGGCAGGCTGTTCGCGCCCACGACCAACGCTGGGACACCCTGCTCACGGCAAAGTGTCGGTACTGACCACCGTGACACCCAAGTCGGGCTTCCAAAGTCGCGAGGGCGTCACGTCGAGCCGCCGGAGTCTCTACGGGTTTGCCTAACCGCCTGAACGGGTGTGGGCTGAGAGGGTTGTGGCGAGAAAAGGGCTTTGTCGCGACGCAAGGCGAACCCGACGTCACAGCGGCATCCTGCTCGCTTGCCGGAAGGCGGAGTCTAGGGCAGCTGCAGCTGCCGGATGGACCGATCCACGCCCCAAGTAGTGGTCCTGGGTCATCGACGGCCGGGAATGGCCCAAGACGTCGGCGATCTGACGTGCGGTCAGCTTCGCATCATCGAGCAGAGTGGCAGCCGTCCTCCGGAACACGTGCGGCGTGACCCACCCGAGACCGATCGCCTCCCGGATCACTCGCCAGCCGCGCCGCACGTTGTTCGGGTTCTTCCACCCCAGCGTTCGGGACGGGAACACAGACTCCTCGAGACGGTCGGCCATGAACGCCTGGCCGCGCTCGACCTGAACAGTGCCCTCCGCTCCCCCAGCCGGATGCTCCTGCCTGTCCGCCTGGTCGAGCGTCCCGCGCGGGTCCACACGGAGCCGCTCCGCCTGGGCTGCCGATCACACAATGAGCCACCGCACCGTCAGCATCGTGACAACGAACTCGGGCAGGGCAACCATGCGGACGGCGTTCTCCGTCTTGCCGTTGTGCCGGACCAAACCCTTGCCCTTGACGTTGACGATGTTGCCGTTGATCCAGACTGAGCATGGCGGAATTTCCGTGCCATCAACGACCACGGGTTTGTCGGTGAGATTGACATCCTTCCACCGCACCGCCACGGCTCCTCCGATGCGGCAGCCGGTCCCAAGCAGGAACCGGACGAGGTCCGGGAGATCCGACCCGCTGGAGTAGCAGCTCTCGACGACGAACCTGTCCATGCCCTCGAACAGCCGACGCCTCTCGTCCGTGGTGAGCGTGCGGACCTTCCGCGGACGGCCCTCGATCGGGCTGACCTCCCGCACCGGATTGCTGCCCAGCAGCCCATAGCGAACGGCCACCTGGAGGGTGCCCCGGACGGTCGTGCGGACCGATCGCCGGTAGCTCGCCGAATACCCGTCCGCTTCGAGCTTCTCGAAAAACTCTTCTAGGACCGGAATGCTGATCTCCCGCAGACGCAGGTCGCCGATCCGGTCGAGCACGACGCTCTTCAAGGTCTGCTCATAGGTGTCGCGGGTCGTCGCCGCTCGGCGCTGCGCGACCTTGCCCAGCCATACCTCAGCCACGTCACGGAACCTGAAGTCGACGGTCAGTCGAGCCCGGGACTTCTGCAGCTGCTCGATTCCAGAGCTTGCCGTGCTGCAGCGTACCTGATCGCGCTGAGCTGCGGCGATACCAATCTCGCCATGTGACTCATCGCGGCTCACCACGCCGGGCAGCGGGCCATAAACCATGGATAAGCGATGGTTGTCGTCGACATAATCCGGACTTCCCAAGCTCACCAGATACCTTCGCCGCTGACGCCATCAGTGCTCAGCATCCCCGGCCTACGTCCGCTGGAGGCTGCCCTGGCAGACCTCGACTCGGCCGCGGGACGGTGACTAATCCTGCGGCAGCTTCTCCGCAGTGGAATTCCAACCCATCTGTTCCAGGACCACGCGGGCGGTCGCGATGAACTGCTTCTGCCGCCCTGGGTCGGTTCCGAGGTCTTCCATGACCCCGGCCAGCACGTGAGCAACTCGCATCGCCCGGGAGTGGGTGTCATCCACAGCCCCAACCGACGAAAGAACCTTCTCGTTGAAGTCCCTCCAAGACATCTGGATGAGCGCATTTCTCTGGCGATCAAGCCACCAGGATCGTGCCAGGACTGGGTCGGCGAACACAGCATCGCGAAGGTGTATCAGCCGCTCGCGATGGATTTCTTGTCGAAGACGTTCCTCACGCCGTGCATCCTCAAACGATTGTGCACGAGCGCGATCGTCCGGGGTGAGGCCCAGGGCGATACGGGCCTTCACCTTCAGGTGGGGGTGGCCATCGACTTCGGTCCATCGCGCGAAAGCCAGCGCCAACTCCTCTTGAGCTACCTGAAACTGGGCCGGTGAGTGTCGAGAAGTGATAGCACTGGCGGCAGCGTCGAGTGCCAACCTTGCAGCCGCCCGCCCTGCAGCGCGGCCTTTCTCACGCAGCTCCGCTGAGGGCGCGTACGCCAGTCTGCCCGTGGCAACGAAACGGACTCCCGGAAGGTTGGACTGCCATGTGCACGCAACGCGCGTCCACGGATAGCGCCGCAGGTTCCACATTGGTGCTCTGCTCACCCTTCACGACGACGACGGTTGCGATAAATTGCCTCGTCCAGAACCTGACCCCAGAAAGACCTGAAAAAGTCGCGGGTGTCGGAGAAGAATCGGTTGAGCCCGCCACGGTAAATCTCCGGTTCGTACACATCAGCAAACAAATCGATCAGCAGCTCTCGCGACAGACTCCCCTGTTCCGCGCGCTTCTCCCACTTGTCCAGTTGGCGATTCACAACCTCCCTATCCGCTTCCTGGGCCAGTAGCCATTGCCATCCCGCGACGAAGCGCCGACGACCATTTGCATCCTCGACACCTTGGAGAAGAAATTCGATGCCGGGATCACTGGATGCGAGCGCAAGAAACACGACAAACGCTTGCCACTTCAGCTTGTCGTTGTCAAACCAGGTATCCATTGCCTTGCGGACTTCATCGGGCCGGGTCGTCACGAGGCAGCTGAACGCATCAGCGACCGTCCGGGACCCGAGAGGAGCGCGTCCCGCGACCCAACGGAGTCGCGTCAAGGCTATCTCAGGGAGTTCCTCGCCTAACCGCCCGCCACAGACCTCTGCGACAAGTTTGAGCGTCTCACTCTCCTCTTTGCCCTGCTTAGCCCACAAATAGAGACGATTTCTGACATAGGCACCGATCTGCGGATCGAGCGCCGCATCGGTCAAAGCCTCGACAGCCAAGGGACGGCGTCGACCGACAATCCCTGAGCCAATGCTATCCAAGATGTCGCCATCGCGACGGGCTGTCGAGAGGCGCAGCAACATCTTTGTGATCAGTTCGGCGTCCTCATCGGGGATCGACGGGTCCGCTGCTACCGATACCGCCCACGAACGAAGAAGCTCACGTTGGGTGGGAAACTCCTCCCAGAGATTCTGCAGAATGGCATGTGCGAGGTCGTGTTTGTCCTCCTGATGGAACGCCTGGTCGCCCCGTAGGCTCAGGCTGGCGGCCTGCAGACGGCGCGACGACGTGGCGTCCGCCAGTACCTCTGCCGGCGTGCGCGAAATTTCCAGTGTCTCCAGCAACGCGTCCGCAGCCTTGAGGACTGATCGGGACTGTCCTCCGTGGAGCAGCGCACCAGCCCACACCGTGGCTCGGGTAGAGAGAAGGCTGGGATGCCCTTGGCCTTTAGGCTCTTTATTCAGGAGCATTTCGATGTGATCGTGCCAGCCTTTGAACTCATCTACGATTTTTTGCAGGTTCTGGTGATCCGCGTTGGCGATGATGCGTCCGAGGCGGCGGGCCTCCTGGGCGGACGGGTTGGATCGCCAAATCTCCTCAAAGGCAGGCTGCGCAAGCCACTCCACGCGATCGAAGCACGATCGTGCCGACAGTTCGCGCTCAACCAGCGGCTTCGCGTCCGGCGACGACAGGCTCACTGTTAAATTGGAAGTAGGTTCGAACCAAGAACCCTTCCAATGTTGTGGGCTCGCGAGGACTACCAGGAACCAGCCCTTTTGGTTATCGTCAGCGCCGTAGTTGGCCAAGTCGCGACCGAAGCGATCGTCCGGCTCGCCCTCTGGGAACTCCGAAAGATCGAGCACGTAGCCCTCACCCACGGTCTTGGGTAGCAACTCGACACTGGGCTTGGACCATTCGGGCTCAAGATCGAAAAGCGCCAGCGGCTCACGGACGGATCGCAGAGTCGCCAGCAGTCTCAGCGCCGCCGTACGACGACCATTGCCAGGTGGCGCCTTAAGGACTACTACGCCGTGAAGCTCAAGAGCCCTGGCCGCGTCTGCCAGCTGGCCAGCCTGTCGCGGCTCCACAAAGCGCCGATCGGAGCATGCTTCGAGGCCGGCGGCCGGAACGGGAATCTTCCTGACGAAATCCGCTTTCCAGTAGTTGTTGACGTTCTGATTGAAGGCCTGATGAGTGGGACCCGAACCATTTCCTTGGGAAAAAAATGAGACATGTGTCGGCACCTTTGATGGGCGGCCCTCAACATCTTGTTGGGCGTTGACTTGCCCGCTGGCTTGATCAGCCGAGCACGACTCACCTTGTCCGGAGTTTCCCAGAGATATCTCCGGGCCGACCGATGCGAGACCATTTTCCATGGCTACGGAAGGCTGCGATGGGTTTCGCTTCTCGCCATCTTCTGCCGGCTCAAGCGGGCTAAAATGCCGTGAATCTGACCAGTCAGCTCTCTCGGCACTGAATGCCCGGTTCGGAGCCCAATGAGGGCCATGCGTTGGCCTTTCGTTCCCAGGATCGGAAGCAGCCTCTTCCTGAGATTGTGCTGGCTGTGCCGCATGCACACCGAAGGCGGTGAGGTCGTCGTCCTCCCCAATGGTGTTGTGCGATGCGGAGGTCAGCGCTTGGGGATGCTCGTTCGGCGTGGCAGGAAAGTCGCCCCTCGGGTACGAACCCTCCAGGCCCGATGCGCCGATCTCTGAACGCTGCGGCACGGGCTGCTGATCGGAATGCTCTGGAGCATCACGGAAGGATTGGTTCCGTTTCAGCGGCCACCAGCTATTTCGAAACCGATCGCCGTCACCTTTCGTGCCAGCCTCCAGCTGCTGCCCTTCTAAAGGCGTGTTCCCCGTAGTCTCGTCACGGTAGTTACCGCTGTTCACCTGCCATTCCCCCCGAAGGTGTTGTTGATGTTCTGCGAGTAGCCCGAAATGCTGTAGGGACCGTGCTGAGTGAAAGTCACACTGCCCGGAGCGGCAGTCGCACTCACTGAAGCCGAAGGCGCCGGCAAGGCCTCAGAGGCAGGTTCGGCATCGGGCGTCTCGAAGATGGCAGGGTCCGCGAGCCGCCAATCCAAGCCCGGCACATGAAGCCAGGCCGGCTGTTCAAAGGTCTTGACCCTTGCCAGGCGGCGGGAAAAGTTGCTAGAGAGGGTGTCTCCGGTCGCGCAGCCACTTTGGAATACGTCCTCGTACACTCGCTGGGAGATGATCATCACCGTATTGGTGACTTCCGGATTGGCCCGCGCCAGCAGATCTCTCAGAGCCTGATCGTCCAGTAGGCGATGTGTATGGACCATAGGGACACCCAGTCCAGTGGTTGGCAATGGGCCAACATGGATGCTGACCCGGAGCTGTAGCGGGGGCTGGCCAGGATGGCCGTTCCGCCATGCCGACAAGACCTGTCGCAGAGCTTCCGGAAAACATCCGACCAGACCAGGGAGAACTTCCGGCTCAAGACCGGCGACGTACCCATCGCCCGTGTGCTGCCCGAACATCCGCTGCTCCCAACGGCCGCTCATGCCAATGGCAGACAGCGTCTGAGCCAGCACCTGCTGGATGTCTGCGTTCAGTTGCTGCATCGTCTTGCTGGTGTGCGCGCTGAAACCTCGCGCGTCCACTGCCAGCACCGCGCGGTAGGGCCATAGCGTCTCCCAGGATGGCGTCATGGTCAGTTCCCCTTTACTTGACTGTGGCTCCCAGTCCGATCTGCGGATACCTTGGCGTGTCTTGGCAGGCCTTTCCGTCTAGAACCGGACGCTTCGGCAGTGAGGAACGTCACATCACTGGGTAATCTGGCTCTACTCGGCCTGTAGCAGCTATCCGGAGGCGGCCCAGGTCTCTAACTGTGATGCGGCCACGACCGAGGCCCAGAATGCCCGCTCCTTGCAGTTGGCTCAGCAGAGGAACCGCAACTGAGCGGCTCATCGCCGCCATTACGGCCAACTCATCGCGCGGAATTCCCAGTTCCACGAGAATTCCGTCATTGCCCGGACGCCCGATTTCCATAGCCAGGTGGAGCACCACCCGCGCTATTCGCGCAGCTGGTGTCAGGCTCACAAGATCAGCGCGTAGCCGTTCAATCTCCTGCATGCGATCCACTGCCAACTGGTAGACCGTATCCGCTAGCCGATGGCGCTCCATGAACCCACGGAAAGCATGAGCCGGCATTACGTGGCCAACGCACGCGGAGACCGCGCTAACCGTAGCCGATCGAGGCCTATCCAAAATGGCTCCCATTTCCCCCAGAACCTCTCCGGGGCCGCGGAGCATCAGCGTAAGAGTCTCACCGCTCTCTACGGATTGGACTACCTTCACCGTTCCCTCGGTCAAGGCTATTACCGAGGTCGACGATTCTCCCTGCCGCAGAAGTGGTACGCCGCGCCGATAAAGCCGCCGTTGGCTACGCTGAATTAGATCTTGCCAAACCTGATCGGGAACTTTTTCTCGAAAGTTCACCCTGCCAGCCTCTCTGGCTACCGCCTTATCTAACTACAGCACCGACACCGAGCGTCGCAGCTCCGACGACTGCTAAGATGAAGGACCACTGCACCCAGCGGTGTTTGACCCAGGCAATTTCACTCATGACTACCAACTGCCGGGACAACGCTGGCAAAGGGTCCGTCTCCCGCAATACAGCCTCTAGCTCTCCTGGTTCCCAGGTGCGCAGGTGGCCGAAGAAGAGGAAATCATCATTCTTATTCGGCCCTCTCCGCTCTTTGCGCAGATTGGGAGATATCGTAACCGCAGCACACGAAGCTCCCCCTGCCATGAGTAGGAATCCTGCCCACAGCAAGATCTGCGAAGCCCCAGACCCGGATCCCATGGCTAACCGACCGGAACTGGTAAGAATCCCCATAAGAACCAGCGTCACCGACTGCACAGTCAAGGAGAATGATGCTTTAAGGTCCGCTTTACCTGTCCATTCCACAAGTGCAGCATGCATTTTCCATGCCGTTCCCAATGGATCCGCTTCCATCAATTCTCCTATTTCTTCAGCATCTGCCCAGTCAGTGCCAAGAATGCGTCCGCGCAGCTCGAGATCATGTTGTCAGCCCGGAACGGGCTAGACAAGGCCTACGCCCTGAGGCACTGATAGATTCACCCTTTTGCCATCGTCAGCAAAGACATCATGCTGTTCACAGATATCGGCGAGTCAGCTATACCCGGCCTCAAGATCGGGGCGACAGCGCCATCCCAGAGCGGCCCATTCGGATCTCGGTCACCACAACAGAGATAGTCACACTCTGTGATGTTGGGCTGTCATTGCTGCGCTTCCAATGACTGTCAGCCACAGGCGGTTTCAGGCTCTGCGCCAGTGGATTTGAGGAGCGCGCACGATCTGAAGCTTCTGCTGTTGGATGTTACACGTTGCAGCTGCGCCTGGACCGTTGAGGTGCTGACGGACGGCGACTTTGGCTCGTAGTTGCTCATCCAAGTCCAAGCCAACGTTCTGGAAGTCGTGTCGCCATTCGTAGGGATGGCAAACGATGCGGCGTTTCCCTGTCCAGTGCGCTGGAGGCTGACAGCGATCGCCGGTAGCCCGCCGAATACCCGTCCGCTTCCAGCTTCTCGAAGAACTCCTCGAGGACCGGAACGCTGATCTCCCGCAGACGCAGATCACCGATCCGGTCGAGCACAATCCTCTTCAGGGTCTGCTCATAGTTGTCGCGGGTCGTCTCCGCCCGGCGCTGCGCGACCTTCTCAAGCCATACCCCCGCCACGTCACGGAATTTAAAGTCGACGGTCAGCCGAGCCCTGGACTTCTGCAGCTGCTCGATCGCCGACTCCAACCGTTCGACGGCTCGCTTCTCCGTCGGGCCGGAGCGCTCGACGAGCCGCGTCTTGCCGTCGAAGGCCCGGAACCGCGTGCGCGCCCGCCAGGCGACGTCGTCCAACCGTCCAACCGCGTCGTGTTGATCTTGCCGCGAGTGCCGATCTGGAGGGGCGGTCGACCCATCTCCGACTCCCTTGCCGAGGACCAAAGCGATGAGTAGACGATGGATACCTCCACCGTCCCGCTAGCCCCGAAAACGCCTCTCCAGGTCACTGACCTGCGAGGACTAGTGCCCCCGGTCGGGTTCGAACCGACACTTGGACGATTTTAAGTCGTCTGCCTCTGCCAGTTGGGCTACGGGGGCGGTCAGCACTGCTCGTCGCGGCGGGTGCCGCACACGTTACGACGCAGTGGCGCTTCGCTCGGTTCCCTCGAACCGCCGAAGGACACCTCGGTGTGCCGGCGGGCGCTGGGTCACCAGCTCCCCCAGCCGTTCTTCGCGGTCGAGAGCTCGGTGAAGCGGCTCCGCACCCAGTCGTGCACGGCGGTCGAGACGTCCGCGCAGTCGGCCCGGTGCTCGAACCAGCGCCAGTCGCAGTTCACGTTGACCTCGAGGAACACCCATTCGCCGCCGACGCCGAGTAAGTCGAAGCCGGCCACGTCCAGCCGCCACTGCCGGCACAGCGCCAACAGCCGCTGGACCAGGTCCTCGGGCACCTCCACGCGTTCCACCACTACCGAATCAGGATCGACCCACAGCTGCGCCGGGTCCAGCTTCTGCACCCGGAAGCCGATCGCCCGATCGCCGATGACGAACACGCGCAGCTCGTGATCCGCGTCGAGGTACTGCTGGACCAGCACCGGCGCCGGCTCGCGAGCCTCGCCGGTGAGCCGGATGTCCAGGGGGCGCGGGAAGAGGCCGCGCAGCGCGCCCGGCTCGGGTTCGAGCAGGTGGTGCCCGGCCGCCTTGACGATGCACCGGCCGCCGCCCGGACGGCTCCGCCCGGGCATGGTGGTCACCGCGGTCCGGGGCACCCGCAGGCCGACCGCCGACGCGCCCTGCAGCTGCGTCAGCCGGTCGAGGTGTTCGGTGGAGCGCACCGAGTTCACCTGATCCCAGTCACCCCGGCAGGCGAGCCAGTTCGCCACCGCGCTCCACTGCTCGCGGACGTAGGCGCCGTGCACCGTGGTCGGGTCCACCGGGATTGCGCTGATGTCGAAGTGCCGCCGCCAGACCAGGACCGGCCGCAGCAGCCAGCGCTGGAACTCGATCAGCGGCGTGTCCGTGTAGATGGTGAGGGCGAGGTCCAGGCTGCGGTCGGCATCGATGCGCACCATGCGGATGTCGTGCTCGGCCAGCGCCAGCGACAGCTCGTTCATCTCCATGTCGGCGGCGCGCGCCAGCACCAGCACGCACGGCACCGGGTCGCCGGGCTCATCGGCGACGAGGTCCGCGCCGAACATCCGCTCCTGGAAGTCCAGCAGCGTGTCCGGCGAGCGGAAGAAGTAGTCCTGCCCCTGCAACAGCATCGGGGTCGGGCGGAGGAACGGCTGGGCGGCCGCCCCGGGCGGGTTTCCGAGGTCGGCGGGCCGTCCCTCGGCCTCGTCCATGCTCAGTCGTCCTTCTTCCAGAAGACCCGAGCTGCTTCCTGGTAGTCCTCCGCGAAGTCTGCGAGCGGACCTTCCTCAACAGCACCGCTCCGCAGTAGGGCGGCAAGTTCTTTCAGCGTCAAGGGATTCACCCCTTCCCCCGTGTGACGCATCCTTTCAGGTGACGAACTCGCTATAGTCTTCGATTTCCCGCTACGGATTGTCAAGGTTAGCCGCCCTCCAGATAGCCCGCACGGAGCACGGCGTCGGGGACGAGAAGGCCGCGTGCCCATTCCGGCACGCGGCCCCGTAGCTGCGAGTGCCCGGTCCTTCGGCGCCGGTCAGCTCTCGGCGGCCCGCTCGAACGCGGCCCGCGGGTTCTCGATCTGACCCATCGACACGACTTCGCGCTTGAACAGGAACGCCAGCGTCCAGTCGATGATGATGCGCAGCTTGCGGTTGAACGTGGGCATCCGGCTCACGTGGTACGAGCGGTGCATGAACCACGCGATGAAGCCCTTGGCCTTGAAGCCGTAGACGTCGGCGACGCCCTTGTACAGCCCCATGCCGGCGACCGAGCCGGCGTAGGCGTGGCGGTACTCCTTGGTCGACTTGCCGCGCAGCGAGGCCAGCATGTTCTTGGCCAGCTGGTTGGCCTGCCGCACCGCGTGCTGCGCGGAAGGCGCGCAGGTGGCGCCGGGGTTCTCCTCGGTCTTGGACAGGTCCGGGACCGCAGCGCAGTCACCGGCCGCCCACACGCCGGGCAGACCCTCGACCTGCAGGTGCGCGGTGGCCTTGACCCGGCCGCGCTCGTCCAGCGGCAGGTCGCTGTTCTTCAGCACCGGGTTGGCCTTCACACCCGCGTTCCACACCAGGGTGTCGGTGTCGAACTCCGTGCCGTCGGAGAGCATCGCGTGGCCGCCCTCGACGGACTTCAGGAAGGTGTTCAGGTAGACCTTGATGCCGCGCTCTTCGAGGGCCTTGACGACGTAGACGCCCATCTTCTCGCTGACCTCGGGCATCACCCGGCCGGCGGCCTCGACGAGCGCCCAGGACATGTCGTCGGGCTTGATGTTGTCGTAGTAGCGCGTGGCGTAGCGGGCCATGTCCTCCAGCTCCGCCAGCGCCTCGACGCCTGCGAAGCCGCCGCCGACGAAGGTGAACGTCAGCAGCCGGTTGCGCAGCTCGGGGTCGTCGGTGTTGGCCGCGGCGTCCATCTTGCCCAGCACGTGGTTGCGCAGGTAGGTGGCTTCGCCAACGGTCTTCAGCGAGATGCCCTCCTCGGCGAGGCCGGGGATCGGCAGCAGCCGCGAAACCGAACCGAGCGCCACGACCAGCACGTCGTAGGCGATGTCCTCGGAACCGGTCTGCGGGTTCTCGACCGTCACGACCTTCTCGTCGTGCTTGATCTCGGTGACAGCGGCGGTGACCACATGGCACCGCTTCAACACTCGTCGCAGTGGCGCTACCACGTGCCGGGGTTCGACCGAACCCGCGGCCGCTTCCGGGAGGAAGGGCTGGTAGGTCATGTGCGGCTGAGGATCGACGACCGTCACGGAGGCCTCGCGGCGACCCAGCTTCTTCTGCAGCTGAAGTGCCGTGTACATGCCGACGTAACCGCCGCCGAGGATGAGAATCCGCGTGGGATCGGATTTACCAGCCATGCCTTCATGGTCGCACCACTGACCGTATTCGCGCTGCGCCGACCCCCCTTAATGTGACGCCAGTCGCGGGTGGCATCGATCACGGTCAACGCGTTGTGCACGAACAAACGCGCTGCGTACGCGCACCGCAGGGGCGGCGGCGGGTGACGTCAGACTGACATCACCGAGGTGTCATGGAGGCTGGTTCAGGCCACCCTACCGAATCTTGAGCGCCGATGCCCACGCCCGCGAAAATTCTTCCGGGAAGATCGCCCCCACCGGACCGAACGTACGAGCTCCGACCACGGCCCGAGCTCACACGTGCACCACGACCACCCGCTCAGGCTTCGGGCGCGCAGGCTCTTCGACGAGCTTGCTCAGACCGTCGGGATCGCTCGTCAGCAGCACCACCGGCCGCGCGAGCTCCATCGCGGTGGCGGCCACCACCGCATCGATCGCGCAGCGATGCCCCGACAATCCAGTCGTACCAAGGAGTTCTCCGGCGGCGCGGGCGAGTTCGGGCGTCACGGGAACGACCGAGACCCGGGACAGCACGCGGTGCACCAGGGCATCTCGCGCGCAGCCGCGAAGCACCTCGGTCAGCGTGATCGCACTGACCACAACCCTGGAGCGCCGAAGCCGCGCAGTCTCGAGGTACGCGCGGGCACGGCCATCCCCGGTGGCGAGCTTCGACAGGCCCTCGCTGTCGAGAACGAGCGCCCCGCCTGCGGCTACTCGGCGTCCGGCCATGCCGCCCCTGCCTCCGCCAAGTACTCCTCCGGCACCGGCCCGTGCTCCGCCTCGAGCAGCTCGGCGAGTTCGGCCACGAGATCGAGCTCGAGCTGCTTGGCTACCGCGTCGGTGACGTACTGGCTGAACGCTCCCCGCCCCACCCGATGCTGGACGGCCGAGGTCAGGTCCTCCGGCATGGACACGCTGACCTTGCGAGCCCGCCCGAGCGACCGCACGTTGCGCGCGGAGTCGAGATCCGGAGCACCTTCGGGCCCAGCCGTTCTCGAGTCGAGTTCGCGGTACTGGCTCAACAGCCAGGCCAACCGCTCGGCGAAGTCGGCATCTCTACCCGGAAGCCCACCTGCAGGCTCATGCGGCACGGCATTCATGCAGCAATGCTACCGCCAGTGGTAAACGCATATCCACCTGCGGCGATGACTGAATGGAGGTCCACCCGTTCGAGTCACCGGAACGCCTCCGGAAGCCGGTCAGCCGGCGTTCTGGGTCGTCAGGTCGAGTTGCATCAGGGTCGTGTCGATCCACTTCCCCTTCTTGCGGCCGACCTCGTTCAGCTTCCCGACGACCTCGAACCCCGCTTTGCGGTGCAGTGCCTCCGATGCCGGGTTGCCGGTATCCGCGATCACCGCGATGACCTGGTGCGCGCCCGCCGCTGCCGCGCGCCGCAGGAGTTCGCCGAGCAGGTGGCGGCCGATGCCGCGCCCGACGTGGCCCGGGTGCAGGTAGATCGTGTTCTCGACGGTGTGGCGGTAGGCGGGTTTGGGTCGCCACGGGGACACGTAGGCGTAACCGACCAGATCGTCTTCCAGCGTTGCCACCAGGAACGGCCAGCCGTCTCGCGCTATCGCGCCGATCTTGCCCCGCCAGTCCTGCGCCGTCGGCGGCACTTCCTCGAAAGTCGTCACCGTTGTCTCGACGTACCTCCGGAACAGCTCGCCGATCGCTTCCGCGTCACCGGCTTCGGCGTCCCGGACCACCAATTTCGCGGCCATCCCGACATGCTGTCAGGAACCGGCCGACCGGCCTCGACGCGTAACGAGGTCTTCACAGAACCGTTCGCCAGGGCACGGTCAGACGGACTGGGGCGCGTTCCGGAGCGCAGACACCGCGTCGAACAGGAGCCAGCCGTCGATCTGCTCGGTCGACGGATCGGTCGGGTCCCACCCGCCGGCCAAAGCCTCGTCGAGCAGGGCTCGCACGGTGCCCGGCTCGTGCAGGTTGAGCCAACTTCCCCCGGTGCCAACGCCTCCGGAGTGCAGCAGGCCATCGGGGACCAGCCGCCCGGCGCCTCCCTGGAAGACGATCCGGACTCGCCCAGGCGCTCCGGCACGGCCGATCGCGAGGACCTCGCGGCAGACCTGGCCCCGGTCCTGCTCGACGTGGTGCTGGTGACGCACCGACCACAAGAAGGTCACGTCATCGATCACGAGGCGTCGAGCCTTCTTCCTGCTGCGGACCATCGGCAGATGGTAGCGACGCGGCGGAGCGGAGAGCGCCGGTCGTGGCGGACCCGCGGCCAGCGGCGGGCTCATCTTCACGTCAGGCAGACAGTGGCTGAATGCGAGCCAGCGTGTCGGCGAGCGCATTCTTCTCCCGCTCCAGGTCGTAACGCGACTGGAGGTTGAGCCAAAATCGCTCGGACGTACCGAAGAAGCGCGCCAGCCGCAATGCGGTGTCAGCCGAGATTCCACGCTTGCCGTGCACGATCTCGTTGATACGACGGGGCGGAACCCCAATCGCGACGGCCAGTCGATGTTGAGTGACACCAAGTGGTTCGAGGTACTCCTCAGCTAGGACCTCCCCCGGGTGAACCGGAGGCATGACGAACTCGTCAGACATCCTCGTTCCCTTCAGTGGTAGTCCACGATCTCAACGTTCTCCGGACCAGCCGGCGTCCACTCGAAGCAAATGCGCCACTGCTGGTTGATCCGAATGCTGTACTTACCGGCTCGATCTCCATTCAGCTTCTCCAGCCGGTTCCCCGGAGGGACCCGCAGGTCCTCCACGGTCTCCGCCGCGTCAAGGATGGCGAGCTTGCGCAGAGCCGCCCGCTGGACATTTGGGTCGAGGACCCGCGAACGACGCCGTTGCCATACACGCTCGGTCTCCTTGTCAGCGAAAGATCGCAGCATCAGCTTAACGTAGCACGTTAATAACGGCAAGCGTTATGCCCTGGGAGATGCTGGACCTCGCCCCACCCTCGCGAGTTCCTTCGCGTGCTCCAGAACGCCGCGCAGCATCGCCGGGGTCAGCCTTCCCGTGAAGGTGTTCTGCTGGCTGACGTGAACGGATTCACGGATCCGCCGACGAGCGCGCGATTGCGGCGTTCATGCTCCGGGTGGTACGGGCGGGCACTAGCCTCTCCAGGATGGCAACGGATCTGAAATGCACCTTCTGCGGGGCAAACGACCTGGAGCAAGGCTTCTTGCCGAACAGCGTGGACGTTGCATCGCATCGACAGGCGCACTGGGTCGAGGGCCCTGTGGAGCACGCCCTGTTCGGCGGGATCAAGTTGCGGAGAAGGAGGCGGCTGCCGATTGCCGCATTCCGTTGTCGCAAGTGTTCTCACCTTGAGTTCTTCGCTGATCCGGAGCCGGACGACGAGTGATCTGGTGATGCCAGAGGCCGCTCCATGGCGCCCGGATCAACCGCAACGGGTCACGTAACCCCGCCAAAACCCTTGATGTGGCAGGTACGCCGAGACGCCCACGAGTGCTAGCATTGCAGTCAACGACAGCACTGGGAGGAGGTAGTCATCGTGTCGACCTTGACGATTCGCGGTCTGGACGACGAGACACACGCACGACTCCGTGTCCAAGCGGCGCAACACGGGCACTCGATGGAAGCCGAGGTCCGGGCGATCCTGCAAGCCGCCGTGGCACCGCCCCCGCCCTCCCGCGGTCTGGGCAGTCGCATCCACGCCCGGTTCGCTGGCCTCGGCGAGCCCGAACTTGAACTCCCCACCCGTAGCGAACCTCCTCGTGCGGCGGATTTCGACTCGTGATCATTCTCGACACCAACGTCCTGTCAGAAGTCACTCGCCAAGCGCCAGACGCCGACGTACTGGCATGGCTTGACTCGCTCCCTGCGGCAGAGGTCGCAACGACAGCGATCACTGCCGCCGAGCTGCTGTACGGCGTGACACGACTGCCCGACGGACACCGGAAAACGTCGCTGAACGCAGCAGTTCACGCGCTGATCAACGACGATTTCCACGGGCGGGTCGAGCCGTTCGATGCGCCTGCTGCCGCCGAGTACGCCGTCGTGGTCAGCGAACGCGAGAGGCTCGGCCGCCCCATCAGCGCCGCTGATGCGCAAATCGCAGCGATCTGCCGTGCACGCCGGGCAACACTGGCCACTCGCAATACCAAGGATTTCGAAGAGACGGGCATCGAACTCGTGAATCCCTGGTACGCGAATTAGGCCATCAGGGTTCGACGCGGCAGCGCATCGGTGAGGCGTCAGATACCCCGCCAGCTTCTTCGCCCGCTCCAGCACGTCCCGCAGCATCGCGGGCGTGAGCTTTCCCGTGAAAGTGTTCTGCTGGCTGAAGTGAACGGATTTACGGAAGTCCTGCCACCGCCTTCGCTCGCCCGGGGAAATCCGGCAACATCGCAGGTGAGCCCCCAGTCTGTACGTTTTGCCGGCTGCGGCACCTGGGTGCCGAGGTGGATGTGATGACCGAGCCGGATGGGCTGGGCGGCTACCTGCACACCCGGATCTGCCGGGTGTGCAGGAGATCGTGGCGAGCTCGCCGGGGGATGAACGTTTTCCCGTGCCGGCGGGGCGATTTCTCGGATGCAGCCACGAAGAAGTCCCTCGGCTGACAAGATGCCTCCATGTCGAACGCTTCATCGATGACATACGAACGTGTAGTCATGGTCCTTCAGGAGATCGGCATGGTGCCGCAGGAAAAGGCGCAGACCGTCCTTGATGAATACGTCGACTATGCGCACGACGAACTGACGCCCTACAACGTCGCATGCGCCCTCGAAACCTTCGACGTGGCGGTCTCGGTCCACGCCGAAGACATCGACTACCTGGAAGAAGGCTACGAAGACCTCCTGGAAGCGGCAGCCGCACTCACCCGCGGCGCAGTCACCGTCACCAGCGTCCGGCTGCATGAAGGCGAATTCGTCGACGGATCCCGCTACGACGTCCTGGAGTTCGAACGGAACGGCCAGCTCGTATCGATCCCGGCCGAACACCTCTCGGATGACTACTACGACCCGGCGGCAGCCTGCAACGCCATCGCGCGTTCCGCCGCGTCAGCTTCAAACGCGAGAACCACGGCATCTACGACGACACAATGGTCCTCGCCACTGCTGAGCAGGCAGGGGCACTGCAGAAGAACCTTGGCTTGAAGACCTACTAGAGCCAGTCCGATGGGTCACGTGCGCAGGACACGGAACTTGAGGATGAGTTGCTGCACTCGCCATGACCCCATTCACCGAAGCTCCGCCAGCCCCTTCGCCCGCTCCAGCACCGCCCGCAGCATCGCCGGGGTGAGCCTGCCCGTAAAAGTGTTCTGCTGGCTGACGTGGTAGGAGCCGAGGAGGTGGAGGGGTGCTCCTCCGTCCGTGGCCGGGAGTTCCGCGTGGGCGTCGTGGCCGAACTTAGGGCGCGGCTTCGGGACCTGCCAGGCCGCGTCCGCCAGCACCGGCAGCAGGGCCTGCCAGCCGAACGCGCCCAGCACCACGACCGCTCGCAGCGTCGGGCGCAGCAGGTCGAGCTCGCGGACCAGCCACGGGCGGCAGGTGTCGCGCTCCGCCGGCGTCGGCTTGTTGGCGGGCGGGGCGCAGTGCACCGGCGCCGTGATCCTGGTGCTGTGCAACGTCAAACCGTCGTCGATGTGCCACGCCTCGGGCTGGGACGCCAGGCCGACGTCGTAGAGCGCCTGGAAGAGGACGTCGCCGGAGCGGTCGCCGGTGAAGATCCGGCCCGTCCGGTTGCCGCCGTGCGCCGCCGGCGCCAGCCCGACGATCGCGATCGCCGCGTCCGGCGGGCCGAAGCCGGGCACCGGCCGGCCCCAGTACTCCTGGTCGCGGAACGCCGCGCGCTTGACCCGCGCGACCTCCTCCCGCCACTCGACCAGCCGCGGGCAGGCCGTGCAGCGGGTGACCAGCTCGTCCAGGCCGGCCAGGTCGGCGGCCCCCGGGGCCGCGGCGGAGGGGTCGTCGATGGGGTTGTCGATCAGCCGGGAGGTCGTTTCTGGCACCTCCCAAAAGTGGCAGAAAACCCGTTCGACGGCACGTAATGTGGGCGGCATGGCAGCCAGCGAGGACAAGGCCGACGAGGCGAAGCAGGAATCCACCACCCCGGCCGAGCCGGTCGACGATCTGGTGAGCACCCACCACACCATCACCGCCGACGGCGCGGAACTGGCCTACACCGCGACGACGGGCCGCATCGTGCTGCGCGAGGAGGTCCACGCCGACGGCAAGTTCGAGGGCTTCAAGCCGAAGGCCGAGGTCTTCCTGACCTCGTACGTGGCCGACGGCGAACCCGGCAGCCGCCCGGTGACGTTCGCGTTCAACGGTGGTCCTGGCTCCTCCAGCGTGTGGCTGCACGTCGGGCTGCTCGGCCCGCGGCGGGTCGTCTCCGGTGACGCCGGCGACCTCGCGCCGCCGCCGTACGGGCTGGCCGACAACCCGGAAACCCTTCTGCGGCACAGTGATCTGGTGTTCATCGACCCGGTGTCCACCGGATACTCGCGGGCGGTCGAGGGCGGCACGCCCGGCGATTTCCACGGATACCAGAAGGACATCGAGTCCATCGCCGAGGTGATCCGGCTGTGGACCACCCGCAACGGCCGCTGGATGTCGCCGAAGTACCTCGCCGGCGAGTCCTACGGCACGCTGCGCGCGGCCGCGCTCGCCGAGCACCTCCAGTCGCGGCACGGCCTCTACCCGAACGGCCTGCTGCTGATCTCGTCCGTGCTGGACATGGGGACGATCCGGTTCACCGAGGGCAACGACCTGCCGTACTCGCTGTTCCTGCCGACGTACGCGGCGATCGCGCACTACCACGGCAAGCACGGCGACCGGCCGCTGCGCGAGGTGCTGGACGAGGCGGAGAAGTTCGCCGCCGAGGATTACCCGTGGGCGCTGGCGCGCGGCGCGCGCTTGAGCGCGTCCGAGCGCGAGGACATCGTGCGGCGGGTCGCCTCGCTGTCCGGGCTGTCCGAGGACTACGTGGACCGCGCGAACCTGCGCATCGAGCACATCCGGTTCTTCACCGAGCTGCTGCGCGACCGGCGGGAGACCGTGGGGCGGATGGACGGCCGGTTCACCGGCTGGGAGCGGGATGCCGCCGGGGAGCACTTCACCGACGACCCGAGCATCTCCGGCATCCGCGGCGCCTACTCGGCGGCGATCAACCACTACCTGCGCGAAGAGCTCGACTACGCCAGCGATCTGCCGTACGAGACGCTGTCCAGCCGGGTGCATCCCTGGTCGTACAAGGAGTTCGAGGGCGCGAGCGTGTCCGTTGTGGACAAACTCGGCGCGGCGTTCCAGGCCAACCCGCACCTGCGGGTCCACGTCGGCTGCGGCTACACCGACGGCGCGACCCCGTACTTCGCCGCCGAGCACGTGCTGGCGCAGGTGCCGATCCCGGAGCGGCTGCGGGAGAACATCGACGTCCGCTACTACCCGGCGGGCCACATGATGTACGTCCACGAGGAGTCCCGGATCCAGCAGTCGGCGGACCTCGCGGCGTTCGTGAACACCCGCCCGTAGCGCCGGTGCGAATCGCGGCCCCGCTCGGATCGGAGCGGGGCCGCGATTCGCTCAGCCACGCCCGGAGCGGCTCGTAAGACCAAGGACGACCTCGCGGTCCACGCGCTCGCCCACGCGGTGCGACCGCTCGACCTGCCGGACACCAGCGACGCCTTGGGCGACCTCTGCGAACTGGCGATCTCGTTCGTGCTCCAGCTCTCCGAGTCACCGCTCGGCCGCGTCGTGCTCGGCGTGCACGCCGAAAGCGGCCGTCGCGCGCAGCTCGCGGAGCCGCTGCGCGACCGCTACCTGAAGCCGCGCGACGCGGCGATCACCGAGGCGATCGAACGCGCCCGGCAGCAAGGAGCGCTCCACCCGGACCTCGCCGCGGAGACCATCCGGGACCTGTTGTTCGGGTCGCTGGTCTACCACTGGCTGAGCACCGGCGAACCGCTGGACCGGGCCACCGCCGAGGCGCTGATCGCCGCCGCCCGCCGGGCGATCTCCCCCTGAACGACGGCCGATCCGATCCCCACTTCGACGAAGCAATGATCCTTCGGTATGTAGTATGTGTGCTACATGCAGGGCTATCACTGCTACGAGAGGCACTGGGGTTATGACAGTCGCGAATGAATCGGAGGCGCCACCGCCGCCGGTGCGGTTACCGGACGCGGACACCGTGCTCGACGTCCGCAACCTGCGGATGCGCTACGGCACGACCGATGTCCTCAAGGGCGTCGACCTCACCGCGCGCCGCGGCGAGGTGGTCGCGCTGCTGGGGCCGAACGGGGCGGGCAAGACCACGACGATCGAGATCCTGGAGGGCTTCCGGATGCGCTCCGGCGGCGACGTCCAGGTGCTCGGCGCCGACCCGGCGCACGGCGACGAGCGCTGGCGGGCCCGGCTCGGCGTCGTGCTGCAGTCCTGGCGCGACCACAGCAAGTGGCGGGTCCGGGAACTGCTGGCGCACCTGGGGACCTACTACGCGCCGTACTCCACGGACCGGATCACCCGCCCCTGGGACGTCGACGAACTCGTCGCGGCGGTCGGCCTGTCCGAGCACGCGAACAAGCGGGCCGGGCAGCTCTCCGGCGGCCAGCGCCGCCGGCTCGACGTGGCGATCGGCATCGTCGGGCGCCCGGAACTGCTGTTCCTGGACGAGCCCACGGTCGGCTTCGACCCGCAGGCCCGCCGCGAGTTCCACGACCTCGTGCACCGGCTCGCCGACGACGACAACACCGGCATCCTGCTCACCACGCACGACCTGGACGAGGCCGAGAAGCTGGCCGACCGCATCCTGATCCTGGCCGGCGGCCGGATCGTCGCCGACGGCTCCGCCGACGAGCTGTCCCGGCAGGTGGCCGCCGAGTCTGAGGTGAAGTGGACCCGCAACGGCCGGCGCTTCGTGCACCCGACCGCCGACGCCACCCGGTTCGTCCGGGACCTGTTCGCGCAGCACGGCGACGAGATCACCGAACTGGAGGTGCGCCGGGCGACCCTGGAGGACACCTACATGGCGATGGTGCGCGCCCACGAATCCGGGCGGGGCGAGAACGTCGCGCTGACCTTCTCCGCGGAGAACAACGGCAGCACCGAGGAGGCGAACCGGTGAAGGCGACCGCAGCACGAGCCGGCCTGCAGCGCGGCTGGATCGAATTCCGCCAGACCCTGACCACCGCGCAGGACCTGTGGGGCTACCTGTTCCCCACCGTGATCCTGCTGGTCGTGATGTCGTTCCAGAGCGGGTCCACTGTGGCCGGTTTCTCGCTGGGCGCGATGACGCTGCCCGGGGTGCTCGGCATGGGCATCGGGTTCGCCGGGCTGATCAACATCGCCCAGCAGCTGACCGTCGAGCGCGAGGACGGCACCCTGCTGCGCGCCAAGGCGACCCCCGACGGGATGCTCGGCTACCTGATCGGCAAGATCACGATGGTCGGCTGCATGTCGCTGGTCAGCCTGCTGATCCTGCTGGTGCCCGGCCTGGTGATGTTCGACGGCCTCGCCACCGGCGCCGACACCTGGCTGACCCTCGCGTGGGTGCTGGTGCTGGGGCTGGTCGCGACGATGCCGATCGGGGCGATCATCGGCTCGCTGTTCTCCAGCCCGCGGAGCCTGGGCCTGGTCATCGTGCCGATGATGGGGCTGATCGCGATCTCCGGGATCTTCTACCCCATCACCGAGTACCCGGAGTGGCTGCAGTGGATCGCGCAGGCGTTCCCGATGTACTGGCTGGGGCTGGGCATGCGCTCGGCGCTGCTGCCGGACGCGATGGCGGCGGCCGAGATCGGCGAGTCCTGGCGACACCTGGAGACTGTCGGGGTGCTCGGCCTGTGGGCCGTGATCGGGCTGGTGGTGGCTCCTGTGGTGCTGCGCCGGATGGCGCGGCGCGAGTCGGGGTCGAGCGTGGCCGCGCGTCGCGAGAAGGCCATCCAGCGAATTCGCTGATGTGGCGGAGGAGAACATGAGCGAGACGATCTACAACCGCATCGCGATGCTGCGGGCCGAACGCGGGATCAGCCGCCGGCAGCTCTCCGAAGCGCTCGGCGTGCACTACCAGACCATCGGCTACCTGGAGCGCGGCGAGTACAGCCCGAGCCTGCACCTGGCGTTGCGCATCGCGGAGCACTTCGAGGTGCCGGTCGAAGTGGTGTTCTCCATCCACCCCTTCCCCCGCATCGGCACGGGAGAACGCTCCGCCTGAGCCGGCTCGTGAGTGCTGAGTCCGGTTCTTACCGGACCCAGCACTCACGACTCATTCAGGCACCGAGCAGGGCCCGGCCCCGGGTCGTCAGCCAGGTTTCGAAGGTCATCAGGCCCGGGTGGCGGCGGCGCAGGGCCGGGATGTCCACCGTCATGTCGAGCTCGTTGATCGCCGTGTAGGCGCGGTGGAGGTCGGGGTTCTGCTCGCGCAGCGGCTCCAGCGGCAGCTCGACGTGGCGGAGCCGCCGACCGGTCGCGCGGGACAGCGCGTCCGCGATCTCCGGCGGTGTCAGCGAATCCCCGGCGATCTCCACCGCCCGGCCGATGTAGTCGCCGGGATTCTCGAAGGCCAGCGCGGCGAACTCGCCGATGTCGTCGAGCGCGATCAGCGGCTGCGACACGTCGGCCCGGACCGCGCTCACCAGCTCGTCGCCCGCGGCGGCCTGGCCGGGCATCATCGCCACGTAGTTCTCCATGAACGACACCGGCCGCAGCATCGTGGCCGGAATTCCCAGCGCGCGTATGTGCTCCTCGATCTCCCTCTTGTTCTCCAGCGTGACGACGCCGGTGCGCCGATCCGCGTTGACCGCCGAGGCGTAGACGAGGTGCTGCACGCCGGCGCCTTTCGCAGCGTCCGCGACGTTCTTGCCCCAGCGGCGTTCGTCCTCGTGGCTGATGCCCGGGGACAGCTCGGGCGTGATGAAGGTCGGCTGGACGCTGAAAACGCCGTGCACGCCCCGCATCGCGGCATGGAGCGCTTCCTGGTCGTCCATGTCGCCTTGGACCAGTTCCGCGCCGGCCTCGGCCAGCCGCCGCGCGGCGGCTCCGGTGGCGTTGCGGGTGAGTGCTCGAACGCGCCAGCCGCGGGCGAGCAGCTTGGCGGCCGTGGCGCCGCCCTGCTGCCCGGTGGCTCCGACGACGAGCACGATTCCTTCTGGTTTGGACACTTAGGCCTCCGCATCGATGGGCACAACCGGAACGCGCGCCCCGGTTCGTACGATACGGAACGTGCGCCCCGGTTGTCCACGAAAGCGGTAGGCTCGACCCGTGACGACCGAGAACGCCCCCGGAAAACGGCTGCGCGCGGACGCCCAGCGCAACCGCGAACGGGTCCTCGCCGCGGCCCAGGAGCTGTTCGCCGCCGAAGGACTGGCCGTCCCGCTGGACGACATCGCCCGCCGCGCCGGCGTCGGCCCCGGCACCGTCTACCGCCACTTCCCCACCAAGGAAGCGCTTTTCGAGGCCGTCGTGGCGGAACGGATCCGGGCGATGGTCGACGAAGCCCGCGACCAGGCGGAGTCCGGCGATCCCGGCCGCGCGTTCTTCGACTACTTCCAGCGCGTCATCGAGTACGCCGCGCTGAACAAGGACATCTGCGACGCGCTGGAATCGACCGGGCAGCCACCGAAAACGGCCTGCCTGGAAACCGACTTCAACGACGCCATCGGCACCCTCCTGGAACGCGCGCAGCAGGCGAGCGCGGTACGCGCGGACCTGACGACGGCGGAGCTGCGATCGCTGATCGTGGGGGGCCTGAACATGTACCGCCGAGCGGTCGCCGAACAACGCCCGGCCAGCGAACTGGCGGTCCTCTACGCAGGCCTCCGCCCGCTCGGCGGACCCCCTGGCTCGTGAGCACTTTGGAGCGCCACAGCGATCCAAACCGCTCACGACTCCGACCCGGGCCATCGGACAAGCGAAAGGCGCCTCCGAGCCAGCGGCTCGAAGGCGCCCTCCGCCTCGAAACTCTCCCGTCAGGACACCACGCGGGGCCGTTCCTCCGCGAAGTGGCAGGCCGACGGGTGGCTGCCCAGGCGGACCTCCAGCTCCGGGACCTGCTCCGCGCAGATGTCCTGCGCCTTCCAGCAGCGGGTGCGGAAGCGGCAGCCCGAGGGCGGGTTCGCCGGGCTCGGCACGTCGCCGGTCAGGCGAATCACCTCGCGCTTGCCGCGCAGCGTCGGGTCCGGCACCGGCACCGACGACAGCAGCGCCTGCGTGTACGGGTGCTGCGGGTGCTCGTAGATCTGCTCGTCGGAGCCGATCTCCACGACCTTGCCCAGGTACATCACCGCCACGCGGTCCGACAGGTGGCGGACCACGCCGAGGTCGTGGGCGATGAACACGTACGACAGCCCGAACTCCTGCTGCAGGTCGCCGAGCAGGTTCATCACCTGCGCCTGGATCGACACGTCCAGCGCCGACACCGGCTCGTCGCAGATGATCACCTTCGGCCGCAGCGCCAGCGCCCGCGCGATGCCGATGCGCTGCCGCTGACCGCCGGAGAACTGGTGCGGGTAGCGCTGGATGTGCTCCGGGTTGAGCCCGACCACCTCCAGCAGTTCCTGCACCTTCCGCCGCCGCTCGCCCTTCGGCGCCACCTCGGGGTGGATCTCGAACGGCTCCCCGATGATGTCGCCGACGGTGCGCCGCGGGTTCAGCGAGGTGTACGGGTCCTGCAGCACGATCTGCAGATCGCGCCGCAGCTTGCGCAGCTCGGCGCCGTGCATCTTGAACATGTCGCGACCCTCGAACAGCGCGCTGCCGCTGGTCGGCTTCTCCAGCCGCATCAGCACCTGCGCCAGGGTCGACTTGCCGCAACCGGACTCGCCCACCACGCCGAGCGTTTCGCCGCGGTTGAGGTCGAACGACACGCCGTCGACGGCACGCACGTGGCCGATCGTGCGCTTGAACAGCACCCCCTGGGTCACCGGGAAGTGCTTGACCAGGTCCCGCACCTGGAGGATCGGCTCAGCCACGGGTAATCAACTCCTCGGCGAAGTGGCAGGCACTGGCCCGCCCCAGGCCCAGCTGGTGGTAGGTCGGGACCTCCTGGCTGCAGCGTTCCACGGCGCGCGCGCAGCGCGGGTGGAACGGGCAGCCCGAGGGCACCGCGAGCAGGTTCGGCGGCAGCCCCTTGATGGTCTCCAGCTCCTGCCCCTTGAGGTCCAGGCGCGGGATCGACCGCATCAGGCCCTCGGTGTAAGGGTGACCCGGCTGCTTGTAGAGCGAGTACGCGTCCGCGCTCTCCACGATCCGGCCCGCGTACATCACCACGATCCGGTCCGCGACTTCGGCGACCACACCCAGGTCGTGGGTGATCAGGATGAGGCCCATGCCGCGGTCCCGGCGCAGCTCGTCGAGCAGGTCCATGATCTGGGCCTGCACCGTGACGTCCAGCGCCGTGGTCGGCTCGTCGGCGATGAGCAGGTCCGGGTCCAGCGCCAGCGACATCGCGATCATCGCGCGCTGCCGCATGCCGCCGGAGAACTGGTGCGGGTACTCCTTCACGCGCTGCTTCGCGTTCGGGATCTTCACCTGGTCCAGCAGCTCGACGGCCCTGATCGTGGCGTCCTTGCGGGACATGCCGCGGCGGGTCCGCAGCTGCTCGGCGATCTGGAACCCGACGGTGTAGACCGGGTTCAGCGCGGACAGCGCGTCCTGGAAGATCATCGCCATCGACTCGCCGCGCAGCTCCCGCCGGCGGCGGTCCGACGCGGCGAGCAGGTCCTCGCCCCGGTACTTGATCGAGCCGCCGGTGATCGCACCCGGCGGGATGTCCAGGATGCCCATGATGGTCTGCGCGGTGACGCTCTTGCCCGAGCCGGATTCGCCCAGCACCGCGAGGGTCTCACCGGCGTCGACGTGGTAGCTGACGCCGTTGAGGACCTTGGCGACGCCGTCCCGGGTGCGGAACTCCACGTGCAGGTCCTCGACCTCCAGCAGCCGCTCCGCCGGGGCCTTGTTGTCCACAGTAGACAAAGCGGTTTCTCCTACTTCTGCTTCGGGTCGAGCGCGTCGCGCACGGCGTCACCGAGCATCACGAACGCCAGCACCGTGACGACCAGGAACCCGGCCGGGAAGAACAGCAGGTGCGGCGCCGCCTGGATGTAGTTCCGCGACTCGGCGATCATCACGCCCCACGACACGACCGGGTCGCGCAACCCGATGCCCAGGAACGACAGCGTCGCCTCGGCACCGATGAAGCCGCCCAGCGCGATCGTGGAGTACACCAGGACCGGCGCGAGGCAGTTCGGCAGCATGTGCCGCATGATGATCCGCGGCGCGCTGGCGCCGAGCGCCCGAGCCGCCTTCACGTAGTCCTGCTGCTTCGCCGAGATCGCCGCCGACCGCATGATGCGCATCGAGATCGGCCACGACAGCACGGCGATCGTCAGCACCACCTGGGCGATGATCCGCGTCGAGCTGGGGATGACCACCTCGGCGTTGAAGGTGGTCAGGATGACGATCGCGCCCAGCACGAACGGCAGGCCCAGGAAGATCTCGGAGAACCGGGACAGCAGGTTGTCCACCCAGCCGCCGAAGTAGCCGGCGATGATGCCGACGGTGCCGCCGAGCACCACGGTCAGCAGCGTGGCCAGCAGACCCACCGCGATCGACGCACGGGTGCCGTAGACGGCCCGCGCGAAGATGTCACGGCCGAGGTTGTCGTAGCCGAACCAGGCCTCCGCGGACGGGGTCTGCCGCACCTTGGAGAGGTCCTGGAAGGCCGGGTCGGCCGAGGTGAACACGCTCGGGAACGCGGCGATGAACAGCAGCACCAGGATGATCAGCGACGCCGCGATGAACAGCGGGCGGCGCCGCAGGTCCAGCCACGCGTCGCCCCAGAGGCCGCGGGGCTTCTCGTTCTTGTTCCGCGGGGCTTTCTCCGCGATCTCGGCGGCCGCTCCACCCGCCGCGGACGCGCTCGCCGCGCTCACCAGCCCGGAGGTGCCAGAACTTGGGTCAGTCATATCGGATCCTCGGGTCGAGAACCGCGTAGAGGATGTCCACGAGCAGGTTCATCAGCAGGTAAACCAGCACCAGCAGGGTGACGATCCCGGTCACCGTGGCGCCTTCCTTGGTCAGGATCGACTTGAAGACCAGGCCGCCGATACCGCGGATGTTGAACACGCCCTCGGTGACGATCGCGCCACCCATCAGCGTGCCGAGGTCGGTCCCCAGGAAGGTGATCACCGGGATCAGCGAGTTCCGCAGCAGGTGCACGCCGACCACGCGCCTGGGCTCCAGGCCCTTGGCCGTCGCGGTCCGGACGAAGTCCGCGTGGCGGTTCTCCATCATGCTGGTCCTGGTCAGCCGCGCCACGTAGGCCATGGACAGCGAGCCGAGCACGAAGCCGGGCACGATCAGCTCCCCGATCGACGGGTCCGAGCTGACCGTCGGCTTGATGATGCCGAGTTCGCTGCCCAGGGTGATCTGCAGCACGAAACCGGTGACGAACACCGGCAGCGAGATCAGGAACAGGGTGGACACCAGGACCAGGTTGTCCAGGAAGCCGCGGCCGCGCAGGCCGGTCAGGATGCCGGCCGCCAGGCCGATGACACCCTCGATGATCAGCGCGACGACGGCGAGCTTGATGGTGGTCGGGTAGGCGTTCTGGATCAGCGTGCTGATCTCCACGCCCGCGTAGGTCTCCCCGAAGTCACCGGTGAGGAGCTTCCCCAAGTATTTGAAGTACTGGATGACCAGCGGGTCGTCCAGGTTGTACTTCTCGTGCATCTCGGCGATGTAGGCGGGCGGACAGCCGCGGTCGCCGCACTTTCCCGCGAACGGGTCACCCGGAATCGCCCAGACGAGCAAGTAGATGATCAGAGTTGTCCCGATGAACACCGGGATCAGTTGCAGCAGCCGCCGCAACACGTAGCGACCCATTCGGGCCTCCTAATCACAGCCAATGCAGGGCCCGGCCCGCCGGATCACGGCGGGCCGGGCTCCGGCTCGGTTCTTACTTCAGGCGCACCGTGGTCAGGTCAAGCTCACGGTAAGCCTTGACCTCACCTTCAGCGATCCGCTCCGAGAAGCCGTACTGCACCGGCTGCGACCACAGCGGGATCAGCGGCAGGTCCTCGGCCAGCAGCTTCTCCGCATCGGCGTAGGCGGCGGTGGCGGCCTCGATGGTCGGAGCCGCGTTCGCCTTGTCGAGCGCCGCGTTGAACGCCGGGTTGTCGTACTTGTAGTCGTTCGACGACGCGTTCGTGCGGTACAGCTGGGTCAGGAAGGTCTCGATGTTCGGGTAGTCGGCCTTCCAACCGGTCCGGAACAGGCCGGTGAACTTGAACGCGTTGGCCTTCTGGCGGAACTCGCCGAACGTCGGGACCGGGACGAACTGGGTCTCGATGCCGAGGTTCTGCTTGATGCTCGCGGCCACGGCCTGCGCCCACTCGTTGTGGCCGCCGTCGCCGTTGGTCTCGACGGTCAGCACGCCCTGGAAGCCACCCGCCTGCTGCAGGTACTGCTTGGCCTTCTCCGGGTTGAACTCGCAGGCCTCGCCGCACTGGTTCGGGCGGTAGCCCTCGACGGCCGGGGTGGCCCAGCCGTCCATCGGGTCACGACCACCGGCGAACACCTGCTGGGTGATCGTCTTGCGGTCGACCGACATCGAGATCGCCTTGCGCAGCAAGGGGTTCTTGAACTTCTCGTCGTAGATCGGGAAGCCCATCGTCTGGGTCAGCAGGCCCGGCTTCTGCTTCGCGCGCTCGCCGAGGTCCTGCTTCCACTTGTCGCCGACCAGCGCGGAGACCGGGATGGCACGCAGGAAGTCCAGGTTGCCCGAGACCAGGTCCTGGTAGGCGCCGTCGAGCTGCTCGTAGACCTTGAACTTGGCGCCCTTGATGGTCGGCTTGTCCGCACCCGCGTAGTTCTCGTACGCGGCGAGGTTGAGCTCCTGGTTCGGAACGCGGGACTCGAACTTGAACGGCCCGTTGCCGATCGGGTGAGCCTCGAAGGCCTTCGGGTCCTTGAAGAACGAGTCGGGCAGCGGCATGTAAGAGGAGTAGCCCAGCACGACCGGGAAGATCGTGAACGGCGCCTTCAGCCTGACGGTGAAGGTGTTGTCGTCGACCACCTTGAGACCGGACAGCTCCTTGGCCGCCGGCTCCGGGGCCTGCGCCGGCCCGTCCTCGTCCGGGTCCTCGGACTGCATCTGGTCGTAGCCGTCGATCTGCTCGAAGAAGCTCGCGCCCTGGAGGCCATTCGGACCGTATGCGTTGTAGTTCCAGGCGTCCACGAAGTTCTTGGCCTTGACCGGGGTCCCGTCGTGGAACGTCCAGCCCGGCTTCAGCTTGATCGTGTAGTTCTGGTGGTCTGTGGACTCGATCGACTCCGCGACCGCGTTCTCCACCTTCAGATCACTGGCCCGGTAGTCGACCAGGCCGGTGAACATGGCGTTGACGATGAAGCCACCGTTCTCTTCGGTGGTGTTCGCCGGGACCAGAGGATTCTCCGGCTCACCCCAGTCGAGGGTGATGATGCCGTCCTCTCCGGAGCCGCTGCCGCCGCCACCGCAAGCAGTGGCGAGCATCGCCACCGCCAGCGGGGCCGCGACCATTGCGGCCAAACGTCCCTTTCGCATGTAGGTCCTCCCGCTTCCACGCGTGCCCCAGCAGTGATTTCCGGGGTCATCACGCGCGGCGGATCATTCACCGCCGCGTCAGACGAGCGTAAACATAAGTGAGAACCCGTTCACGGCAATGCCCTGTCACAAAGCCGTCACTTTCTGAATCGGTGTAGTCGATTCTTCACCCAAAAGGTGGAATGTGGTGTCCACATCCCGGGAACTAGCTGATAGACAGGGCTATACCGTCGAGAATGTCATGCTCACTGACAGTCATGGCGGAAATGCCCGCGCGCTCCGCCAATTCCTCCGCCAACACCTTCACGACCAGCGCACCTCCGCCGATCACGTCTACCCGCCCCGGATGCATGGAACCGATCGCGGCGCGCTCGTCGTGCGACTTCCCGAGCAGCTCCTCGGTGATTTGTTCGACTCTTTTCTGGGAAACATGGGAAAGATGAATTGCCACCGGATCGTATTCGGGCAGTTCCTGCGCGATGGCGGACAAAGTGGTGACCGTGCCGGCCACCCCGACCCAAGTTCGCGCCCCCGAGCAGTCCACGGCAGCGAACGCGTCGTCGAGGATCTGCCGGGTCACCTTCTCCGCCTCCCGCACCTCCTCGTCGGTGGGCGGATCGCTGTGCAGGCAGCGCTCGGTCAGCCGCACGCAGCCGACGTCGGCGGAATGCGCCGCGGTGATGTCCGCGCGCACGCCGTCCCAGGTGCCCACGACCAGCTCGGTGGAGCCACCGCCGATGTCGGTCACCACGAACGGCCCGTCCTCCGGGGCGAGGTCGCCGACCGCGCCGGTGAACGACAGCCGCGCCTCCTCGTCGCCGGTGATCACCTCGGCGTCGACGCCGAGCGTTTCCCGCACCATGGCGAAGAAGTCCTCGCGGTTGGACGCGTCCCGGGTGGCCGAGGTGGCGACCATGCGGATCCGCTCGACGCCCTTGCGGACGGCGATCGCGGCGTAGTCGACCAGCGCCGCCCGGGTGCGCTCCAGCGCCTCGTCGGCCAGCCGCCCGGTGGCGTCCACGCCCTGCCCCAGCCGGACGATCTTCATCGTGCGGTAGATGTCGCGCAGGTCGCGCCGGCCGTCGTCATGCACAGTCACGTCTGCCACCAGCAGGCGGATCGAATTGGTCCCGCAGTCGATAGCCGCCACCCGTGACATCCGCGTCCTCCTCGCTCGCCGGGGCCGCCCACCGCGCACCCACCGCTAACGCTACCGGCCACCCCGAGCACCCCGGACGACCCCGACATGCGGTGGCCACGAGCCCTTCGGCCCGCTGCGAAGGCTGTTCCAGACGTGGCTATGCCGCCCGGTGGCCGCGCGGCGTGAGGCGCCGGTTTCGCGCGAAACCATCATCCGGCAGGCATGGCGAACGCCGTTTTCGCGCGAAACCGGCGCAGAACGAGGCTCCGACAGTCCTTGCCGCAGCCCCGAAGGCTCACCGAGGCGGGGCGGCGAAGCCGTCCGGGACGACGCAGGGTTCGAGCTGACCCGCCGTTCCCTGATCGACGTAGACGGTCTGGCCCGGCACCGCGCTGTGCGGATCGCTCGCGCCGGGGACCGCGCCCGGCGACGTGGCGAACCCGCCGTTGGCGAGAACCGTCGGATCGCAAGCCTTCGGCGCCTCGTCCGGCGTCGACGAGGGCGGGCTCGTCGGTTCCGGCGGCGGAGCCGCGGGCTGCTCCGCCGGAGGCGGCGGGCCGGGCTGGGACGAGTCGGGCGGCGAACCCGGCTGAGTCCCGCTCGGCGGTGGGCCAGGCTGGGGCACCGTCGGCGGCGGGCCAGGCTGCGTCGACGGCGGACCCGGCTGCGTCGCGCCCGGCGGCGGACCCGGCTGAGTCCCGTCCGGCGGTGGGCCGGGCTGAGTCCCACTCGGCGGCGGACCCGGCTGCGTCGCGCCCGGCGGCGGACCCGGCTGAGTCCCGCTCGGCGGCGGACCGGGCTGGGGCGCCGTCGGCGGCGGGCTCGGCTGCGTCCCGCTCGGCGGCGGACCGGGCTGGGGCGCCGTCGGCGGCGGGCTCGGCTGCGTCCCGCTCGGCGGCGGGCCGGGCTGGGGCGCCGTCGGCGGCGGACCGGGCTGCGTCGTGCTCGGCGGCGGACCAGGCTGCGTCGCGCCCGGCGGTGCCGGGTGGGGCATGGGCAGGTGGCCCGGTTGCGTCGAGTTCGGCGGGGTCGCGACCGGCGGGTTGAGATCCGGTGCGGACGGCCGCGCGATCTCCGGCGGCGTGATGCTGATCTGCGACTCCGCGGGACGGGATTCCGGCGCGGGCGGCGGCGGGCCGGTCGGCGCGGGTGCGGCAGGCGGCGCAGACGCCGGGGCCGGTGCTTGTGCGGGCGCCGGGGCCGGCGGGGCCATCGCCAGCACCTGCGGGCCGTCCGGGAGGCGCTCGCCGTCGAGCACGTCGCCGACCTCCGGTGCCAGCTCCGACGGCGTCGGCGTCACGCCCTTCGCGTACGCCACCGCCCAGATCAGCACCGTCCGCACGTAGCTGTCGGAGTGGTTGTAGCGGAACACCGCCGCCGCGAGGCTCTGCGGTTCGCGCAGGTCACCGCCGCCACTGCAGAGGTAGCGTGCCGCCGCGAGGCTCGCGTCGTGGATGTTGTGCGGGCTGGTGACGCCGTCGTCGTTCCCGTCGACGGCGAACTTGTTCCACGTCGACGGGATGAACTGCATCGGCCCGACCGCCCGGTCCCACACCGGGTCGCCGTCGTAGCGGCCCGCGTCGGTGTCCGGGATCGCCGCGATGCCCGGCCCACCGGACAGCCGCGGGCCGAGGACCGCCCGGACCGTCGTGCCGAGCACGTCGACGCTGCCGGAACGCGCGTGGCCCGATTCGATCCGGCCGATCGACGCGAGCACGGACCAGTGCAGGCCGCAGCCGCGCTCCACCTGGCGCGCGGCCTTGACGTACGCGGCCAGCATCGACTCCGGGATGCCCAGCGGCCCGGTCGGCAGCTCCACCAGCTGTTCCGCCTCGGCGGCGAGCCGCTGCGGATCGGCCGCCCGCTCCAGCACCTCGGGGCTGAGCAGCGGGGCCTGCGGGAGGTTCCCGCTGACGCCCAGTTCGCGCGAGTCCGGATCCCCCAGGACCGGATGGCGCGGCTCGGCCAGGAACGAACTCGACGCCGCCATCAACGTGGTCGGCACCAGCAGCACGGGAGCCAGGGCCGTCAGCGCGACCCACCTCCGCGCCCTCCGCCGCGCTGCGGCGCCGAGCCGCGGCACCGACTTCCACTCGTGCTTGCCGTGGCGTTTATTGCGAGCCGTCACTAGCTCCATCCCCAGACCGAACATCACCGGAAAAACCGAGACGGGTCCCTGGATACACCACCGGTTCGAGGAACGCCGGATGGCGGGCGGGCACATCACCCGTACGACTGGCGGCGGCCCCGGCCAACCGACCCATTGCTCCGTGCGGGCGGAAATGATCACCCGAACCCGTGCTGTCCGGAGGGGGTTTGCGCCTACTCTCCGAGCATGACGCTCATCGACGAGCCGACCGCGTTCACCACCCACCGCGTGGCCAACCAGCCGCCGCCGCTGGCCGGGTTCGACCCGCTCGCCTGCGACCCGGCCCTGGGCGCAGCGCTCACCCGCTACGCCGTCGGCGATCTCACCGCGCTGGCGCTGGAGGCGGGCTCGGCCGAGGCGCGCGAGCACGGTCGGCTGGCCAACGAGCACCCGCCGGTGCTGCGCACCCACGACCGCTATGGCAACCGGGTCGACGAGGTCGACTTCCACCCGTCCTGGCACTGGCTGATGTCGCGCGCGATCGACCACGGCCTGCACGCGGCGCCGTGGTCGCTGGGGCCGGGCGCGCACCTGCGCCGCGCGGCGGGTTTCTACCTCTGGTCGCAGGTCGAGGCCGGGCACGGCTGCCCGATCTCCATGACGTACTCCGCCGTGCCCGCGCTGCGGTACGCGCCGGGGCTGGCCGGCGAGTACGAGCCGAAGCTGGCGGCTTCCGCCTACGAGTTCGGGCTGCGCCCGCCGCACGAGAAGTCGGCGCTGCTGGCGGGCATGTCGATGACGGAGAAGCAGGGCGGCTCGGACGTGCGGGCCAACACCACCACCGCCGAACCCCTCGCGGACGGCACCTACCGGCTCGTCGGGCACAAGTGGTTCACCTCGGCGCCGATGAACGACCTGTTCCTGACCCTGGCGCAGGCGCCCGGCGGGCTGAGCTGCTTCCTGGTGCCGCGGGTTCTGCCGGACGGCACCCGCAACGAGATCCGCCTGCAGCGGCTGAAGGACAAGCTGGGCAACAAGTCCAACGCATCGGCCGAGATCGAGTACGCGGGAGCGCTGGGCCACCTGATCGGAGAGGAGGGGCGCGGGGTCCGCTGCATCATCGAGATGGTGTCGATGACCAGGCTCGACTGCGTGCTCGGCTCGGCAGCGAACGTCCGGATCGCCCTGTCGGAGGCGGCCCACCACGTGCGGCACCGCAGCGCGTTCGGCCACCGGCTCGCGGACCAGCCGCTGATGCAGAACGTGGTGGCGGACCTGGCGCTGGAATCGGAAGCGGCGACGACGCTGGCGATGCGCCTGGCGGCGGCGGTCGAGCAGGGCGAGAACGACCTGCTGCGCCTGGCGCTACCGGCGGCGAAGTACTACGTCTGCAAGCGAGCCCCGGCGGTGGTGGCGGAAGCACTGGAGTGCCTGGGCGGCAACGGTTACGTCGAAGAATCGGGAATGCCGCGCCTGTACCGGGAAGCACCGCTGAGCTCGATCTGGGAAGGCTCGGGCAACGTGACCGCCCTGGACCTCCTGCGCGCCCTGGAAAAGCAACCGTCCACACTGGACGCCGTCCTCGCGGAGCTCGAAGCCGCCTCCGGCGGCCACGCCGACTACGACGCTGCGCTGCGCACGCTCCGCGGCGAGCTCGCCGCGCCGGCGCCCGAACGGGCGCGCGGCCTCGCGGAGCTCCTGTCGCTGACGCTCCAGGCGTCGCTGCTCCTGCGCTACGCGCCGTCGCACGTCGCGGAGGCGTTCGCCGCTACGCGGCTCGGCGCCGCGGGGCGCACCTTCGGTGCGACGTCGATCCCGGGCGCCCGCGCCCTCCTCGACCGGATCGCTCCGATGCGGTGACACTCCAAGTTCCATTGAAATCGAAGGTTCGATTTCAATGGAACTTGCGGATCATCGGCATGCCGCACCCCGACACGCCGACGCCTGTGGACGACTACCCGCAATTTCAATGGAAATCGAACCTCTGATTTCCATTGAAATTGCGGACCTCCGAGCCGCCGAACCTCCGGGCCGGCGCTCCAGGCCGGGTCAGCGGTTGAGCAGGTAGCGGTGTTCGGGCCAGCGCTCGGCGATCAGGTCGACCGCCTCGTCGCCGAACGGGTTCACCCCGGGGCCCTTCGCCAGGGCGTGGGCGATGTGCACGTGGAGGCACTTGACCCGGTCCGGCATGCCGCCCGCGCTGACCTCGGTGCCCAGCGATTCGAGCGCGTTGCGCTCCGCGAGGTAGGACTCGTGCGCCCGGCGGTAGCGCTCCGCCAGGTCCGGGTCGGTGGTGAGCCGGTCGGCCATCTCCCGCATCAGGCCTTCGGCCTCGAAGGTGGAGGCGTGCGCCACCAGCTGCGGCGCGGTCAAGTAGTACAGCGTCGGGAACGGGGTGCCGTCCTCCAGCCGGGGCCAGGTCTGCACCACCGTGGGATCTCCGGCCGTGTCCCGCGCCGCGATCGCGTGCAGCCCGCGCGGCGGCCGACCGAGCTGCCGCCGGATGCACTCCCGATCCGCATCGCTGATCGCCGGCACGCCCGAGTTCACCGTCAAGATCCCTTTCCCATCACCGAATTCCAGAATTCTTCGTACCACGGCACGCCGTCGTCGGAGGACGTGACCGGAGGCGGCGGTGGCGGCGCGGCCGGCACCTCCACGATGTACGGCGTCTCGCCCGGCCGGACGTAGCCCAGCCGGGCCCGCGCTTCCGCTTCCAGCTGCGCCGGGTCGGAGAGCTCCTCCTTGCGCTGCTCCAGCTCCTGGACCTGCCGGGACAGCTCGATCTGCTGCTGTTCCTGCGCCGCCAGCTCCGCGCGCTGGCTCAGGTAGGTGCGCAGCGGCACCGACACGCTCAGCGCCATCACGCAGACCAGCATCGCCAGGCCGGCGGCCCGCCTGGTCGAGGAGAGCTTGAACGCTCCCCCGGTGCTGGACTTCGGGCGGGACCGGGTCGGCGTCGGCCGCCCCGGTCTCCGGCCCGAGGTCTTGGTCCCGTCCCGGCGGGCGCGCTCACTGCGGCGCTCCGCCGGGGAGTCCCCCCGGCGGTTTCGCCGCTGTGGATCGGATGCGCGCCCGACCGGCATGGCTCAGCTCTCCGGGGTGAACCGCGGGAAGGCCAGCTCGCCCGCGTAGCGGGCCGCGTCACCGAGGGCTTCCTCGATGCGCAGCAGCTGGTTGTACTTGGCGACGCGCTCGCTGCGGGCCGGGGCACCGGTCTTGATCTGGCCGCAGCCGGTGGCCACCGCCAGGTCGGCGATGGTGGTGTCCTCGGTCTCGCCGGAGCGGTGGCTCATCATGCTCTTGTAGCCGCACGAGGTGGCCAGGCTGACCGCGTCCAGGGTCTCCGACAGCGTGCCGATCTGGTTGACCTTGACCAGCAGCGCGTTCGCCGCGCCCCGGCTGATGCCGTCCTCCAGGCGCTCCGGGTTGGTGACGAACAGGTCGTCTCCGACCAGCTGCACCTGGCCACCGACCTGCTCGGTCAGGCTCACCCAGCCGTCCCAGTCGTCCTCGGCCAGCGGGTCCTCGATGGACACCAGCGGGTAGGCGCCGAGCAGTTCCTGGTAGTACGCCGCCATCTGCTCGGCCGTGCGCTTGGAACCCTCGAAGTTGTAGGTGCCCTCGCTGAAGAACTCGGTCGCGGCGACGTCCAGGGCCAGCACGATATCGCGGCCCAGCTTGTAACCGGCCTTCTCCACCGCCGAGGCGATCAGGTCCAGCGCCTCGCGGTTGTTCGGCAGGTCCGGGGCGAAGCCGCCCTCGTCGCCTAGGCCGGTGGCCAGGCCCTTGGCCTTCAGCACCGACTTCAGCGCGTGGTAGGTCTCGGCGCCCCAGCGCAGCGCCTCGGAGAAGGTGTCCGCACCGATCGGCGCGATCATGAACTCCTGGATGTCGACGCCGGTGTCGGCGTGCGCACCACCGTTGAGGATGTTCATCATCGGCACCGGCAGCACGTGCGCGTTCGGGCCTCCGACGTAGCGGAACAGCTCCAGCCCGGAGGTCTCCGCGGCGGCCTTGGCCACCGCCAGCGAGACGCCGAGGATCGCGTTGGCGCCCAGCCGGGACTTGTCCGGCGTGCCGTCCAGGTCGACCAGCTTCTGGTCGACGACGCGCTGCTCGGTGGCGTCCAGCCCGGCCAGCTCCGGGCCGATCTCGTCCAGCACCGCCGCGACTGCGTTCTCAACGCCCTTGCCGCCGTAGCGGCCGGCGTCGCCGTCGCGCAGCTCGACGGCTTCGTGCTCGCCGGTCGAGGCACCCGAGGGGACCGCAGCGCGGGTCAGCGTGCCGTCCTCCAATGCCACTTCGACCTCGACGGTGGGATTCCCGCGGGAGTCCAGGATCTCGCGGGCGCCTACCTGCTCGATGATCGCCACGTGTGCTCCTAACCAGCCTTTGAACTATGGACGAAGCGGGCCGCCCCGGCGTTCCCGCACGCAGCGAATCGGCCGAACGCCCGACGACCGCCTACGAGCCTAACCGGGCCGGTAGAGCCGCCGCCGCAGGCTCGCTCGCCTTCGCCCCCGGCCGGACATTTCGCCCCCGGCCGGCAAGCCGGCGTTCGGCCCGCGTTCGCATCGAAGACACCGGAAGACCATCCGGACGGACGTCTCGGAACAGCCGATCGACACGTAACGTTGTCCCCGCCATGACGACCGAAGGCACCGTCGAAGCGTTCCGCCGAGCGGAGGAACTGCTCGCGCAACGCCGTCCATTGGAAGCCATCCGCGTCCTAGAACCCGTGCTCGACGTCGCCGCCGACAAGCCGAGCGTGCAGCTGCTGCTCGGGCGGGCTTACTACTTCTCGGCCCAGCTGCGCCGTGCAGAGCGGGCGTTCCTGCGCGTGCTGGAGTTCGATCCGTCGGACCACTACGCGCGCCTGGTGCTGGGCCGAACGCTGCAGCGCCTGGGCCGCCTGAACGAGGCGCGCGCCCAGATCAGGCTGGCCGCCACGATGCACCCGGTGCCCGCTTACCAGGAAGCGTTGGGCGAGATCAACGCCCACATCGCCACCCGCGACATCTGACCCCGGGGCGATTTCGCGCGAAATCGGCGTTCGCCACGCCTGGCGGCTGGCGATTTCGCGCGAAATCGCCGGCACGACCGGGCCGGTCAGCGGCGGCGGTTGCCCGCTTCGGCGTAGGACTCCGCCAGCGCGAACACCTTCTGGCCGTACTCCACCGAGTTGTTGTACGAAAAGACCCCGGCCCACCAGCCCGAGCCGGTGGTCATGTCCCGGCCGCCCGCGCACAGGTAGCGGGCCGCGGCCATCGCGGCGTCGTCGAGGCTCTGCGGATCGCCGAGGCCGTCGCCGTTGCCGTCGGTCGCCCACCTCCGCCACGTGGACGGGATGAACTGCATCGGGCCGACCGCGCGGTCGTGCACGGTGTCGCCGTCGAACGCGCCGCCGTCGGTGTCCGGGATCAGCCGGATGCCCGGCCCGCCGTCGAGCGGCACCCCGATGATCGGGTTCGACGGGCGACCGTCCTCGCGCAGCTGCCGGCCGGCGAAGCGGCCGTGGTTGGATTCGATGCGCCCGATGCCCGCGAGGGTCGCCCAGGAGATCCGGCAGCCGGGCTGGTACCGGCGCATCGCCAGGTCGGCGTTGACGTAGGAGACGATCGCGCGGGCCGGGATGTCCACCACCGCCGACACCTCGTCGGCCCACTCCCGCACCGGGTCGGCGCGCACCGGGTCGAGGTCGGGGCCGGGCTGCGGGAGGGGTTCCTCGATCGGGGGCGCGACCGAGCCGGGCGCCACCTGTGCGGGCTCGACCTCCTGCTGCTCGGGCGGCGGTGCGGCCACCGGGGCGGCCTGCGGCTCGGCGAACGCGCTGACCAGCCCGACCCCGCCGACCATCGCGGCCAGCAGCCCGACCGCGACCGCGAGCCGCCCGGAGGCGGCCGACAGCGGCGAGGTGGTCTTGATCACGCCGCCCAGGCTACTTGCTAGTAGCCCCGGACCTCCAGCGTCCGATCAGTCGTTCCACGCCCCGGACCGCGCGCCACCCCACGACGGCACCGACCAGACCCGGGTTTCCCGTTCACGGCCGCATCAGTCCGTCCGGGACTCGTCGCGCGCGCCGATTTCGCGCGAAATCGCCACCCCGCTCCGGACGGCCCGAAGTGCGTCGGGACCTCCTCGCAGACCGCACCGGAGAGGTTCCGTTCCGGAGATGCGCAGTTTCAATTGAAACTGCGGGATGCCCAGGCGGGGCGTTGCCCAGGGTCGCAGTGCTCAGCCCTCGATCGGGATGCGGCGGCTCGCCTTGCCGTAGTAGTCGGCGTAGTCCAGCACTTCCTGGCCGTAGCTGCGGCTCTCGTTGTAGGTCAGCAGCGCTTTCCAGAACCGCTCCGGATCGCGCAGGTCGCCGCCCACGCTGCACAGGTAGTTGCCGGCCGCGACGGCCGCGTCGTCGATGTCCTGCGGATCCGCGACTCCGTCGCCGTCCGCGTCGTACTGCCAGTCGCGCCAGGTGCTCGGGATGAACTGCAGCGGCCCCACCGCGCGATCCCACACCCGGTCGCCGTCGAACTCGGCGCCGTCGGTGTCCGGGATGCGCTTGACCCCGGTGCTGCCGTCCAGCGGCAGCCCGACGACCGGGATGCTCGGCCGCCCGGTCTCGTCCAGCCGCGCCCCTCCGTAGCGGCCGTGGCTGGATTCCACCGCGCCGATCCCGGCGAGCACCGACCAGCTCAGGCCGCAGTTCGGCGAGTTCTCCCCGATGAGCTGCTGCGCGTAGCCGTAGGCCTGGAGCGCGGCGCGCGGGATGTTGAGCTCGTCGGCCATCGACTCGGCCCAGCCGGCCAGCTGCCCCTGCGGCCGGGCGCTCACCGGCAGCGGCGGCCCGCCCGGTGCGAGCAGCCGCACCGACGGCGGATCGACGCCCGGGTCGGGCGGCGCGACCGCGGACGGCAGCGTGAACTCGCCGCTGCTCCGCGTCGACGACGTCGGAACCTGCGGCGCGCAAGACGCCAACAACGTGATCACGGGAGCCAGCAGCAGCCATAACCGACGCGGCAAGACCAACCTCCTCAACGCACCCAGATGCACGGGGCTCCGATCCAGCAGGCATGCCCCATCGAGAGATATCGCCGCGAGTCGCCGTTTCGTCAGCCGATGCGCCCGCGATCAGTGTGCGTCACTACTCCGAGCGCACACCCGCAGGGTCCGGCAAATCAGACATGAGCTCCCGCCAGTCGGCCACCGAGAGCGCCGCCGGCTCCCGGCCGGACTCGCGAGCCCGCCGCTCGGCCGCCCGGATGCGCTCGGCGAAGGCCAGCGCGACCGCGCGCAGCTCGTCCTCCGGATCGCGACCGGCGAGCTTCGCCTGCGCGGCGATGCCGAACAGCGCCTCGCCGGGCGCTTCGCCGCGCGGCATCGCGTCCGCCGGGATCCCGGCGCGGTCCGCGCGCTGCACCAGCTTGGCGGCCAGGGCCACCGCGGGCTGCCCCAGCGCCACACCATCCACAATGGATTCGCGCTGCTTCTCCCGCTGCTTCAGCTCTTCCCAGCGGGCGTGCTGCGACTCGGCGTCCAGCAGCTCCGGGTCGCCCGCGAAGACGTGCGGGTGCCGGGACACGAGCTTGCTGACCAGGCCCGCGGCAACGGCGTCGATGTCGAACGGATCGGCCGCATCCTCGGTCGCCACCCGCGCGTGGAACAGGACCTGCAGCAGCACGTCGCCCAGCTCCTCGCGCAGCGCCTCCCGATCGCGGAGGTCGATCGCGTCGAGCAGCTCGTAGGTCTCCTCGACGAGGTATTTGCGCAGCGTGTCGTGGTCCTGCTCGGCGTCCCACGGGCAGCCGCCTGGCGAGCGCAGCCGGTCCATCACCGTCACCGCGTCCAGCAGCTCGATCCCGGCCGGCGCCGGGGCGGCGATCACCCGCGCACCAGCGGCGCGCAAGCCGTCGGCCTCGGCGGAGTCGAGCTCGCCGGCGACCAGCACGACCGGTTCCCGGGCGGCCTGCGCCAGCAGGTCCGCGACGGGAGGCGGGGCGGGAGCGTCGAGCGCCGCGCGCGTAGCGGGCGCAAGACCAGGCTCGGCGTAGACGGCGGCCGCGCTGCGCAGCAGCGGCAACGCCGCGGCCGGTAGGACTTCGCCAAGCCGGTCGTCGACCAGGACGACCGCAGAACCTTCCGCCACTCGGACCTCCCTCATGCTGCGATTGTCCCAGCCGCAACCCGCGCCGTGGGCGCAGGTGCAGAGGCGTTGGTCACCATGCCCCGGCCTGCGGTTCCCATGGAAATCGGACCTTCGATTTCCATTGAAATTGCGGGAGTTGTCCACAGGCGTCGGCGTGTCGGGGTCCGACACGCCGACGGTCCGCAATTTCCATTGAAATTGGATCTTCGATTTCAATGGAAATTGCGGTCCGCGGACACGAGGTCGGCAGTTTCAATTGAAACCGCAGGCCCCGAGGTCAGCCGGCCGCGGGCCGGCCGGTGAGGCGGAATCCGGTGGTTTCGCCCTCGCTCGGGACCGCGGTCAGGCCCACCGGGTCCCACGTGCCGTAGCGCGGGCTGAGCCGCACCCCGACGCGGTCCGCGGTGATGCCGAGCAGGTACGCGCCGACGCCTTGCAGCGTCTCCTCGTCCGCGCCGCCCGCAGCCGGCATCGGCGGCACGTCGGTGCGGCGCTCCTTGATCCGCGCGATCAGCCACTGGCCGGAGTTCTGCTCCGGCTCGAAGGCCAGGACCGTGCCGGGCTGCGCGCCGAACAGCGGCGTCGAGGCCGCGAGCTGCGGGCTGTCGGTGGCGCGCAACTTCTGGTCGAGCGCGGCCGGGACGCCCGCCCTGGCCGCCTCGTTGACGACCGCGGCGGCCCCCGCCGGGCCCTGCGCCATGCGGCGCGCCTTCTCCTCCGCCTCGCCGCGCGTGGTCGCCTGGGTGTAGTCGAAGGTGATCTCCAGCCGGTCGAAGTACTTGCGGCCGAGTTCCGTCGTCAGCAGCTGGGTCCGGACCACGTCGCGGAGGTTCTGCGGGGTGTAGATCTTGCCCTCGGTCGCCGCCTGCGGACCGCCCATCCGGTTGATCCGGTCGGTGATCTGCTGATCGGTGACGGTCAGCCGCTCGTCGCGGGCCGCCTGGTCGACCAACTCCTGCCGGACGAGCTGCGCGGCCAGCTGCCTGCCGAGCTCGTCGAGGTTCCCCTGCTGCTGCAGCTGCGGTTTGAGGTCCGGCTCCTTCGCGAGCACCTCGCCGAACCAGGACTGGACTTCGGAGACCGGGATTCGGGTTTCGCCGACGATGGCGGCGGCACCGACCTGGCTGGGGCCGGAGCCGCAACCGGCGAGCAGCAGGCCGGCTGCGGCGATCGATGCGAGAAGGCGCCCGTGGCGCGGCATGCGGAACCTCACAGCGGGCACCCTCTCACGAAGTCACGTTCCGGTGAAGCCTCGACACAGTCCGAAGTCGACGCTCGTGACACCGGTTGGACTCAACGGCCCAACGGACCCTCGGCCATGTTGACGATCACCTTCTCGCCCTCGACCAGCACCTCGTAGTCGACGCCCTGGGAAAGCCCGATGGTCAGCTCGCCGGTGCCGTGCGAGTTGTCGTTGACGACCGCGCTCTTCGCCAGCTTCTGGCCGAGCTGCTCCGGCCCGGCGGTGCTGCGGTCCTGGTCGGCGATCTCCACGTAGATGTGCAGGAACGCCTTGCCGGTCATGCCCTCGACCGGCTCGCCGGAGCCGCCCCAGGCCGGCGACTGCGAGTTGATCTCGTGCTTCATCACCTTCAGGCCCGAAGCGTTCGGGAGCTTGCTGAAGTCGAACACCACCCGCTCCTCGCCGCCGTGCACACCGGCGCGGATCTCCGGCTTGGCGGCCGACGACGTCAGGTTGGACACGCCGCCGACCGGCGCGGAACCACCGGCCGAGGGCGCGGGGGCCGGCGTCTCGGCGCCCGCGGCGCATCCGGTCAACGCCAGCACGGACAGCGCGATCGAACCGGTCGCCAGAACCAGCTTGCTGCGCAACGACATCGTCAGAACCTCTCGCCAGGAAAGCCTTTCTCCCATAGACGCACCCCGGCGCGGGAGGTTCCGCATCGCACCGAACTGATCTTCCGGACATCTGGCGCGCGATCCACCGAACCGGGGACCAGCGACCAGAAATCCTCAGTGGACCATCCACAGGGGACGATCAGGACTCCTTCGAACCGTCTTCGGCCGGACCCACTTCCAGCTGGAAGTCCCCGCCGTGGCGCTCCGTTCCGTGGATGACCGCCTGCTCCAGCACCTGCGCGCCCTTCACGCCGCGCTGCATCATCGGGTCCTCGCGCAGGTCCTTCATCAGCGCGACGCACAGCAGCACCATCACCACCGCGAACGGCGCCGACGCCAGGAAGGTCAGGTTCTGGATGCCGCTGAGCGCGTTCTCGCCGCCGACGATGAGCATGATCGCGGCCACCGCTCCCGTCGCCGAGCCCCAGAAGACCACCATCCACCGCTTCGGCTCGATCGAACCGCGCTGCGACAGCGTGCCCATCACCACTGACGCCGCGTCGGCGCCGGAGACGAAGAAGATCGCCACCAGGATCATCACCAGCACCGTGGTGATCGCCGACAGCGGCAGCGTGTCCAGCACGGCGAACGTCTGCGCCTCCTCGCCGCCGCTGCGGTACACGTCGACACCGCTCTGCTGCACCCGGATCGCGCTGCCGCCGAAGATCGCGAACCACACCAGGCTCACCGCGCTGGGCACCAGGATCACGCCGGCCACGAACTGCCGGATGGTGCGGCCGCGGCTGATGCGGGCGATGAACATGCCCACGAACGGCGTCCACGAGATCCACCAGGCCCAGTAGAAGATCGTCCAGCTGGACAGCCAGTCGTTCATCGCCGCGCCGCCGGTGGCGCCGGACCGGGAGGCCATCTCGCCGAAGTCGCGCAGGTAGACGCCGATCGTGGTGGGCAGCAGGTCGAGGATGAACACCGTCGGGCCGACCACGAACACGAAGATCGCGAGCAGCGCGGCCAGCACCATGTTGATGTTGGACAGCCACTGGATGCCCTTGGCCACGCCCGTCACCGCCGAGACGATGAAGCAGATCGTCAGCACCACGATGATCAGCACCAGGACCGTGGTGCCAACGCCGGCGATCCAGCCGGCCGACTGCATGCCGCTCTGGATCTGCAGCGTCCCCAGCCCCAGCGACGCGGCGGAACCGAACAGCGTCGCGAACAGCGCGAGGATGTCGATCAGCTTGCCGACCCACCCCTCCGCGTTGCGCCTGCCGAGCAGCGGCGTGAACGCCGCGCTGATCAGCTGCTTGCGGCCGCGCCGGAAGCTGCCGTAGGCGATGGCCAGCCCGACGACCGCGTAGATCGACCACGGGTGCAGCGTCCAGTGGAACAGCGACGTCGCCATCGCGGTATCCACCGCCTCCTCGCTCAGCGGCGGCACCGTGCCCGGCGGCGGCTTGACGAAGTGCGCCAGCGGCTCGGCGACGCCGAAGAACATCAGGCCGATGCCCATGCCGGCGCTGAACATCATCGCGATCCACGACACGGTGTGGAATTCCGGCTGCTCGTCGTCCTGCCCGAGCGGGATCGCGCCGTAGCGGCTGATCGCCAGCCACAGCGCGAACGCCACGAACCCGGTGGCGGCGAGCACGAAGCCCCAGCCGATGTTGATGACCAGCCAGGACAGCGCGGCGGACGACATCCGCGCCAGCGATTCGGTGGAGAACACGCCCCAGCAGACGAAGACGACGGTGATCGCGGCGGTGACCCCGAAGACGACGAAATCGGTGCGGGGCGCCTGCTCGACGGCGAACGCGGCGGGGGACTGCGGAATGCCGCTGCCCGCCTTCTTCGGTTCCGAGGACTTCCTGGTCATGATGCCGCGCCTCCTCGTGACGCCCTGCGAAGCCGGATCAACCGTCACGCCAGGGCGGGATCCCGGCAACTCAGAAGCACGGCGTCCCTGCGCGCCAAGCGCCGCGAGCTTTGGGCCGCCACGACGACCGAAAGCGCGCGCGATGAGTCGCCCGGCGAAATCCCGGAACTCCCGAGGGCGGAAGGCGCCGGTCCAGCGCGGAGTGCTCCCAATTTTAGGCAAAATCGGAAGCCCGCGACCAGCCACGAAAGGCCAGGTCAGCGCCGGTGTCTTCCAATTTTAGGCAAAATCGGGAGGACACCGGCCTCGGGCTCAGGCGACCGGGGCCGGGGCGGTGGTGAGGTCCTCCAGGAACTTGGTGCACCAGTCCAGCAGCGCCTCGTCGCGCAGCTGCGGCGCGCCGATCCGGCCGCCCGCCGCGCCCTCCGTCGGCCTCGGCACCGACACCGTGCGGACCGTCGGCTTGTACACCGCCTTCGGGTAGAGGCGCTTGAGCCGCACCTGCTTCGAGTCGGGCAGCTCCAGCGGCGCCAGCCGCAGCGACGCGCCCTGCAGGGTCACCTCGCGGACCCCGTGCTCGCGGCAGGCCTGCCGGAACCGCGCCACCTTCAGCAGCCGCTCCACCGGCTCGGGCAGCTGCCCGTACCGGTCGACGAGCTCCGCTCGCACCGCCTCCAGCGCCTCGACGTCGACCGCCGCCGCGAGCTTGCGATACGCCTCCAGCCGCAGCCGCTCCCCCGGCACGTAGTCGTGCGGGATGTGCGCGTCGATGGGCAGGTCGACCCGGACCTCGGTGAGCTCCTCCTCCGCCTCGCCCGGCTCCGCACCGGAGTCTTTCGAGAACGCGGCCCTGTAACTCTCCACGGCCTCGCCGACCAGCCGCACGTACAGGTCGAAGCCGACGCCCGCGATGTGCCCGGACTGCTCGGCGCCGAGGATGTTGCCCGCGCCGCGGATCTCCAGGTCCTTCATCGCGACCGCCATGCCCGCGCCGAGCTCGGAGTTCTGCGCGATGGTCGCCAGCCGGTCGTGCGCCGTGTCGGTCAGCGGCTTCTCCGGCGGGTACAGGAAGTAGGCGTAGCCGCGCTCCCGCGCCCGCCCGACGCGGCCGCGCAGCTGGTGCAGCTGGGCGAGGCCGAGCAGGTCGGAGCGGTCCACGATCAGCGTGTTCGCGTTGGAGATGTCCAGGCCGGTCTCGACGATCGTGGTGCACACCAGCACGTCGTGCTCGCGCTCCCAGAACCCCTGGATGATCTTCTCCAGCCGGTCCTCGTTCATCTGCCCGTGCGCCGTGACGATCCGCGCCTCCGGCACCAGTTCCCGCAGCTGGCGCGCGACCTTCTCGATGTCGTGCACCCGGTTGTGCACGAAGAACACCTGGCCGTCGCGCAGCAGCTCGCGCCGGATCGCGGCGGCGACCTGCTTCTGGTCGTAGGCGCCGACGTAGGTCAGGATCGGGTGCCGCTCCTCCGGCGGGGTGAGGATGGTCGACATCTCCCGGATGCCCGCCATGCTCATCTCCAGCGTCCGCGGGATCGGCGTCGCCGACATGGTCAGCACGTCCACGTGCGTCCGCAGGGCCTTGATGTGCTCCTTGTGCTCGACGCCGAAGCGCTGCTCCTCGTCGACGATCACCAGGCCCAGGTCCTTGTAGCGGATCCCGGTCTGCAGCAGCCGGTGCGTGCCGATCACGATGTCGACCGCGCCGTCGGCCAGGCCCTTGATGGTCTCCTCGGACTCCATCGGGTCGGTGAACCGGGACAGGCCCTTGACCGCCACCGGGAACGACCGCATCCGGTCGGTGAAGGTGTTCAGGTGCTGCTGGGCGAGCAGCGTCGTCGGCACCAGCACGGCGACCTGCTTGCCGTCCTGCACCGCCTTGAACGCCGCGCGCACCGCGATCTCGGTCTTGCCGTAACCGACGTCGCCGCAGATCACCCGGTCCATCGGCACCGGGCGCTGCATGTCGGCCTTCACCTCGTCGATGGCGGCCAGCTGGTCGCCGGTCTCGGTGTAGGGGAAGGCGTCCTCCAGCTCCCGCTGCCACGGCGTGTCCCCGCCGAAGGCGTGCCCGGGCGAGGACTGCCGGGCCGCGTACAGCTGCACCAGCTCGGCGGCGATCTCCTTGACCGCCTTGCGCGCCTTGGCCTTGGTGTTCTTCCAGTCCGAGCCGCCGAGCCTGCTCAGCGCCGGCGCCTCGCCGCCGACGTAGCGGGTGACCTCGTCGAGCTGGTCGGTCGGCACGAACAGCCGGTCGCCGGGCTGGCCGCGCTTGCTCGCCGCGTACTCCAGCACCAGGTACTCGCGGGTCGCACCGGCGACGGTGCGCTGCACCATCTCCACGTACTTGCCGATGCCGTGCTGGTCGTGCACCACGAAGTCGCCGTTCTTGAGCGCCAGCGGGTCGACCGCGTTGCGCCGCCGCGACGGCATCCGGCGCATGTCCTTCGTGGAGGTGCCGCCCCGGCCGCCGGTCAGGTCGGCCTCGGTGAGCACCACCAGCGCGATCCCGGGCGCCGCGAAGCCGTCCTCCAGCCCGCCGCGCACCACCGTCACCACGCCGGCTTCCGGCTCCGCCGCCAGGCCGTCCTCGGCCAGCCGCGCGGGCAGCTCCGCTTCGCGCAGCTGCTGCACCGCGCGCTGGGCGGTGCCCGCACCGGCCAGCACCAGCACCGCCGCGCCGCCGGCGGCGGTGTGCGCCCGCAGGTCGGCGAAGGCTCGCTCGATCTCACCGCGGTAGGCGTCGACCTGCTTCAGGACGAGCCGGATGACCTCGTCGTCGTCCTCGCCCTCCTCGCTGGTCAGCTGGGTCAGCGGCCACCACGGCAGGTCGAGCGAGCGGGTGTGCTCGGCGACCTCCGCGAGGCTGCGGTAGGCCGAGGCGCCCAGGTCGATCGGCGCCTTGCCGCCGTCGGCGGCGACCATCCAGGAGGCCTCCAGGAACTCCTGGCCGGTGCGCACCAGGTCGGCGGCGCGGGCGTGGATCTTCTCGGGGTCGGCGAGCAGCACGTGCGTGCCCGCCGGGACCAGGTCGGTCAGCAGCCGCATCTCGCCTTCGCACAGCGCCGGGATCAGCGCCTCCATGCCCTCCACCGGGGCACCGCCGGCGATCTTCTCCAGCATCTCGGCGAGGTGCGTGTCGGTCTGGTGCTGCTCGGCGAGCTTCGCGGCGCGCTCGGCGACCTGCTCGGTGATCAGCAGCTCCCGGCAGGCCGGGGCGAACAGCTCGGTGCTCTGCGAGTCCGCGAGCGAGCGCTGGTCGGCGACGGCGAACGGGCGGATCTCGGTGACCTCGTCGCCCCAGAACTCCACCCGCAGCGGGTGTTCCTCGGTCGGCGGGAACACGTCGACGATGCCGCCGCGCACCGCGAACTCGCCGCGCTTCTCGACCATGTCGACCCGGTCGTAGGCCAGCGACGCGAGCCGCTCGACGAGTTCCTCGAAGTCGTGCTCGACGCCGACCGCGAGCCGCACCGGCGCCAGCTCGCCGAGCCCGGGCGCGATCGGCTGGATCAGGCTGCGCACCGTGGTCACCAGCACCTGGACGGCGCCGTGCGCGTGCTCCTCGGGATGCGCGAGGCGGCGCAGCACCGAAAGCCGCCGGCCCACGGTGTCGGCGCGGGGCGAAAGTCGTTCGTGTGGCAGGGTTTCCCAGGACGGGAACACCTCGATGCCGACCGGGCCGAGCAGGTCCGACAGCGCCGCCGCGGCCTCCTCCGCCTCCCGACCGGTGGCGGTGACCAGCAGCACCGGCCGCCCGGCACCACCCTCGGCGGCCAGCGCGCCGGCGGTCAGCGACCGGGCCGCGACAGGGCCTTCCAGCACCAGGCGCGGACGCCCGGCCGCCGCCACGACCTGCCGGATGGCGGGATCGCGCAGCACGATTTCGAGCAGTCCGCGCAGGGGACCGGCCTGGCTCATGGAGCTACCTCGCAGCAAGACATGGCGAATGCGGGCACACCCCTGCCCGGGACGAACGCCGAGACCGCAGGGGCGACGCGTTCCAGACTACGACTCCGGTGCGACACGAATGCGACGACCCGAACGCACCGCATGGCCGGTGTCACACTGTGCGCATGCCCATGCGCCGGTTCGCCGCGATCATCCTGCTTCTCCCGCTGATCGGGGCCTTGACCGGCTGCACCATGGCGAGCAGCGATGATCGGCCCGCACCGGTCAGCACGGCCGACCCGGGGCCGTCGACGCTGCGCGTCGAGGTCGTAGCGGCCGGGCTGGAACACCCCTGGGACATCGGGTTCCTGCCGGACGGCACCGCGCTGGTCGGGCAGCGCCCGGGCCGGCTGGCCCTGCTCGCCGATCACCGGCCAGGCGCGCTGGTGCGGCCGGTGCAGGCGGGCCTCGGGGACGTGCTCGCGGAGGGCGAAGGCGGGCTGATGGGCCTGCTGGTGCACCCGTCGTTCGCCGACAACCGGCGGTTCATCACCTGCCAGACGCACCAGGAGAACGGCGCCGCGGTCGACGTCCGGCTGATCACCTGGCGGCTGGCCGAGGACGGCTCGCGCGCGGACCGCGTCGGCGACCTGCTCACCGGGCTGCCGGTGAATCCCAGCGGGCGGCACTCCGGCTGCCGGCTGGCGGTGGCCGAGGACGGCGCGCTGCTGGTGAGCACCGGGGACACGGCACGGCCCGCGATCGCGCAGGACCGCGGCTCGCTCGGCGGGAAGGTCCTGCGGATGAACATCGACACCGGCGCTCCCCTGCCGGACAACCCGTTCATCGCTTCGCCGAACCCGCGCGAGCGGCTGCTGTACACCTACGGGCACCGCAACCCGCAGGGCGTCGCGCCGCGGCCGGGCGGTCAGGTGTTCGTCGCGGAGCACGGGCCGGACGTCGACGACGAGATCAACCTGCTGCGGCCGGGCGGGAACTACGGCTGGGACCCGTCGCGCGGCGGGGCCGAACACAGCTACGACGAGTCGGTGCCGATGACCGACCTGCACCGCTTCCCGGACGCGGCCAAGGCGGTCTGGTCGTCCGGCGATCGCACCGAGGCGATCAGCGCGGCAGCGTTCCTGACCGGCTCGCAGTGGGGCCGCTTCGACGGGATGCTCGCGGTCACCGCGCTCAAGGGCAGCAAGCTGCTGCTCTTCGAGGTGCGACCGGACGGCACGATCGACGAGGTGGCGATCCCGCCGGAGCTGAACGACACCCACGGCCGGCTCCGGGCGGCCCGCCAAGGCCCCGGCGGAGCCCTCTACGTGACGACGTCCAACGGAACCGACGACAAGGTCCTCCGCATCACCACGACCTGACCACCCGGTGACCCGCAAGTTCAATGGAAATCGAACCTCTGATTTCCATTGAAATCGAAGAGCTCATCCACACTCCTCCGGCGTGTCGTCGCCCGACACGCGGGGATGGTGTGGACAACCCGCAAGTTCCATTGAAATCGAAGGTTCGATTTCAATGGAACTTGCGTCACTTCGTGGACAGGCGGGGCTTGTGCTCCAGGTGGGAGAGGCCGTTCCAGGCGAGGTTGACCAGGTGCGCGGCCACCTCCTCCTTCTTCGGCTTGCGCGCCTCCAGCCACCACTGGCCGGTCAGCGCGACCATGCCGACCAGCGCCTGGCTGTACAGCGGGGCGAGCTTCGCGTCGTAGCCCCGCGCGCTGAACTGCAGGGCGAGGATGTGCTCGACCTGGCTCGCGATGTCGTTGAGCAGGCTGGAGAAGGTGCCGCTGTTGCTGGCCACCGGCGAATCGCGCACCAGCACCCGGAAACCGTCGGTGTTGTTGTCGATGTAGTCCAGCAGCGCCCGCGCCGCCTGCTCCAGGAGGTCCCGCGGATGCCCCGCCGACAGGGCGGAGACGACCAGGTCCAGCAGGTTGCGCATCTCGCGGTCGACCACCACCGCGTAGACGCCTTCCTTGCCGCCGAAGTGCTCGTAGACGACCGGCTTCGACACCCCGGCGCGGTGCGCGATCTCCTCGATGGACGTGCCGTCGAAGCCCTTCTCCGCGAACAGCGCCCTAGCGACGTCCAGCAGCTGCTGCCGACGTTCCTTGCCCGTCATCCTGACCCGTGCGGTGCGCCCTTTCGGCCGCGCCTCGGGTTCGGGCGCAGTCCGCCCGCGTCGCCGTGATACCACTCGCACAACCCTAAGGTGCTGGCCCGACACGCATGTCCAGGCCTGATGAAAAAGTGCCCGCGCGATCTCGCCGCGCGGGCACCTCGAACCGGGTGGGGATCAGCCCTTGTACTCGGTGACCGAGATCCGGGCGAGCCGCTTCTCGTTGGACCAGCGGACGTTCCAGGCCCAGCCGAGCTTCTCGAAGATCCAGATGACGCGCGCCGAGATGTCGATCTGGCCGCGCAGCACGCCGTGCCGGGCGCAGGTCGGGTCGGCGTGGTGCAGGTTGTGCCACGACTCGCCGAAGGACAGGATCGCCAGCGGCCAGAAGTTCGCCGCCTTGTCCCGGCTCTTGAACGGCCGCTCGCCGATCATGTGGCAGATCGAGTTCACCGACCAGGTCACGTGGTGCAGGAAGGACACCCGGACCAGCCCGGCCCAGAAGAACGCGGTGAATGCGCCCCACAGCGACCAGGTGAGCAGCCCGCCCAGCACGGCGGGCAGCACGAGGCTGAGGGCCGTCCACAGCGGGAACAGCCGGTTGACCTTCACCAGTTCCGCGTCCTTGAGCAGGTCCGGCGCGAAGCGGTCCTCGTTGGTCAGATCGCGCTCGAACAGCCAGCCCATGTGCGCGTGCCAGAAGCCCTTCGCCAGCGCGGCGGGCGAGCTGCCGAAGCGCCACGGCGAGTGCGGGTCGCCCTCGCGGTCGGAGAAGGCGTGGTGCCGGCGGTGGTCGGCGACCCACGTGATCGCCGGTCCCTGCACGGCCATCATGCCGAAGATGGCCAACGCGATCTTGACCCCGCGCTTGGCCTTGAACGAGCCGTGCGTGAAGTACCGGTGGAAGCCGACCGTCACACCCAGCCCCGACGCGAAGTAGAAGACCAGCGCCAAGGTGATGTCGACCCAGCCCAGGCCCCAGCCCCAGGCGGCCGGCACCGCCAGCACGAGGGCAAGGAACGGCACCAGGACGAACACATACACCGACAGCTGCGCCACCCACGGTCGGCTACCCGCGATCAGGGGCTTCGGCCCGGACTCGGCGCGGGCCTCTGACGTGGCCACGCGCTCGGTTGCTGCGGTCATACTCACTACCTCGAATAGCGTTGGGGAGGTGGGAAAACTGCGGTCAGCGCCGGGAGAGCACGGCCCCGCAACACCTCCACCCTACGGGACCGTAACCTACGCAAGCGTAAGTTATTCGATGCCGAATCGTCACCCCCGAGCGGCAACATTGCGGCGTGTCGCGTGCCTCCGGGCGTGTCCGAATCGCCCTTGTTCACCCGAACAGCGGCGATCTTGTACGCAACCGGTGGATGCCGGTGTACGTCCCATTCACGTGCCAGCGCGCGAGGAAGCCCGAGGACCCGCAAGCCCGACGCCGACCCGGCGGCCGGGGCATGTCACGATGTCGGCCGGGTACCACCGCCTGTCGGCCCGGGCCGGTAAGCTCGGGCCGCGGTGCCGGGGATCACAAACCGGCATCGCGGGCAGACAGCGCCCGATCCGCCGTGGTGTAAAGGCAGCACCTCGGATTTTGGTTCCGATGGTCCAGGTTCGAATCCTGGCGGCGGAGCGAGCGGTCCTCCCGGACCCGGCGCGGCGCGCAGCCCCTCGTGAGGCCCAGCGCGCCGCCCGGGCCGCCGGGGAGCGATGGTGAACAGGGGGTGTGCGCCGCTGCGCGACGACACGACCGCCGTGCGCGAAGACCCGATGACCACGCTGAGCGAGGTGTCCGACGCCTGGCTGGTGGGGCGCGCACGCGAACTCAACGCAGTCGGCCAGCACAGCGATGCGTCCGGCCAGCGAAGCACCATCCGCGAGGCGGACGACCTGCTCGCCGAGGCCCAGCGGCGCGGCGAGCCGCGCATCGTCGGCCAGCTCCTGCGGCATTGCGCCTCGATGCGGCTGGCGACACCCGGCCTGGTCGACAGCGCCGATCCGCTGCTCGACGAACTCCTCATGCACACCCGTCGGCACGGGCTGAGGGTCCTGGAAGCCGACGCGCACGCGCTGCGCAGCCGGCGCGCGCTGATCGGCGGCAGCGAGGACAGCGCGCTGACCGAGGTGGCGCACGGCCTGGCGATGCTCGACGACGAGCTGGTCCCGGACCGCACGCTGGGCCGCCGGTCGTGGGAGCGGCTGCTGGCCACCTCGCTGATCGACATCGGCCTGGTGCTCACCCAGCTCGGCGTCTACGAGACGGCCGACGAGGTGATGACCCGCGCCCACCAGCGGATCCGGGAGAGCGGCGGCCCGCACGAGATCGCGGTGCACATGATCAACCGGTGCCGGATGCTGCTCGGTTGGGGCCTGCGGCTGGAGCGCATCGGGCAGTACGAAGAGGCGAACACCCGGTTCGACACCGCCTCGCAGATCGCCGTCGCGGTGGAGGGCCCGTGGCGGGAGTCGCTGTTCCCCCGCGTGTCCGACCGCCCCGCCGCCGAACAGGTCCCGGTGCTCGGTGCCGCCCACGCGCTGGCCCAGCCGCACATCGAGTACATCGAGCGGCTGGAGGTGCTGCGCAGCCTGGACCGGGCGATCCACCCGCGGGAGGAGATCATCGTCGCGATCGCGCTGTCCCGATGCCTGACCCGCGCGGATCGCAGCGACGAGGCGGTGCAGGTGCTGTCCGATGCCCGCGCCGACATGGAGACCGACACTTCGGAGCCGACGCTGCGGATCTCGCTGGCCCGGGAGCACGCGCAGCTGGTCGACCCCGGCGGCCGCCCCGCCGCGCTGCGGGACTACGCGCTGGAGTTGGAGACCGAGCTGTGGGCGATGCGCCAGGCCCGGCTGTCCACTTTGGTCATCAGGCTGGAAAACTCGCGGCTGACCCACAAGCACGACGCGATCACCCGGCAGGCGCTGCAAGATCCGCTCACCGGCCTGTCCAACCGCCGCGCGCTGGACGACCGGCTGGAGACGATGCTCAACGCGCCCGACGCCCAGCCGCTGGCGGTGGCGCTGGTAGACCTCGACGGGTTCAAGGGCGTCAACGACCGCTGCTCGCACGCGGAAGGCGACGACGTGCTGCGCACGGTCGCGATGACCTTGCGCGACACGTTGCGAGTCGACGACTTCGTGGCCCGCTACGGCGGTGACGAGTTCGTCGTGCTGCTGCCGGGCGCGACGCTCGGCGCCGCCGAGGCGGCGTTGCAGCGCACCACCGAGGCCGTCGACAGCCTGCCGAGCGAGGTCTCGTACGGGGTGACCCTGTCGATCGGCGTCGTCGCGATGCGCCCGCAGGAATCGGCCGCGCAGGTGCTGGCTCGCGCGGATGCCGCGATGTACCAGGCCAAGCGCGGCGGCGGCAACCGCGTCTCGGCGTTCTCCGGCGTGACCGCCGCGCCGCCGAGCAACCCGCCGGCCGAGGGCCCGGCGGATCACTCGGTGTGGATTCCCCCGGACGCTCTCTAACCCGATCAGGTGCTGCCCGGCGGCCTCCCCCGCCGGGCAGCGCCCGCCGGACCTGCCGTTCGGTCGGCGCGGAAACACCCGTGTGATCGGCCACAGCGATGCCCGCCGCGGACCGCGCCGAGTGCATCGAAGATCACATAACCGCAGCTAGAAGGCTGGCTTCGAGCACGTATTAGGGCCGGTCGGCGGTACCATCACATCCGCCGGACAGGCGCGCAGGGGCACCGGAGCCGTGGGGGTACCGGGCCGGTTACTCTTCACCCGCTTGGACGCAACAGGCACCGTCGGCCCGACGGCTGAACCACGCCGCCGAGCCGCATCTAGAGATCAAGGGAGAGCGCTGATGCTCCAGGGCGACACCGCCCAGCCCTCCTCCCGCAGCGATGCGTCTTCGGAAACCGTCAGCACGATCGTGCTCGCCGCGGGCGAGGGCACTCGGATGCGATCGGCGACGCCGAAGGTCCTGCACCAGCTTGCGGGCAGGCCCCTGGTCGAACACGCCGTGCGCGCCGCGGCCGGTCTCGACCCCGACTCGCTGGTGGTCGTGCTGGGACACGGCCGCGACGCCGTGGCCGAGCACTTGACCGGCCTGGCCGACGCCCTGGACCGCACGGTCGTCACGGCGGTGCAGGAGGAGCAGCTCGGCACCGGACACGCTGTCTCCTGCGGGCTTTCCGAGCTGCCGGCCGGCCTCACGGGCACGGTGCTGGTCAGCTACGGCGACGTGCCGCTGCTCGACAGCGAAGCGCTGCGCGCCCTGCTCTCCGAACACCGCGAAGCCGGCAACGCCGTCACCGTGCTGACCGCGGTCGTCGACGAGCCGACCGGCTACGGCCGGATGCTGCGCGATGCCGACGGCCAGGTGACCGGGATCGTCGAGCAGAAGGACGCCACCCCCGAGCAGGCGGCGATCACCGAGATCAACTCCGGCGTCTACGCCTTCGACGCGGAAGTGCTCGCCGACGCGCTCAAGCGGCTGTCCACCGACAACGCCCAGGGCGAGCTCTACCTGACCGACGTGCTGTCGATCGCGCGCGGGGACGGCCGCCCGGTCGGCGCGCTGATCTGCACCGACCCGTGGCTGGTCGAGGGCGTGAACGACCGGGTGCAACTGGCCCGCCTCGGCGCCGAGCTCAACCGCCGGCTGCTGCTGCGCTGGATGCACGCCGGTGTCACGATCATCGACCCGAAATCGGTGTGGCTGGACTGCGACGTGGAGCTGGACCGCGACGTCCTGCTGGAGCCGGGCGTGCAGCTGCGCGGCGGCACCAAGGTCGGCGAGGGCGCGGTCGTCGGCCCGGACACCACGCTCACCGACTGCGTGATCCACCCCGGCGCGTCGGTCGTGCGCACCCACGGCGAGGGCGCCGAGATCGGGCCGGACGCCAAGGTCGGGCCGTTCGCGTTCCTGCGCCCCGGCACCCGGCTCGGCACCAAGGGCAAGATCGGCACCTTCGTCGAGACCAAGAACGCCGAGATCGGCGACGGCACCAAGGTGCCGCACCTGACCTACGTCGGCGACGCGACGATCGGCGAGCAGAGCAACATCGGCGCCGCCACGGTCTTCGTCAACTACGACGGGGTGGCCAAGCACCACACCGTGATCGGATCACACGCCCGGACCGGCGCGGACAACATGTTCGTCGCCCCGGTGGAGATCGGCGACGGCGCCTACACCGCCGCCGGCTCGGTGATCACCCAGGATGTCCCGCCCGGCGCGATGGCGGTCGCCCGCGGGAAGCAGAGCAACATCGAAGGCTGGGTCGCCAGACGCCGCCCCGGTACCGCCGCAGACCAGGCCGCACAACAGGCTTTGTCGAAAGAACCAACCACCAATCCGACGAATGGCGCCCAATGACGGGCGTCTTACGGGGAGGGACGATGACCGTGAGTGCGATGTCTGCGACTCCGAAGAAGAGCCTGAAGCTCTTCTCCGGCAGCAGTCACCCGGAACTTGCCGAGGAGGTGGCCAAGCAGCTCGACGTAACGGTCACGCCCCAGGCTGCCTACAAGTTCGCCAACGGCGAGATCTTCGTGCGCTACGACGAGTCGGTTCGCGGGTGCGACGCGTTCGTCATCCAGTCGCACTGCAACCCGCTCAACGACGCGATCATGGAACAGCTGATCATGGTGGACGCGCTCAAGCGCGCCAGCGCCAAGCGCATCACCGTGGTCATGCCGTTCTACGGCTACGCCCGCCAGGACAAGAAGCACAAGGGCCGCGAGCCGATCTCGGCGCGGCTGATGGCGGACCTGTTCAAGACCGCCGGCGCGGACCGGATCATGGCGGTGGACCTGCACACCGATCAGATCCAGGGCTTCTTCGACGGCCCGGTGGACCACCTGATGGCCCAGAAGCTGCTGGCCAGCTACATGCGCGACACCTACGCGGGCGAGCAGATCACCGTGGTCTCCCCCGACTCGGGCCGGGTCCGGGTGGCGGAGAAGTGGGCCGACGACCTCGGCGGCACGCCGCTGGCGTTCATCCACAAGACCCGCGACCCCAGCAAGCCCAACCAGGTGGTCGCCAACCGCGTCGTCGGTGACGTCGAGGGCCGGCTGTGCGTGCTGGTCGACGACATGATCGACACCGGCGGCACGATCACCAAGGCCACCGAGCAGCTGCTGGCGGCGGGCGCGAAGGACGTCATCATCGCGGCCACCCACGCGGTGCTGTCCGGCCCGGCGGTGGAGCGGCTGTCGTCCTGCGGCGCGAAGGAGGTCGTGCTGACCAACACGCTGCCGATCCCGGAGGAGCGCCGGTTCCCGAACCTGACGGTCCTGTCGATCGCCCCGCTGGTCGCCGAGGCGATCCACCAGGTCTTCGAGGACGGCTCGGTCACCAGCCTCTTCGACGGCCGCGCCTGATCCACATCGGGGCGCCCCCGCTCGAACGGCCACGAACCTCGAACGGCCCCGGTCCACTTCGGACCGGGGCCGTTCGAGGTTCGAGGTTCGAGGTTCGAGGTTCCAGGTTCCAGGTTCGAGGTTCCGCAATTTCAATGGAAATCGAACCTCTGATTTCCATTGAAATTGCGGGAGTTGTCCACAGGCATCGGCGTGTCGGAGCCCGACACGCCGATGGTCCGCAATTTCCATTGAAATTGGATCTTCGATTTCAATGGAAATTGCGGACCACTCGTGGGGACCGCGCAGCGGACCGCGTGTGGGATCAGACGGTGGTGACGACCTCGTCGTAGTCGAGGCGGGGCAGGCGGTCGAACCAGGGGTTCTCGCCCGGCTTGCCGATGTTGACCACGACCAGCGCCTGCTGCTTGCCGCCCGGGAAGAACTCCGCGTCGAGGCCCGCCTTGTCGAAACCGGTCATCGGACCGGCCGCCAGCCCGGCGGCGCGCACGCCGAGGATGAAGTACGCGATCTGCAGGCTCGCGTTGAGCTTCGCGTTGGTCAGCCGGAGGTCGTCGTTGCCGGCGAACATCTCCCGGACGCCCTCCGCGTGCGGGAACACCCGCGGCAGGTGCTCGTGGAAGTCGGTGTCGGCGGCCAGGATCGCCACCAGCGGGGCCTTCTCGGTCTTGGCCCGGTTGCCCTCCATCAGGTGCGGCAGCAGGCGCTGCTTGCCCTCGTCGGAGCGCACCAGCACGATGCGCAGCGGCTGCTGGTTCATCGACGTCGGGGCCCACTTGACCAGGTCGTAGACGGCCTGGATCTGCTCGTCGGTGACCGGCTCGTCGCTGAAGCTGTTGGCGGTGCGGGCATCGCGGAACAGCAGGTTCTGGGCGTCCGCGCCGAGCACCAGCTGCTCGGTCTGGTCGATCGCGGTCATGAACTCACTCCTGGAGCGGTCGGGATTCCGGGGATCGCGCGCGCACCGGGTGCGGGCGGATCCTCCATCTCAACATTGTTTGAGCTTTCAAATATTCCGGGACCGGCTCGCTGTGACCGGCCTCACGGGCGGTCAGTAGCCCACCGTGAAGCGCCGCCGCCGGTGCGCGGGCTTCTCCAGCTCGTCGACGAACGCGATCGCGTAGTCCTCGCCGCCGATCGCGGAGTTCCCGTCGGCGTCGGTCACCAGCACGTCGCCGCCGAGCCGGTAGGAGCCGGTCCGCTCGCCCGGAGCGTAGGCCCCGAACGTCCCCGCCGGGCTGAGGTAGAACCAGTCCACCCCGGCAGGCGCCTGCTGGAACGCCGCGAGCACCTCGGCGTGCGCGCCGGCCTCCGGCTTGAACTCGTCCGGGAACCCGGGCGTGTCGATCACCCGCGGGCCGTCCTCGGACACGCGGAGGCTCCCCGCGCCACCGACCACGCCGATCCGCAGGCCGTGCCGCTCTGCCGCCGCGAACAGCGTGGGCACCGCGTCGAGCAGCTTCGTGCCGTCGGGCATCGGCCGGGCCGGGATGGCCACCAGCAGCGCGTCCGCTCCCGCCGTAACGTCGAGCACGAACTGCTCGTCGTGCAGCGAACCCGCTTTCCCGGGCTCGGCCAGCGACTCGGCACTCCGGGCCACGCCGATCACCTCGTGGCCGCGCCGCTTCGCCTCCCGCAGGATCGCGCCGCCGGCGTAGCCGGTCGCGCCGAACAGGACCAGTCGCATCGCATCCTCCTTATGTGCTGGTCACCGACGCTAACCAGCGGTTACCGGTGACTTCAACGTGCGCTGAGTTCCTGCGGGTAACCATTGGGCGAGCACGACCGGAACCGGGTGGGGTCACCCGTGCGAAAACGACTATGCAAGCACCGTTTAGACTATTCGGGTTGCCTCGGCGAGGTCGGGACGTTCGCCCGGCGTGATCGGCGCGGTGGCACGGTGGCCGCCGACCACTTTGGTTGGCGCACTGATGTCGCTCACACCCCGGGTGCCCGTTCGGCACCGCGTCGTAATCACGCCAGTAGCGCGCCCCACCGCCGCAGGCCAGCGACCAATTCACGTTCCGCCCGACGTCATGAGGAGTGCACCACCGTGTCCGAGGTACGTATCGCCGTCGAGCAGCGCACCGAGTTCGGCAAGGGAGCGGCCCGCCGCACCCGCCGCGCCGGCAAGATCCCCGCGGTGCTCTACGGTCATGGCTCCGACCCGAAGCACCTGTCCCTGCCCTCCGTGGAGTTCGCCCGCGCGATCCGCGAGAACGGGCACAACGCGGTGCTGACGCTTGATGTGTCCGGTGGCGACAGCGAGCTCGCCCTCACCAAGACCATCACCACGCACCCGATCAAGAACTACATCGAGCACGTCGACCTGCTGCTGGTCAAGCGCGGTGAGAAGGTCACCGTCGCGGTGCCGGTCGTGCTGGTCGGCGAGGCCGGCCCCGGCGGCCTGGTCAGCCAGGAGATCACCGAGGTCGAGATCGAGGCCGAGGCCCTGCACATCCCCGAGCAGCTGGAGCTGTCGATCGCCGGTGCCGAGATCGGCACCCAGCTCCACGCCTCCGACATCCAGCTGCCCGCGGGCGTCACCCTGCAGGCCGACCCCGAGGCGCTGGTCGTCAACGTCAGCGAGGCCGCGGCTTCGATGGCCGAGGAAGCCGCCGAGGCCGCCGAAGGCGAGACCGCCGAAGAGGCCTGAGCCTCCGACGTCGGGCGCACCGCGCGCCGTCCCGATCCATCCGATCGGGGCGGCGCGCTGCGTGTCATCCAGGCCTGTTCCACAAGCGGCGCCCCGACGTGGTGAATCGGCGTCGGGGATCCCGCAGTGAGAAGGCGGCCGCAATCCCGCAGGGGGCCGCCCAAGCCACCTTCGACACAGTCCTCAGAGCAGGAGACTTCTTCCCGTGAGCACTCCGGACTCGGTCGCTCTGATCGTCGGACTCGGCAATCCCGGGCCGCGCTACGAGGGGAACCGGCACAACATCGGTTTCCTGGTCGCCGACGAGCTCGCCGACCGGATCGGTGGGAAGTTCAAGGCGCACAAGGCCGGTGCCGACGTCGTCGAGGGGCGGCTGGCCGGCGCGCGCGCCGTGCTGGTGAAACCGCGCTCGTTCATGAACCTCTCCGGCGGGCCGGTGGCCGGCGCGGTGAAGTTCTACAAGGCGCCGCCGGAATCCGTGATCGTGATCCACGACGAGCTCGACCTGCCGTTCGGCACCATCCGGCTCAAGCGCGGCGGCGGCGAGAACGGCCACAACGGGCTGCGTTCGATCAGCAAGTCCATCGGCACCCGCGACTACCTGCGGGTCCGCTTCGGCATCGGCCGTCCGCCCGGCCGGATGGATCCGGCCGACTACGTCCTCAAGGACTTCTCCGGCGCCGAGCGCAAGGAGCTCGCGTACTTCATCGACCTCTGCGCGGACGCGGTGGAGGCCCTGGTCACCGACGGCCTCGAAGCCGCCCAGAACCGCTTCCACTGACCCCGCCCAGGTGACCATCAGATCGGCGCGACCGTCCAGATTGGTCAGCCGTTGGGGACCAGGGACGCGGTGGCAGCTCGTCTGAGCTTCCCCGACGGGGTCTTGGGCAACGAGCCCGGCCGCAGCACGACGACCGCCGACGGGCGCACGCCCACCGCGTCGACGATGCGCGCCGCGACCTCCTTGCGCAGCGCCTTCTCCGCGGACTCGTCGCCCGCCAGGCGCGACTCCAGCACCACCGCGAACCGCTCGCGCCGGCTCCCGGCGTCCTGCCGGACCGCGGCGGCGTTGCCCGCGCGCACGCCCTCGACCTGGCAGGCGGCCCGCTCGATGTCCACCGGGTAGATGTTGCGGCCGCCCATGATGATCACGTCCTTGCGGCGCCCGCAGATCACCACCTGGCCGTCGACCAGGTAGCCCTCGTCCCCGGTGTCCAGCCAGCCGTCATCGTCCTGCGTGGACAGCGGACCGTCCATCGTCAGGTAGCCCGGCGTCACCGCCTCGCCCCGGATCCGCAGCCGCCCCACCTGCCGCTCCTCCAGCCGCCGGCCCGAGTCGTCGACGACGTCGACCTCCAAGCCCGGCAACGGGTTTCCCAGCAACGCGAACCGCCGCGCCCGCTCGGCGTCCGGCGATGCGGGTTCGGCCCGCCGCTGCTGCTCCAGCGCATCCGCGTCGACGGTGTCGACCTCCAGCCCGCGCCCCAGCGGCGCGAACGACACCGCGAGCGTGGCCTCGGCCATCCCGAACGCGCACACCATGCAGTCCGGGCTCAGCCCGAACCTGGCCCCCGCGTCGGTGAACGCCTGCGCCGCCGCCGGATCGATCGGTTCGGCGCCGTTGAGCGTGAACCGCAGGCTCGACAGGTCGAAATCGCCGTCGTCGGCGCGGGCCATCCGGCGACCGACGATCGCGTAGGCGAAGTTCGGCGCGGCGGTCACGGTCCCCCGGTAGCGGCTGATCAGCTCGGGCCAGAGCAGCGGCCGGGTCAGGAAGTCGGCCGGGGTGACCTTGACCGCCGACATGCCGATCGCCATCGGCACCGTCAGGCAGCCGACCATCCCCATGTCGTGGAACAGCGGCAGCCAGGACACCGCGACGTCGTGCGCGGGATCGAGCTGGGCGGCGCTGACCATCGCCAGCAGGTTGGCGTAGAGGTTGCCGTGGGTGATCCGCACGGCCTTGGGGTCGGCGGTGGAGCCGCTGGTCAGCTGCAGCAGCGCGGTCGCGTCCTCGTCGACGTCGACCGGCTCGGCGAGCGGTTCGCCGTCGGTGAGCCCGGCCAGGTTCCGGCAGCCGATCGCGTTCTCCTCCAGCACACCGGCCAAGTCCTCGAACGGTGCGCCCAGCAGCACCAGCCTGGCGCCGATCATCTTGAGCACCCGGACGGTGTCCTCGGCCCAGTGCGCGAGGTCGGTGCGCGGCGTCGGCTGGTGCAGCATCGTCACGCTGCCGCCGCCGAGCCACACGGCCTGCACGGCGGGAGCGATCAGGCCGGGATCGGCGGCGAGGATCGCGACGACCCGCCCGGTCCCGAGGTCGTCGCCCAGCGCCCCGGCCATCCGCAGCGCGTCGGCGTGCACCTCCGCCCACGTCCGGAACCACGGCTGCTCGGGCTCGCCCGTCGTGAGCCCCCGCGCCTGCGGACCGGAGTTCTCCCGCGCGGACGCCACCAATGTCTCCACGAACCGACTCATGTGACGCAGCTTACGAGCACGGTGATCGCGCGCACAGGTTTCGCCACAATGCCCAGCTCATCGAGCGTCCCGAAGCACCGCGCGACGGCGGAGCTCCCAATTTTAGGCAAAATCGGGAGCTATCTCGGGGCTCGCACCGCGCCCCCCGGGACGTGGGGAAGGTGTCCAATTTTAGGCAAAATCGGGAGCTATCTCGGGGCTCGCACCGCGCCTCCCGGGACGTGGGGAAGGTGTCCAATTTTAGGCAAAATTGGACACCTCCAGGTCAGCCGAGCTGGTCGGCGAGCTCCATCCAGCGCGCTTCGACCTCGTCCTTCTCCTGCTGGAGCCCGCGCAGCTCCGCGTTCAGCTCCGCCAGCCGCTCCGGCGCTGTCGCGGCCTCCGCGAGCTTCTCGTGCAGCCGCGCTTCGCGCTCCGCGAGCTTGTCGAGCTGACGCTCGCAGCGCGCAAGGTCCTTGCGCGCCGCGTGCTCCTCCGCCCCGGAGAGCCCTCGCGGCTTCGCCGCGTCGGTCGCCTGCTTGCCGACGCTGCCTTCGGCCGCTTCCAGCAGCGACTGACGCCGCTGCAAGTATTCGTCGATGCCGCCCGGCAGGTGCGTGAGGCCGCCGTCGCCGAACAGCGCGTGCACGCTGTCGCACACGCGCTCCACCAGGTAGCGGTCGTGGGAGACGACCACCAGCGTGCCCGGCCAGGTGTCGAGCAGGTCTTCGAGCTGCTGCAGGGTGTCGATGTCGAGGTCGTTGGTGGGCTCGTCGAGGATCAGCACGTTCGGCTCGGCCATCAGCAGCCGGGCCAGCTGCAGGCGGCGGCGCTCGCCGCCGGAGAGGTCCTCGACGGGCGTCCACTGCCGTCCCTTGCCGAAGCCGAAGCGCTCGCCGAGCTGCGATGCGGACAGCTCGTACTTGCCGAGGGTGACCCGCTCGGCGACGTTCTCGATCGCCTCCAGCACCCGCCAGTGCCCCGGCAGGTCGTGCAGTTCCTGGGTCAGGTGCGCCAGCCGCACCGTCTTGCCCTCAATGCGCTTGCCCGCGTCGGCTTCGCGTTCGCCGGCGAGCAGTTTCAGCAGCGTCGTCTTGCCGGAGCCGTTGACGCCGACCAGGCCGATCCGGTCGCCGGGGCCGATGCGCCAGGTGACGCCCTCCATCAGCGTGCGGTCGGCGATCCGGAGGTCGACGTCCTCCAGCTCCAGCACCGTCTTCCCGAGGCGGCGCTTGGCGAACGCCACCAGCTCGACGGTGTCGCGCGGCGGCGGCACGTCGGCGATCAGCGCCTCGGCCGCCTCCATCCGGTACCGGGGCTTGGAGGTGCGGGCCTTCGCGCCGCGCTGCAGCCACGCGAGTTCCTTGCGCGCGAGGTTCTGCCGCTTCTCCTCCGCCTGCTGGGCGATGCGGGCGCGTTCGGCGCGGGCGAAGATCCAGTCGGCGTAGCCGCCTTCGTACTGCTCCACGCGGCCCTGGACGACCTCCCAGGTGCGGTTGCAGACGGTGTCCAGGAACCAGCGGTCGTGGGTGACGATCACCAGCGCGCACTTGCGCTCCAGCAGGTGATCGGCCAGCCAGTGCACGCCCTCGACGTCCAGGTGGTTGGTCGGCTCGTCCAGCACCAGCAGGTCCAGGTCGCGCACCAGCGCGGCGGCCAGCGCGACGCGGCGGCGCTCGCCGCCGGAGAAGTCGGTGACCGGGGTGTCCAGGCCGAGGCGGGTCATGCCGAGGCCGCTGAGCACCGAGCGCACCTGCGGGTCGGCGGCCCATTCGTGCTCGGCGCTGAAGCCGTGCGGGTCGAGCACCGCGTTGCGCACCGTGGAGTCAGCGGGCAGCTCGGTGCGCTGCGTGACGACGGCCATCCGCAGGTCGCGGCTCTGGCTGGCCCGGCCGCTGTCGGGCTCCGCGAGGCCGGCGAGCACCTCCAGCAGCGTGGTCTTGCCGCCGCCGTTGAGGCCGACGACCCCGATGCGCTCCCCCGCCGAGACCCCGAGCGAAACGCCGTCCAGCAGCGGGCGCACGCCATAGCTCTTGCTGACCGATTCCAGATTGACCAGGTTCACCATCGGGTGTTCGTCTACTCCATCAACTGCGTTGCGTGATCACGGGCTGAGGCCCCGGCCCGAGTTTCAATTGAAACTGCAGACCGGAGTCCTAGGCGCGCAGTTTCAATTGAAACTGCACTTCAGGCGTGGACCTGGGGCGGGGTGGGGCGGTGG
>NZ_SMKW01000252.1 GCF_004348985.1 Saccharopolyspora elongata | reverse complement strand
GAAGGGTGAGCAGCCGCCGTGGATCGTGCCGGACGAGCTGTGGGAGCGAATAGAGCCGTTGTTGCCGCGCTGGGAGAACGCGCTGCCTCGGCTGGGTCGCAAGCGACTGCCGGACCGACTGGTCTTGCAGGGCATCCTGTTCGTGCTGCATACCGGGATCCAGTGGGATTTTCTGCCCCAGGAGCTGGGATTCGGGTCCGGGATGACCTGCTGGCGGCGCCTGGCGGAATGGAACGAGGCCGGAGTGTGGCAGCGGCTGCACGAGGAGCTTTTGGCCGAGCTGAACGCGGCCGGGAAGCTGGACTGGTCGCGGGCGGTGATCGACAGCTCGCATGTGCGGGCGGCACGGCGTGGCCCAAAAGCGGCCCCAGCCCGGTCGACCGCGCCCGGCCAGGCTCCAAACACCACTTGATCATCGAGGGCGGCGGCATCCCGACGGCATTCAGCCTGACCGGCGGCAACGTCAATGACGTCACCCAACTCCTCCCACTGGTCGAGGCGATCCCGCCCGTGCGAGGCAGGCGCGGGCGCCCCCGCCGCCGGCCCGACGCCCTGTATGCCGACCGCGCCTACGACTCCGACAAACACCGCGACGAGTTGCGCGACA
>NZ_SMKW01000032.1 GCF_004348985.1 Saccharopolyspora elongata | reverse complement strand
CGAAGGCGCCACCGTCCACGGATGGAAACAAGCCCTCGGCGCCCTCGCACTGCACTTCCCCGACCGACTCGACCCCTACCTCAACTGACCGAACCGAAGTCATTTACACAAACCACTTGACAGGCTCGAACGCGGTGGACACCGCGCGGCCGGTGGCCCGGGCGACCACGTCACAACAGACGATGAACCGGGAGTGGTCGTCGATCCCGGTCACCACCTTGGCTTCGGTGCCATCAGCCAGGAACACGCCGCCGACGATGTCCATCTGCCACAGCTGCATCGGCGCGGACCGTTCCCAGCGCCGGTAGTCGCCGCGTTTGCGTTTCCGGGTGGTGTGTTCCAGCAGGCCCGCCCGAATCAGCACCCGGTAGACCGTGGACCGAGAGGGCACCGGGGTGACCTCCCGACGCTCCAGCTCGTGCACCAGTCGCCTCGGTCCCAACCGGGATGAGTGCGTCGCAGCTCGCAGATCAACGCCTCGATCTGCCCGTCGACCTGACGTGGACAGCACCGGGGCCGGTGGGAACGGTCGGCCAGCCCCGCCAGCCCGCTCTCCCGGTAGCGCTTCACCCAGGTGTGCACCGACTGCCGCGAGACCCGGTAACGGGTCGCGACCTCGGTAACCGGAATGCCTGCCAGAACTTCCATCACGGCGTGATACCGCTGCTCGACCACACTCAGCTCCACCAGCATCAGGCCCAGGCCCTCCACCCCGAACGGCGACGTCCGGGTGATCAAACCTGTGACCAGCGGTGTCAAGCATCAGTTGGAGCCAGCGTGTCAAGCATCAGTCGAACCACGACACCAGGCCCTAGCCCACGTGTGTTTAAACTTTCTCTACTTCATCAAGGGCGGCCCCTGCGGGGCCGCCTGCCTGCTGTATGCGAGCCATGACGAGGCCGCCGACCTTCCTGTATGCGAGCCCGGTCAAGCCGTCGATGGCCGGCCGGGCGTGCGGCTCGCTGCGCTCACCGGTCCCGGCCGGCCATCGACGGCGACCGGGCGCGAGCGGAAAGGTCGGCGGCCTCGTCCTGGCGCGAGCGGAAGGCAGGCGGCCCCGCAGAAGCCACCGAGATGGAGATCTGAACCTCGGATGTCCTGGACTCCACTGGTCGCCTGGGCGAGCCATTGAGAAACGGTGCTGGGCATGTCGGCGAGCTGGTCACCTTGCCCCTCAAGCTGGGCTGAGCCGTCCAGCCCCGTACGTGGTTGCCTGCTTGTGGTCCAGCAGTGCCAATATTTCCCGCGACACCTTTTCAGAAGTAGCTCGCGGAAGCAGGTAGACCGTGGCATAATCCACAGTTGATCAAGCCCGATCAACAATTACAAAGAAGACGGATAGCTAATGGAATTGGCGAGGATAGCCATCGGGCTGCCCGTAGCGGCCGCATTTCCCCTGGAGATCCCGACTGTAAACGCGAGCAAAAAGCTCACCATTGCCCTGACGGCAACATATTCCTTCATTGTGCTCTTTCCTCTTCTTCCGTCATGGCTCGGTTTTTTGTCATTTGGCATTACAATCGGCGCATCTTTTGCCATCCGAGCAGTAGTCAAATTAGACAAGGTCGTCGCAAGCGAGGACGGCTCGGCCCCCTGGGGAAGCTCTCTTATACAGCGACTATCTGAACTGGCCGGGTTATTTGCCCTCATTGGAGTCATTGTCGCCATACTGTTCCCGAACATTGCACTTGGAGAAACATTAGGGAACACTATACAAAACGATCAGGCCATCATAATTTGCAGCGGATACTTGGGCGCCACATTCTTCGGCGACCTCATTGTAAGCCATGCGGTCGGACCGCTTCTAGCCAACGCTTCAGGTGATGAGTCCGACGACGCGAAGAAGCTTAAGAACGCTGGCGCCCATATTGGCTGGATCGAGCGGGCGATTTTCTTCCCTCTCTTTGCTGGCGGGGTAGCAGCGGCAGCCGCCATCGCGTTCACCGCAAAATCGCTGGTTCGGCTCCCTTCGATCCGAAAAGACAGTCATAATATGGCAGAATATGTGCTTGTGGGCAGCATGCTTAGCGCATTAGTTGCGATGCTGTTCGCCATTATGACCCGACTTGCGCTCGGAATGAGTCCGATCTGATGCCAAGAAACAATCTTAGAACCTGCACCCTATTTCAAGAATTTTCCTCTCTGGCGTTCCCTGGTCAGGACTACGCAATATTTGGTAGCGGCCCCCTCTTCGCATGGGGAATTCGCAGCCATATCAGCGACCTAGATGTCATTGCCAGAGGTGAAGCGTGGGAAATGGCAACCACTCTAGGCACACCTTCCCCTGCACCGTCGGGATATGGTGACATGGTGCAGCTATCGGGTGGCCGAATTGAGATTTTCGATCGATGGATAGATGCGGCGTGGGATACTGACACTCTGATTGATAACGCCGAGTACATAGATGGCCTCAAGTTTGTCACTATGGCCATGGTCGTTCAGTGGAAGGGTGGCAGTTCACGCGAAAAAGATAAGCGCGATATGGATTTAATCTACCGCTATTACGGTCGACGATTCTAATCAATGCGCCGCGCATCCTACTGTTCCGGGTGTCACTAGACGTGCCTCCGCGCCCGCCTCTCCACGTCGAACCCCCACTTTACCCCCAGGAATCAACCGGAAACGTCCGCAACCGACGCTGAACAGCCAGCGTTCGCAATCGGGATCCGTTGAGACCACAGGGAAAATCCGCGACTGTCCGGAAAGGACCGTAAGCAAGATCTTCTAAAGCGGGTGTCGCAGGTTCGAATCCTGCCGGGGGCGCAAGCCAGATCAGCCTGCTGATCTGCGGCGGGACGCCAGATCGATGATCTTGGCGCTCCCTTCGGTTCCCCCCGAAGGGAGCAGAAATCGGATCTTGCTCCCCGTCGAGGGCTGCGGCGACCGCCGCCCACCGCTCGGGTTCCGCCTCGGCCAGGGCCCGCACCGCCGCGGCGATCGAGTCAGAACTCAGCCCGCCCGAAGTCGGCTCCGGGCCGCCGATGATGTCCCGCACCTGTGCCCAACGGGCATCCGCCAGGTGCGCGTACCGCATGGTGGTCGTCCACGACTTGTGCCCCAACAGCGCCGACACCGTCTCGATGCCGGCCCCATCCTGGATCAGCCACGACGCGTACGTGTGCCGCATGTCGTGCGGCGTGACTCCTGCCAGCCCCGCGCCCTCCGCGACGGAGTCCCTGTGCTGACGACGCACGTTCCCGTAGTTCAGCGGCGTTCCGGCTTTGGACGCCAGCAACAGCGCCCCGGTGCAACGTCCCCCACCACGGTGCCGGGCCCGGCATCGCTTCGGCGGATTCCGCTCCACGTAGTCGTCGATGCGGCCGGCTAGCCGCCTGGTGATCGGCACACCTCTGCGACGTCGCCCCTTCGGATAGGGCTTGATCTCATTGCTGTGCTTGTCCCAGACCTCTTGCACCTGGATCACGAGTCGCTTGGTGTCGACGCGTTCCAGGTGCAGCCCGGCGAGTTCGCCCCATCGCAGACCGGTCTCGGTGCCGATGTCGATCAGCAGATCGATTTGTTCGCTGTCCTCTGCTGCGACTTCGCGAAACCGTGCCACCTCGGCGCGCGTCATGAAGTACTCGTCGTCCGCGGTGACCGTCTCCAGTTTGATCCCGGCGCTCGGCGAGACCGCGAGCAGGCGCTTGTCGACCGCACCCCGGAGCGTGGTGCCGCGCTACCGCCTCGACCCGTACATCGTCGGCCGAACCCGATCGGGCATCCGGCAAGTGGGTGATCCCATGCCAACAGCACCACCCACCCGATGCAGCGCGGACGGCTGCACCGAGCTCACCACCACCGGCCGACAAGCCGTGGCAGCAGCGCAGCCGACACCAGCCCCGCGGTCGACTCGCTCGCCGTGATGTCGCGTTCAAGGCTGAGCACCTGCGCCTCGAACCGAACTGCCGCGGGTGTGGCCGGCCAGCCGAGCAGGTCGACCACATCCTGCCCTTGGCCAAGGGCGGCGCGATGTTCGACCACGCCAACGCGCAGAGCCTCTGCGGGCCCTGCCACAATGTGAAAACGCGCTCTGAGAACGCCGCTCGCAACCGATCGCGGTCCCGCCGCAGTGGCGGCTAGGGTAGTTCCCACGGAGGTTGTGAACACGGTCTGGCGGGACGGCGCCCCCGAAGCTGGAGTGTGACGGTGACGCTTCTGTTCTACGTGAACAACGGAACTGCCATCCAGATCGCGACGGCGATGAGCGTCGCGGCGAAGAGATAATCGATCCATCGCCTCGACCGTTCGCTTCGGAACAGTGTCGTGAGGGCGCGTCCACCCAGTGCCCAGACGATGAACGCGATCAGGTTGTTGAGAGTGAAGACAGTGGTGATCGCCAGGACGGTGAGCACGTTGTCGTCGACAGATGGGCGCAGGAACTGCGTGAACATCACGGCGAGGATGTAGTATGCCTTCGGGTTCAGCAGCAGCACGATCGCGCCGGCCCAGAACCCGATGCTCTGCTCCTTCGGCGGCACGCTCTCGGTCCTCGGCGACGCCTTGGCGCGGGCCGCGCGAATGAAACTGAACGCCAGCCAGAGGACGTAGAGACTGCCGAGCACGCTAAGCGCTTTCGCGACTACCGGGTGGTTCAGGATCGTGACGCCCATGCCCAGACCGATGAGCGCGGTCACGACGAACGTCGCGACGTGATAACCGGCAAGCGCCGGGACCGCGGCGCGCAGCCCCTTTGACGCACCGATCGCGGCGAAGAACGCGTTACCCGGGCCAGGGCTGTACGCGAGTGGGAACAGGAACATCAGCAACGCGACGAACGTGTTCGCGCTCATCCGCGCACGCACCAGTACCAAGAACGCATACGTCGAGTCTTCAAGAGGCAGGCCCTTGAATCTGGCGGAAATCAGTCATCACGACCCCCACCCCCATGCGCAAGCCGACGTTCACAACCTCCGTAGGAGCTACGGCTAGGTGTAGGGGAGTTCGGATCACAGCGTCCGCCGGGAGGCAGGGCGCCGCCGGAGTCGCGCTTTTCGCGTCTCAAAATCCCGCGTCAGGGGGCGTGGCTGGTCTTGCCCGCTGCGGCTGCGCCTGCATTGGCGGCTCTAACTATTCAGTGTCAGTCTTCGAGCTCACCGTAGATTGCCGTCGCCCAGTGCATACCGCGCGATAGGTGCGCGAGGTAGCGGGCGTCGCGCACGGTAAGGGTGAACTCGACGTACGGGTACCCGTCGAGGGTTTTGGGTGCCACGAAATCGTCGTCGGCGTCCCAGAAGGGCGGCATGTTGTGCGGTTCGCCTACTTCAAAGGCGTTGATGATTCCGTAGGCACGGTCGAGGAAGGCTTCGCCGTCGCGCTCGCCCTGGATGTACCACTCGCGGTTGCTCATCCACCTCATGCGGAACTGCATCCCGTACTTCTCCGCGATGCGTAGACTCGCCTTCTCGTAGGCGTCCGCACCTTCGGCGTCAGCTGCAGAAAGCATCGCCCCGTCGCCCGGTTCGATGCGGACTTCCGCCCCTTCGTCAAGTGCCTGGCACTCCTCGAACTCCTCCTTCATCTCATGCTCGGTCGCGATCGCGGCCGCCCGCTCGCGGGGCATGGGCAGCCGGTCGTCTCCGAGGTGGTGGCCAGTGAAGAAGTACCCGTGCTTCATGCGGTGCCATGCGTCGATGATGATCCGCAGCGGGAAGTCGAGTTCTTCCGGGAAGAGTCCCGCATCGGGATTGATCATGTGGATCCGGCCGCGCAGGGTGGCATCCGTCTTGTCGTCGATGGAGATCTGGTAGAGGTCAGTCACGCTGCTGGGCTCCGTCCTGATTGTTGGAAATCAACTCCTAGGACACTGGGGATCCTGATCAGGTTTCGCCGATTCCGCGTCGATATCGCCAGTCGCCTTGGCTGACCTCGAACATCCGCCTCGCGGTACGCGCTATGCGGCATGAAGGTGCCGTCGGGGCGGGTGCCTGGCGGTCATGTTGGCGGAAAGCTGGGCGGGCGCTCAGTCGGGACGGGGCTTGAGCAGGTCTTCGACGAGGGTGTCCACCAGGCCGCGGGGGATGCTCGCCCCGGTGAAGGCGCGATAGACGATCGGGCCGACGAGGGCGTCGAGGGTGGCGTCGGGACCGAGGCTTGGCGACACCTCGCCGGCCTGGATAGCGCGCGCGAGCATGTCGCGTTCCTGGTCGCGGCGCGGGCTGAGATAGCGCTGGTGGAAGCTCGTCGCCGTGTCGGGGTCGTGCTGCGCCTCGGCGATGAGCGCGAGCAGGACCTTGCCGGCGGGGTCGCGGGTGAGGAATCGCGCGAGCCCGCGGAGGTAGCCGCGGATGCTTTCCGCCGTGGGCTTGCCGGTCGGGACAGGAAGGCGCTTGCCGCTGTCCTCGATGAGCGTGTCGAGGAGGATCTCGACCTTCGAGGGCCACCAGCGGTAGATGGTCTGCTTGGCGACGCGGGCCTCGCCCTAGCCAACGAACTCGCCCGGCGCGGCTGGCGGGTCATCGCCACGACGCGCCAGCACGGCGGCGGGCCGAGGGCGGGCGCCGACGCCTGGCACGAGCGGCTGGAGGCCGAGTCGTTGGAGATGACAAGCCCGCAACAGCTCGCCGCCCTGCGCGAACGCCTCGCAGACCGCCGACTCGACCTGCTGTTCGTCAATGCCGCGATCAACCGAGGCAATCTGCCCATCGACAAGGTCCCGACCGAGATGTTCACCGAGGTGATGATCACCAACGCGTTGAGCCCGCTGCGCGCCATTGAGACTCTTCGCGGACTCGTCAGGCCCGGCGGGACCGTCGCGGTCATGTCCTCCGAGCAGGGCAGCATCTCGCTGAACACCGAGGACGGCTACGAGCTCTACAAGGCCAGCAAGGCCGCGCTCAACCAGCTGATGCGCAGCTACGCCACCCGCCACGCCGACGACGGGCACACCAAACTGCTCATCGACCCCGGCCACAACCAGACCCAGCTCGGCGGCCTCGACGCGCCCCTCACCCCCCAGCAGAGCATTCCCGCCGTCGCCGACGTCCTCGAGGCGCAGGCTGGCACCCCAGGCCTGCGGTTCCTGGACCGCCATAGACAACCCGTCCCCTGGTAGAACCCCAGCCCACGGCGAACCGGGCGCGGCTCGAGCAACCCAGGCGAGCGGGCTCGCCACGGAGCAGCGAGCGGTGTTATCAGAACGATAAACTAGTTGCAGGCTCAACAACTCATACTGATCATGTGACGGACCAGTTACAGCGCGAGTACGAGAAGGCCCGGGGCCACCTCGTGGCTTTCCAAGAGTGCCTCGTCAGCCTCGAAGTGCGTCCAGAGTGGAGCGATTCACTGCGGCGGCTCGTCCGGGAGCTGACAGATCAACTTGAACTCGCCGTTGAGCAGGCGCAAGAACGTCCGACGGAGCAGTTGCGTTTCCGAACCAGACCGCCACGGCTTCGCTAGAACGACCTGGCACTGGGGCGGTCACGTCCGCACCTAGCGTCAAAGCCTGTGACGTTTTGCCCTGCCGCCTGCAGGCGGAACGCGCCCTGGAACCCGGCGCAGGCTTGCCCGGGGCGGAAGTGCCAGGCTCGACCGTGAGGTCCTCAGGTCTGAAGCCCGGCGTAGAGGCGGCGCAACGTCCACCTAACACGGTCATGGCCGTACCTCGCCCCGAACCCGTAGGGTCTCGGCGCGGCAGTCGACGCGACCTTCACGGGGAAGAGTACTTCGGGCGAACCCGGTGCCCGAGAACGCTTTCCGTCGGCATTTTCCGCATAGAAATTGCTACGGTCTCGGCAAAAGCGAAGGTTGACCCCTGGTACTAGTGGAGACTCTTGATGTTTCGTAGGCGTGCCGCCGGTTTCGGCGTTGCCCTGGTCGCATTCGGCGCTGCGGTTTTCATGGCCGGACCGGCCTCGGCCAGTCCCGCCACCGAGGCCGTCGCGCACAAGGCCGTCGCGCAGGCGTCCTACGACGTTGTTGCGATGTGGCCTGGAACCGGAGATGACCAAGTCCGGAATTGCGAGTTGTACAGGGTGACCTTCTTCCCCAACGGCGAATGCATGTTCTACGACGGCAATACCGAATTGCGGGTCCCCAAGTAACACGCACCGCAGCTGAGAGGGCGCAACGCCGCGACCACTCCTCAGGCGGGTGGCCGGCTCCGGCGTTTGTAGTTGCTGAGGCGGCCTTGCTGTCACCGCTGACTGCAGTCGCAGCACCAAGCCCGCGCACAACGAACAGGCCCCTACCCGGGATCTCGCCGGGTAGGGGCCTGTTCTCGTCCAGCTCGTCGTAGCTGTCGGTCCGCAAGAGCTCTTCGCTACGTGGGATTCCGGTCTCGTTGCACCACGGCTCGTCTCCTTCGGGGGGCGACGGCACGTCGCACCTCCATCCGACGACTCCGGTAACACGATCATGGGACACATCCGGCCGGTGCCAGCCTCGTGGGCCGCTCGGACAGGTGACGACGCTGGATTATTGGGTGAAAGCACCTCGTCTTCGTTGTCGCGGCCTTCGGGGATCAGTTGACTCCGCCGTGTTCCCGAGCATTCCCCAGGCTTAAGGAGCTTTGTCATGCATGCTCTGCATCGCGGGTTGATAGGTGCCACTACCGCCTTGGCCGCCACTGTGCCGATGGCTGCGGGCGTTTCCGCTCACGCGACGGTGAAACTCGACGACCCCAGCGCCCTGTTCGAACCGTGCTACCAGTCGGTCACGGTCAGCAACGATGGTGCTTTCGCCGTCGCGTTCACCGTGCGTGCCGAGAACAGCGAACCGTACTCGACCGAATGGACGTCCTACTTCGGCCGGTCGGAAGCGAGAACTCTCGACGCCGGCGACGTGGGGGTCGGCGAGTACGCCCCGGTCCACGTCGAAGCGGTCGCCGCGTTCGGAAGCCCGTTCCGGAGCAGGGACTTCGCCTTCTGCCGCAACGGGCGCACCAAGCTCATCGAGGCCAAGGGCACCGCTGCGAACCCGTGGTTCGAGGACCGCTGACGCACCGCGTTCGCCTTGTTCCGCCCGGCGTCGCGTGTGGCACGATTTCGCAGGTGACCAGCAGACCATCGGAGGCTCAGCGCTTGAGCGATCTCGCCCGGCTCCGCCGCGTTCGCGACCGGATCGACCGGGAGTACGCGCAGCCGCTGGACGTCGAGGCGCTCGCCCGCGACGCGCACATGTCCGCCGGGCACCTCAGCCGCCAGTTCCGGCTCGCCTACGGCGAGTCGCCTTACGGCTACCTGATGACGCGGCGCATCGAGCGCGCCATGGCGCTGCTGCGGCGCGGCGATCTCAGCGTCACCGAGGTCTGCTTCGCGGTCGGCTGCTCTTCGCTGGGCACCTTCAGCACCCGCTTCACCGAGCTGGTCGGCATGCCGCCCAGCGCCTACCGGAACGAGGCCGCGCGCGCCACCGCCGGGATGCCGTCGTGCGTGGCGAAGCAGGTGACCAGACCGATCAGGAATCGAGAAGCGCGGTCACCTGGCCGCACATAGCCTGACCCGCATGGACATCAGCATTCACTCGACCTTCCTCCCGCACGAGGACCCGAACGCGTCGCTGGCCTTCTACCGCGACGCCCTCGGCTTCGAGGTCCGCAACGACGTCGAATACGGCGGGATGCACTGGATCACCGTCGGTCCTCCCGGCCAGCCCGGCACCTCCCTCGTCCTGTTCCCGCCGGCCGCCAGCCCCGGCATCACCGACGACGAGCGCCGCACCATCTCCGAAATGATGGCCAAGGGCACCTACGGGATCATCGTGCTGGCCACCAAGGACCTCGACGGCACCTTCGAGCGGCTGCAGGCCGGCGACGCCGAGGTCGTCCAGGAGCCGACCGAGCAGCCCTACGGGGTCCGCGACTGCGCCTTCCGCGACCCCGCCGGCAACATGGTCCGCATCCAGGAACAGCGCTGATCCCTCCGGCCATGACCTGCGCGGACGGTACCGTGGAGGAGCCCGCGCACGGCGTCGGCGGCGACCTCCCGGTGGCCACCGGCGCCGCGCCGCACCCGGCCTGACGACGCCGGCACCGGACCTCGCGCCGAGCGCGGCCGGGCCGCGCCACCCCGAACGACACCGCAGGTCGGACCGCACCCACTTCCGGACTCGACGCTGATCGGATCGAGCCAGGCGACGCCGAGGGAGCCCGCGAACGCGGCCCCCGCCCGACAAGATGGAGACACGATGAGCAAGGCCACGAGGAAGGACGCGCAGTCGCCTGCGCCGCACGCCGCCGACAGCCACGAGCTGATCCGCGTGCACGGAGCGCGCGTGAACAACCTCAAGGACGTCAGCATCGAGATCCCGAAGCGCCGGCTGACGGTGTTCACCGGCGTCTCCGGCTCGGGCAAGAGCTCGCTGGTGTTCAACACGATCGCCGCCGAGTCGCAGCGGCTGATCAACGAGACCTACAGCGCCTTCCTGCAGGGCTTCATGCCGACGCTGGCCCGCCCCGAGGTCGACGTGCTCGAAGGCCTGACGACCGCGATCATCGTCGACCAGCAGCGGATGGGCTCCGACCCGCGCTCCACCGTCGGCACCGCCACCGACGTCAACGCGATGCTGCGCATCCTGTTCAGCCGGCTCGGGAAGCCGCACATCGGCTCGCCCCAGGCGTTCTCCTTCAACGTCGCCTCGATCAGCGGTGCGGGCGCGGTCACGATGGAACGCGCCGGACGGACCATCAAGGAACGCCGCAGCTTCAGCGTCACCGGCGGCATGTGCCCGCGCTGCGAAGGCCGGGGCACGATCAACGACATCGACCTCACCCAGCTCTACGACGACTCCAAGTCGATCGCCGAGGGCGCGTTCACCATCCCCGGCTGGAAGTCGGACAGCTGGTGGACCGTGCGGACCTACGCCGAGTCGGGCTTCCTCGACCCGCACAAGCCGATCCGCAAGTTCACCAAGAAGGAGATGCAGGACTTCCTCTACCGGGAGCCGACCAAGGTGAAGGTCGAGGGCGTGAACCTCACCTACGAGGGGCTGATCCCGAAGATCCAGAAGTCGTTCCTGTCCAAGGACAAGGAGTCGATGCAGCCGCACATCCGCGCGTTCGTCGAGCGGGCGGTCACCTTCACCACCTGCCCCGACTGCGACGGCACCCGGCTCAGCGAGACGGCCCGGTCGTCGAAGATCGGGCGGATGAACATCGCCGACGCCTGCGCGATGCAGATCAGCGACCTCACCGAGTGGGTGCGGGAGCTGGACGAGCCGTCCGTGGCGCCGCTGCTGAAGGCGCTCCAGGACACCCTCGACTCGTTCGTCGAGATCGGGCTCGGCTACCTCAGCCTCGACCGCCCGACCGGCACGCTCTCGGGCGGCGAGGCGCAGCGCACCAAGATGATCCGGCACCTCGGGTCGTCGCTCACCGACGTCACCTACGTCTTCGACGAGCCGACGATCGGGCTGCACCCACACGACATCCAGCGGATGAACAACCTGCTGCAGCGGCTGCGCGACAAGGGCAACACCGTGCTGGTCGTGGAGCACAAGCCGGAGGCGATCGCGATCGCCGACCACGTCGTCGACCTCGGCCCGGGCGCGGGCACCAAGGGCGGCGAGGTGGTGTTCGAGGGCACCGTCGAGGGGCTGCGGGCAGGCGGCACGCTCACCGGGCAGCACCTGGACGACCGCGCGTCGCTGAAGCCGTCGGTGCGGAAGCCGTCGGGGGCGCTCGAGGTGCGCGGCGCCGGCACCCACAACCTGCAGGGCATCGACGTCGACATCCCGCTCGGCGTGCTGGTCGCCGTCACCGGGGTCGCGGGCTCGGGCAAGAGCTCGCTGATCCACGGCTCGGTGTCCGGGCGCGACGGTGTGGTGGCGGTCGACCAGACCCCGATCCGCGGTTCGCGGCGGAGCAACCCGGCGACCTACACCGGGCTGCTCGAACCGATCCGCAAGGCGTTCGCGAAGGCCAACGGCGTGAAGCCGGCGCTGTTCAGCGCCAACTCCGAGGGCGCCTGCCCCAACTGCAACGGCGCCGGTGTCATCTACACCGACCTGGCGATGATGGCCGGCATCGAGACCCCCTGCGAGGAGTGCGAGGGGAAGCGGTTCCAGGCATCGGTGCTGGAACACCACCTCGGCGGTAAGGACATCAGCGAGGTGCTCGCGATGTCGGTGGCCGAGGCGGAGGAGTTCTTCGCCGAAGGCGAGGCGCGCCTCCCGGCCGCGCACAAGATCCTCGACCGGCTGGTCGACGTCGGGCTCGGCTACCTCCGCCTCGGCCAGCCGCTCACCACGCTCTCCGGCGGCGAGCGGCAGCGGCTCAAGCTGGCCACGCACATGGCGGAGAAGGGCGGCGTCTACATCCTCGACGAGCCGACCACCGGCCTGCACCTCGCCGACGTCGAGCAGCTGCTCGGCCTGCTCGACCGGCTCGTCGACGCCGGCAAGTCGGTGATCGTCATCGAGCACCACCAGGCGGTCATGGCGCACGCCGACTGGATCATCGACCTCGGTCCCGGCGCCGGCCACGACGGCGGACGGCTCGTCTTCGAGGGCACGCCCGCCGACCTGGTCGCCGCCCGCGCCACCCTCACCGGCGAGCACCTCGCGGACTACGTCGGCAGCTGACCGTCCTCAAAGGACTTCCCCGGCTCGTTCCCGGGCAGGGGAAGTCCTTCGGTCGACGGCGCGCCACGCCGGGAACAGCAGCGGGCACAAGGACATCGCCGCGGACGCGGCGGTGAACACCGCGATGCTGGGCATCAGTCCGATGTGGTCGCTGAGCAGTCCCGCGATCAGCGTTCCGGCCGGCATTCCCAGCAGCGCTCCCGCGGATATCGCGCCCAAGACGCGTGCGCGGTACTGCGGCGGCGTTCGTTCATGATTGCAAAGAATCATTTGCGGACATTTCTTTGCGATCGGTCGCGCCGCTGGTTCCCGCCGGGTCGTGCCTGAGGCGACCAGGTGATCACCACCGGCCACATCAGCAAGTGCTTCGACCGCCCGGTGCGCATCACCCGCACCGACGGCCGCTGGCACGCCCGCGCCGACCGCGAGCCTCACCCCAGGCGGGCTGTTATCCCGTCGAGCAGGTACTCCAGGCCGCGGCGGAAACTGCTGTCCCAGTCCGCGTCGAGCACGTCCATGTGCGCTGCCAGGGTGGGGTAGCGCTCGGCGTTGCCGCGCAGGTGCTCGTGGGCGGCCCGCCGCACCGCAGGCTCGTCCTGCGTGCGCCAGCCGACCTGGTTGGTCGCGCACCCGATGACGTAGTTGGACAGCGCATAAGCCGAAGCCATCAGCTCCGGCGCGCGCAATCCCGCATCCACCAGCAGCGCGTGCAGGTATTCGGTGCAGGCCAGCGCGTTGGGACCCATCAGCGGCCGTCGCCCCAGCAGCACCGCCGACCACGGGTGGCGCAGCAGCATCGCACGCCAGTCGGTGAGCAGCCGCATCAGCTCGCCCCGCCACCCCGCCGCGCCCGGAGCCAGGTCGACCTCTGCGAACACCGCGTCCAACGCCAGGTCCAGCACGTCGTCCTTGGTGTCGACGTGCCAGTACAGGGTGGTCGCCCCACTGCCGAGACGACCCGCCAGCCGCCGCATCGTCAACCGGTCGGCCCCCTCGGCATCCAGCAACGCCACCGCCTCGGCCACGATCCGCGACCGCGTCAGCGGCGCCTCCCGCGCCGGGCGCGACTCCCGGAACCACACACTGGCGACCTGCTCGCCCATCGACACACCCCCGCTCCTCACCACCCACACTAGTACGTCGAACCAGCAATCGAACAATGTTCTAGAGTCGTGTACATCGTTCCCGAATCGGAGGTAAGCGTGTCCCTGGCCCTTCCCGAGTCCGGACTGACCGACGGCACCGTGACCGTCCGGCACCTAACCGACGGCGACGCCGAAGACTTCGCCGCCGCCACCGCCGACGCGGCCGTGCGCCGATTCGCGCACCTGCCCAGCCCGCACTACACCCCCCAACTGGTGCGCGAGCAGATCCGCGGCGTCATCGCCGACGGCCTCAGCAGCGGGAACCTCGCCGTGCTGGCCATCGCCAACGCCGCCGACGACCGCTTCCTCGGCTCGATCACCCTGTTCGACATCCAGGGCCAGAGCGCCGAAGTCGGCTTCTGGCTCGCTCCGCACGCCCGCGGCCTCGGCGTCGTCCAGCGAGCGGTGGACCTCATCGCCACCTGGGCTCCGACCCGGGGCATCACCACGCTGCGCGCCCGCACCGAACAGGGCAACACCGCCTCCCAACGCACGCTGGCGCGAGCCGGATTCCACCTGGTCGACGGCCCGAGCCCGCAACACGCACCCAGCGGCGAGACCATCACCGGCCTGACCTACCAGCGCGCCGCCAGCACCGAGCCAACGACCCACCACTGACCACGCCAGAGCCCGCCGATCGGGCACACCGGTCAGTTGACGGCCGGGGTCTGGTTGCTACGGAACGACGGCCGCGGCGACCGCCCGGGCCGCGTACGCGACTACGAACTCCGCGAGCGGACGAGCTTCGACCGGTCACCTGCACCGCCACCTGGCGGGAAGCGGCCCGTCCCGACCGCAAGATCAGCCAGCACCTGCGCTGCTATACGCCTGCGGACCTCGCACTGCTGCCGACGGGACCGGCCTGGCGCTGAGCGGAATTGTCGCGGGAGATCGCGAGCTGCCCCTCTCACCGAGCCCGGGCTTGCACGCGCTGCTGCGCGACGAGCACGAATACCTCGCGATCCTCCGTCACGAAAACAGCGGCTAGCGACCGGCCGGTCGGCGTCCCGGTTCGGCGGAACTACGATCCCGGGGTGGCCATGGATTCGGTTGATCGGATGGTCGCCGAATGGGGTCGGCGCGCACCTTCGCTCGACGTTGCGCCGTTGCAGGTGATCGGGCGGCTGCTGCGGTGGGCCGAGCACGGGCAGCGGGCGATCAGGGATGCGCTGCAGCCGCTCGGGCTCAGCTACGGCGATTTCGACGTGCTGAACACGCTGCGGCGGCGCGATGACCCGGACGGCACCAACCCCCGGGATCTGGCCCGCTCGTCGCTGGTCACTTCCGGGGCGATGACGGCTCGGCTGGACCGGCTCGTCGAGGCCGGGCTGGTCGCCCGCGCGAACGATCCGTCCGACCGGCGCGCCGTGCTCGTGCGGCTCACCGACCGGGGCGAACGACTCGCCACCGAGGCGCTGGAGGCGGTACTGGCCGCCGACGAGGAGCTGCTCGCGCCGCTGGACGACGCGCAGCGCGAGCAGCTCGCCGCGTTGCTGAAGACCGCGCTCGCCCCGCACGAGACCGACTGATCACGCCCTGGCCTCGAACGCCGCCTTGTAAGCGGCGGCGCCGGTGATCGATTCGAAGGGCCAGGAGACCAGGCCCACCGCCGCCCGACCGGCCAATTCCTGCTCGACGAGCGCTGCGGTGGTCAACGGTGTGCCGCCGCAGATCTCCACCACTTCCGCGCCCGCATCGACGGCTTCGGCCGCCGCCTTCGCGGCCCCGGCGGCATCGGCGACCGGCACCACCGATGTGCGCCGCCCGGCTATCTCCACCTCGACCCGCCGGACGCCGGGGTCGTCGAGATCGGCGCCGTAGATGGTCACGGAATCTCCCACCGCTCCCCCGGCCGCGGCACCGAAGCCGAAACCAGACACGCCCACCGGAGCTCGCTCGGCGACGGCATCGACGACCCGCCGCGCCTCGCGCAAGCCGAAGCCCCGGTAGAGCTCGACCAGTTCGAGTCCGGCCGCGGCCTGCGCCGCGACCACCTCGGCGGCCGCCTCGGCGTCGGGCACCCACACGAACGCGTTGACCCCGCCCGCGGTCTGCTGCTCGATCCGCTTCCCAGCTCGTTCGGCCCCCGGGGCCAGGAAGACGAACATCGTGTCGATGGCCTTCATCGCACACCTCCGAATAGCTTGGTGTTGAACTACTCAACACCAAGCAACCGCGTCCGCGCGGCACCTATTCCCCAGACGACGGGTTGCGGCCACCCGGCGCAACTCGACCACCCGGATGCACGAGTGTCCACTGTGGCCCGAGTGGCGTTCAGGCCGCCTTGCGCGGAGCGCAGATTCCGCGTCTAGCTGCCGTCGGGAACCCAGCGCAGCACGTCACCGGGCTGGCATTCGAGCGTGCGGCAGATCGCGTCGAGCGTCGTGAACCGGACCGCCTTCGCGCGGCCGTTCTTCAGCACCGCGATGTTGGCGGGCGTGATGCCGACGGCGGCGGCGAATTCGCCGACCGACATGCCGCGCTTGGCGAGCTGGACGTCGAGGTCGACGATGATCGCCATCAAATCACCTCGGCGATCTCTGACTGCAGATCCGTCGCCTTGCGCAAGAGGCTCCGCATGACGACGACGAGCATCGCGAACAACGTCCCCACGCCGACGCACGCGACCGCGGCGGCCAATGCGCTGACGACGTCCATGCCATCGCCGGGAGACGGAATGCTGGCCACGGACAGATGCCCGGCGGTCCCGATCGCCAGCAGCGTCGCCACCACCGAGGCCCCGATGATGATGTCGACCCACCGGAAGGCCCGCGGCGTGAAGATCGCATCGCGCCGGACCATGGACAGCAGCATCCACACCGCGACGAGCACCGCCTGGACGCAGGCGACGCCGATGATCGTCACCACCACGTAGGGCGCGGCGAACGGCGCGTACGGCGGGAAGCTGTCGACCTCGTCGGCCGCCGCCGTCGGGATGACCACGATCTGACCGAAGAGGCCGAGCAGCACGGCCGCGACGATGCCGACCCGGAGCAGGACTATGACGATGCGATTCATACATCGATTATCGATCGATACCTATCGAAAGTCAATCGATCTGCCACTCGTGGCAGCCCGGCACGCCGGCCAACGACAACGGGGTCGGGGTCGTGAGTACTTTGGTCCGCCATAGCAGTCCAAAACGCTCACGACCCCGGGGTCGACCTGCTCCGTCTTTCGCTGTCAGAGGTGGAGGACCGTCTGGCCCAGCGCCGCCGCCGCGAGGAACGAGGACGAGTAGGTCAGCAGCGCGACCAGGACGACCTTCCAGCTCAGCTGGCGCAGCGCCTGGATGTCCCGGCCCAGCGTCAGGCCGATCAGGGCCAGGCCCGGGAGGCCGATCAGCATCACCTTCATGTTCTCCATCAGGTCCGCCACCAGCGGGCCGGTCGGGAGGAAGTTCGCCGACAGCAGCGTGCCGATGCCGAGCACGAAGACGCTGGCCGGGACCATCGGCACCAGCTTCGCCAGGCGGACGCACACCCACGTGAGGACGAGCAGGACGACGATGCCCACTGCGTCCTTGATCTCGAAGGAACGCGTGCCGATCGCGCTGGCCAGCAGCCCGCCCGCACCGACGACGAGGTAGGACAGCAGCGTCAGGCTCGGGGTGAGCTTGACCTCGGGGTCCTGCACGACCTCAAGCACCTGCTGCTTCTTCTGCTTCTTCGGCTTGGCGGTGGCGCGGCGCGAGTTGCCCTCGTCGTCGCGGCCGAACACGCGGCTCCAGAAGGCGTAGAGCCGGCGGCACAGCGGCAGCGCCAGGAAGACGCCCGAGTAGAAGCCGACGATGTTGGTGACCAGGTTGGACAGCGCCGCCAGGGCCGCGATCTCCGCCGCCCGCTCCGGGTAGATCAGCGACAGCGCGCCGACGCCGCCCAGCATCATCGAGCCCGATCCCAGGCCGAGCCCCAGGGCGAGCGCGAGCGGGTGGAAGATGCCCAGGCTGCCCATGAAGCCCGAGAGCAGCGAGACGTACAGGGCGCCGAAGACCGATCCGATCAGCCAGACCGAGAACACGCCCCGGTATTCCGGCGACCGGACGCCGAAGCGCTCGATCGCGAACGCCAGGTAGGACTCGCGGTCGATCGACCAGGTGGCCCCGATGGCCGCCCGCCCGAGGCCCAGCGCCACCGCGACCGGCAGCGCGAGCAGGACCGTCCCGAAGATGTGGCCGACCTCCTGCAGCAGGATGGCCGGGCCCAGGTTCTGGAACTTCGCCAGCGAGGGGCCGATCTCGGTGCCGAGCTTCGCCAGGAAAAGCAGGATGCTGATCTCCAGCATCACGGTCGCCACCGAGCGCGTGGCGCCGGAGACCGGTCGCCAGCGCTGGACGCCGATGATCGCGCCGATCAGCACCGCCCAGATGATCGGGAACAGCGCGATCGCGGCCGGTCCGACCTGGAACTTGTACTCGCCGATCAGCACCGAGACCACCGAGATCACGGTGGACAGCACGATCGCGGTTATCCAGTTCGCACGGGTGATCGGTTGCTCCGTCGCGGACGTCGTGCCGGTGCTTTGGTCCATGGCTGCCTCCAGGGCACGGTCCGTGAATTGGACCGGTCGGGCCTAGCTGGTATACCGACGGGAGGGTAAAGAGCTGCTCCCGGAATGACCAGATCAGACGGGCGAAGAGTTACCTCGGCTTAACATTTACCGATTGAGCTAGGCGTTTACCGATACGGAACGCCCCATGGTCGCCTCGCCCGGTCAGCTCCACCGAAAAGACCGTTCGCATTTGGTATGCCAAATGCTAGTGTCGGGGCACTTCCAGGCCACCGAGAACCGAGCCCGAGGAGATCCCATGCGCACGCGTTGGCGGGCCAGCCACGTCCTCGCCCACCAGGACGGACACCACGCGCTCCTGCGCGACGGCGAAGTGGTCTGGGAGGACGACGTGATCGTCCACGTCGGCCACGGCGTCGACGGGCCCGTCGACGCCGAACTCGACCTCGGCGAATCGCTGGTGCTGCCCGGCCTCATCGACCTGGACGCCCTCACCGACATCGACCACCTGGTGCTCGACGCCTGGCCGACGCCGGAGCGGGCCGATGGGCTCCAGTGGTCGCTGGACTACTTCCAGCACCGGCGCCGCGACGTGTTCACCCCCGAGGAACGCGCGACGATCCGCGAGTACGCCCTGGTGCAGCTCGCCCTGCACGGCATCACCACGTACATGCCGATCGCCTCGGAGATCCACAGCTCGTGGGCCGAGCCCTACGACGAGCTCGTCACCATGACCGAGACCTCGCGCAAGCTGGGCCTGCGCGCCTACCTCGGCCCCGCCTACCGCTCGGGCGTGAACGTCGCGCTGCCGGAGGGCGGTCGCGATGTGGCCTTCGACGAGGAACGCGGGCGCGCCGGGCTGCAGGACGCGGTGCGGTTCCTCGACCACGTCGCCGGGCTCGCCGACCCGCTGGTGACCGGCGTGCTCCTGCCCTGCCGAATCGAAACGATCACCGAAGAAATCATGCGCGAGACCGCCGCCACCGCCCGGCAGCGCGACGCGATCGTGCGGCTGCACTGCCTGCAGGGCCTGCTCGAACGCGACCTCGTCGAGCGGCAGCACGGCGTCACGCCGCTGGAGATGCTCGAACGCACCGGACTCCTCGACACCCACCTGCTCGTGCCGCACGGCCTGGTCACCGACCGGCACCCGGACGTCCACGGCGAAGACCGGGGCGACCTCGCGAAGCTCGCGGCGGCGGGCGTGTCGATCGTGCACTGCCCGCAGACGTCCCTGCGCTACGGGAAGGTGCTGCACACCTTCGGCATGTACCGGGACGCGGGCATCAACCTGTGCCTGGGCACCGACTCCTTCCCGCCGGACCTGATCCGGGGCATGGACGTCGGCATCCACCTGGCGAAGGTTCTGGAAGACCGGCTCGACGCCGCGCCTGCCGAGGACTACCTCGACGCCGCCACCCTCGGCGGCGCGCGGGCGCTGGGCCGCGGCGACCTCGGCCGGCTGGAGCCGGGCGCGCAGGCCGACGTGGTGGCGTTCCGCATCGACGACATCCGCGACGGCGTGCTGGACGACCCGGTGCGCACCTTCCTGCTCAACGGAACCGCGCGGCAGGCGACGCACTCCGTCGTCGCGGGCCGGACCGTCCTGGCGGACTCCCGCATCCCCGGCGTCGACCTCGAAGACCTGCGGAAACGCGCGCAACTGCTGTTCGAGAAGATGCGCGAGGCCTACTCCGAGCGCGACGTGCAGCGGCGGCCGGCCGCGGAGCTGTTCCCGCCGACGTACCCGGCGTTCACGACCGGGGATCCGGTTGGATGACGGCGTCAATCGGAACTGCGGACATCCGGCGGCGGTTTCGGCTGAAACCGCCGGCCACCGGGGCGGTGTTGGGTCGAAGCCGCGTCCGCGTCGCCGCGCGTAGGGTCGGCCCATGACCGGTCCAGCTGCCACCGATCGCCGCCAGGGTCCGGACCTCGGGCCGTCCACCGCGGTCCGCGCCGCGGACGAGATCCGCCGCCGGATCTTCGCGGGTGAGTACGCGCCCGGCGATCGGCTTCGCGAGCGCGATCTCTCCGAGGCGCTCAGCATCTCCCGCATCCCGGTGCGCGAGGCGCTGGCGCGGCTCGAAGCCGACGGCTTCGTCGTGGCGTCGCCCCGCCGCGGCGCCACCGTCCGCGCCCTCACGCTCAAGGACGTCGACGAGCTCTTCGACCTGCGGCTGAGCCTGGAGGTGATGGCGGCGCGCCGGGCCGCCGAAGCCGTTGCGGCGGGCGGCGGCGGAACGCGGCTGCGGGAGCTCATGGACGCCGCCGAGGACGCGACGCGGCGCGGCGACGCCGACGAGATCCCGGCCGCCAACACCGCGTTGCACGCCGAAATCGTCGCGATGACCGGGAACCGGATGCTGGAGAACGCGCTCAAGCCCTCGCTCGGGCTGATGCAGTGGCTGTTCACCATGACCTCGGATCGCGACATGCGCGTCCAGTGCGCCGAGCACAAGGACATCTGCCAAGCCATCTACGCGGGCAACGCCGATCTGGCGGCGGCACTCGCGTTCTCGCACATCGAGCTGGGCCGGGCTCCCTCGCTGGCCAGCCTCGCCGACGTACTGCCCGCGACGTGACCGACGGAGAGCCAATGCTGATCACCAACGTGCGCCCGTGGGGCGGCGAACCCTCGGACATCGAGATCCAGGACGGGCGGATCACCGCCATCACCCCGCACGCCGCGCAGGCCGACCGCGCCGACGCGGTCGACGGCCGCGGGCGGCTCGCCCTGCCGTCGTTCTCCGACGTGCACTGCCACCTCGACTCGACCCGGATCGGGCTGCCGTTCCGCCCGCACACCGGCAGCCCGGGCATCTGGCCGATGGTCATGAACGACCGCGAGAACTGGCGCGACGCCGAGTGGAGCATCGCCGAACGCGCCACCTACACGCTCCGCCGCATGATCGAGCAGGGCACGACCCGCGTGCGCAGCTACGCGCAGATCGACGCGGACTGCAAGCTGGAGCGGTTCGAGGGCGTGCTGGCCGCGAAGGAAGCGCACCGCGACCGCTGCGACGTCGAGATCATCGCGTTCCCGCAGGCCGGCCTGCTGCGGGAGAAGGGCGTGCCGCCGCTGATCGACGAGGCGCTTTCGTCGGGCGCCGCCGTGGTCGGCGGCATCGACCCGTGCACCCTCGACCGGGATCCGGTGCGCCACCTGGACGTCCTGTTCGGGCTGGCGGAGAAGCACCAGGCGCCGATCGACGTCCACCTGCACGAGCCCGGCGAGCTCGGGGTGTTCTCGACCGACCTGATCCTGGAGCGCACCCGCGCCCTCGGCATGGCGGGGCAGGTCACCATCTCCCACGCCTACAGCCTCGGCAGCGTTTCCGAGGCCACCACCCGGCGGTTGATCGCGGAGTTCGCCGAGCTCGACATCTCGATGGCCACCGTCGCGCCCGCGCGGCACCACTCGCTGCCGCTGGCCGAGCTCACCGCCGCCGGTGTCCGCGTCGGGCTCGGCGAGGACGGCCAGCGCGACTACTGGTCGCCGTACGGCAACGCCGACATGCTCGACCGCACGTGGCAGCTCGCATTCACCAACCAGTTCCGCGCCGACGAGCTCATCGAGCACTGCTACGCGGTGGCCTCCCGCGGCGGTGCGTCGATCCTCGACCGCTCGCTGCCGCGCGTCGCGTCGGTCGCCGACCGGCCCGGCCTCGCCGTCGGGGACCAGGGCGATCTGCTGCTCGTCGACGGCGAAACCGTGACCTCCACCGTGATGGACCGCGGCCGCGACCGCACGGTGATCCACAACGGCCACGTGGTCGCCGACGGCGGAAGCCTGACCGAGTAAGAGGTCGTTTCAGAATGGCTCCGCCCGGCTGATCCCGAAGGCGCCGGTGCCTGACGCCGGAGCGGCGGTTTCGCGCGAAACCGCAAAGACCCCACTCCTGGGTGACCTGCTCGGAGGGGTCCAGGTGCTCACGGTGTCCGGCGTGGGAAGCGCGCGAGCCGGCCCGCACCTACCGGAAAGCGCTCCGCCCAGAGCCGACCTGCGCATGCCACGCCGCGGCGCCTATGTCGAGGGCGCCGACTCACTTCTCGAGTGCTGCGCGTTGCGCCGGGCTCAGGCGGTCCGGTCTCGTGGTGAGGACGTACGTCTCGGGCCCGCTGGCCCGCAGGGCGAGGGGGTCGGCGATCACCGGTTGACGCTGGATCGCGTCCAGCGCGGCGGTGGCACGCTCCCGGGGCCAGTCGAGCGCGGTGGCCAGCACGTCCAGGGTGAGCGGCCGGCCGGCGTGCACGAGGGCGGCGAGCACGGTCAGCGCGTCGTGCACGACGGCCTCGGTGAGGGTGCTGCCGCTCATCTGCTCGCTGAGCCGGCCGAAGAACCGGCCCATCTTGCCGAGTCGGGCGCCGGCGGTCGTGTCGGCGCCGAAGATCTCGATGCCCCGCTGTGCGGCGGTCGCGATCTCGCCGTGTGCGCCGGTGTCGGCCTGCCACGCCCGGAGCCAGACGTCGTCGTCGATGGCGTACCGCTCGCGGCGCCCACCGGGATCCTGTTGGCGCACCACCAATTTCATGGCTTCGAGGTAGCCGATGGACTTGGACACCGACGCCGGGCTGACCTGCAGCCGGTGCACCAGGTCGGCTGCCGTCAGGCCGTCGGCGTCGGCGGTGAGCAGGCAGACGAACACCCGGGCGGTCATCCGGGGCATGCCGGTCGCGGCCAGCCGGGCTGCGAACTGGTCCACGAAGCCGCGCACGACCTCGGTCGGCTGCCCGTCGGTCGCCGGCTCGGCCGGCCGGGCCGGCTTGCGCCGGCGGGCGCGGTGGCCGGCGGCCTGCTGCGCGTGGTCGGCCAGGTAGTCGCCTGATGCGGCGTTTCGCGCCACCTCGCGGCTGATCGTGGAGGTTGGCCGGCCGAGCCGACGGCCGATCTCCGCATAACCGAGCCCACCGGCCAGCCATGCCGCGATCCGCCGGCGGTCCTCGTGGGTCAGCCTGCCTCCTGGCACCGGCACACCTCCTCTTGCATTCATCGACAGTACATTGCAACGACTCGGTCCGGATAGTTGCATTTGTTGTCAATTCTGTTGCAACGATTAGCCTTTTGCTGCTGTTTTGCAGGTACATCTCGTTGACTGGTTATAAAACGCAACGTAGCTTTTCCTCATCTGGAAAGAGAGGGAACAACGATGCACGTAATGGCCGTGTCGACCGTCTCGGACGACGGCAAGTTCTGGAGTGGCCTGAAGACCGCGCACGCCAAGCTCCCCAAGGGCGCCAAGTGGAAGCTGGCGGTCGCGAGCAAGGACGGGGCCAAGGCGGTCAACGTCATCGACCACGACTCCATCGATGCCGTCCGGGACTTCTTCGAGGCGCACACCGGCGCCTGTGCCACGACGGAGTACTTCGAAGCGGACGCCGCGAACGCGGTCGGTCTCCCGCGATGACGATCGACGTGCCGCGGATTCGAGCCTGGGTCGCGGAACTCCTGGCGGAGTACGGCATCCCGAGCGCCGCGATCGGTGTGCTCCACGGCGGAGAACTCGCTGAGCTCGCGGTCGGTGTCAAGAACGTGGAAACGCGGGAACCCGTTACGACGGACACCGTCTACCAGTGCGGCTCCATGACCAAGACGTGGACCGCGCTGGCCTTCATGCAGCTCGTCGACGAGGGGAAAGTCGACCTGGACGAGCCGGTGCGGACCTATCTGCCCGGTTTCAAGGTTGCCGATCCGGAGACGAGCGCCAAGGTCACCCCACGGCACCTGCTGTGCCACACCAACGGTATCGAGGAAGCCTACGGCGATCCCGGCGAAGACGACGACGTCTACGAGCGCATGGTCGAGAACATCGCCGACGCACCCCAGGTCTTCCCGGTCGGCCGCACCCACGGTTACAGCGCGGCGCTCGGTTACGCGATCCTCGCGCGGATCCTGGAGGTGCACGACGGCAAGCGCTGGGACGACGTCATGCGGGATCGCCTCTTCGATCCCATGGGCCTGACCAGCACGAGCAGCCGGCGCGAGCAGGTGGACGAAACCCGCGCCGCGACCGGCCACCTGATCCGTTCCCTGGAAGAAGGCCCCATCGTCACACCCGTGGACTACCTGCCGCGCGCCTTCGGCCCCGGCGGGGGCATCACCTCGACGCCCCGGGAGGTGCTCGCAATGGCGCACGTCCTGCTCCGCGAAGGCACGGCGGCGAACGGAAAGCGGATCGTCTCGGCCGAGGGCATCCGGGAGATGATGCGTTCGCGGGTGCCCGTACCGGATCCGTACATGTTCGGGCCGGAGTGGGCGCTCGGTCTCATCGCGTGCGACTGGCACGGCGAAACCGCCTACGCGGCCGACGGCAGCACGATCGGCCAGAACGCACGGCTGCGGATCCTGCCGGACTCGAACACCGCCATCACGATGCTGACGAACGGCGGACCGCGGGAAAGCTTCTACCGAGCGGTGTTCAACGAGATCCTGACCGACCTCGGCACGGTCACCGTTCCGGACCTGCCCGCACCGGACGCGACGCGGAACCTCGACCTGTCCAGATACGTTGGCGTCTACGAGCGCCCCGGCGCACGCTACGAGGTGTCGGCCGGAGGCAGAAGGCTGCACCTGACCCTGGTCCTCGACCCGATGCAGGCGGAATTCCTCCAGAAACCGGACCGCATCAGATATGAACTGCTCCCGGTGAGCGAGACGAATTTCCTGATGCCGCCGGCGGATTCCTTGGAGGACACCCAGACGGTCGCGATTTACGACTTCGCGGACGGCGCTGCCCGATACCTCCACACCAACTGCCGGGTGAACCCACGATCAGGGTGACCGTGCGGACCTCGTTCACGTCGCCTGGCGTTGAAAGCGGCGTTCCAGGGCCGTGCCGATCTGGGTGGCGTCGCGGTTGAGGATCTCGGGCCCGTAGCGGACCGGCGAAAACGGATTGCCCAGGGCGTCCCGCGATCAATGCAGTCCGGTGCGAACGTCTCCCGGACGGATTCACGCGCGCCGTCGGGTTCAGCCGCAGAGCAGTCGGGCCGGGTTGTCCTCCGTGATCCGCTCGAACTCCCCGTCGTCGATCCCCGCCTCTCGCAAGGCGTCTCGGAAAGTCGTCTGCAGGAACGTGTAGCCGGTGCCGCCGTATGCGCTGAGCTGCGATTTCACGCAGACGTCGTGGGAGAGCAGGATCTGGTCGAGATGTCCCGCTCGCGCGAGCTCGACCACCAGCGCCACGCGCCGCCGCACCTCGTGCTGGTTCGCCGTGAAGATGGTGTCGATCCCGACGTAGGCCCCTCTCCGCGCGATTTCCAGCGCGTAGCCCGGCTTCTCGACCAGGTCGCAGTGCCCGATCGCGATCCGCTCCGGCGCGACGTCCTCCGCCGCGAGCAGGTCGAGCTGCGGCAGCCCGACCGGCCAGCGCGCCGCGTGGGTGTAGATCGCCGCCCCGGTTGCGCGGTGGGCGCGGGCGGCGGCCCGGAAGGAGCGCTCCTCCGCCGCCGAGATGTACCACTTGTCGGCGCCGATCTCGCCGATGATGCCGGCCCGGGTGCTGGTCCCCGGGAAGCCTTCGGTCAGGTCGCGGACCAGCCGCTCGGCGACCTGGTCCGGGTCGTGCCGGTCGAACCAGTCCCGGTCCAGGAACGGGTCTCGGTAGTGCCCGGTGCCCAGCACAACGTTGAGCCCGGCGGCCTTCGCGACGCGCGCGACGGCCAGGACGTTCTCCGGGTCTCGGGTGTCGCCTGCGGCGTCGCTGCGGGGGTCCGGGGCGGCTCCGACGGTCAGTTCCGCGGAGGTGAGGTCCACGATCGTGCCGCCGCCGAGCTCGGCGAACGCGCCGACTTCCGCGGTGACCAGCCGCTCGTCGGTGATCAGGCCGTCGCCGCGGCGCTCGCGGAGCAGGTTGATGAACAGGTGCTCGTGCGGCAGGGTCGGGCCGAGCCGGTCGCGGTCGACCGGACCGGATGTGGTCATCGCGCTGGGCATGCTCATTCCTCTCAGGCCACCGATTCGGGTTGGCGCGCTTGGCTTTTCGCCCCCAGGCGGCGCTGCGCGGCCAGGCTGCCGAGCAGGCTCCACACCGCGATCACGAGCAGCAGCGTCGCCGCGGGCCAGGAAGCGTTGCCGGACAGCACGAGCAGCTGGGTGGCGAAGTACGGCAGCAGGCCGCCGACCACCCCGGCGAGGTTGACGCCCATCGCGACGCCCGTGTAGCGCAGCGACGGCGGGAAGATCGACGCGATCAGGGTGCCCAGCGCCGCGTAGGTGATGGTGAGCATGCCGATCCCGACGGCCGCGCCCAGCACCACCAGCACCGGGGATCGCGTGTCGACCAGCAGGAACACCGGGAAGGCGGTGATCGCCGAGAGCAGCGAGCCGACGACGCACATCCGGCCCGGGCCGAACCGGTCGGCCAGCCGGGCGCTCAGCGCCATCACCGGGAACTCCAGCGCCGCCGGGATCAGCGTCGCCGCGAGCATCACGTGCCTGGGCAGGCCCAGCGCGGTCGTGCCGTAGCCGACCAGGAACGTCGTCAGCAGGTACAGGCCGCCGGTGTTGGCGATGGTCGCCGACAACGCGATCACCACCTCCCGCCAATGGCCCCGCAGCACCGCCAGGACGGGCACCTTCTCCCGGGATTCCCTTTCGAACAGGGGGGATTCCTCGATCCGGCGCCGGACCTGGAAGCCGACCAGCAGCAGCGCGAACGAAACCAGGAACGGGATCCGCCAGCCCCACGCCACGAACTGCTCCTCGGGCAGCAGCGTCGCCAACGCCATCGCGCCGCTGGACAGCAGCGTGCCCGCCGGCGCCCCGTACTGCGGCATCGCGCCGTACCAGCCGCGCCGCCCCTCTGGCGCGTGCTCCACCGCCATGAGCGTCGCGCCGGACCACTCGCCTGCCGCGGAAAGCCCTTGCAGGCAGCGCAGAACGGCGAGCAGCAGCGGGGCCATGAAGCCGATCTGCTGGTATCCCGGCAGCAGGCCGATCGCGCCGGTGGACAGGCCCATGATCAGCAGGGTGGCGGTCAGCGCCCGGCGGCGGCCGAGGCGGTCGCCGATGTGCCCGAACAGGATCCCGCCCAGCGGCCGGACGACGAAGCCGACAGCGAACGTGAGGAAGGAGGCGATCAGACCGGTGCCCGGATCGAGGTCGGGGAAGAAGACGCGGTCGAAGACCAGCGCGGCCGCCGCGCCGAAGAGGAAGTAGTCGTACCACTCCAGAGCCGTGCCGATGAACGCCGCGGAAGCGACTCGCCGCAGTTCTCTGGTGCCGTGCATCCCATCACTCCCGCCGCGAGCCGATCCGATCGGACCGTGTCCGTCGATCGATCGATCGAGTAGCAGGGATCGTAAGGCGGCCGGTCGAGAGCCGCAAGACCCGTCTCCACACGTCCACAGTGGATTTCTCCTGCGCCGGTGTTGAACCTGACGTAGCGGGAGGTTCTAGTGTCGTTCCCGTGACCGGAACCGGGGGCGAGAAGCAGCCGCTTTGGAGTGTTGGGGCGCTGGCCAGGGCGACCGGCCTGACCGTGCGCACGCTGCACCACTACGACGAGCTCGGGCTGCTGCAGGCCGGCGAGCGAACCCGGTCCGGGCACCGCCGGTACACCGAGCACGACTTACAGCGGCTCTACCAGATCCGGCTGCTGCGGCAGCTGGGGATGTCGCTGGAGGAGATCGGCGACGTGCTGGCCGATCCCGCCGCGCTGCGTGAGGTGCTCGTCGCCCACCTCGACCAGCTCGACGAGCAGGCCAGTCGGCTGGACGCGCTGCGGAGCCGGACCAGGAACCTGCTGGAGCAGCTGGACGGCTCGTGGCGCCCGGAGAGCGGCGAATTCCTCACCGCGCTGGGCCGGATGACCACGATCGACCAGTACATCACCGACGAGCAGCAGGCCGTCCTGGACGAACGCGCCGACGCGCTCGGTGCGGAGGGCAGGAAGCTGCTGGACGCGGAATGGCCGCTGGTGGCGGCGAAGCTGGTGCGGCACTGCGAGGCCGACGACCCGGTGGACGACCCTGGGGTGCAGCGCGCCACGCGGCGCCTGTTCGAGCTCGGCGACCTGTTCACCGGCGGCGACCCCGCGATCCTTCAGACGATGCTCCGCTTCCTCCGGGAACGCGCCGTCCCCGACGACCGGGGCTTCGTGTTCGGCGAGGACTTCTTGGACTACCTGGACCGCGCCTGCGCGGTCATGCGGAAGAACTGAACCCGGCCGGTTCGACGAAAAGCCCGAACGGGAAGTTGCGGGCTCGACCTGTCATGCCTTGGGAACGGAAGGGGAAAACATGTTGCGCACAACGACGATCCTCGCCGCCGCGCTGCTGCTCGCCGCCGGCGGCACCGCGCACGCGGAGCCGACGACCTTGCGGCTACCGGCGCCGACCGGACCGCACCGGCTCGGCACCACGATGCTGCACCTGATCGACCGCGACCGGACCGACCCGTGGAACGGCACCGCCAGGGAACTGGTGATCACGGTGTTCTACCCCGCGAGCACCGTCGGCGGATACCCGGTCGCACCGCAGCTGACGCCCGCGGCGGCGGAGGTGTTCAAGGGCTTCGACCCGGTCTACCTGCATCCGGAGCTGCCGGACGAGGGCGTGGATTGGGCGGCCACCGCGACCCACTCGCACACCGGCGCGCCCGCGCAGCCCGTCGCGCGCCCGGTGCTGCTCTACAGCCCGGGCGGCGCCGACCCGCGCACCATCGGAACCGGGCTCGCCGAAGAACTCGCCAGCCACGGCAACGTCGTGGTGACCATCGACCACCCCGGCGAAACCAGCGAGGTCGAATTCCCCGGCGGCCGGGTGCGCACGATCGACGTCCCCGGCGATCCCCGGACCGACCCGGAACTGTTCCGCACCATGCTCGACACCCGGGTCGCCGACACCCGGTTCGTCCTGGACCGGCTGGGCGACCTGTCCGCCGGGCGCAACCCGGACGCGGAAGCACGCACGCTGCCCGAGAACCTCGGCCGGGCGCTGGACCTGCGGCGGGTCGGCGCGTACGGCCACTCCGCAGGCGGCGCGACGGTGGCCGAGGCGCTGTACGAGGACCGGCGCATCGACGCCGCCGTCAACATGGAGGGCTACCTCGACTACCTGCCGGAACAACCCGGCCAGGACGGCGAACTGCTCCCGGTGGCCCGGGACGGCGTGGACCGGCCGTTGCTGCTGCTGGGCACCGACGGCTTCCGCGACGAGCGCTTCGAGCGCACCTGGACGGCGATGCTCGCCCACCGGGGATGCACCCGCTGGGAACAGCTCGACAACGCCACGCACTGGGTGTTCACCGACTACGGCGCCCAAGCGCCCCAGCTCCAGGACGCCGGGCTGATGAGCGCCGAGCACCGGGCGAAGCTGGTCGGCGCGGTCGACCCGGCCGAATCGGTGCCCGCGATCCGCGACCACGTGCGCACGTTCTTCGCACGGCACCTCCCCCGCTGAGCCGGTCGTGAGTGCCTATGGCCGCTCCAGCGACCATAGGCACTCACGACCTCACTCGTCGCGGCTCTTCCTGATGTGCGAGGAAAAAGCCTCCATGAACTGGCGGAGGAACTGCTCGGTGCCCTCGGATGTCACCTTGCCGTCCTCGGTGACGAGGCCGTCGGAGTAGTTGATGTACGCCTCCGGCTGGCCGAGCACCGGAGAGTTGGTGAACGAGAGGATGTTCTTCAGGTGTTGCTGGGCGACTGCGGTGGAGACCTTCCCCGGCGAAGCACCGATCACGGCGACGGGCTTGCCGTCGAGCGAGTTCGAACCCCACGGCCGCGTCGCCCAGTCGATGGCGTTCTTCAGCGCGGCGGGGATCGACCGGTTGTGCTCCGGCGTGACGAACAGGATCGCGTCCGATGCTTCGACGGCACGCTTCAAGTCCCAGCCGACCTGCGGGAAGTCTGCGTCGAGTTCGTGGTCGTACAGCGGCAGATCACCGATCGGGATCTCGGTGAGCCGCAGCTCGGCCGGGGCCAGCGTGCTGAGCGCGGTCGCGAGCCGCCGGTTGATCGACTGCTTGGACAGGCTGCCGACGACGTATCCGACCTCGTAGGTCGTTGCGACGCTGTCGTGGGTCTGCACGGCTGTTCTCCTCTTGTGCGTTATCCGTTGCTGCGCGACCGGACGGGCTTCCGGCTGCCGTGCACACATGTTTGACCGGCCCGTCCCGAACGGATAAATGTTTTCGCCGTGCCTAAATCCTCGTATGCCGAGTTCGACTTCACCTCCGCGGACCTCGCGCGGCTGCGGTTCGCGTTCTCACCGGCTTCCGAGGCGGTCGCGAGCCTGCGCCTGCTGCAGGACCCGGGGCGGCACGCGTTGCACCTGCCGTGGATCCGCGCGGTACGCCCGCAGCTCGCCCGGCTGGACCTCCGGCTGCTCTTCGCGCTGGTTCCGCTCGGCCCGTACCTCGTGGACTTCCTGACACCCCCGCCGTCCAGTCCCCTGCCGGACATCACCGCCGAACTGGACCTGATCGCCGGGGCCGACCTCGACGCGGCCGTCGCCGAAGCGGCACGAGTCCCGGCCGCCGGAACCCCCGTCGTGCAGGAGTTCCTCGCCGACCCGGCCGCCGGGCTGGCGCGGGCGACCGCGGAACTGCGCCAGTACTGGGACATCGCGCTGGCCCGGTACTGGCCCCAGATCCGGGGGCTGTTCGAATCGGAGGTCCTGCGCCGGTCCCGGCAGCTGACCCGCGACGGGGTCGGCTCGATGTTCAACGACCTGCACCCGAACATCAGCTGGCACGACGGCCGGTTGCGCGTGCGGACCCTCGCTTGGGAACGCAGCGGACCGCTCGGCGGCGACGGCATGCTCCTGATCCCCAGCGTCTTCCACTGGCCGGACACCTCCGTCATGGCGGAGCCCTACCAGCCGATGCTGGTCTATCCGGCGGCCGGAGTGGGAACGGTCTGGTCGCACGACGTCGTGCCCACCACGGACGCCCTCGACGCCCTGATCGGCCGGACCCGGGCCCGGCTCCTGGTCGCCCTCAGCGAAACGGCCACGACGACGATCCTCGCGCGGCGCCTGTCGGTCACCCCCGGCGCGATCAGCCAGCACCTCAAAGTGCTGCTCGAAGCGGGCCTGATCACGCGCCGCCGCAGCGGGCGAGAGGTCTTCTACGAGCGTTCACGGCTCGGCGACACGTTGTGCGCGGCCGCGTGATCCCCACCGCCACCTTGATCGGCAGCGGCGGAAACGCCCGCAGATCAAGGCCGTTCGCCAGAACAGCGGATGCGACGGAAATGTCCAATATGGTCAACTGAGCCCAGACTGGCCGACGTTCAGCGCGGACGGGAACCTGCACCCAGGTGCTCGCCCCAAGCGGGACCGGACCGGTCGGCCTGGCAGCCGAGCACCACTGCGGCTGCTGCGCGACACCGCTGGCTTCGCGCGAAATCGCCTCTCTGAAGGTGGCGATTTCGCGCGAAGCCGGCGTTCGCCACGCCTGGCGGTCGGCGATTTCGCGCGAAATCGCCGCTAGCACCGCTCGGCGTACCAGGTGGGAGGTTCGCCGAACATGTCCTTGAAGTCCCGGGCGAAGTGCGCCTGGTCGGCGTAGCCGAGTTCGGCCGCGAGCGCCGCCCAGTTCCCCTCCCCCATCCGCTCGGTCGCCTCGCGCAGCCGGTAGCGGCGGATCACCCACTTCGGCCCGACCCCGACGTACTCCGAGAACAGCCGCTGCAGCCGGCGGACGCTCGTGCCGAGCTCATCGGCGAGCGCGTCGACCCTGGTGATCTGCGGTTCCGCGGCGATCAGCGCGACGATTTCCGCGGCCTCGTCGGCCTTCGGGTCGGGCCGCGGCAAGCGAGCCCGGAGGAACCCCTCGACCTCGGCCACATCCGGCGCGTCCGGCAAGCCCGGGCCGAAGATCTCGCGCGCGTCGATCGACCGGTCCGTGATCGTCGAGACCGATGCGCCGAGGAACGGGCGGAAGCAGCCAGGCCGGAACGCCACCCCGAACACCCCGCTGCGACCTTTCAGCACCCTGGTCTGGTGGCCGCTGAAGACGCCGTTCACGGTCGCGCCGCCGTCCTGGAACGTCAGATGCACGTTCGGGAAGGGCACGATCAGCTGCCGGTAGGGCTCGCGGTAGTCCCAGGAAACGACCCAGTAGCGCTCGACGTGGCGGGCGAGGTCCGGTGACGGGGCGTGGGTGGCGTGGCGCTGGTACTTCGTCCACGCGCCCCCGAGTCCGCGGGCGTCCCTGGTCACGGGTGGATCCTATGTCGCGTTCGTTCAAGACGTCGGCCGCTCGCCGTGCTTGTCTGGAGCCATGTCCGAAGCTCAGTTCTTGACCCGCGCGGCCGCATCGCTGCGGGAAATCGTTCGCAACATCAAGCCCGACCAGCTCGACGCCCCGACGCCGTGCGCCGAGTACGACGTGCGCAAGCTGGTGAACCACCTGCTGTTCTGGGGGCCGTCGCTGGAGGCCGCCGCGCGCAAGGAGACGGTGCCGCCGCCCGCCGAAGCCGAGCAGGGCCTGGATCTGACCGGCGGCGACTGGGCGGCGGACCTGGTGGCGCTGCTGGACCGCACCGCGGGCTCCTGGAGCGAGGCAGACGCGTGGGAGGGCACCACGCACATGGGCGGCCCGACGGAACTGCCCGCCTCGATGGTCGGCGGCATGATCGTGGTGGAACTGGTGGTGCACGGCTGGGATCTGGCGAAGGCCACCGGACAGCGCGTGGCGCCAGACGACGACGTCCTCGACTACGTGCACGGCGAGGTCGCGAAAACCGCCGACCAGGGCCGGGAGATGGGCGTCTACGACGCCGAAGTCACCGTCCCGGACACGGCATCCACATTGGACCGGATCCTCGGCCGCACCGGACGGAATCCCGCCTGGACGCCATAACCGGCCCTACCGAGAGCTTCCGGGTTTCCGCTGGTGACTCTGCTCGTGAGCGCTTTGGAGCGCCATAGCACTCCAAAACACTCACGAGCGGCGCTGCCTCAGCCAGCGGCGCGGCACCGGACAGGAACCGGCCGCCGATCACCATCAGGCCCGGCGGGCGAACCGCCAGGTGGACGCCCGCGCCGATGCCACAAGCTCAGCCCAAGCGGTCGTGCCCGGACAGCCGTGGAGCGCCTGAAAACACACACGAAACCGGCATTCCTCGTGAGGGCGGGTGACGGTTTCGCGCGAAAACGCCGCCAGCACCGCGCGACTAGAAGTCGAACGCCGCCTGCGCGCCTGCGCTGTTGCGCCGCTCGAAGTCGAGCAGGTGCTGCTTCCGGCCCAGACCGCCGCCGTAGCCGGTGAGGCTGCCGTTGGAGCCGACGACGCGGTGGCAGGGCACGATGATGCCGATCGGGTTCTTGCCGTTGGCCAGGCCGACGGCCCGCGAGGCGCTAGGCTTGCCGATCCGCTCGGCCAGCTCGCCGTAGGAAATCGTTTCGCCGTAAGGAATTTCGCACAGGGCGGCCCACACGGCGCGCTGGAACGGGGTGCCGGCCGGCGCCATCGCCAGGTCGAACTCGCTGCGCTGCCCTGCGAAGTACTCGCCCAGTTGCTCGATCACCGGCCCGAACGGTGTCGTGTCCGGCTCGCCGAAGTTCTCCTCGGGCGGGCGATGGCGCTGGTCTTCCATGTATAGACCGGTCAGGGCCCCGTCGACGGCGACGAGGGTGAGCGGTCCGACCGGACTGTCGATGACGGTCTTCACCGATTGCACGGAAATCCTCTCCTCAGGCGGGAAGCCGGTTGATCGCGTGGTCGCCGGTCGCCCACAGGTATTGCACGGCGTACGCACGCCAGGGGCGCCAAGCGGCCGCATGGTGGGTCAGCGCCGCGGGTGTCGAGGGCAGCCCCAGAGTACGGGCGGCGTACCGGATGCCGAGGTCGGTGGGCACGAAGGCATCGGGGTCGCCCAGGGCGCGCATGGCGACCGTCTCGACGGTCCACGGGCCAAAACCCGGCAGCTCGGCGAGCTGGGCGCGAGTCCGGTGCCAGTCGCTGCCGACGCTCAGGTCGATGCCGCCGGCGGCCAGGGCGCCGATCAGCGTAGTGATCGTCTTCCGCCGAGACTGCGGGAAGGCGAGCGTCTCCGGGTCAAGCTCGGCCAGCGCCGCCGCGTCCGGGAACAGGTGGGTCAGGCCGCCCGCTGGGTCGTCGACGGGCTCGCCGTGCGCGGTGACCAGCCGAGCGGCATGCGTCCGGGCCGCCGCGGTGGAAACCTGCTGCCCGAGCACGGCCCGCACCGCGAACTCGGCGGCGTCGACGGTCCGCGGCACCCGCCGCCCCGGCTCCTTCTCGACCAACGGCGCGAGCACCGGATCCGCGCGCAGGAGATCGTCGACGGCGACCGGATCGGCGTCGAGGTCGAGCAGCCAGCGGCAGCGGGTGATGGCGGCCGACAAGTCCCGAAGATCGGTCAGGGTCAGCCGGCAGTCGATGTACTCGGGCTGCGGGCGCAGCGTGACGACCCCATGCCCGTGCGGCAGGCGCAAGGTGCGGCGATAGGCCCCGTCGCGCCACTCCTCGACCCCGGGCACGGCGGTAGCGGCGAGGTGTCCGAAGAGGTTGTCCGGGCACAACGGCGCCCGGAACGGCAACCGCAAAGCCAACGATCCGGCGGCTGCCGGCTGCCGCTTCGAAGCGCGCGCCCGCAGCTCGGTCGGGACGAGTCCGAAGACCTCGCGCACGGTGTCATTGAACGTCCGCACGCTGGCAAAACCGGCGGCGAACGCGACGTCGCTCATGGGCACTGAGGTGGTCTCGATCAGCAGCCGCGCGGTCTGCGCGCGCTGCGCCCTGGCCAGTGCGAGCGGCCCGGCCCCGAGCTCGGCCAACAGCTGCCGCTGGATCTGCCGCACGCTGTACCCGAGCCGCGCGGCGAGCCCCGGAACGCCTTCCCGGTCGACGACGCCATCAGCGATCAGCCGCATTGCCCGGCCCACCAGATCCGCCCGCTCGTTCCACTGCGGCGAGCCGGGGCTGGCATCCGGCCGACACCGCTTGCAGGCCCGGAACCCGGCCTGCTGAGCGGCGGCGGCGCTCGGGTAGAACCGCATGTTCTCCACCTTGGGCGGCACCACCGGACAACTCGGCCGGCAGTAGATCCCGGTGCTGATCACGGCGGTGAAGAACCACCCGTCGAACCGAGCGTCCTTCGACTGAACGGCCCGAACACACCGCGCCACATCCTCATGCATACCAACCAGCATCACCACAGCACCAACCCAGCGCTAGCGAAAAAACGACATCAACATGCCCGCTGAGCTTCCACGCCTGGTGCTTCGCTCTACTACCGCCACAAGCAGGGTTCGGCAACTGCGGCCAGCTCGTTCAAAGTCCCGCAGCATCGAAGCGCTGCATCAAGGTCGGCTTGCGCCGGTGCTCGTCCCGAAGTTGTTGGCAGCGTTGGGTGAACACCGTCTCGTCATTGCTCCGTGCGCTGAGCGCTTTGAGATCGATGAGGAGGCTGACAGCAGCGTCGTATTGGCTCTGGTTCCTGGTGGCGATTAGTGCGTCTACTTTTTGCCACGCCGCTTCCCTGTCAGCGGCGAGAGCATCAAGCCGCTCCTCGCGAGCGGCGGCGGCCCTGCGCTCGCGGCGAGCGCGCAACTCTTCAGCGCGGCGAGCCTCTTCTTGCCGCCTTTCGTCCCCCCGCCCCGACGCCGCGTCCAGCAGCTCACCGACCGTGCGGGAACCGGCCATGGGCGTAGCCGCGTGCAGGCTCCGATAGCGCCGCCGAAGATCGGCAATGCCACTCGCATCGCCTTTGGCAGCGCGGACCAGGAGTGCGTCCTTTTCCTTCTGCGACAGGCTTTTCACGAATTCGACGAGCCCGTCATCCGAAGGACCTGCGCCGAGTGGCGGGCTGGCTTGTGTCGCGACGGCCAGCAGATCCTGATCGATCCGCAGAAACTCCACCAGTGCACGCTGCGCTCCGGTCAGCTTCGAAAGCCCAGCGGGAACGGGAGGTTCAACCTCTTCGACGTCGATGTACTCCGGGTCGAGGTAAAGGCCGATGGTCGTCAGCCATGCGAGATAGAGGGCGCGGTGGTCGCCACCAGCCAACTCCTCGCGGATCGCAAGCAACGCTCCCAGCCTCGGGTCTTCGGTGTATTCCCATTCGCCGCTTTCGTCTCGGTACAGGAAGCTCAGAATGACGTTGTCGCCGTGCTGCCAAGCAATGGTCAGATCGCCATCGACGCAGTACCGCTGCGCTGCCTCAAGATCAAGAAGCTGCGCGGGAACCCGAAGCATCAGCTGCCGGTCGCCCCAGTTCGCGAAGCAGAGGAAGGCGTCAAAGTAACGCTCCATCAATACGCGCGGATTGCCCCGGAAGTTGCCCCAGTGATACTCGTTAACAAACCCGGTTGCAGAAATGTCCGCCCGACTCGAAAGAGCCCGAAGTTCGCCCTGCTGCCGTTCATCAAGCGGCTGATCAATAGCCAAAAACTCGTAGTACTGGTACTCGCTCACGCGCGCCCCTCGTGATGCTGGAAGAGTGATCGCTTCTCGCCAGAGCAGGCTACGCACACCCAGCTCAACCGAGTCGCCCTGCACGGCGTCAGCGTCGATGCTGGATTGGGTCCCTTAACGCCGAGACGAGCGCCGACCACTGCGACGACCCGAACACCAGCACGGCTCCGCCACGATTCTTCGAGTCCCTGACGCCGACAAAATCTGCTGCCCTTGCCACCTCGACGCAGTTCGAGGTCGACCCCGACCTACTCGACTTCCGCCACTCCGCCAGGGACCATTCCGGCACTGTCACTACCTCCAGAAGCAAAAACCCTGCTGCGCTCTACGGTTCAGCCGAAGCGCTCCGCCTTGACGGCGGCTAAGAAGGATCCCCAGGCCTGCGACTGGAAGACCAACGTCCCCCCGTCCCGATCCTTGGTATCCCGCACCCCGACCACGTCGGTGCCGGTGCCAACCTCGACACAGTCAGACTGGCTCGCGCTGCGGCTGGACTTCCGCCAGGTCTGGAACGCCATGACTCTCACCCCTCTAGCTCGTCAACCCGCCTTGCGATCAGCTTCGCCGAATCCGCAGGACTCAACGTCACCCGTTGGAGTGTATCCAGCACTTTCGCGTAATCGGCAACGTCAGCAGGCTCGTCCAGGAACGCGCCCAGCCTGCGCTGCTCCAGGTGGACGATCGAGCGGGCCTTCGGGAACTCAAGCAGGACGAAGGAGCCTTCGAGCCCGGGATGGGTTGCGACTTCTTCCGGGATGACTTGGATGGTCACGTTTCGACGCCTGGCCATCTTCAAGATGTGGCGCAGTTGTTCCGTCATCACGCGCGGTCCTCCGACGACTCGCCGAAGCACACTTGCGTCGATGAGAGCGTGGAACACGACAGGCGTGGGCTTGGTGAGAATCTCCTGTCGTCCAAGGCGAATAGCAACGCGCGCCTCGATGTCGGCAGCGTCAACACCGCTGCCGCGCATTACAGCGCGCACGTAGTCACTCGTTTGCAGCAGTCCTGGAACCAGGACCATGCCGAGACAGCTGATCTGGCTTGCGTCACGCTCGAACCCCAGCAAACCGGTGAGCTGCTTCGGCAAGCCCGGAACACCGGTCTCCCACCAGCCGGGCTGATCCTGTTCGCGCACAAGCTTCAGCAGGCGGTTACGGTCCTCACCCGTCACGCCGAGTATGGCGAGGATCGCGGACACGTCAGCTTCGGTGACTACCTTCGCGCCGCTCTCGATGCGACTCATCGTCGCCTTGGACAGGCCGAGTCGCTTCGCGACCTCCTCCTGCTTGTAGCCACTCCCGTTCCGGAGCTGTCGCAGTTCGGCTCCCAAGCCTCGTGCGCGAGCACTGCCATTCATGCTGAGCAGCCTAGATCGTCCGCTCGGGTCGCTGGTTCACCCAAAACGGGAATAGATCAGTTTCAGAAACTACCGATAAATTCTGAGAAGACCCAAGGAGGTTCCAGTGTCTGACTACTTGACCTACATCTGGCGCCCGGTCACGGGCGGACGCCACGCTTTCCCCATCGCAGCAACGAAAAACCCCGCGGGTCTCCCAGCGGTTGCGTTCTGCGGAGCAGAAGCGGACGCGGCGGAGCTGCACGACCGGTCCGAAGTGGTCTGGATCCGCGAAGACTCCTGCATGCGCTGCTGGCGCATCCTCGCCGCTCGCCCCTGACACGTCCGGGTGGAGATGGCGTTTTCGCGCGAAACCGTCACCGCCACGCGTGCGAAACGCCGATTTCGCGCGAAAACGGCGCACCCCACACCCTGAAAGGAAGCCATCTCATGTTCTGGATCCAGCTCAGCACATTCATCCTGTTCAACCTGCTGATCCTCGCCATGCTCACCAGCCAGATCCCCACACGAGCCATCGCGTTCTCAACAGGCCAGCACGCCGGAGGCCGCGAAGGCGCCTACACGGTCTGGCACCTCATAGCCGACGTCGAAGCCGAAACCCGCGAAGCGGCAGACGAGCACGGGTTGGAACACGAACATCCCCGCATACCACCGGGATTCCCCGCCACCGACCCCGACGAACCCACCGGGCGGCACCACCTGCGCACCTGAACATTCGTGAGTGCTCACTCCGGTTCTTGCCGGAACGAACACTCACGAGCCCTGCCCTCCCGAGCCGGGCCGGTGCGGTGACCTCCCCGACCTCCGCCGCACCGGCCCACCCCGGTGACCGGGCGCGACACCCCCACCACCACGCGTCCGGTCACCGACCACACCGCTCGGACGAATGCCGCCCTTTGCAGGCGCTACCCTTCAAGTCATGGCTGACGACGCCGACCGGACGTTGCCCAACGGTTCCTGGGCTTCTTCCGCTGGGCGCCGGCGGAACATGCAAGCGATCCGGAATCGCGACACGGCGCCCGAACGGCTGATCCGGAGCCTTGTGCACGCCCAGGGGCTGCGCTATCGGGTTTGCGCACGTCCCTTGCCAGACCTTCGGCGTACCGCTGACATGGTCTTCAGGCCGTCGAAAGTGGCGGTCTTCATCGATGGCTGCTACTGGCACGGCTGCCCCGAACACTACAAGGCGCCCAGCAGAAACCCCGAGTACTGGTCAGACAAAGTCGCGCGCAATATTGCACGCGACCGCGACACCGACCAACGACTCGCCGACGCCGGATGGCTCGTTCTCCGCTTCTGGGAACACCAGTCCACGGAACATTGCGTTCGTCAAATAGTGGAAAAAGTTTCCTTACGCAGGAATAGGGTCAACGCCGACTGACTTAAAGATGTCGAGCTGCTGAATTTCACCCAATTCACTCGAAGCAATCTCGTCTTCCATTTCAAGACCTTCCAGGAGTTCATCGCGCAGCTCTGGGCGCAGCACCGCAGCAATGGCTCTACCGACAGCTTCAGCGACAGGCGGAGGAAAAGCGTTCCCCACCTGCCGGTATCGAGCGGTCTTACCTCCCGAAAACTTCCAGTAGCGCGGGAACCCCTGGATGATCGCCGCTTGCTCGACGGTCAGCATCGGCCCCGCTTCCCGGAGCAGGTCCCGGCTAGGAATGCATTGCTCACGATCGTTCGCAACCCCCATAGCGTCAATCCCGAGCTCTGCCCAAGCACGCTTGGCTCGCGTCGGCCCCAGGTCAGCCCCCCCGTGCTTCTTGGATCCTCCCACCAGCGTTGGCGCAACCGCGTTGATCTTGCCATTGCGCTGCGCGCCCTCAGCCCTTTCCGCCCACTTTACGAAGACCCTCTTCCCTTCCTCACCGTGATCGTCACAGCGCTGCTTCATGGTCTTGCGCAGAGCTTCAAAAACGCTGACCACACCCAGCCTGGAACGAACAGGCCAAACGAATTCACCACCAGCCGGAAGAATATCTTTCCTAATAGCGACCAGAATGGCACGAGGGCGCAGCTGCGGAACCCCGAAGTCACGCGCCTCCAGGATCCTCCAGGACCGACCGAGATCGAGTCCTTCCTCAGCAACCTCGTACTCATCACTCAGCTTATCGAGAATATACTTCCGATAGGAGGAAAATTTGTGACGAGGCTCGAGAAGGCCGCGTACATTCTCGATCATGACAGCCTTGGGGCGCAACTTCTCGACCAATTTCAGCATAACAGGAAAGAGATCTCGCTCATCATCTTTCCCAAGCTGTCTTCCCGCCAAGGAGAACGGCGGGCATGGAACGCCGCCAGCCAGTAGATCAAGCTCGCCCGGCTCGATTCCCAGATCTTCACGGAATCGTTGAACGTCGAGCTCGACAAATCGGTGCAGATCTTCTTCAAGAATTCTGTCGGAGCTGATATCCAGGCGCCCTGCGTTCACGCGGAGCGTCTCGGCAGCGTGCGGATCGATCTCTACGAGCGCCCTGTGCGTGTAGCCAGCGTTGTGCAGACCGACCGCCTGGCCTCCCGCACCTGCACAGATCTCGACTGAGGTCAAGCCGCTTCTGCCGACGCTCGCACCCATCGGCACTCCTTCTGTCTCACGCTAACGACGCCCAAGTGTCGCAGATGGCTCCGACAAGACTCTCGACACAGTAGAGCACCGCCGCGAGACAAGAACGGGCCCCGCGACGGGCTCGGCACCGTCCTCAGGACGCGAGGCTTCCCATGTGCCGCAGCAACGCCCGAACATCGCTAGCGTCCAGTCCACCTGCAACAGCTGGCTCCTCTTGAAGATCGGACAGCTGCTGCACAGATGGATCGTCGAGGATTCTCCCCATGAACTCCAGCTTCTGTTTCAGGCGTGTCTCGACCACCTCATCGATGGAGTCACGGACCGCGAGCACTGTGACTCGGGTCTCGATATCGGGCTCGAGTCCCAGGCGGTGAATGCGATCAAGACTTTGCAAGAAGCGGCCGGCCATGAAGTCACGGTCGACGTACACAGCGTCATGGCACACCTGGTGCAGGCTGATCCCCTCGCCCAGTGTGGCCGGGTTCGACACTAGAACCATGCAGTTCGGGTCTTCCCTGAAGCGCCGGAGCTGGTCGTCACGGTCAAGCGTGCCACCGTGCACTACTGCAGGCTGGTACTCCTCCAATAACTTCTGCAACGTCGCAAGACTTCGCACGAAGGTCGTCCACACCAACGTCTTGCGTCCGCTCCGGGCATTGGCCGCCACGATCGCAGCGGCCTCCTGGTACTTGGGGGACATCTCGTAGCTGGGGAGGTTCTGCAAGAGCGTGTACAGCGAGTCGCCCTTCGGAATCTCCAGAGGCGGAAGCTGGTAAGGAAGCGGCTCGTACTTGCTCGCTGCCTCAAGCAGAAGTGCTGGGCTCGTCGCTGCCATCAAGAGCCGCAAGGCTGTCCGGCCGAGAGCGCTCAGGTCGTCACGCGCCGTGTCCCCAGACAACCCTCCCACCAGTGAGTCATAGATTTCTCTATGCAGTGGAGGCATGTCGACGACACGAACCTTGGAGCTGACCGAAGGAAGCCCGAGTTCCTGCTTGGTCGTACGTGTGAACAGCGGGCGCAGGACGCTGCTTGCATACGCAAGATCGCCGCTTCCCACCGCGGAGGAGACTGTCCGGTGCCCGTACCCCGGCCAAACGAACCCCAGCAAGCTCTCCAAGTCCCTGGCTCCGTTCGGTGCCGGCGTACCAGTAAGGATCAGCCTCCGTCGCGCTAACGGACCAAGTGCCATGCATGCCGCGCCGTAAGTCCCACGACTCCCGAGCTTCATCCGATGGGCCTCATCTAGGATGATCATCGAGGGCGCTGCCTTCAACCATCCGGCGAGTGTTCCGAGCGAACGGTCAAGCCGCTCGTAGTTGACGATCAGGACCTCAGCCCACTCGTCGAAACCGAGAGATCGCTCGAATACGTGTGCTCGCAACGGGTAGCGAAAGCACTTGCCAGTCTCAAACTGCCATGACTCATAGGCAGATTTAGGACAGACGACCAACAACCGGCGAACTTTTTTTGCCGCGCGTTGAGCTGCGTAGATAGCAAGAGCAACACGTGTCTTACCAGCGCCTGGAACACTGAAGTTTGCGCCGTGCTGCAAGGCAAGCAGCTTGGCTATGTCGCGGACCTGGAACTCTCTGAGGTCTCCTGTCCAGTCGTCCCCGAGCAACGAAAGAACCTCGGACGTCCCGAGTTCGTTCGTTGCCACACCAGTGTCTAACTTGGACTTGACCACCGCGGCATCCTGGAGGTTGCCTCGGACCAACTCAGCAAGCTCCGGCTCCCACTCCACGCCGGCGTGATCTGGCCACCCGCTGATCAGCTTCAAACGCCCTAGAAGGTCGTTCAGATCAACAGCCACCGAAAGCGGACCTACTTGTGATCCGCTTGGGAAGTGACCCGCTAGCTGAACGAGATCGTCCTGGAACCTTTCCGCTACCCTGAGCACGACTCGGGTACGAGACTCATCGAAACCAATACTCAGCGTTGATTCGTCAGCTACGCCGGTCACGAGATGTCCTCCATCGATGCGGCCTCCAGCAGCCAGGAGACGCCCGATCCAGGGTTGCGAATTCCCCTGCCCGCTTGATGCGCGAGCTTCCGGAGGCTCTCCCGCAGATTTACCACGGCGTCATCGAACGCTTCCTCGTCTAGGGCACGAGAGGCACGCGCCTGCACAAGATCCACAACACATTGGTCGATATCTGCACAGGCATCCGCGAGTCGTGCCGGCGCCAACTGCTTGCGCTTGCGCAGCCGGGCACTCCGGCCTGCCTTGTCAAGTGCGCCGTCGAACGCCTTCCACACTTGCTGAAACTTCTCACCTGCGTGTTTCCTGTCATCGTCTGGAACCCCGGAGAGATCCTTTGCTTCCGCCTTCGCCTGCAACACCTCATCATGGATCTTGCGGGCCGATGCCAGCACGTCCGTGTCTCCCGGAATCGAAACGCCCAAGCCCGGAACAGTCACCGCGTCCTCATCTGCGGTGGCAGCGAAGAACACCTCCGGCAATTCCTTGCGCAGGTAGGTGTCCTGGAAAGCCCCGTCCTCGATGTGCCGGACGTCCGTCTTCGCGAAACCGAGCGTGATCGCAGCCAGGCGGAGTTCCTTGAACACGTCAGCCTGCTCTTGATCGACTGCTCGCAATTTTTCATATGCCCGGTGCAGCTCTTTGAGCTTTTCCTGGTGATCTTCGAAGTCAATCAAGGTGAGCACGGCACCTCTTGGGCCCTGGCTGCGCTTGATCTGCTCACGAATCGTGCTGAGAATCCACCTCTCCTGCTCCACCGTCTCCTTGCGGACCCTGAACTCCTTGGCTATTGCCTGTTTGTCCTTACCAAGGCCCGCTTGCTCCTCCATCGCCAACATCCTGTTGATGTAGGAATACTCTCGTCGATGATCATCCCGAAGCTGCAGGGAGAGCTCGATCGCATTGATATCAGTCCATGTGAACGATTCGGGAAGGATTCCGACACGCATCGACTGACGGCCGAGTTCTCGCAGTGCAGCAGCACGCGTGTTCCCGTTCACCAGGATGCCCTCGTGCGTCACCAGACCCGGATCCGTTTGCCCGAAGCTCTGGAGACTCTCCTTGAGGTTTTCGAAGTCTGGGTCCCGCCGGCTCGGGTTCTTCGGCTCCGCCTGAAGCAAGAACTTCAAGTAGTCCTGGCTCTGAGTGCTGTACGGGTCCTCGTGAAGAGCCCGGTCACGCTGAGGATCGTGGCTGCGCTGAGCCCGGATTCGATGCGTAGCCGGGTTGAAGTAAAGCCTACTCAGCGGAAGATCGATCACCTCAACGTGCAATGGCTGCTGATTCCACTCAACGGTGACAGTCTCCCGAGTGCCCTTGGAAGCCGTAGCTTCCGCAAGCCGCTTCTTGATCAGTTCACTGAGTGCAGCCGCACCCGGTGGCGTCGGTAACTCCCGCAACTTTCCCTCTCAATCTTTTTCTGCTTGCTTCCAGCCAAGCAGGCTCCGCGCGAGGCGGGCGAAGTTGACATCGCCTCTCCGATGCCGGCGTTACGCTTCCGCATGATCGCGCCGGCATCGGAGAGGTGGGTCATTCCGCCGACATCACCAAAGCGTGCTCGTCGAGCGCCCACCGATACCAGGTGGCTGCTCCCCGCTACCCAGCACATCGCGCTTGATCTCGGCACGTGCTTCTTCCGGAAGTGCACGGAACGTCGCCCAAAGCTTCTCCAAAGCACTGAAGCTCCGGCGATCCCGCTTCAACCAGCCGACGAAGATCTTCCGCTCCAACGGTTCAAGAGCTGTCACGTCACGAATCACGACCCCCAGGTCAACAACCTTGCCGCGCCCACCGATCCGGCACCTGTTGCACTCGGTGACCAGCTGTACCTCCGTTGTCCCGTCGACTAGCTTGACCTGCTTTCGCGCAACGTCCAGCTGAGCAGTGGAAACGCCATCTTCGTAGTAGTCGCCGGCCGCAACTCCACACGACCTGCACAAGAAGTTGTCGTCCGACATGACTTTGGCCCGCTGCGCTGCCGTCAAGCTCGCCTTCGGCTTCGCTTTCGCACGCTCCGGCCCCCAGACCTCGATCCCTTTCTTCGCATATCGCTGCTCCTCCAGCCGGAGAGAAGGGTCTTCGCGCCTTGTGTCGATCTGCCAGTCGTACGCACGCAGGTCGCGCAGTCGGCGATCGATCTGGGACACGTCGGGGAACGCCTCCCGGAGCTGGTTCTTGGTGAAGACGTTGCCCTCACCAACCTTGGACTCCAGCCACAGAGCTGCCCGGATCATGCTCCCCAGGCTCGTGTCCCGCCACGACGGCAGTGTCATCAGTCCTCCCTCACCTGTTCACACCCCAGCGACAACCGACCAGGTGCAGTCAGCGCCCCAGAGTAACGTCCTCAAGGTCACCTCGCAGGCCCCCCGAAGATCGCCTCCGTGCCACACAGTGGACACCCGGAACACGAGGATGTCCAGCTCCTCGCCACTTTGTGCAAACTTCTTCATTTCGCACACAAGCCGCGGACCGCTTGACGCGCTGCCCGTGCGCGCGGTACAAGTAGGGATCCATGATCACCCGAAAGAGTCACGAATTTGTAACGCTTCCGGGGTCTGCCGTTCAACCTGCTCATACACGCACGGGCACATCACCGCGCGAGCCGAAGGGACGCCGTCATCAACAACGAGACCGCCCAAACTGAACTTGGGCGCATGATCAACCTTCTCTGCATGAAACTGCAGGCCCCGAAACGAGACCTCGCAAGCATGTGCTCACGCCTCGACAAGGAGGGGTACCCGGTCACCGTGAGCACGCTCTCGCGCTATCGCAACGGCAAGAGCGTTCCCCCTGAAGGTTTCGTTCGAGCACTGCATGGAGCAGTGACCGTCGACACCTGCGACCAGGTCGACATCTCGCTCGAGCAGCTGACCACCTTGTGCAGGTCAGCAAGAAATAGCAGCAAGCGGCCGCGTCCGCTCAAGCTGGATGCCGACCACGGCTTCCGGGGCGACGACTCGGTGTCAGCGGCCAAGATTCTCGCAACTCCCCTGCCGGTCGAGACTCTGCGGGCTTATTTTGCAGACCGGCAGAGGATCATGCGGCAGCAGGCGTCGGCACGAAGCAACGTCGCCGCCGACGCGAAGCGGGAAGCTGTGGATGCGGCGGTAACACTTTCGCGCAGTGGTCGCGATGACGACGCTCTCACCCTCCTCCGGGAACTCCCCGGAGTTCTCGGCCCCGCTACCACCGGTGCCAGCATCGTCAAGCTCCGCCAGTACGGCGAGCACGCGCTGGCGGAGACCTTGATCGGCACTTTCAGCCGCGAACGCTCAGACAGGGAAGTCCTGCGCTTCTCGCTTGCCCTGAACTACTTCGGCCTCGTGGCGGACGCGACCAAAGCAATGTCTATCGCCTTGACATCTCCGCCGGCATAGGAAGAAGAGTAGATCGGGCTCTGATCAATCCTTCCGGCCGGCAAGAACAATCCTGGGTTCGGGGTTCCTTACCTCAGGGACCCCGAACCCGATGCGCCCTGTTAAGCAAGTGGCCGCAGGCTGTCACACGGTACGCCGGCGGATCCTCAACGAGGCTATGAGCGGACGGCCGGGAGGTTCCATGGGGAAGACAGCACTGGTCGCCCCTGTGCCTTGGGCTTCGCCGGACATGCTTCCGCAGCCCCCGGATCAACTCTCTCCCCTTATCAAACGCATTGTTAACTAAAGCGAAAACCGGCTTCACCGGCCGCCTATTCAGACCTTCTCTGTCGAGCTTTGCTTGCCTGGTAGGACGAAGGACGCCAGCAGGGCCGCTGCCGAGATCGCCGTCGCGACCACCAGTGCCGTTGTGAAGCCTGCCGGGTTCGTTGCGCCTTCCGGGGTTCCCTGGGCCGCGAGGCCTGACAGGACTCCGATGCCTACCGAGGCTCCGAGGTTGAACATCGTTGCGTTCAGGCCTGGGAGGATTCCTGGGGACTCCTTGGGGGCGTAGATCACTCCCATTCCGTTCAGGGCCGTTGCTGCGCACGCCGCGTAGGACACACCCATCAGCGCCACCAGTGCGAACAGGAGCCATGGGGACTTCACCGCGAACACCGTTGCTGCGATCAGCGCCAGGTTTCCCACCAGGCCGATTCTCAGCATCTTCCGGTAGCCGATCTTCGGCGCCAGGGTTCCCGCTAGGGGCGCCAGGATCCAGCCCGCCAGGGCGTAGGGCATCAGGAACATCAGGGCCGTCGTCGTGCCGTCGTAGCCGAAGCCCGCCGCCGCGTTCTGGGCCAGCGTCGGGTACACGAACGTCAGGACCGCGAAGATCGAGGCCATCGTGCAGAACGTCGTCACCAGGAGGCCCCAGACGCCTCGGCTGCGCAGGGCCGGCAGCGGTAGGAGCGGGTCGGACTGGCCGCGTTCCACCAGCCAGAACACCACCAGGAGCGCCAGGCCCGCCGCCAGGCACGCCAGTGGCCACGGGGCGAACCAGCCCACCGTCGGGCCGAGCGAGAGCCAGGCGTTCAGGCCTAGCAGGGCCAGGCAGATCACCGCCGCGCCCTTCCAGTCCATTCGGGTGCCCGTGCGCTCCGAGTCCGGGACCCAGGCTCCGATCATCACCACCGCGATCACCTCCAGGGCGAAGGTGAAGCCGAAGATGCCCCGGAAGCCGATCGTGTCCGTGATGACGCCGCCCAGCAGCGTGTCCACGCCCGCGACGCCGCTGTTCACCGCCGTCAGGATGCCCAGGTAGCGGCCGAACTGCTTGGTCGGCAGGATGTCGCGCAGCGTCAGGATGCCGAGGGAGATCGTTGCGCCGCAGGCACCTTGCAGGGCTCGGCCGGCCATCAGCACCTCGACGTTCGGTGCGATCGTCGCGATCAGGCTGCCCGCCGCCATCACCGCGATCGAACCGAACAGCGCGCGGCGGCGGCCGATGATGTCGCTGTAGCGGGGCAGCACCACGCCCGCGAGGCCCGCCACGAACAGGAACACCGTTGCCGTCAGGCCGATCGTGCCGACGTCCGTGTTCAACGACGTCGCCATGTTGTCGATGGCCGGCGACAGCATGGTCGCGTTCATCTGGAAGCTGGCCACCGCCACCAGCAGGGCCGTGAGCACCAGTGGCGGGCGGGCCGCGACGCGCGGCGGGGCAGTTGCAGTCATCTCAGCGCTCTCGCTCGTGAAGCCCGGGCGGTCAGGCGATTTCGCGGGCCGGGGTGGTCTTCGTGGCCAGCAGGCCCTTGATGTATTCGAAGAACGCTTCGGCGTCGATCTCCTCGACGACCGTCGCGTTCGCCGCCAGGCCGTGGACTCCCCAGGACATCGCCGCGTAGCCGCGGGTCAGCTCGCCCGCCGTCTCCACGTCGACGTGGTAGCGGGCGCTGCTGCGGATCAGCTCGGGGTGCAGGAGGACCGCCGCCGTCAGCGAGTCGGGGTGGGTGGTGCCGTCGATGCCGACGCTGCGGTCGAAATCCAGCGTCGCCGCGCAGACCCGGGTGAAGAAGTCCGACAGCGGGGTGCCCAGCGCCGCGATCTCGTCCAGCGCCGGCTGCGCGAACACCGCCTGGTCCAGGGTGAGCGGCGCCCACGGGACCACGACGATCTCGAAGCCCGCCGCGAACACCGTCTTCGCCGCCTCGGGGTCGACGTAGAAGTTGAACTCCGCCGCTGCGGTGATGTTGCCTCGGGCGTTGTTGGAACCGCCCATCACGTAGAGGGTTTTGACGTTCCGGACGAAGTTCGGGTCCTTCACGACGGCCGTCGCGATGTTGGTCAGCGGGCCGATCGCGACGATCGACAGCTCGCCGGGGTTCTCCGCGGCCAGCCGGAGCAGCGCGTCCACCGCGTGCTCGGGCTCCGGGTCGCAGTCCGTCATGTCCATCGCCAGGCCGCCCGCGCCGTCGCCGTGCACGTTCTCCGCGCTCTCCCACGCCCGGACCATCGGGCGGCGGCAGCCGAGGTGGATCGGGACCTCGCCGAGCCGTCCGGCGACGTTGCAGGTCAGGTAGGCGTTGCGGACCTGGTGGCCGAAGTCGACGTTGCCGGCGACCATCGTCACGGCGCGCAGGTCGGCTCGGGGGTCGAGCAGGCCCGCGAGCAGGGCGATGCAGTCGTCCTGCGCCGTGTCGGTGTCGATCACCAGTGGGATGCGCTCAGGCATGACGTCTCCAGTGCGGCCATTGTTCACGTCTTTGTTCACTTGGCAAAGCCGGATGTACTGTAAGTCTGCCCTGTTGACGCGTCAATCGGGGCCTACCGGACTCACATATGTACACTTTTGTACATACCAGGGAGGTGTCATGCGGATCGCGGTTGTCGGCAGCTACGGCACGGGAATGACCATGCGCACCAGCCGGATGCCGGGGCGCGGGGAGACGCTCGGCGGGGCCGCCTTCTCGCTCGGCCCCGGCGGCAAGGGGTCGAACCAGGCCATCGGCGCCGCGCGGCTGGGCGCGGAAGTCTCGCTGCTGACCGCGATCGGCGACGACGTGCTCGGCGCGCAGGGCCGCGAGCTGTGGCGGCACGAGGGCGTGGACGCGAGCGCCGTCGTCACCGTCGACGCGTCGACCATGACCGGCGTGATCCTCGTCGAGGACGACGGCGAGAACCGGATCATCGTCGCGCCCGGCGCCCTCGACCTGCTCCGCCCGGCGCACGTCGGCGGCTTCGCCGACGTCATCGCCGCCGCCGACCTGCTGATGGTCTGCAACGAGATCCCCGCCGACGTGGTCGTTTCCGCGGTGCGGACCGCCGCCGACCGCGGCACCCGGGTTCTGTTCAACCCGGCCCCGGCCCGCGATCTGCCGCAGGACGCCGCGGACCTGGTCGACCTCCTCACCCCGAACCTCACCGAGGCCCAGGTGCTGACCGGCCTGGACACCACCGACCCGGACGTCCTGCTGGACGCGCTGCGCGAGCGGTTTTCCTCGACCATCGCGCTGACCTGCGGAACCGACGGTGCCTACGTGGACGACGGCACCGATCGCACGCACATCCCGCCGGTCCGGGCGGCTCGCGTCGTGGACACCACCGGCGCGGGCGACGCGTTCAACGCCGCCTTCGCCGTCGCGTGGTGCCGCGGCTGGGACCTGCGCCGCGCCGCCCGCTACGCCGCCGCGGCCGGGGCGTTCGCCGTCGCCCACCACGAGGTGATCCCCGGCCTGCCCCACTCCGAAGATCTAGGACCTGCTTTATAAGCGGCGGGAGCCGCTTGTGGTGTGGGACTCAGCTTGCACCGCCGCGGGTTCTCAGCGGTCTTCTCGCGAGGACAGCCCCAGCGCCGCGTATTGGACATACATAAGTCGGGGATCCCGGAGCCGAGAAGGCCGCTGAGGTTCCGCTACCCGCACCGCTATGCAACCACCGTTGGAACACTCGCTCGACGAAAGGTGATCGACGTGCCTAGTTACTCGGCCGACCAACCGGCTTCCCTCGCACCGTTCATCCAGCACACCGCCATCGACATCGGCATCACGCGCGACGACATGATCCGGCACTGCGAGGAGGCCGTGCGCTTCGGCTTCAACGCCGCGATGGTCCCGGCGTCGTGGGTTCCGCTGGTCGCCGAGCGGCTGCGCGGCACCGGCGTGCAGGTCGCCAGCGCCCTGGACTTCCCCACCGTCGGCTCGATGACCTCCGCCGGCAAGGCCGCCGAGGCTCGTGCCATCGCCGAGGCCGGCGCCGACCAGCTGGACATGGGCGTGCAGGTCGGCTGGCTGCGCAGCGGCATGGAGCAGGAGTTCCGGGACGACATCGCCGCCGTGGTGGAAGCCGCCGGGATTCCCGTGAAGGTCATGCTGGAGCTGCCGAAGTTCACCGCAGCCGAGCGGGAGCGCGCGGTCGAGCTGGCGATGGACGCCGGGGCGGCCTACCTGAAGAACGCCAGCAGCGGGGCGGTCGAGATCGCGAACCCGGACAGCATCGCCTACCTGGTCGAACGCGCCCGGCCGGGCGTCGCGGTCAAGGCCTCGGGCGGAATCAAGACCGTCGAGCAGGCGGTTTCGCTGCTCGACGCGGGCGCATCGCTGCTGGGCACCAGCGCCGGCATCGCGATCGTCACGGGCGGCGAGGCCGCTTCGTCATACTGAGTCGTGATCGTCGAAGGCGCGCAACACCGGGGGGTCAGGTGACGGAGACCGAAGCGTCGCGCATCTCGCGCGACGCACCCGAGCCGCTGCACGTGCAGATCGCGGCGGTGTTCCGCGATGACATCCTCAGTGGACAGTGGCCGGCGCACTTCAAGCTGCCGCCGGAGCCCGCGCTCGCGGAGCAGCTGGGGGTCAGCCGCGGGACGTTGCGGAAGGCGATGGCCGTCCTCATCGAGGAGGGGCTGCTCACGCAGACCCGCGGCCGCGGCACGTTCGTCACCACGGGCGTGCTGGAGCCGCGGATCGCGCAGCGGCTGCACTCGCTGTCCGAGGACTTCCGCGCGCAGGGGTTCGCGCTGGACGTCCAGGTGATCGGTGCCCGGTTGGAGGGCCTGCAGATGACCGTGCAGGCCCTCCTCGGCGCGCCGCCGGGCACGCCCGGGCTGAAGCTGGTCCGGATCTTCCGGGGCGCGCAGGGGCCGCTCGCGTACCTGGTCAACTGGGTGCGCGCGGATCTCTGCCCCGGCATCGAGAAGGTCGACTTCGAGCGGCATTCGCTGTTCGACGTGCTGGAGGAGTCCTACGGCCTGCCGGTCGCCGAGGGCCGGCGGACCTTCAGCGCCGACCCCGCCCGCGAGGACGTCGCGGAGGCCCTGGAGGTCCCGGCGGGCACCCCGGTGCTGTACCTGGAGCAGGTGACCTACACCCGCGATGGCCAGGCCGTGGAGTACTCGGACGTGTGGATCAACAGCACCGCGGTGAAGGTCACCTCCCTGCTGACCCGCTGAGCCCCGGCCAGGCGAAGGGTTCGAGCCACTCGTCGAGCGGCGCTTCGACCAGCCGGTTCGCCAGCGTGGACATCGTGTAGGCGCCGATGCCGAGGACCACTTCGAGCGCATTGCGGGTCGTGTAGCCGTGCGCCAGGAATGCTTGCAGCGCTTCGGGTTCCACCGCCCCGGCCCGCTCCACCACCTGGACCGCGAACTCCCGGATCGCCTCCAGGCGCGGATCGTCCAGCGGTTCACCGTCGCGCAGCGCGGCGATGGTCCCGGGGCTCGCGCCCATGGTGGTCAGCTTGGCTGTGTGCATCGCGACGCAGAGATGGCACTCGTTGCGGGTGGCGATCGTGAGGATCACGGTCTCGCGGGCGAGCGGGTCCAGCGTGGTCGCCTCGAACATGGCGCTGAGCTTGAGGAATCCGTCGAGCAGGTGCGGCGACTCGGCGAGTCGCCCGATCGCCGCCGGCAGGTGGCCGAGGCGCTTTGCGGTGGCTTCCATGGCCCGCCGCGACTCGGCGGGCGCGGACTCCACCGTGTGGTCGGTGAACATGTTCCCCCGTTCCAGTTGGCGCCCTCCGGCGCCTAGAATCGACAACATGGTTGTCGAAAAGGTAAACCAGGTTGTCGAATATGGCAACGACTGAAGCACACGGATTCGAGCTGCCCCTGCTGCTGTTCGCGGGGTTCCGCTCGCTGATCGACCAGCTGCACGCCGAACTGGCCGCGCAGGGACATCCCGAGGTGCGCCCGGCGCACGGATTCGCCCTGCAGGCGATCGGGCGCGACGGCGCGACGGCCAGCGAGCTGGGCCGCAGGCTCGGCGTCTCCAAGCAGGCCGCGGGCAAGACGGTGGACCGCCTGGCGAGCCTCGGCTACGTCGAGCGGGCCGATGACGCGGCGGATGCGCGGCGGAAGCTGATCCGGCTCACCGACCGAGGGGTCGACGTGCTCGCCCGCTCGGCGGCGATCTTCGAAGCACTCCGGTCGCAGTGGGCGAAAACCCTTGGCGCGCAGCGGCTTCGGGAGCTGGAAGCAGACTTGCGCACCATGACGCCGGCGGAGACGTTCCGCCTCGACGTTCCGGGGTGGTTCGGCACGTCGTCGTGAGCGAACGGCCCGTTCGCGCCGCCTATCGAGGCGAACGGGCCGTTCACTCACGTCCAAGAAGGTTTTCTTGTGGACAGTTCCTGTCCTAAACGGCTCCTAGGGTTGTTGTCACGACGACCTCGAAGGAGACGTGACATGGCGATCTACGTGCTGGTTCCCGGCGCCTGCCACGGCGGATGGTGGTACGAGCCGCTGGCCGCGGAGCTGCGCGACGAGGGACACCGGGCGTACCCCGTGACGCTGACCGGCCTCGGCCCGCAGGCCTCGCCGACCGGCGCGGTCAACCTGGACACGCACATCGACGACGTGGTGCGCCTACTCGAAGAGGAGGACCTGCGCGATGTCGTCCTGTGCGGACACAGCTATGCCGGCATGGTGATCACCGGGGCCGCCGACCGGGTGCCGGAGCGGATCGCGTCGCTGGTCTACGTCGACGCCTTCGTGCCGCAGAACGGCGATTCGGTGATGTCGCTGACCGACGACTACTGGCACCAGTGGTACATCGGCGGCTCGGCGGGCGACGGCCTCTCGGTCGCGCCGCTGCCGGTGCTGAGCCCGCGAGCGACGCCGCATCCGCTGGCCACGCTGGTGCAGAGCATCCGGCTCACCGGCGCGCTGGACCGGATTCCGCGCCGCGAGTACGTGTTCTGCTCCGAGTTCGAGCACACCCCGTTCGCCTCGACCTACGAGCGCCTGCGGAACGATCCGGCGTGGCACGTCCGGTCACTGCCGATCGGGCACAACATCGTGGCCGACGCCCCGGACGACTTCCGCAAGATCCTCCTCGCCGCCGCCTAGGCACGGAATATCCGCTGGTCAGGACCCGTGTGCGTTTTGTGTCGCCATGGCAGCACAAAACACGCACGGGCCAGCCTGCGAAGTATTCCTTGACACGAACATTCTCCATGGCGAATAGTCCTGCCCATGGACGCAGCATTCCTCGCCGCACTGGCCGATCCGGCCCGCTGGCGGCTCGTGAGCCTGTTGGCCGAGCGGCCCCGCTCGGTCGGCGTCCTGGCCCAGCTCGCCGAAGCCCGCCAGCCGCAGACGACCAAACACCTGCAGACCCTTGAACGCGCCGGCGTCGTCACCTCCCAGCGCACCGGCCAGCGCCGCATCTACGCACTCCGGCCCGGCCCGTTGCGAGACCTGGCGGCCGCGCTGAACCGGCTCGCCGACGCCGCGGACCAGGTCGGCGGCCCGCGCGAGACCTACGACCGCCACGGGGCCAGCCTCGACGCGGAACGGCGCGCCGCCGAGGAATCCGGGTGGGCCGATGGGCGCTCGTTCGGGTTCCACCGGTCGCTGGCGGGGCGTCCCGAGCTGGTCTGGCGCCACCTGACCGATCCCGCACTGCTCGCCCACTGGTGGACACCCGACGACCTGCGCGTCTCCGAGCTCGTCTTCGAGGCGCGACCGGGCGGGCGGATCGTCCAGGAGTACCGCGACGTCGAGGACACCGGCGACTCGGACCCGGTCGCCGGACGCGCGGAGGGAGTCGTCGAGGACGTGCGCCCCGGTGAGCGCCTCACCTACCGGCTCTCCCCGCTGCTCCCCGACGGCGGCCTCGCCTTCACCGCGCACGTCGACCTGGGCCTCCGGCCCACCGACACCGGCACGGAGCTCGACGCCCACTGGCGGATCACCGACAGCACCGTCGACTCCGCCGACTTCATCGCAGGCATCGAGATCGGCTTCGGCCAGTGCCTCGACAAGCTCGCGGCGACCCTCACCGACAACACCGAGCACGACACCGACACCAGGAGCTTCTCGTGGGACGACTGATCATCAACGTCGGCATGACAGTCAACGGCGCCTTCGAAGCACCAGCGCCCGAGCCGCAGGGGTGGCTGGTCACCGATCCCGACAGCATGCAGGCCGGGCTGGAGATGTGGCAGGCGGCCGACGCCATGGTGCTCGGGCGCAAGACCTACGAGGGATTGGCCGCCGCCTGGCCCCAGCTCGCCGACGTCCCCGGCTTCGAGGCGTACGCGGCCCGGATGAACGGCATGCCCAAGTACGTCGCGTCCCGGTCGCTGACCGGGCCGCTGGAGTGGAACGCCACCCTGATCGACGGCGACCTCGCCGAGAGCGTGCGCCGCCTCAAGGACGAACACCACGGCAACCTGATCGTCCCCTGCGCCGGCGAACTGACCCGGGACCTCATCGCCCACGACCTCGTCGACGAGCTCTGGTTCAACGTCAGCCCCTACCTGTGGGCGACCGGACCGCGGATCTTCGACGACCTCGGCCCCGTCCGGCTGGAACTCGTCAACACGACGACCTTCCCCTCGGGCGTGGTCCGCCTGTGCTACCGGCCCACCCCCGCGGCCGGGTGATCCCCACGGCAGCGGACCCCGCCGGTCAGGTCCCGTGCGTGTTTTGTGCTGCTATGGCAACACAAAACACGCACGGGCCCGTCGCTTACCGGAGCCGACCGAGGGTCACTCCTCGGGGGCGATCTTGAAGCCCGCCTTGCGGGCCGCCTTGGCGATCTTCTTGTCCGGGTGCTGGGCGCCGATCAGGGCCAGGACCTCGCGGACGTCCGGGTGGTCCAGGCGCCACATCTCCTCGAAGACCGCCGGCTCCTGCCCGGCGGGCACGGTCTCCGCGAGCACGTCGGGCAGCTCCTCCGGGTCGACCGAGTCGAGCGCGGCCGCGAGCATGTCGGTGAGCAACCGCGCCGCGTCGGCCACCGTCGACTCGAGCTCCTCGGACGGATCCAGCTGGTGCAGCGTCACCTTCGCGTAAGGCCGGAGCATCGGCTCGTCCAGAGCCTGCCGCCACCGCTGCGTCGCGGTCGCGGCGTGCGGCGCCGCGATGGAGACCGCGATCATCCTGTCTTCCGCCTCGCCTTCCGCGGCGGCGGTCAGCAGGTCGTCGGTGGCGGCGACGGCTCCACGCACCTCGAACCAGGCGACGGTTTCCGCGTCGAGCTCCTCGTCGGTCGCGCCCTTGGCGAAGTCCACCAGGTCGAAGGCGGCCATCTCCTCGACCGGCGGCAGCAGCGGAACCTCGACGCCGCCGTCGGTCAACGCGCCGCCGAAGGTGTACTGGCCGAGCGGGGTGAGGCGGGCGATGCCCCCTTCCACCGTCACCGCACCCAGGTCGGCGAGGACCGCCAGCAGCCGCTCCGCCGGATCGCCGCAGGTCGCGACCCAGTTGTCCCACGCGCCATCGGAAGTGGTCTCGTCCACGGCGATCTCGCGGATCATGTCGCGCAGCTCGGCGACGGACGCGCCTTCGCTGCGGGCCAGGAACAGCGACACCATCGCGTAGTAGGCGATGTCCTCGAGGTCGAGGTCCGCGCACTCGTCCTGGAAGATCTCCTCCAGCAGCAGCCCCAAGGCGTCCGCCCAGACGTCCAGCACCGCTTGGTCGTCGCCGTCCGGCCAGTCGTCGACACTGGGGCCGACCTCGACGATTTCCGTTGAGGGGCCGATGAATTCCAGCTCGGCCGCCCACTCCCACAGCCGCTCCAGCTCCGGGATGTCCGCCATGCCCTCCACCGCGTCCGGAACCGCGAAGCCGAGCGCTTCGGCGGCGGCGATGGCGTCGGCGGTGCTCAGCGCACCGGCCTTGATCGGGCAGGCGACCGTGCGGACCGCCAGCCGTCGGGCCCGGTCGAGCAGCGGGCTCTGCCGCGCCGCGGCGGCGAGCTCCTCGTCCGACGGCAACCGCAGCGGCGGCAGCCGGTCCGGCAGCCCGAGCTCCGCCCGGAGGTCGTAGGGCTGCTCGCCGGGCGGGGCCATCGCGACCTCGCCGAACCGCGGCTCGATCTCGTCGACCTTCCGCCGCAGGTCGGCTACCAGCGCCGGCTCGATCCGGCCGGTGTCGCCGGCGAAGGTCAGCAGTTCGCGGAGCGTCGCGAGCACCTCGGTCAGGTCCTCGTCCTCCTCGACTGCGACCTTGGCGGGGAACTGCTCCAGCAGCAGCTCGTCGAGATCGCCCGGACGCAGTTCGCCGAGTTCGGGCAGGCCGACGTGCTCGTACAGCAGCCGGAGCAGGATCTCGGCGTCGTTGCTGTTCCCTTGCACCGGTTGTGCCTGCTTATCGGCCCACTCCGCCAGTTCTGGCAGCAGGCTGTCGACCGGATCGCGCTCCATGTACAAAGCGTATCGACCCGGACGCCAGCGCGAAGGCAGTGGGCGGCTCAGACCTGAACCGCTCCCCGATTCCGACGGTGCAGCGGCGCCGGATGTGCTCGCCCTACCGAGGGCGGTAGGCACGCAGGAACACCTCGACGCCAGCCGCGACGATGGCCTCGACCTCGTCCTCGTCGATCGAGCGCGCGCCCCAGAAGGTCAGGCTCTGCACCTCCCCGGCGACCAGGAGCACGAAGTGCACCGCCGCCCGCTGCGGGTCGTCGATCTCCAGCAGCCCCCTGTCGCTCAACTCCGCCAGCCGCCGGGCCAGATCGGCCTGCACCTGCCGCGGGCCGGCCGCCTGCCACTCCTCCACGACCTCCGCCGGGATGTGCCCGACGTCGGCGTTGATCTGCCGCACCAGGAAGAAATGTGCCTCGAACTCGGGCATCGCGGCGGCGAAGTCGCGCCCGAGGCCGATCAGGTCCGACCGCAGGTCGACGATCTTGCCGAGGTGCCGGTCGAGGTCGGCCAGCTGCGCGTCCCGGACCGCCGCCGCGCTTTCCAGGATGACCTCGCGGAACAGCTCGCCCTTGTCCGCGAAGTGGTTGTAGATGGTGCGGGTCGACACCTCGGCCGCCTTGGCGATCGTGTCGATGCTGGCGCGCGCGTAGCCGTCCCGGCCGAACACCTCGCGGGCCCCGTCGATGATCGCCCGGCGCTTCTCCGAGCCGCGACGCGAGACGTTTTCCCTGCTCATCAATGCCCTTTCCGTCAATGTACAACGCTCATTGCATTAAATGCATTACATGTTGTACTTTACCACTGCGCCGCTTCCGGAACCCACCGGAACGCCGATCCACGAGGAGTGAAAGATGTCCGCACTGCGCCTGGCCGTGATCATCGGGACCAACCGCGAGGGCCGCTTCGGCCCGACCGTCGGCAACTGGTTCACCCGGCAGGCCCGGGAGTTCGGCGGTCTGGACGTCGACGTTATCGACCTGGCCGAGACCGACCTGCCCGCCACCCTCGACTTCGGCGCCCAGCCGGTCGTCGAGCTGGCCGGCCGCCTGGCCGCCGCCGACGCCTACGTCGTCGTGACCCCCGAGTACAACCACAGCTTCCCGGCCGTGCTGAAGCACGCGATCGACCTCTACCGCGAGGAATGGCAGGCGAAGCCGGTCGCTTTCGTCTCCTACGGCGGGATGGGCGGCGGCCTGCGCGCCGTCGAGCAGCTGCGGCTGGTCTTCGCCGAACTGCACGCCACGACCGTCCGCGACACGGTCAGCTTCCACAACGCCTGGGAGCGCTTCGACGAGACCGGCGACCCGATCGACGAGGGCTGCAACGAGGCCGCCAAGGGCATGCTCGGCCAGCTCAGCTGGTGGGCGCGCGCCCTGCGCGCCGCCCGCGCCACCGAACCGTACGCCGCATGATCCCCCGGAGCTCTCCCGTGCAGAACAAGCTCACCCTGGTGGTCGTGCTGCTGGGCTACCTGGTCCTACCGATGTCGATGTCCGGCACGACAGTGGCGCTGCCCCAGATCGGCGTCTCGCTCGACGCTTCCGGCGGCGCCCTGCAGTGGGTGGTGACCGGCTACTTCCTCACCGCCTCGTCGTTCATGCTCGTCGCGGGCTCGACCGGGGACCTGTTCGGCAGGCGCCGGATCTACCGGGTCGGCGCCGCGATCTACGCGCTTGGCAGCCTGGCCGCCGCGCTCACGCCGGGCATCCTGGTGCTGGACGTGGCCCGCACGCTCACCGGCGTCGGGGCGGCGGGCGTGATGGCTGGCGGCGGCGCGATCCTCGCGTCCACGTTCACCGGGACCGAGCGGACCAGGGCGTTCGCCGCGATGGGCACGACCGCGGGCCTGGGCATGGCGATCGGCCCGACGCTGGCGGGCTGGCTGGTCGGCGCGCTCGGCTGGCGCGCGACGTTCGGCACCTTCGCGGCCGCCGGAATGCTCCTGCTGGCAGGCACTTTCGCGATGGCCGAGACGCGGGGCGACCAGCGCCCGCGGGTGGACTGGGGCGGCGCGGTGACCTTCATCGCCGGGCTCGCCTCGGTGATGTTCGCGATCACCCAGAGCTCGCGGGCCGGCTGGACGAGCCCGCTGGTGCTGGGCCTGCTCGCCGCGGGCGCCGCGCTGCTGGCGCTGTTCGCGGCTGTCCAACGGCGCAGCGCGCACCCTGTGCTGGACCTGACCCTGCTGCGCGACCGGCGGTTCGTCGGCTGGCTCACCTCGGGCGTCGTGATGGTGCTGGGCTTCGGCGGGATGATGTCGTACCTGCCCACGTTCCTGCAGGGCGCGAACGGGATGTCGGCGCGGGACGCCGGGCTGATCATGCTGATGTCGACGGCCCCGACGCTGTTCATGCCGCTGCTCGGCGGGCGGCTGGTCAACCGGGGTGTCTCGCCGCGCGCGCTGATCACTGCCGGGCTGCTGCTGATCGCGGCGGGCAACGCCTGGCTCACCGTGCTGCACCCCGGGATCGGCGCGGGAGCGCTGCTCGGCCCGCTGCTGACGGTCGGCGTCGGGATCGGCCTGGCCACCGGTCTCATCGACGCGCAGGCGATGAACCAGGTCGCCCAGTCCCGGACCGGCATGGCGGCGGGCCTGCTGAACACGATCCGCGGCGGCTCCCAGACGCTGGTGCTCGCGCTGTTCGGTTCGGTGCTGATCAGCCTGCTGACCAGCCGCGTCGGCGACCAGGCCGGGAAGGTGGCGACCGGCGAGCTGGCCGCCGCGCAGCACGACTTCCTGGCCGCCCAGCTGAGCGACGCCTGGCAGGTCCTGCTCTGGGCGATCGCGGCGGTGACCGCGCTCGGCGCTCTGGCGGTCGCGGCCCTGCTCGCCCCGGCCCGCGAACCAGCCCGGCACGCGGTCCCGCAAGCCGGCTGACCGTTTCTCGCGGCGTGCGCGTGATCGGAGGGGAGGTTAGATTGCGGCGCGAAACCGGCATTCGAGGGAGCAGCCACGATGACCAGCCCGGATTCCCCGCGGATCACGACGTTCCTGATGTTCGAGGGCAAGGCGGAGGAGGCGATGAACTTCTACACCTCGCTGTTCGAGGACAGCGAGATCCTCGACATCACCCGCTACGGCGCCGACGGTCCGGGCGACGAGGGAACCGTGCAGCTCGCCACGTTCACGATCCTCGGCCAGCAGTTCATGTGCATCGACAGCCACGTGTCGCACGCCTTCACCTTCACGCCGTCGATGTCGCTGTTCGTCAACTGCCGCACGGAAGCCGAGCTCGACGGCGCTTACGCGGCGCTCGTCGAGGGCGGCGCCGCGCTGATGCCGCTGGGCTCCTACGGCTTCAGCCCCAAGTTCGGCTGGGTGAACGACCGCTTCGGCGTCTCCTGGCAACTGAACCTCCCCGGCTGACAGCCCGGGATCACCGCTGGAGCGCGCAATGGAAAACTATTGCGGGAGAAGCCGTTCTAGCGGATGGGATGCTTATGACGATCGTCGGCAGCGAGCGCGTCAGCCGGACCGAAGAGGCGTTGGCCGTGCTGCGGCCGGACGTGCGCGAGTTGACCGCGAGCGTTGATGCCGCTGTGCTGCGCCCGGCCGACGAATCCGTGCTCAGCCACGCCGATCGGGCCCGGATCGCGTTGCGCGTCGCGCTGGTCAACGAACACCAGGAATACGCGGACGAGCTGGCCGCACAGCTCGATTCGCTGGCCGGGGACGGCGCCGCCGAGGTGGTCCTCGACGTCGAGCGCTGGTCCGAACTTCCGGAGGCGCTGCAAGCGTTGCTCGCGCACTGCGAGCAGGTTGCGCTGGACCCGGCCGATGCGGGATTCGACGAGATCACCGCGCTGCGGGAGCACGGGTTCAGCTCCGCGCAGGTGGTGGCCGCGGCGCAAATCGTCGCGTACGTCAGCTACCGGGTCCGGTTGCTGCTCGGATTGTCGCTCGTCGAGGAGGCCGGGGACGGGCCGGTTCCCGACGGCCCGGTGAACACCATCGAGACCGGGGCCACCGCCGACGGCTGCGAACTCCCCGCCCCCGCCGACGCGTTCCGGGCGCTGCGCTGGGTTCCGTGGGTCGATCCGGCTGATGCGCCGGAGGAATCCGCCGGGGCGCAGTGGTCGCCGTTCTACCTGACGCTGCGGCACGATCCGGAGTTGCTGGCGGAGCGCACCGCGCTGCACAACGCGATCATGAGCGGTTCCGGCGCGCTCGACCCGGCCGACCGCGAGCTGGCCGCGCTCGCCACGTCGCTGATCACCGGCTGCGAGTACTGCGCCGGGGTGCACGGCCGCCGCCAAGTGCAGTTGTCGGGCGACCAGATCACCGCCGTGGCGCTCGCGGAGGCGGGCCCGGCGGCGGTGGCGGATCCGCGCCGGCGCGCCATCGTCGACACCGCAGGTGCCCTCGCCCCCACTCCGGCGGCGCTGTCCGCCGCCGACATCCGCCGCCTGCACGCCGTCGGCCTCAGCGCCGACGACGTCCGCGATCTCGTGGCGGTCTCGGCGATGTTCACCTGGGACAACCGACTGCTGATGACCCTCGGCAACGCCGCCGCCTGACATCCCCCCAGTTTCAATTGAAACTGCACACCTCCGGCGTGTCGGGCGCACGACACGCCGGAGGCTGTGGATGACTGCCGCAATTTCCATTGAAATCGAAGGTCTGATTTCCATTGAAATTGCGGGAAAACCGGGATTCGGGCCGGTCACCTCGGGGCGATCGGAGGGGTCAGGGTCCGCAGGGGCGGCGGCGGATCCTCGTGGCGTCGGACCTCGATCCGGGTCAGCTGGCCCGTGCAGCCCTGGGCCAGGCTCGAAGTTCCGATGTCCCGCGTCACCGCGTTCGGGTTGCCGTGGATGCAGGTCGCGACCTCGGGCGCGCTCGGATCGAACCAGGCGCCGGTCGAGAGCTGGACCACGCCGGGTCGCACGGCGTCGCTGATCACCACCGCTGCTAGGGCGCTGCCCGTGGCGCTCACGACCCGCGCGATGTCCCCTGTGGACAGTCCTCGCGCCGCCGCGTCGGCGGGGTGGATGCGCATCGGTTCCCGGTCGTGGACCTTGGAATCCGCGCTGGTCGCGCCGTGGTCGAGCTGGCTGTGCAGGCGGGTCGCCGGGTTGTTCGCGACCAGGAACAGCGGGAACTCGCCCGATCCCGGTGGGACCTGCAGCTCCTCCGGGACCAGCCAGGCCGGGTGGCCGGGGCAGTCGGCGTAGCCGAAGGAGTCGATGCGCTGCGAGAACAGCTCGATCCGCCCGCTCGGCGTCGGCAGCGGGTTCCCGGCCGGGTCGGCGCGGAACCGGTCGTAGAGGACCTGGTCGTCCGGTTCTCCCGGCAGGTCCAGCCGACCGTTCTCCCAGAACTGCGCGAAGTCCAGGCCCGGATCGAAGTTCTGCCGCCACTGCTCGTACAGGTGCTCCAGCCAGGCCCGCTCGTCGCGGCCCTCGGTGAACTCCTGCGCCAGCCCGAGCTTCTCGGCCAGGGCGGCGAAGATCTCGAAGTCCGACCGGGCCTCCCCGAGCGGCGGAACCACCTGGCGCATGGCCACCAGCGCGCGATCCTCCCTGGCGCAGCCAAGGTCGTTGCGCTCCAGCGTGGTCGTGGCCGGGAACACGATGTCGGCGTGCCGCGCCGTCGCCGTCCAGAACGGGTCGTGCACGATGACCGCCTCGGGGCGGTTGAACGCCTCGGCGAGCCGCGTCAGGTCCTGGTGGTGGTGGAACGGGTTCCCGCCGGCCCAGTACACCAGCCTGATGTCCGGGTAAGTGCGCCGTTCGCCGTTGTACTCGTACTCCTGCCCCGGGTTCAGCAGCATGTCCGCGATGCGCGCGACCGGGATGAACTGGCGCACGGGGTTCACACCCTGCGGCAACGTCGGCAACCGGTACGGCAACGGGCGCACCCCGATGCCGGCCATCGAGCCGTAACCGTGGCCGAATCCCCCGCCGGGCAGGCCGATCTGGCCGAGCACGCACGCCAGCGCGATGCCCGCCCACAGCGGCTGCTCGCCGTGGCGGGCGCGCTGCAGCGACCAGCTCAGCGTCACCATCGTCCGCCGCGTCGCCATGGACTCGGCGAGCCCGACGATCACCGCCGCGTCGATGCCGCAGATCTCCTCTGCCCACTGTGGACTCTTCGCGGTACCGTCCGCCGCTCCCGAGAGGTACTTCCAGAACTCCTCGAAGCCCTCGCAGTGCGTGCGGAGGAATTCCTCGGCGTGCCAACCGCGTTCGATCAGCACGTGGCACAGCGCCAGCATCAGCGCGGTGTCGGTGCCCGGCACCGGCGCCAGCCACTCGGCGTCGAGCTCCGCGGCGAGGTCGTCGCGCAGCGGGCCGACCAGCGTGAACCGCGCGCCGCGCGCCCGCGCTTGACGCAGGTGCCCGGCAACCGAATGCTTGCTGATGCCGCCCGAGTTGACCTGCGAGTTCTTCGCCGGGATGCCGCCGAAGCAGACGAAGTGCTCGGTGTGCTCGGCCAGCACCGGCCACGCCGTCGGGCGGCCGATCGGGTCAACGCTACCGACGACGTGCCGCAGCAGCGGCGTGGCCGCGCCCAGGCTGTAGGAGTTCACCGAGCGGGTGTAGCCGCCGATGACGTTCAGGAACCGGTGGATCTGGCTCTGCGCGTGGTGGAACCGGCCTGCGCTGCCCCAGCCGTAGGAGCCGCCGTAGATCGCCTCGTTGCCGTGGACGCGGCGAACCCGGTCCAGCGCGCCCGCCGCGAGCTCGACCGCCTCGGCCCAGCTGACCTGCACGTACTCGTCCCGGCCGCGCACGCCCCGGCCTTCCAGCCAGCCCTTCCGCACGTGCGGCGCGAGCACTCGCACCCGTTCGTCGAGCGCTGCGGGCACGTTGCGCAGCAGCGGAGCCGGGTCCGGGTCGTCCGGATCGGCGATCACGCCCAGGCCATCCGGCGTGCTGGCCGCGGTGAACAGTCCCCAGTGCGAGCTCTGTTGCCGATGCATGGTCACCTCAGCATCGTCGCAAACCAACTGCCCTCTGCCGAAGCCCTCGGGCCAGGATCAGCGGAGGAGGCGGGCGGCGCCGACCTCGCGGACGTGGATCACGAGGTCGAGCCATTCGGCCAGGGACCCGCCGGAGAGGTGGTAGGAGGCGTCCTCGGCGGGGTCGTAGTGCGGGCCGATCAGCCGCGTCCGCGTCGGGGCGTCGAGCCAGGCGCGCACGTCCGCCGGGGCATCTGCGCGCAGGTCGAGCACGTAGGCGTCCGGCCCGGCGGCGAGGACGGCTTCGGCGAAGTCCGCGGGCGGCGCGGGCACCTCGTGGCCGCGCTGGAAGGTCAACCCGACGGGGACGTATCCGGCGCCGAAGCGTTCGCGCAGGTAGCTGCCCGCGTTGCGGTGGGTCAGCGCCCCCGGCGACACCGTGCGCGCCGCACCGTTGACGAGGTGCGCGAGGCCGCCCCAGTAGACGATCTTGTGCCCGGTGCGCTCGTGCCAGCGGATGGTGTTCTCGGCCAGTCCGCGCTCGATGTCCGCGAGGTCCGGCCCGGGCCCGACCGCCTGGTCCGCCAGGGCGAACCGCACCTGGTCGTCGGGGTGCCGCTCGTTGTGACTGCGGATCCACCGCATGGCATCGAGGACTTCCTCGGTGCGCAGGAAGGGCCGGGCGCCGGCCAGCACCTCGCGCGGATCTCCCCGCCCCGTCCGCACGTAGGCGTCGAGCTCGGCGCTCGCGACGTCGTCGCCTTCCAGCAACAGCGACCGGAACCCCAGCTCCTCCACCAAGAACCGCAGCAGGCGGTGCGCGACGGCCGCCAGCTCGTGAGTTCCCCGGAACGACTCGGCAACCATGATCCCGCCGATCGGCGGGAACACCACGCCGAGCACGGACGCCGTTTCCGGGCGCAGCTACCTGTGCCACGGCGGGCACGAGTTCGACGGCAGGCACATCGCCGAGCTCGACGAGGCGGAGCTGCGCAAAGCCGTCGACGACATGGGCCGCAACGGCATCCGCAGCGTCGCGATCACCTCGGTGTTCTCGCCCGTCAACCACGAATTCGAGCAGCGCGCGGCGGAGCTCATCGCCGCGGAGCTGCCGGACGTGGCGATCTCGCTGTCCCACGAGATCGGCCGGATCGGCCTGCTGGAGCGGGAGAACGCGACCGTCATCAACGCCGCGCTGCGCGAGCTCGCGGCCAACATCGTCGACGGCCTGGCGTCGTCCGTGACCGGCGCGGGCATCACCGCCCCGCTCTACCTGAGCCAGAACGACGGCACCCTGATGGACGTCGACTTCGCCCGCCGCTACCCGGTGGCGACGTTCGCCTCCGGCCCGACGAACTCGATGCGCGGCGCCGCCGTGCTCTCCGGCCTGGACACCTGCGCGGTGGTCGACGTCGGCGGCACCACCAGCGACGTCGGCGTGCTCAACCAGGGCTTCCCCCGCGAGGCGACCACGGCGGTCAGCGTCGCCGGGATCCGCACCAACTTCCGGATGCCGGACGTGCTGTCGATCGGCATCGGCGGCGGCAGCCTGGTGCGCGGCGAGCCGTCGGCGGTGACCGTCGGACCCGAGTCGGTGGGCTACCGGCTGACCTCGAAGGCGCTGGTGTTCGGCGGCGACACGCTGACCGCGACGGACATCGCGGTGGCGGCCGGGCGCGCCGAGATCGGCGACCCGGAGCTGGTCAAGCACCTGGACCGCGATCTGGTGCGGGCCGCGCTGGAGCGCATCGCGGCGGACAACGCCGACGCGGTCGAGCGGATGCGGACCTCGGCGGAGCCGCTGCCGGTGGTCGCCGTCGGCGGCGGTTCGGTGCTGCTGCCGGACGAGCTCGGCGACGCCGGCGAGGTGCACCGGCCGGAGAACTACGCGGTGGCCAACGCCATCGGGGCCGCGATCGCGCAGATCGGCGGCGAGGTGGACCGGGTGTACGCGATCGAGCCGGGCCGCCGCGAGTCGGTGGTCGACGAAGCCAAGCAGGAGGCGATCGACCGGGCGGTGGCGGCGGGTGCGAGCCCGTCCACAGTGGACATCGTGGACTTCGACGAGGTGCCCATCCCGTACCTGCCGGGCAACGCGACCCGGATCCGGGCGAAGGCCGTCGGCGACCTGCAACTGGGGGTCTGATCATGCGCGAGATCACGATTTCCGACCTGGACGACATCGCCCGGGGCGCGGCCATCCTGGGCACCGGTGGCGGCGGCGACCCGCACATCGGCCGACTGCTGGCCGCCGCCTCGGTGCGCGAGCACGGTTCGGTTTCCCTGACGCCGCTGGAAGAAGTGCCCGCCGATGCCGCGGTGCTGCCGGTGGCGATGATGGGCGCGCCGACCGTGATGGTCGAGAAGCTGCCGTCGATCGAGCAGATCGGCCTGGCGGCCCGCACCCTCGCCGACTACCTCGGCCGCGAGCTCACGCACATCGCGTGCGCCGAGGCGGGCGGGGTCAACTCGCTGATCCCGGTCGCCGCCGCCGCGCAGCTGGGCCTGCCGCTGATCGACGGCGACGGCATGGGGCGCGCGTTCCCCGAGATCCAGATGGTGCTGCCGACGCTGTACGGCGTCGAGGCCACCCCGATGGCCATCGCCGACGAGAAGGGCAACCGCGGCGTTCTCGACACGGTGGACAACCACTGGGCCGAGCGGCTGGCGCGCAGCGCCACCATCGACATGGGCTGCTCGGCGATGATCAGCACGTACGCCATGACCGGGCAGCAGGCCCGGGACTCGCTGGTGCCGGGCACCCTGACGCTCTGCGCCGAGCTGGGCCGGCTGGTGCGCACCGCGCAGGCCGAGCACGCCGATCCGGTGGACGCGGTCGTCGCACGGCTGGGCGGGCGACGGCTGTTCACCGGCAAGGTCGTCGACGTCTCGCGGCGCACGGTTTCGGGCTTCGCGCGCGGCGACGCGCGGCTGACCGGCATGGACGGCGACAGGGGCAGCGAGCTGGTGCTGCGGTTCCAGAACGAGCACCTGGTCGCCGAGCGCGACGGCGCCGTCCTGGCCTCGGTGCCGGACCTGATCTGCACGCTGGACCGGGAGTCCGGCGAGGCCGTCACCACCGAGGCGCTGCGCTTCGGCCAGCGGATCGCGGTCATCGCCGCGCCGGCCGACCCGCGCTGGCACACCCCGGCGGGCCTGGAGCTGGCCGGGCCGCGCTACTTCGGCTACGACATCGACCCGGTGGGGGTCGCGCGGTGAGCTGGCAGCTGACCGAGGAACACCTCGAAGACCTGGCCCGCGGCGCGGCGCTGCTGGGCACCGGTGGCGGCGGCGACCCGTACGTGGGCCGCCTGCTGGTGCAGCAGGCGATCCGCGAGTCCGGGCCGATCACGGTGCTCGATCCGTCCGAAGTGGACGATGATGCGCTGGTGATCCCGACGGCGCAGATGGGCGCGCCCACGGTGGTGCACGAGAAGATCCCCAGCGGAGACGAGCCGGTGTCGGCGCTGCGCGCGCTGGAGTCCTACCTCGGGGCCGAGGCGAGCGCGACCATGCCGATCGAGTGCGGCGGGATCAACTCGATGATCCCGCTGGTGGTGGCCGCGCGCACCGGCCTGCCGGTGGTGGATGGCGACGGCATGGGCCGGGCATTCCCGGAACTGCAGATGGAGACCTTCGGGGTCTACGGCGTGACGGGGTCGCCGATGGCGGTGGCCGGGGAGCGCGGCGAGACGGCGGTGATCGACGCCGGAGACGACAACGAGCGGATGGAGTGGCTGGCGCGCGGCATCACCATCAGGCTGGGCGGCGTCGCGCACATCGCCGAGTACTCGATGAGCGGCGCGGACGTGAAGCGCACCGCGATCCCGCGCACGCTCACGCTGGCGCACACCGTCGGCAAGGCCATCCGCGAGGCCCGGGAGGGCAACGGCGATCCGATCGCGCACCTCGGCGAGGTCCTGAAGGACACGCTGTACGGGAACCTGCGGGTGCTGTTCCGGGGCAAGGTCTCGGACGTGGAGCGGCGCACCGAGGCCGGGTTCGCCCGCGGGCGCGCGGCGGCGGTGTCCTTCGACGGCGAGCACAAGCTGGAGCTGGAGTTCCAGAACGAGAACCTGGTGGCGCTGGTCGACGGCGAGGTGCGGTGCGTAGTGCCCGACCTGGTGTGCGTGCTGGAATCCGAGCAGGCGGAGCCGATCACCACCGAAACCCTGCGCTACGGCCAGCGGGTGACGGTCATCGGCATCTCGACCCCGGACCTGATGCGAACCCCGGAGGCCCTGGCGGTCTTCGGCCCGGCGGCCTTCGGCCTCCCCTACGACTTCCACCCCGTGGAAGACCTCGTCGATCCCTGATCGGTCACGGGTTCGGCGGGGTGCACCGGTGCCCGGGTGACGGCGGGGCCGTCCGCGCTGGATCTTCGCTGGTGGGGCAGGCTGTGGGTCATGCGCATCGGTCTGCCGGACGTGCCCGCGCTGGAGCGGGGCGTTTCGCTGCTCGGTTCCGGCGGTGGCGGCGACACCGTCACCGGCGCCGCGCTGCTGCGCAACCGGCTCGCCGCCGGCCACCGGGTGGCGCTCACCCCGGTCGGCGAGCTCGGCGCCGATGCGCAGGTGGTGCCGATCGGCGTGGTCGGCGCGACCGCCGTGTTCGCCGAGAAGCTGCCCAGCGGGGCGGAGTTCGGCGCGGCCATCGCCGCGATCGAGCGGTGGACCGGCCGGCGCGCGGACGCGTTGGTCTCGATCGAGGTCGGCGGGCTCAACGGGGTCCTGCCGCTGGTCGTCGGCGGGCAGCTGGGCCTGCCGGTGGTGGATGCCGACCTGTCGGGGCGCGGCGTGCCCCGGCTGAACCAGCTCTCCGTGGCCGCCGCAGGCAAGGGGCTGACGCCCGCGGTGCTGGCCGAGCCCGGCGGTCAGGTGCTGGTGCTCGCCGAGGCGACCGCCGCCGAGCTGGAGCGCACCGCGCGCGCCTTCCTCGCCGGTTCCGGCGGCTGGGCGGTTCTCGCAATCGCCCCGATCTCCGCGCGCGAGCTGCCGTCCTGCGCGATTCCCGGCACCATGAGTTCCGCGGTTTCCCTTGGCCGGCAAGCTCTTTCAGTGGGCGAACGATCCGGCGCCGAGGAGCTGGCGGCGGCCACCGGCGGGCGGGTGATCGGGCTGGGCCGGGTGGTCGAGGTGTCGCGGCGGCCGGGCCCCGGCGAGCACGGCCGGACCGGGTTCGCCCGCGGCAGCGCGACGATCCTGGATCACCGGAGCCGGTCGTTGCTGCGGCTGGAGATGGAGAACGAGTACCTGTTCGCGATGCTCGACGGCGAACCGGTGGCGTCCACACCGGACGTTCTCGCGGTGCTCGATCGCCGCACCGGCGTGCCGATCCCCTGCGACGTCGTCCGCCAAGGCGTCGAGGTCACCGTCCTGCAGCTGCCGGCCGCGGAGTTCTGGACCGACCCGCGGCGCCTGCCGGTGCTGGAGCCGCGCGCCTTCGGCATCGACTGCGACCCGATCCTGCTGGAGGTGCGGCGATGAGCATCAGCGTGCGCCGGTTGCTCGCGCTGCCGGAGTGGCGCGAGTCGGTGGGAGTGCTGGCGGGTGACGTCGAGCGCGTCGTGCGGCTGGCGCGGCCGATGGCGCCCGACCGTCCCGTCGAGCCCGGCGAGCTCGTGGTGTTGGTGCAGCCGATACCGGCCACCGACTGGCGCATCGACGCCCTGCTCCGCCGGGTCGCCGACGGCAGTGGCGCGGGCGTGCTGCTGCCGGCCGGGGAGCTGCTGCAAACCACCCGGCTGCTCGCCGACCGGCTCGGCATCCCGCTGCTGGCGGCCGCCGCATCGCCGCTGGACCTGCTGATCTCCGCCCGGCTCCTGCTGGCGGCTCCCGCGCTCGACCGCGCGGACCTGGTGCTGGCGACCCACGAGGCGCTCGGCTCGCGCATCCGCTCGCCCGAGGAGATCGTCGCGACGCTGAACGGTCTGCTGGACGCGCCGGTCGCGTTGCTCGACGACAGCGGCATGCTGCTCGCCGGAAAACTCCCCCACACCAACGAAGTCCGCGTGCACGAGCCGGTTCCGCAGCGCATCGAGCTCGACGACAGCGTGCTGCTCGCACACCCGGTGCTTCTCCCCGACACGGCTCGACCGACGCTCTGGCTGGCCACCGAGCTGCCCGACGCCAACGCGGCGCGCGCCGACATCGTGCCGCCTGCTCTGTCGGTCGCCGCCGCGGCGGTGCAGCGCTGGCTGCTCGCCAACCGGCTCGAGCTCGAACGCGACGCCCGGTCCCGGGCCGCGCTGCTGAGCGACCTGCTGCGCCTGGACGACGAGCCGACCGCCGACCTGCGCCGCCGCGCGGCGGACGCGGGCTGGGGGCTCGGCGGCTGGCACGTCGGCATCCGGATCGGTAGCCAATCCACAGTGGACACCGTCGCGCGCGGCCGGGAAGTGGAGCGGGTGCTGCACGCCGAGGGCATCGACGCGGTGGTGGTCGAGCACGGCGACGGCTGGACCGGCTGGGCTACCTTCGACCAGGATCCGACGGCCGACCGGGTGCGCGCACTGGCCGCCCAGCTGCGCGCCGCCACCCACGAGCTGCAGCGCACGCTGGATGCGCACATGGGAGTCGGTCGCCCGCACCCGCAGGCGGACGGGCTGGCGACGACGATCGCCGAGGCCACCGACGCCGCGCGGATGGCCAGGACCCGCCCGGAGTCCGGCCGGTTCCTGCACGTCGACCAGCTCGGCATGGCCCAGCTGCTGCTGGAGTGGACGCGCACGGACACCTTCGAGCCGGCGGCCCGCGTGCTCATCGCGCCGCTGCGCGGCCAACCCGGCGACCTGATCCGGACCCTGGCGACCTACCTGGACGCGGAGTCGTCGATCGCGGAGACGGCGGCGGTGCTCGGCGTGCACCGCAACACGGTCGCGGCCCGCATCGAACGGATCGAGCGCCTCCTCGCGGTCGACCTGAGCCACCGCGACGAACGCCTGGCCCTCCACCTGGCCTGCCGCGCGGTCACCCTCGCCGAGGGCTAGGCGAGCAGTCCCGTGAGCACTTCCGAGCTGCTGCAGAGCCTGTTCCGGAGGCGGCGGGGCGGGCGATTTCGCGCGAAATCGCCACCTGACAGGCGTGCAGAACGGTGATTTCGCGCGAAATCGCCGCACGGAACAAGTGCCCGAGCCGCGCCGGCCGCGACCGGGTGTCCGGGCCCATCCCAACGCGACTCGGCCGAGAAGTCTCACCTCCGGTCACCGCGTGTCGGCGCACGCAGGTCGGGGTAGTCGGAGCTTGCGGAACTGGAGGAGGCTCACATGGTTCAAGTCGCAACCGAGCCGGTGATCGTCAAGACCCCCAAGGGCGACCTCGAAGGGGATCTCGTCGTGCCACCGCCTGCTCGGGCGGTGGTTCTTTTCGCGCACGGTTCCGGGAGCTCCCGGCACAGCCCCCGCAACCGCGCGGTAGCGGAGTCGTTGCAGTACTCCGGATTCGGCACCCTGCTGCTGGACCTGCTCACCCCGGAGGAGGCGAAGTTCGACCAACGAACCCACGAACTGCGCTTCGACATCGAGCTGCTCGCCGAGCGGCTGGTGCCCGCGATCGACCAGCTCGACGAGTGGTCGGCCACCAGGCGCATGCCGATCGGGCTGTTCGGCGCCAGCACCGGCGCGGCCGCCGCGCTGAAGGCCGCCGCCCGGCGCCCGGACCGCGTCGCCGCCGTGGTGTCGCGGGGCGGCCGCCCGGATCTCGGCGGTGAGGGGCTGGCATCGGTGCAGGCGCCGACGCTGCTGATCGTCGGCGGCGACGACCGCGAGGTGCTCAACCTGAATCGGCAGGCGGCCGACCTGCTCACGTCGCTGCCGTTGACGGACGTCAAGATCGAGATCGTGCCGCACGCCGGTCACCTCTTCGAGGAGCCCGGCGCGCTGGACCAGGTCGCGGAGCTGGCCGCGAGCTGGTTCCGCAACTACCTCGGCGCCGGGGTCGAGCGCTGGACCGGCCCGGACGGAGGTCACTGGAAGCCGCCGGAACCCCGCCGACGGCCACCGATCGCGTAGTCCTGCACAACCGAATAAGCGGGGATACCGGGTGCCAAGGCCGCACCGTCACGGACGCTGCGCGCCGTGGTGACCGCTGCGTGCAGCGCGGCGCGGTACAGCAGCGAGCCCGTGCTGATGCGCTGGACGCCGAGCTCCGCGAGGTGCTCGATGCGTTGTCCCGGCTGGAAGAGGATGTTGATCGGCACGTCGATCGCATCCCGCAGCGCGCGGATGTCGTCGTCTGCGGCCATGCCCGGCACGAAGACGCCGTCCGCACCAGCGGCGACGTAGCGCTTCGCGCGGTCGATCGTGTCGGCCAGCGACGGGTCGTCGCCCAGCCAGTAGGTGTCGGTGCGGGCGTTGAGGAACAGATCCGGCACCCGTTCCTTCACCGCGCCGATCAGTTCTTGATGACGCGCGGGATCGCCGAGCTCGTCTTCGAGGTTGATCCCGGCGATGCCCGCCGCGGCCAAGTCCGCGGCCAGCTCCGCGACCTCGCCGGGGCCACCGCCGAAGCCCGATTCGATGTCGACGGTGACCGGCCGGGGCAGGTCCGCCAGGCGCCGGGCGAGTTCGATCGTCTGCGTGCGCGTACGCCCCTCACCGTCCGGCAGGCCGTGGGCGGCCGCAACGCCGAGGCTCGTCGTGCCGATCGCCTCGAAACCGGCCTCGACCAGCGCCGCAGCGGAGGCGAAGTCCCAGGCGTTCGGCAGCAGCAGCGGGGCGTCAGCGTGGTGCAGCGCGTGGAATTCTCGGAACATGCCCGCACCATAGGACCGGGACGGTTCGGCAGCCGCCGAACCGTCGGTGTTGCAGGATGACCGCATGACGATGGCACGCGATGTCGCGCAACTGGCCGGGCTGCTGGCCGACACGACCCGTGCCGCGTTCTGCCTGGCGATGCTCGACGGCCGGGCCTGGACGGCGACCGAGCTCGCCACGCACGCCGGGGTCGCCGCCTCGACGGCCAGCGAGCACCTGAACCGGCTGGTCGCGGGCGGGCTGCTGGTCGAGCGCCGGCAGGGACGGCACCGGTACGTCCAGCTCGCGAACTCGCAGGCGGCGGACCTGCTGGAGGCGTTCATCGGCCACCTGGGGCCGAGCCGGGAGCAGCCGCGCGGCCTGCGCGCGGTCGGCGCCTCGGCGGCCCTGGCCAGGGGCCGCACCTGCTACGACCACCTGGCCGGCCGGATCGGGGTCGCGATCGCCGACGGCATGACCGCCGCGGGCTTGCTAGACCAGGCCGGCGGGTTCGCGATGACCGAGGCGGGCGTGGACTGGCTGACCGGCACCCTCGGCATCCCCGCCGCGGACCTCACCGGCACCCGGCGCCCGCTGGCCCGAGCCTGCCTGGACTGGACGGAGCGCCGCTCCCACCTGGCCGGAGCCGCCGGAGCCCACCTCCTGCGCAGCTTCCTGGACAACGGCTGGATCAAGCGGATCGGCACGGGCCGGGCGGTCCGCCTGACCGATCCGGGCGCCGAGGCCCTCCGCGATCTCCTCGCGATCGACGCAACGGCCCAGGGCCTGACGTGAACGCGGACATCCCTGCAGGTCAGTGCCCGTGAGCACATTGTGTCGCCATAGCAGCAAGAAACACGCACGGCCTGCGACCTGCGGATACCGCACCGACGCCGGGTACTGACGCAATTTCCATTGAAATCGAAGGTTCAATTTCAATGGAAATTGCGGCCATGCACCAGAACTCCACCACCCGACGAGGTCACCGCCACGCAAATCTAGGCCGGAAAAACCTCACTGAAACCGCACCCATGCGGCAGGCGCAGCTGCGCGGGACGAGACCGGGGATCAGCGGGGCATGCGGCGCCAGATCGCCTGCGGCACCAGCCGCATCACCGCGAACACCCAGCGCAGGATCGGCGGCACCCACACCACTCGCCGCCCCCGCCGCAGGGCGTTGACCGTCGCATCCGCGACCTGGTCGGGCGTGCTGGACCACGGCGCGGGGCTCATGCCCCGGGTCATCCGGCCGATGACGAACCCCGGCCGCACGATCAGCAACCGCACGCCGCTGCCGACCAGCGCGTCGGACAGCCCGTTGGCGAACCCGTCGAGCCCGGCCTTCGCCGACCCGTAGACGTAGTTCGCGCGCCGCACCCGCACGCCGGCGACCGACGAGAACACGACGATCTCGCCGCTGCCCTGCTCGCGCAGCAGGTTCGCCAGGTGCGTCAGCACGCTGATGTGCGCGACGTAGTCGACGTGCACGATGTCGATCGCGTGCGCCGCGTCCCGCTCGGCCCGCTCCTGGTCTCCGAGCAAGCCGAAGGCGGTCACCGCGACGGCGATCGGCCCGTGCCTGTCGACGATGCCGCGGAGCAGCTCCGCGTGGCTGTCCACGTCCGAGGCGTCGAACTCCACCCGCGCCACGTCGGTGGCCCCGGCCTCGCGGAGGGCGGTCTCCTCGGCGTCCAGGTCCGCCGACCGCCGCGCCGCCAGCACCACGGTGCCGTGCCCGCGCTTGACGAAGCGCTCCGCCACCGCCACACCGATTTCACTGCGGCCCCCGAGGACCAATACCGCTCCGCTCATCGCCGCAAGTCTGCCATCGGCGACCCCGCCCGCCGCGCACCGGCGCGAACGCCCTGCCCATCGAGGCGAACCCGTCGGTCCCACGACATAAGGTCGGCCCCCGGCGAGAGGAAAACGATGACGGTGCTGAGCCTGCGCGAGCTGAACCGCGCGACCTTGGAGCGGCAACTGCTGCTGCGCCGCTCCGAGCGGTCCGCGGTGGAGGTGATCGACCACCTCGTCGGGATGCAGGCGCAGGCGCCGTTCCCGCCGTACTTCGGCCTGTGGACCCGAATCACCGGGTTCCGGCCCGACGACCTGGCGCAGCGTCTGCTGGACCGCAGCGTGGTCCGCATCGTGCTGATGCGCGGCACCGTCCACCTGGTCTCCGCCGCCGACTGCCTGCTGCTGCGCCCGCTGGTGCAGCCGATCATGGATCGCGGCCTGCGCACGAACAACCAGCACCGGGACGAGATCGCGGAGCTGGACCACGCCGAGCTCGCCGCCGCTGCCCGGGAACTGCTCGACGAGCAGCCCCGGACGGCCGCCCAGCTCGGCCCGCTGCTCGCCGAGCGGTGGCCGGATCGGAAGCCGGCGTCGCTGGCGCACGCGGTCCGCAGCCTGCTGCCGCTGGTGCAGGTCCCGCCGCGCGCGATCTGGGGTCGCAGCGGCCAGCCGACCTACGCGACGGCCGAAACCTGGCTCGGCCGCCCGCTGGCCACGGAGCCCGCGCCGGAGGACGTCCTGCGCCGCTACCTCGCGGCCTTCGGCCCGGCCACGGTCGCGGACATGCAGACCTGGTCCGGCCTCACGGGCTTGAAGGCGGTCGCGTCGAAGCTGGATCTGCGCAGCTTCCGCGACGAGAACGACCGCGAGCTGCTCGACCTCCCCGACGCGCCCCGCCCTGATCCCGACGTGCCCAGCCCGCCGCGCTTCCTGCCGCCGTTCGACAACCTGCTGCTCTCGCACAAGGACCGCACCCGCGTCATGCGGGAGGACGACCGCAAGCGCCTGTTCGCCGTCAAGAACGCCGTGCTGCCGGGCACGATCCTGGTCGACGGCTTCCTGCACGGCACCTGGCGGATCGACCGGCGGAAGAACTCCGCGACGCTCCTGGTCGAGCCGTACCGGAAGCTGTCCGAACAGGATGCCGATGCCATCGAGGCGGAAGGCCGGCGGCTGCTGGAATTCGCTGAGCCGGATGCCGGCCACGACGTCCGGATCGCCGAAGTCGATCAGTAACAGGTGTTTACCTGGCGCATTCGGCGGAATACCCTGCTCTTGATCGTTTCGACCCCGGACCGAGCGGACCCTTCCCCATGGCAACTGCTGACAGGCCGCAGATCGACACCACCAAGCCCAGCATCGCGCGGGTCTACGACGCCTTCGTCGGTGGCAAGGACAACTTCGAGGTGGACCGCCAGGTCCTGCAGCAGATCCAGAAGATCGCGCCCGAGGCGGTGCAGGTCGGCAGGCAGTGCCGGGCGTGGCTGATCCGCGTGGTCCGGTTCCTGTCCGGCCAGGCCGGCATCGACCAGTTCCTCGACCTCGGCTCCGGGCTGCCCACCGCGGAGAACACCCACCAGGCGGCGCAGCGGCTCAACGCCGAGGCCCGGGTGGTCTACATCGACAACGACCCGTCGGTCGCTGCGCACGGCCGCGCGCTGCTGGAGGAGAACGACTACACCCACTTCGCGGTCGGCGACCTGCGCAATCCCGCGGAGATCCTGTCCGACCCGGTGGTGACCAAGTACCTGGACCTGAGCCGCCCGGTGGCGCTGATCCAGTGCAACACCCTGCACCACGTCACCAACGACGAGGATCCGCAGGGCATCATGTCGGCCTACGTCGACGCACTGGCGCCGGGCTCCTACCTCGCGATCTCGCACCTGCACAACCCGGCCGACGGCAGCTCGCGGGCCGAACTCGCGACGGAGTCCCAGCTGCGGTTCAACTCGATGATGGGCAGCTGCTACTACCGCAATCGGGACGAGATCCAGGATCTGTTCTGCGGGCTCGAAATGGTCGAGCCGGGCCTGTCGTACCTCTTCGACTGGTGGCCCGACGGCCCGCGTCTCACCGAGCCGTCCGACGCCGAGCACAACCTCCTCGGCGGCGTCGCCCGCAAGGCCTGAAAAGAGCCGGGGGCGTTCCGGGCGGCTGCCCGGAACGCCCCCGATCTCGTGCCTGGATCAGCCGGGCTGCCGAGAGGTCCAGTGCCTCATGGCGTGCTCGACCAGCGCGATCAGGGTCCGCTTGGTCGACTCCCGGTCCCGGGCGTCGCACGGCCCGATCGGCACGTCCGGGCCGATCGCCATGGCCTCGCGGACCTGTTCGATCGAGTGCAGCATCTGGCCGTCGAACAGGTTCACGCCGACCAGGTAGGGCAGCCCGCGGTCCTCGAAGAAGTCGATCGCCGAGAACGAGTCCGCCAGCCGCCGGGTGTCCACCAGCACGACCGCGCCGATCGCGCCGCGCACCAGGTCGTCCCACATGAACCAGAACCGCTGCTGCCCGGGCGTGCCGAACAGGTACAGGATCAAGTCGGAGGCCAGCGAGATCCGGCCGAAGTCCATCGCCACCGTGGTGGTCGTCTTGTTCGGCGTGGCGCCGAGGTCGTCGACGCCACGGCTGGCCTCCGTCATCACCGCCTCGGTGGTCAACGGCACGATCTCCGACACCGACCCGACGAACGTCGTCTTGCCGACCCCGAAACCACCCGCGACGACGATCTTCGCCGACGTCGACGTGGTGCTGCCCTGGTTGACGGCCTGCGGCGGCGCGGAGCCGAGCTGGGGCGCGCTATAGCCGACGGAGTCCACTCAAAACCCTTTCCATCAACACCATGTGTGGTGCGCTACCGCTTTCGCTCACCGTCTGGTGCACGGTGATCAACCCCAGTTCGGCCATGTCGGCCAGGAGCACGCGGGCGACCCCGATCGGCACGGACAACAGCGCCCCCACCTCCGCCACCGACCTGGGGTGCTGGCACAGCTCGGCGATCGACTGGTGCTCCAGCCGAACCGCCGCGCCCGGCTGGTACACGTCCCCCGTGGAGACCAGGGTTTCCAGCTCCAGCTTGTGGTTCGACCTGGTGCGCCCGCCGGTCCAGGTGTAGGAGCGGATGCTGGACGCGGCCGGCGCCTCCGGCTCGACGGGTTCGTCCGGGTACGGCTCCTGCCGGCCCTCGTAATGGCCGTAGTCGCCGTACTGGTCGTCGTACCCGTCGTCGTACTGGTCCTCGTAATGCTCGACGGGCTGTTCCTGCGGCTCGTCGCGCTTGCGCTTCTTGCGCCCGCTGCCGAAGGTGAACCCGTTGACGACGTGGGCGAAGCTGTCGTCCCCCGAGCTGTCCCGTCTTCGGCCCTGCCGTGGGTATTCAGAGTGTCTACTCATCGCATCCTCACACCAGTTGGCCGGTGAACGCGTTCGGCGCCCCCTGCAGCTGCGACCGGATCTCCGGGGTGAGCATCTGGCCGACGCGCTCCACGAGCATGGTCATCTCGTAGGCGACCAGTCCCATGTCGCACTGCGGGGCGGCGAGCACGGTCAGGCAGGAGCCGTCGCTGATGCCCATCTGCAGCAAGGTGCCGCGCTGCATCTCGACGATCGTCTGGACCACTCGCCCGGCCTCGAAGCACTTCGCCGAGCCCTGGGTGAGGCTCAGCAGCCCAGAGGCGACCGCGGCCAGCTGATCGGCCCGGTCCCTGGGCAAGGTCGCCGAGGCGGTCAGCACCAGGCCGTCGGCGGACACCACGATCGCGTGCGCCACACCGGCCACGCGTTCGGTGAAGTCAGTGATCAGCCAGCCGAACCTGCGGGAAATGATCTCCTGAGCAGTCATGCAACCTCCTGTTCGTTGCCGCGGTGATCACGCCTTCGCGCTGCGGAATCCATGTCAGCCCTCGTCGGTTGCTCGGTGCCGACCACGACTGATACCGCTCTGGAAGTCGGCCAGCCGACCGCGGAGTTGATCCGCGTCGCGCTGGAAGGGCTCGGCCTCGGCCTGGCGCTCGGCATTCGTCACGCTGCCCGGCACCAGGTGCGCCTTCGGGGTCCGGCGCGGCAGGCCCGCCTGGGTGAACGACGCCGGCTGCGGGTTCGCCGCGGCCTCCGCCGCCTCGCGCGCCTTGTCGGCGGCGAAGTTCCAGGCGTCCGCCCCGGAGGTGTCCGGGATCCAGGACGATTCGGCGGCCGCCGGGCCGTCCGATCCGGCCGGCTCCGTCCACGGGTCCTGTTGTGCAGGCTCCGACAACCAGGAACCCGCCCCGGAGGTCTCCGCGGGCGTTTCCGCAGGCACGTCGGCCGGGTGCCCGAACTGGACACCGTTCTGGGCCAGCCGCCGGCTGATGTCCTCCGCGCTGCGGGAGGGCTTGTCGGCCGGCGGTTCCGTCTGCTGCTGCCCGCGCGGCACGCGGCGCGGCAGCCCGGACGAGGTGACCGACGGCTCCTCCGGCCGCCGGTCGTCCGGCGGGAAGTCCGAGCTCGACGGGAAGCCCGCCGGTTCGCCCTCCGCGTCGGGCCAGCCGAAATCGTCGGCGGCGGCCTGCTCCTTCGCGTACGGGTTCTCGCCGGCCGGCTGGAACCACTGGGTCGATGCCTCGGTGAACAGCGGCGCCTCCGCCGCGGGCCGCTCCGCGGGCGGCTCGGCATCCGGCCAGTCGACGCCCAGGTCCGAGGACACCGCGCGCGGCTGCTGCGGGATGCCGAGCGGCGCGTCGAAGAGGTGCTCCGTCGGCGATTCCTCCCGGGTGGGACCGGACTCGAAGAGGCTTGCCGTCGCCGGTTCCTGCCACGGCGAGCTGTCCTGCGCCGGTTCGGGCTGCGCACCGCGACGCGGCAGCACACCGGACGTCGGCAGGTCCGTGTGCGAGTGCCCGTTGCGCTGTCCCGGCGGCGTCGCCGTGGGCTGCAGGGCCGGGCCGGGTTCGACCGAGACGACGTGCTCGGCCGGGATCATCACGGTCGCCCGAACCCCCTCGACGTCCGGCCCGCCGTGCAGCTCGACGCCGACGCCGTGGCGAACCGCCAGCCGTCCGGCGACGTACAGGCCCATCCGCCGCGAGGTGCCGAGGTCGTCCTCGTCCGCGTGGGCCAGCTGCTCGTTGGCCCGGGCGATCTCCTCGTGCCCCATGCCGATGCCCTGGTCCAGCACGTCGAGCACCACCGTGCCGTCGCCGGACTGGTAGCTGGACACCGTGACGGTCGTGTCCGGTGCGGAGAAGTTGGCCGCGTTGTCCAGCAGCTCGGCGACCAGCCGCACCAGGTCGCTGGCGGTGTGCCCGCGCAGCTTGACCGCCGGCGGCGGCTGCACCACGACCCGCGGGTACTGCTCGATCTCGGACACGGCGGCGCGCAGCACGTCCGCCATGGCGGTGGGCTGGGTGAAGCGGCGCGCCAGGTCGCTGCCCGAGAGAACCATCAGGTTCTCGTTGTTGCGCCGCATCCGGGTGGCCAGGTGGTCCAGCTGGAACAACCGCGCGAGCTGGTCCGGGTCTTCCTCGTCCTGCTCCAGCTGCTCGAACAGCCGCAGCTGCCGTTCCAGCAGGCTCTGGCTGCGCCGCGAGATGCTGATGAACACCTCGCCGTAGCCGCGCCGCAGGTCCGCCTGCTCCACCGCGAGCCGCAGCGCCTGCTGGTTCACCTCGTCGAAGGCGCGGGCCAGCTGGCCGACCTCCTCGGTGGTGTCCACCGGGAACGGCTCGACGACGGCGTCGGCGATCCGGCCCTGCCGGATGCTGGACACCGCCGCGGGCAGCTCGTACTCCGCGGCGTCCAGCGCGCTGCTGCGCAGGTCGCGCAGCGAGCCGAGCAGCTGCCGGGCGATCACGATGATGATCGCGGCGGCGGCGATCAACGCGGACAGCAGCAGCACCGAGTCCCAGCCGGCGGCGTTGCTGGCCTCGTCCTCCAGCCGCGAAGCGGTGGCGCGCACGTCGGTCGCGAGGTCGTCGTGGCCCTGGTCGATCAACGCGACCGAAGCTTCGGTGGCGGTGTTCCAGGCGTCGCGCTGCACCGAGAACTCGCCGGAGAAGATGTTGTCGGTGCTCTCTCGCACGATCGCGTCGAGCATCCGGTTGCGATCCACGATCGCCGGGGCGGTGAGCGTCTGGTCCAGCCGCTGCTGCCAGTACGCGGCGACGGTGGAACGAGCATCGCCGATCTTGCTGAGCAGCCGGGCCCGCGAACCGCTCAGGTTCTCCAGCGCCACCGATTCGATGTCGGCCTCGGTCAGCCCGGTCAGCACCCAGGCCTGCTGCAGCCGCACTTCTTCGGTCAGGCCCAGCATGTCCTGCAGCGCGGTCGCCGTGCTGGACAGGCTCCGGTCGGCGACGCTGCTGCTCAGCGCGCGGTCGAGGGCCAGCACCGAGTTGATCACGCGGGTGTAGTCGCCGATCGCCTTGGCCGGGCTGATCCGGTGCTCGCGGATCTGCTGGCGGAGCTGCCCGAGCCCGTCCAGCAGGGGCCGGAGCTCGCCGTAGCGGTCGGCGATGACGCCGGTGTCGACGTCGGGCGAGGCCAGGATCTGCCCGAGGTCGGCGACCGCCCGGTCCACCGCGGCGGTCGGCTCCTCGGCGGCGGCGAGGTCGCCGTCGCCGACCAGGAACTCGACGGAGCGGGTGCGCTCGTGCTGGACGCCGACGAGTAGCGGCTCGACCCGATCGACCGCGTTCAGCACGTCCGCGACGCGGCCGTACTCGGCGGCGCGGTCGACCTGCCACCGGATCTGCCCGATACCGAGCGTGATCGCGAAGATGACCGGCACCAGCACGACAGCGCCCAGCTTCGTCGGCAGCGACCAGTTACGCCACTGCACGACGTTGTCGCGTACCCGCTCGAATCCACCCGCGCTCACGAGCGCCCTCCAGGCTGCGAGCTCGGGGCCTCGTGCAGGTCAACCAAGGTCTGGACCCTCTCGGGCGAACAATGCGTTGGAGAACGGCGCATGCGTGCGATCCCGCAATCGTCGTCTGGGCTGTCGGGGGTGAAATCCAGCCGCGGTCGAGCACTACCCGACGCCCGGAAACGGCTTACGGTACGGCACCGTACCAATGCGTGATCAGATTCACTCAGAGTAACTATGAGCGTCCCCGGTTGGCGCATTTCGAACACTGGTACCGAACCGTGACCTTCCAGATCGCGCGACTGTCTTTCAGTGCCCAAGCACTATAAGGCCCAGGACCGCGGATAGCACCGGGGGCTTTTTCCCATTCCGCTACGACAAACAGGCGATGTAACACCGAGTGTTCGAACCCGACTCCACACCCGGGGGCTTTTTCACTCGTTCAGCCTAGAGCGAGGTAATCCACTTTGGTCGCGAGCAGCGCAAAAGACCTGGTCAGTAAGATCATGAGCGCCGAAGCTGGACCTCTGACCTGGCAATACCGGACAGTAACCAAGCGTCGACGACCGGCCTCGCCGAGGCCCGCGAGCCGCTCCGCAACCGCCGAAACCACGTGGGGATCACCACACTGTCGATCTCGCGCGGCACATGGTTAGAATTCCCCGCCACCGCCAGGCCCTTCAGCCGAGCGGCCAACCGCGAAGTCCCAGGAAGGATGCATGAGCAACGCAACGCAATCCGCGCTGCGCGGCGGTCCCCGCGACCAGCCCGGAAATCCGCGGGTGGCCTTCGGTGGAATCGACAAGAGCTCCGTTCGCGCGACTAACGAACGTCCTGATTTCGCCGCTATCCAGCAGAGCCCTGAATTCCGCGACCTGCGCCGCCGACTGAAATGGTTCATTTTCCCGGCTACGGCGTTTTTCCTGATCTGGTACCTCGGGTACGTGGCGATCGCCGCCTACGCCCGGGATTTCATGGCCCAGCCACTCATCGGCGAGATCAACGTCGGCCTGGTCATGGGTGTCGGTCAGTTCGTCACCACCCTGGGCCTGACCGCGCTCTACGTCCGGTTCGCCCGCCGCCGCGTCGACCCCGAGGTCGACCGGATCCGACAGGACGCTGGGGAGTCCGACCAGTGAACGAACCGCAGCTGATCCCGGCCGACAACGCCATCATCAACACCAGCGTCTTCGCGGCGTTCGTGCTGATCACGCTGTTCGTCGTGTACCGGGTGAGCAACCGGGGCACCTCCAGCGACTACTTCGTCGCGGGCAGCTCCTTCAGCGGTGTGCAGAACGGCATCGCGCTCTCCGGTGACTACCTGTCGGCCGCGTCGTTCCTGGGCATCGCCGGGGCGATCGCGGTCTACGGCTACGACGGCTTCCTGTACTCCATCGGCTTCCTGGTCGCCTGGCTGATCAACCTGCTGCTGCTCGCCGAGCGCACCCGCAACACCGGCCGCTTCACCATGGGCGACGTGCTCAGCTTCCGGATGCGCCAGCGCCCGGTGCGGGCTGCGGCGGCGTCCTCGACGCTGGCCATCACGATCATCTACATGATCGCCCAGATCGCCGGCGCGGGCGGCTTGGTCGCCCTGCTGCTCAACGTGCACGGCAAGTTCGGCCAGGCCCTGGTGATCGCCGCGGTCGGCGCGATCATGATGATCTACGTGCTGGTCGGCGGCATGAAGGGCACCACCTGGGTGCAGATCATCAAGGCCGCCATGCTGCTGCTGTCGGTATTGATGATCACGATCTTCCTGCTCGGCAAGTTCGGCTACAGCTTCACAAACCTGCTGCAGCACGCCGCCGAGAACAACCCGCACGGCCGCGACATCTTCGCCCCGGGCGTCCAGTACGGGAAGTCCGAACTGACCAAGCTGGACTTCGTGTCGCTGTCGATGGCCCTGGTGCTCGGCACCGGCGGCCTCCCGCACGTGCTGATGCGGTTCTACACCGTGCCCAACGCCCGCGAGGCCCGCCGCTCCGTGGTCTGGTCGACCTGGGTGGTGGCGACGTTCTACATCTGCACCCTGGTCATCGGCTACGGCGCGGCCGCGCTGGTGGGCACGGACGCGATCCTCGACGCGCCGGGCGCGGAGAACTCTGCAGCCCCGCTGCTCGCCTACCGGATCGGCGGCACGGTGCTGCTGGGCATCATCGCCGCGGTCGCCTTCGCCACGATCCTGGCGGTGGTGGCGGGGTTGACGCTGACCGCATCGGCGTCCTTCGCGCACGACATCTACGCCAACGTGATCCGCCGCGGCGACATCGACTCGGACTCCGTGGTGCAGGTGGCCCGGTTGACGGCGCTGGTGATCGGCGTGGCCTCGATCCTCGGCGGCATCCTCGTCATCGGGCAGAACATCGCGTTCCTGGTCGGCCTGGCGTTCGCGTTCGCCGCCTCGGCGAACCTGTCCACGCTGCTGTACTCGCTGTTCTGGAAGCGGTTCAACACCACCGGCACGCTGTGGGGCATCTACAGCGGGCTCGGCTCCTGCCTGCTGCTGGTGATCTTCTCGCCGGTGTTGTCCGGTTCGCCGGACTCGATCATCCCGAGCGTGGACTTCGCCTTCTTCCCGCTGAAGAACCCGGGCATCGTGTCCATCCCGGTCTCGTTCATCTGCGGCATCATCGGCACCTTCGTGGGCAAGGACGCGGTCGACGAGGACCGCCAGGCGGAGATGGAGGTCCGCTCCCTGACCGGCATCGGCTCCCGAGCCGGCTGACACCGACTGGATTCCAGGCTCGTTTTGCGTGGGGTGCGGGTAGCGGAACCTCAGACGCCGCCTGGTCTCCGGGATCCCCGACACACGTATGACCAATACGACGCGTCGGGGCTGTCCTCGCCAGACGACGCCTGAGAACCCGCGGCGGTGCAAGCTGCGAGGGTGGGCTAAGCGGCTACGCCGCTTGCGAAGGCCTTCGATCATGCGAGCCAAGCTTCGCGGTCCCGTATGGATCGTGCTTTGAAGCAGCCGCGAACAAGTGTTGGAACCTTCGGGAACGGCCCCGGGACTCGGTGTCCCGGGGCCGTTCTCGTCTGCACGCACCGCAGCGGTGGCCCGACCGGTGCTAACCCACAGGTGGGCTCCGCCGTGCGCCCGATCGCCATGGGTCACCGGCCGTCCGGTCGCCGTGCTCGATTGCGCTCTACCCAATCGGATACTGCCGGGCGGCCGCAATTCTCCATAAAATGGAACTGCCCGCCAACGGGGCGCTTCGGCAATAGCAGGGGGCAATGGGAAGCGCTCCGGCGGGCGAATCGGGGGGTATTCCATGCGAACGGTTCGCAATGCACTGCTCGCTGCGGTCACCGCCGCCGTCCTGCCCATGTCCGGGCTGGGCACCCAGGTCGTCACCATCGCGGCCGAAGTCAAGAACGGCCTGGTCGAGCTGGCCCAGAAGGCTTCCCACGGCCGGTCGGGCGACTTCCGCGAACCCGGGGTGCTGATCCGTTCGGCGCCCGATACCGGCAGCGCCGCACGCGGCGTGGGAAATCCCGGCGACGACGCCAGCATTCGCCAGGCGACCCGTGGGGAATCCGTCCGCTGCCCGGACGGATCTGCGAATTCGGAATGGTTCGACATCACGAATCGCCGCACCCGCGTCAGCGGATTCGTCAGCGGCTGCTTCCTATGATCGAGTCGCATTCGGCCGCCGGGAATGGGCGGGTCAGAAATCCTGATCAGATCCGCGCAGCCCGGCAGGCCGCAACCGACGCAGGCGCACGTGCCGCGCGAGCCTGATCACCGGCCGCACCGCGAGCTCGCAGCTGCCCAGCAGGAACAGCCAGGTGCCCGCGGTCACCGTGGACTCGTGGAAGAACAGCAGGCTGCCGACGGCGAACCAGACGGCGATCAGGAAGTCGTTGACGATGCTGATGACCTCGTACCGCCGCCGGATCAGCAGCTCCTCGCGCCCGATCCGCAGCACCAACGGGCCCGACTCGGCCGGATCTCGCATGATCCGATTGTCCGCGAGCCGGGCGAACTCCGCAGGTCAGCAGGGCTAGCCGACGGCAGCGGCGGCCGCTCGTCCGGCCTGCCGGCCAGAGAACAGGCAGCCGCCGAGGAACGTGCCCTCCAGAGCCCGGTACCCGTGCACACCGCCGCCGCCGAAGCCCGCGACCTCCCCGGCCGCGTAGAGCCCGGGCAGCGGCTCGCCCGAGTCCTGCAGGACCCGGCCGGACAGGTCGGTCTCCAGCCCGCCCAGCGTCTTGCGGGTCAGGATGGACAGCCGCACCGCGATCAGCGGCCCGGCGGCCGGGTCCAGCAGCCGGTGCGGCTCGGCGACCCGGATCATCCGGTCGACCACGTAGCGGCGGGCCGCGCGGATGGCGATGACCTGCTCGTCCTTGCCCAGCCCCGACTCGACCTGGCGGTCCCGGGCGACGATCTCGCGTTCCAGCGCGGCCGCGTCGATCAGCGGCTCTCCGACCAGGTCGTTCATCCCGTGCGCCAGCTCCGGCACGGTGCGCCGGACGACGAAGTCGGAGCCGCGGCGGACGAACTCGGCGACCGGTCCCGGCGTGGCACCGCCGCCGCGCTGCAGCAGCTTGCGGATGCTGCGGTCGGTCAGGTCCGGGTTCTGCTCGGAGCCGGACAGCGCGAACTCGCGGCTGATGATGCGCCGGTTGAGCACGAACCAGGTGTAGTCGTGGCCGGTCCGCACGATGTGCTCCAGCGTGCCGAGGGTGTCGAAGCCCGGGAACAGCGGCGAGGGCAGCCGGCTGCCCTGCGCGTCCAGCCACAGCGACGACGGGCCGGGCAGGATCCGGATGCCGTGCTTGCTCCAGATCGGCGCGTAGTTGCGGATTCCCTCGGTGTAGTGCCACATCCGGTCCGGGTTGATGATGTGCCCGCCCGTGCGGGACACCACCTCCAGCATCCGCCCGTCCACGTGGTCGGGCACCCCGGCGATCATCTCCTTCGGCGGCTCGCCATAGCGCTTGGGCCAGTTCCGGCGCACCAGGTCGAAATTCCCGCCGATGCCGCCGGACGCGACGACCACCGCCTGCGCGTGCAGCTCGAAATCGCCTGCCACGTCGCGAGAACTCGGCTGCCCGCGCTCCACCGCGCTCGGCACGAGCACTTCGCCGCGCACGCCGGTCACCGCTCCGCCGCTGGTGATCAGCTCGCTGACGCGGTGCCGGAACCGGAACGTCACCAGGCCGCGCTCGGCGGCCTCCCGCACGCGGCGGATGAACGGGGCGAGCACCCCGGGGCCGGTGCCCCAGGTGACGTGGAACCGCGGCACGGAGTTGCCGTGCCCGGTCGCCAGGTGGCCGCCGCGCTCGGCCCACTGCACCAGCGGGAAGAACCGCACGCCCTGCTCGACCAGCCAGGAGCGCTTCTCCCCGGCGGCGAAGTCCACGTAGGCCTCCGCCCACTGCCGGGGCCAGTGGTCCTCGGGTCGGTCGAACCCGGCGGAGCCGAGCCAGTCCTGGAGGGCCAGCTCGTGGGAGTCGCGGACGCCCAGCCTGCGCTGTTCCGGGGAGTCCACCAGGAACAGGCCGCCGAACGACCAGTGCGCCTGGCCGCCCAGGGCGGCTTCGGGTTCCTGGTCGACCAGCACGACCCGGCGGCCCGCGTCGGCCAGCTCCGCGGCGGCGGCCAGGCCGGCCAGGCCGGCGCCCACCACGATGACATCAGCGTCCAACGTCACTGCCGACCTCCGCACTACCGAGTGGTAACCGAGTGCCTGTATACCGCAGTCGGGGACGCTCCGACAGCCCGTCCGGCCGATCGCCACGGCGCCGCGACATTGCGCGCAGGCGCGGAATTCCACCCGGTCGGGGTGTATCCAGCAAATTCGCTGGCATTCCGATCCGGGCTTCGGGAATCTTGTTTTCAGCGCGCCGATTTCGGTCGCGATCTACTCATTATCCGCCCATGAAAGGGTTTTAGCATGTCCAAGTGCGCTTCTTCCGCCGCGTCGTGCCGAATCGCGATCCGCTCGTCCACCCGGCGAGGGGCCTGGCGGAGCGGCCTCCGGAGAATAGCCGTCCCGGTGCTGTCCGTCCTCGCCGCGATCGCGGTCGGCGCGGGCGGAGCCTACGCCGCGCCACCCGAAAGTCCTTGCCCGGCAGGATCTTTCTGCACTTGGCCGGAGGAGAACTTCACCGGCCAGTCACACGAGGTCGGCCTCCAGGCGACCTCGTTGGAGCAGTGCGTCCGGCTCCAGCAGGGCGCGGAGGCGCGGTCCTTCGCGAACAACACCGGCCGGCCGGTGACGGTCTACCAGGATCCCGACTGCGACACCGAAGCGGAATTCAGCACGTATCCAACGGGTTCCCAGAATCCACGGGCGACTTACGTCGCGCGAGCAATCAAGATCTGGTCGCACTGACCGGCGAGACCCTGCCTCGACACGCAATTTGCTGCACAGGCGGAATCTCAGACGCCGTCGACGACATCCCGTTCGCGCATTCACCGATGTGCAGCGCCGATGTCGTCCTCCCGAGGCGACGCCTGAGAACCCGCCGCAGGAACCAGGCGCAGCACCGATTCCCGGCAGGAACTCAGCGGACCAGGTCCCGCATCAGCTCCAGCAGGCGTTCGGCGGAGTTGGCCCAGGTGAACTTCGCCGCCTGACCGCGAGCCGCGGCGATCAGATCCGCACGCGTCCGGGGATCCTCCACGGCACGCACCGCGGCGGCGAAGTCCTTCGACGACCCCGGATCGAAGAACTTCGCGTGTCCCCCGGTCACCTCGTGGAAGATCTCCAGGTCGCTGCAGACCACCGGCGTCCCCGCGTTCATCGCCTCGATGATCGGCAACCCGAAACCCTCGTCCCGCGAAGCGGTCACCAAGGCGCTGGCCCTGCCGAGCAGCGCCTGGTAGTCGCTTTCGCTGATGCCATGCCAGAAAACAACATCGGCGTCCGGAGGCAGCTGCGCGCGCAATTCCGCCTCGCGCGCGGCTGCGATCCGGCTGACCAGGTGCAACCGGTGTTCCGGAAGGAGAGCCATGCCCGCGATCAACGTTTCCACGTTCTTGTACGGCATGAACGAGCCCATGTACACGAGTTCCCGCGGCCCACCCGGCTGCGCACCGGAATCGGCGTCGGGCTCCCCGTTGCCGGCGTCGTTCCCCGATGACGGGGACGGTGCATTGTGGACAACCGTCACCGAGCGCCGGGTGAGCCGGTGTTCCTCGATGAGCTTGCGGGTCGTCTCGCTGACCGTGACCACCGCGTCAGCCCGGTTGAGCATGACCCGCTGCGGCCAGAACGCCTTGTGGTAGAGCCGCCACGCGATGCGCACCGGCAGCGGCAGGAAACCCGGCGGCTGCGGGTGCCGGTAGTAGATCAGGTCGTGCAGCGTGAGGACGAGCCGGTAGTCGCGCCGGAAGCCGCCGATCACCTGCATCGGGCTGAACACGACGTCCGCACCGAGCCGGTTGAGTGTGCGGGAAAGCCACAACTCCCGCGGCGAGAAGGGGCTGTTGACCTTCACGTGCGGAACCCCGGAGGGCAGCAGTCGCAGCTGCCGCTCGTCATGGATCAACATCGTCACCGGATGGAGGTGGTGCAATGCCTCGATCAAGCTCGCGCCGAAGCGGCTGATCCCGTCGTGCTGATCGGTTCGCGTCCAACGCGCGTCGACGAAGACGTTCATCGTCGCCGCCCCGGCCTCGCCCGAACGCTGGCCGGAGGTACCGCTCCCGTGCTGTCCGACGCCGGTCATGGCGTTCCGAGGAATCGTCGGATCGCTTCGGCCGCCGGCTCCGGCGTCTCGTAGTGCACCAGGTGGCCGACGTCCGGAATCACCACGAGTTCGGCGTCCGCGAACCGGGCCGCCAGCGCCCGCTGTCCGGCCAGGGGCGCGATCTCGTCGGACTCCCCCGCGATCAGCAGGGTCGGCATCCCGAGCTCGTCGACGTGGTCCGCGACGGTGTGCGTCACCGAAGCCTCGAAGGTCTCGCTGAGCAGCGCCGGGCTGTGGAAGCGGCTGAAGTACCGCAGGTGGTTCTCGTCGATGAACCCGCGCAGCTGCTTGTCCTTCGTCCGCGTCATCGCCCGGCTCGCGGCGAGCACGACCCACCGGTTGCTCAGCAACGAGTGCCCGGCCCGGAGCGGCAGCCGCTTGCCCAGCGTGTAGTAGGCGGAGGTCAGCCCGGACAGCACCACGCGTGGCCCACGCAGCGCGGGCGTCGCGATCGGGTTGATCAGCACTAGGCGGCGGACGAGTTCCGGCGAGGCGGCGGCGACGCGCGACGCCACGATCGAGCCGAAGGAGTGCCCGATCAGCACCACCGGCCGGGTTCGGCCGCCGAGCCGCTCGATGAGTTCGGTGATGACGTGCGCGTAACCGGCGACGTCGTGCCGTCGCCCGGTCATCGGCCCGGAGTCCCCGAACCCGGGCAGGTCCGGGATCACGACGCGCTGGTCCGGCAGGCTCGCCGCGACGAGTTCCAGGCCGTGGTGGGTACCGCGCAGGCCGTGGACCATCACCACCGTCTCGGCTGCGTCAACCGGTTCGGTCGACGCGACCGGCGCGGTGGAACCGCTCTCGGCGAGGTGGTCGCGGTAGACCCAGTAGTGCAGCTCGGCGCCGCTGATGTGCTCCACCCGCTCCGCGGGCTGGAGTTCCGGAACGATCATGTTGGGTCAGCTCGCCAGCTCGGTGCGGATCTCGTCGAGCTCGACGGTGCTCTCCGGGTCCGTCACGTGGTGGTAGATCGCCTCGAACCGGCCCAGGATCTCGTCGATGTCGTGACGGGACACAAACCGCTCGCTGGCCGCGCCCATCCGGTCGATCGTCGCGCGATCGCTGATCACGTCGTCGATCGCCCGGGCCAGGGCGTGCACGTCCCGCGGCGGGTAGAGCCAGCCGTTCTCCCCCGGCTGCACGAGGTGCGGCAGGGCCATGGCGTTGGCCAGCACCACCGGGGTGCCCGCCGACATGGCTTCCATGGTGGCCAGGCTCTGCAGCTCGGCGATGCTGGGCATGCAGAACAGGTCCGCGCGGGCGTAGGCGTCCAGGAGTTCGTCATCGCTGAGGAACCCGTGGAAGTGCACCCGGTCGGCGATGCCGAGTTCCACCGCGAGCTGCTCGAAGGCGTCGCGACGGCTGCCATTGCCGACGATCTCCAGCCGCGTCGGCACCTCGGTGCGCAGCAGCGCCATGGCCCGCAGCAGGTCGTCGATGTGCTTCTCCTCGTCGAGGCGCCCGACGAACAGCACGGTGCGGGTGGCGGGGTCCGGGTGCTGCTTGCGGTAGCTCCGGGCCCGCCGCCGGTACCGCTCGACGTCGATGCCGCAGGAGACCGGCAGCGCCAGGTCGGCGAACCCGTTCTCCTGCAGCAGCTGGACGGCGCGCGGGGTCGGCGCGGTGACGAGCTGCGCCTTCCCGTAATGCTTGACCAGGTTGTGCCACAGCAGGCGGCCGGCCGCCTGCTGGAGGAACTCCGGGACCTTGAAGTAGCCGAAGATGTTCTCCGGCATGAAGTGGTTGGTGGCGATCAGCCCGATGTCCCGGCGGCGCGCCGAGTTGATCAGGCCGCGGCAGATGAAGAAGTGCGACTGCACGTGCACGACGTCGGGCTGGATCTCGGCGATCAGCCGGTCCGCCTGGCGGGCCTGCCAAGGGAGGAGGCCCCGGATCGACGGGTGGAACGGCGAGCCGTAGGAGGCGACGCGGTGCACGGTCACGCCGTCCTCGACCTCGGAGCGCGACTCCCGGTCCGTCGAGTGGCAGACGACGTGCACGTCGTGGCCGCGACCGGACAGCCCGGTCGCCAGGCGGTGGCCGAAGTTCGCCGCCCCGTTCACGTCGGGGGGGTAGGTGGTCGCGCCGACCACGATCCGCATCGGGCGCCTGCTGGGCGGTTGCGAAGTCAAGTGGAACTCCCGTCAGGACGATCTGTCGAACTCGGTCCGGCAAGATCACTGCTGCCGTTCGAAGTGTTCGGTGAGGTCGCAGTGGTCACGGTGGTCGAGGGGAGCGCAGCGGCGGCGGGCTCGCTCCGTTCCTGGGTGTCGGGGTGGTAGCGGGCCAGCGCGAAGACGCCCGCGCAGGCCACGACGGCGCACAGGCCCTCGCCAACGGCGGTCCAGGCGCTGACATGATCGGCCTCGCCGAGCAGGCCGATGCCCAGCCCCACCGCCACCAGCGGGTCGATCACGGTCAGGCAGGCCACCACGAGGTCCGGCGGGCCGCTGGCGTACCCGTGCTGCAGCAGCCAACCGCCGACGACCATTGCGACGACGATGCCGAGCAGCGGAAGCGGGTTGATGTCCAGCAGCTCGGTCGTGCCCAGCTGCTGAGCCACCGCCCGCATCAGCACCGACACGTACCCGTACGCCACCGCGCAACCGGCGGCGAAGAGGATGCAACGCGCCTTCGAGCGGGTCAGCATCGCGAGCACGCCCACCGCCAGGATCGCGCCGGCCACCAGCTGCGTCGCCAGCAGCTGCTCGTCACCGGCGATCGGGGTGGCCGTCGCGCTGCCCGCGGCGAGGAAGACGAAGGCGCCGACACCGCCGGTGGCCGCGACCACCGACAGCGCAACGCTGGGCTTGAGGTCCCGGGCGGTGATGCCCTGCTGCCTGAGGTTCAGCAGGACGGTGATCGGCAGCGCCAGCACTCCGACCGGCTGCACCACGCTCAGTGGTGCCAGGCCGAGCGCGCAGGCGTGCAGGACGGTGCCGCTACCGAGCGCGGCGAGGCCGCCCAGCCAGCGGGGGTTGCGGATGAGCTGGGCCTGGCTGCGGAGACCGAGTCCGCGGCCGTCCATCGCGTCGTGCACAGCGGCATGCTGCAGCCTCGCCCCCACGGCATAGCCGCAGGCCCCCAGTGCAGCGAGCAGCACCGCGAGCGCAGTCATCGTGGACCACGTCCCGCGACGGTGGCCGGATGGTGCTGCACGACCGGATCAGTCCTCTTCACCAGGCTGCGGGAACGTTCGGCTACCGAACACCCTAGTGCGCGATCCATGTCACGTCCCGCTTTCGAGCCCCGCGGCGTCCGCCGCGTCGGCCTGCTACCAGTATCGGGCTCCGAGCCCGCTGATTCCCGCCTTCGCTGTCCGTCCACACCGCTCAATCTCGCGTCTCGCGAGTCCGACTCACATCCGGGGCCGGACCCCCAATTTCCCTGAGACGTTCCGGGTTCGCACCCTGGGGCGTCCGCCGGGCCCCCAGGCCACGACGCCCCGGAACCGACCCCAGCACCCTGCCGGACCTGCGTAAACACGCTGCGGCACCGACCCGGCCAGCTCTCCGGGTAACCCGCACGCACATCCCGGCCCGCCCGGCGGGCATTACAGCAAAGCACGGAATTGCGGCGGCTCGTGAAACGTCAGACGAATATGTGCGAACCGATCCGGTGAACGAAAGTCGACCGCCAGGAGAAACAAGTGGAATGAACCCAACCGGTTTCGGAATCGTTGCACTCGCGCACGATGGAGGCGCGCCGGACGCACCTCGCGCGTGCGCTTCTGCACTGTCCGCCGGATCCACGTGCACGACTGTAGAACAACGTCGCTGAGGACTTTGCCAGCAACACATCCCGACTCGCCCGGAGGACGACGGCAGCGTCGCGACCGCAATCCCGCGGAATAGCGATGCGCCGCCGAAAACACCCCGTCAGCAGGGAAATCGGAAACAATGAAGATCAACTAATCATCGCGGAAACGGTGACGAATGCGACACCGCGACAACATCACGCCCCGCAAACCGTTCGCACACCGAAACAAATCGGTCACGACCCGTGATCAAATTCGGCTCATCCTCGGGGCCGAAGGCCGATGTGCGCTCGTCCGAGTGAGACGATGCACCCGTGGCTGCCGACTCTGATGTCTCCCAGCACGGCCGGACCGCGAAGCCGGAGCACCCCGCCGACGCCGACGAACGCAACGTGTTCGGTGCCAAGGCAGCCGTGGTGGCCGCATTGCTGGGCGGCGCGCTGCTGACCGCACTCGCCGCGACGGCCTACACCGCAGTCGGCACCATCCCCGGCCTCGCCGACCCGCCGCCGCTCGTGCACTTCGGCTTGCCCGTCGCCCGGGCCGTGCTCGACATCGCGGCACTCGGCACCGTCGGCCTGAGCCTGCTGCCGAAGCTGCTGGGCTTCGACCGCCCGAAGCACACCGAGCCGGTCATGGCGCTGGCCCGGCGGGTCACCGTGATCACCTCGCTGATCTGGATGCTCAGCGCCCTCGTCTCGCTGGTCCTGCACGCCGCGGAGCTCAGCCCTGGCCGGCCCGTGACCACCCAGCTGCTGATCGACTACGTCGCGAACGTGCCGGCCGGCCCCGGCCTGCTCGCCAGCGCCGGCGCCGGGCTGGTGTGCGCGGTGCTGGGCCTGCTCGCGGTCCGGTTCGGCGAGAGCGTCCCGGCGGAACTGCGCACCATCATCGCGCTGCTCGGCCTGCTCCCGATGCCGCTGACCGGCCACGCCACGGACTGGCAGTACCACGACTTCAGCATGATCTCGATGGAACTGCACGTCATCGGCGCAGCGATGTGGACCGGCGGTCTGGCCGCGATCGCGCTGTTCGTCGCCCCACGCCGCGGGCTGCTCGCCGAGGCCCTGCCGCGGTTCTCGAAGCTCGCCACCATCGCGATCTTCGTGGTCGGCGCCTCCGGGTTGTTCAACGGCCTGATGGTGCTGATCATCACGCCGACCGTCGGCCTGCCCGGCCTGATCAACACCGGCTACGGCCAGATCATCCTGGCCAAGACCGGCTGCCTGGTGCTGCTGGGCATCGTGGCGTCGCAGATGCGATTCCGCCTGCTGCCCCGCATCGCGCGCCACCAGCGCGCCGCGTTGATCGGCTGGGCCGCTGCCGAGGTCGGCGTGATGGGTATCGCCTACGGCTTGGGCGTCGTGCTCTCCCGCGCCCCGGTCATCGTCTGACCGCGCGACAGCAGCCGGCGCCCGCGCTCGGTTTCGACCAGGTACGAGATGCCCCACCACACCGCGGCGAACATGACCACCGTGTACAGCACCGACCAGTAGTCGGCAGGCGGCGCGGCGATGTAGGTCTGCTGCGCCCGCAGGGCGAGGTACGCCACCGCGGTCACGACCGCCGCTCCGGCGAACGGCCGGATGCGCGGCGCCAGCCGGAACGACAGGTCGATCGCCACCGCCCCGGCGAGCAGGAAGAACGGCACGGTCGAGATCGGGAAGTCGGCCGCCGCCAGCAATCCCCAGGCCACGCAACGGAAAACGAGGTAGCCGGCGGTGATGGTGGTCGCCGTCCAGCGGCGCCCGACCAGCTGCCGGGCCAGCAGCAGCGTGCCCAGCCCGGTCATGACCGCCCAGGTCGGGTAGACCCAGTCCGGCACCGGGAGCGTGAAGGACTCGACTGCGATCCAGTCCAGCGGCCGCCCGAGGTCGTCGGCGGCGAACTGCAGCAGGATGTCCTCGGCGTAGGGCGTGCCGCGCTCCCACGCCGCCAGCCCGAGCACGCCGTATTCCTGGTGCTGGTTGAGGAACAGGAAGTTGTCCAGCACCGTGAACCAGAGGAAGCAGGTGATCGGGTAGTAGTACCGGTCGCCGCCGCCGTAGCGGGCCCAGCCGCGGAGCAGGCCGACGCTCATCAGCCCGGTGCCGAGGTAGAGCAGGGCGTGCGACGGGCTCCACGCCGTGATGTCCAGCCCGTTGATCCGGTGGTTGATCACGTCCAGCGGCGCGGCGACCAGGAAGATGCCCAGCCCCCACTGCATCCAGCGCAGCGTGGCGCGATCGGCGCCGATGCCGGTGTAGGTGTGGAAGACCACCAATCCGATCACGATCACGGTGCCGACCGTGTTGATCATGTGCGGTGGCGCGAGGTCGTCGCGGAGCCACCGGAAATGCCAGCAGATGTCCCAGGTGGCGCCCGCGATCTTGAGCGCCATCGCGATCACCCACCAGCGATAGAGCGCGATCACGAGTTCCGGGGGAGCCTCCCGACCCGGCTCACCACGCGTCCAGTGGCTTCGGACCAGCTCAGCTGTACCCGCCATCGCGTTCACCTCCACCTTGCGCGATGTTCACGCGAAAAACGGTAGTCGGTACTGATCGCGAGCGTGCGGCAACGACGTACGCGGCAGTAACGTTTTGGGCAATTCGCCGGAAAAGCGCACGCCAGCGGAGCCTCGGACGCCCGTCACGAGGATCGCCGGGGGCTCCGTCGGGAGAACGGCGCTGTCTCAGCGCGGGATCTTCAGCACCTGGCCGACGTAGATCAGGTCCGGATCGGCGATGCCGTTGACCCGCGCAATCTCCCGCCAGTCGACGCCCAGCTTCTGCCCGATCTCGGAGAGCGTGTCGCCAGGCTGCACGACGTAGGTCTCCGCCGGCGGCGGAGGCGGCGGAGGCGGTGGGGCACCGGCCCCGGTGAGCACCTCCAGCGGGACCAGCGAGACGTTCACGTCGGTGTCGCCGGCGATCCCCGGAACCTTCCCGTCCGAGGCGTGCTGGTGGATGGCGACCCGGTCGGTGAGGTAGCCGGGCTCGCCCGGCGGGCGCCCGTAGTGCGCGACCCACAGGAACACGCCGGGGTCGACCCAGGTCTCCGGCGCGAGCTTGCTCTGGAACCAGGACGTCGAGGCGTAGACCACGATCTCGTGCCGCCCGGTGTGCCCGCGGACCGCGTCGATGAACCCCTTGATCCAGCCGCCGAGGTTCGGCGCGTCGGTCTCCATGTCCAGGCACGGCGGCAGGTTGCCCGGCGCGCTGGAGTTCAGCCGCGCCAGCTGGGCGGCGAAGTCGGCCGCGTCCTGCTGCGGCGAATTCGTGTCCGGGCGGGCGAAGTGGTAGAGCCCGGTGACCATCCCGGCGCCGCGGGCGCCGGCCAGCTGGGCGTCCAGGGTCGGGCTCACATATCCGATTCCCTCGGTCGCCTTGATGTACGTGAAGGCATATCCGGCGCCGCGAACCGCTCCCCAGTCTGGTTCCCCCTGATATCGCGCGACGTCAATGCCCGGAATTCGCTCGGCCATGATCAACCCCCTGACTTCGGCCTTTCTGCAGTTGCCAAACTATCGAAGTCGGGCAAAGAGGCAGTCCCGCCGTTCAGGTCAAGATCCCCACCCGATCGGTCGATATCTGCGCGATGCGTAACGGATTCGTGGCGCCGTGAATTACCCGAATCGGGTTGCACCTAGCCGTGACAAGACCTATTCGGCGCAGTCGTCCGTCACTCGATCCGCTGGTCGAGGCAGTCGATCGGGGCAACCGGAGCATCCGCCGCGCCACAGGTCACCAAGTCACCGACGGCGGAAAATCGACCGTGCGGGCAACCTCGCCAACGGCCGGACGTCTTCAGGAACAGCAGAGCAAATACCGACGACCCCGCCCGCGAGGCCGGGGACGGGAGGTGGTCACCGTGACCCCGAACCGATTGCGGATTTTCGGCTCGCGGACGCTCCAGGCGTCCGGGGCCCTGCTGATCGCCGGGCTGATGGCGGGCTGCGGAGCGCACAGCGCGCAAACCGCGCAGACCGGCCAGGTAATCACGGCACCGGAGCAGCACGTCCAGCCGGCACCACCGGCGACGAGCACGGATCCACGACCGGATCCCCAAGCTTCCGAGGCCGCCGGGAACGGCCCCGCCACGGGCGGCAGCACGACGCCGGCCTCGTCGCCGGGGCGCGTCCAGCCGAAGAAGGTGGAGCGCTGCCACACCTCGATGCTCACGGGCTCCGTGGAGGGCGCCGAAGCCGGAGCGGGCCAGCGCTACGCCGAGCTGGTGCTGCGCAACTCCAGCAATGAGACCTGCACGCTCTACGGCTACGGCGGGATGCAGCTGGTCGACGCCTCCGGCCAGGCGGTGCCCACCAAGATGGAGCGGACGCCGAACCCCGGCCCGGGCCTGATCACGCTGGCGCCTGGTGAGTCGGCCCGCGCGACGCTGCACTGGACGGCCGTCCCGCACGAGGGCGAGCCGATGGACGGCCCCTGCCAGCCGACTCCGGTGCGTGCGCAGGTCATCCCGCCGGACGAGACCGACGCGCTCCCCGTCGCCTGGAACGTGGGCCCGGTCTGCGGGTTCGGCAGCATCGACAACAGCGCGTACCACCAGTGACGACAGCGCGGCTTCGCGCGGAATCGGCGCTCCCGCACCGGGAGCCGGTCGATTTCGCGCGAAATCGCCGTTCGACGGGTAAGGGCCGGGGTTGGCCCGACCGGATGAGGTGTGCTGGGGTGGCGGCATGATCGAGTCAACGGATCGAGTGGTCAGCGGACGGCACGGCGAGCTGGCGGTGCGCGAGTGGTCGGGGACCAACCCCGGCTGGATCGCGCTGGTCGTGCACGGCTACGGCGAGCATTCCGGCCGGTACCAGTGGGTCGCGGAGCAGCTGGTCGGCGCCCGCGCGCTGGTCTACGCCCCGGACCACATCGGGCACGGCCGCTCCCCCGGCGACCGGGTCTACTTCGAGGACGCCGAGACGATCGTCGCCGATCTGGAGGAGCTCCGCAGGCAGGTCACCGCCGAGCACCCGGACCTGCCGGTCGTCCTCATCGGTCATTCGATGGGCGGGATGCTCGCCGCCCGCTACGCGCAGGAGCACCAGGAGCACCTGGCCGCGGTCGTGCTGTCCGCGCCGGTGCTGGGCACCTGGCACGTGCTCGACCTGCTGGAGCACGACGAGATCCCGGAGGCCCCGATCGATCCGGCGATCCTGTCCCGCGACCCCGAGGTCGGCGCGGCGTACATCGCCGATCCGCTGGTCTGGCACGGCCCGTTCAAGCGCGCCACGCTGCAGGCGATCGACGAGTGCCTGCTGGCCATCAACGACGGGCCGACGCTGGACCGGCCAACGCTGTGGGTGCACGGCGAGGACGACGAGCTGGTCCCGGAGGCCGACACCCGCACCGGCATCGACCGGATTCGCGGCGGCGAGTTCCACGAGCACATCTACCCGGGCGGCCGCCACGAGCTGTTCAACGAGATCAACAAGGACGAGGTGATGAACGACGTCCTCACCTTCATCGGCCGCGAACTGAACTCGTGACCACTGGCCTCCGCGCGCTTTCGCAAGGACGAAGCCGGGCACGCGAATCATGTCCGAAAATGAAGGATCATTAATAGTGGTCGCCAAATAATCTCGATCATTACCTGTTCAGGTGAGGCGTGTCGCTTGCGCAGTTGCAGCTCAAGCGCTCCACGGGCAGCTTGAGGATTGCCGACGGGGGGTCGGCGCCTCCGGGCGAGGCGGAGCGAGCGAGGTGGCCATGAACGTCGAGCGCGCACAGGACCTGATCGGCACTCCGGTGTTCGACCGCAACGGCGACCGCGTCGGCCGGGTCGGGAACGTCTACGTCGACGACGTGACCCACCAACCGGAGTGGGTCACCGTCCGGATCGGCGTGTTCGGCGTCAAGGAGACCTTCGTGCCGCTGGCCGGCGCGACCACCGAGGAGAACCGCCTCGACCTGCGCGTCTCCAAGGACCGGGTGCGCAACGCCCCGCGCATCGAGGCCGAGCACGGCCACCTCTCCGATCAGGAAGGCCGCGACCTCTACCACTACTACGGCCTGGACCAGGGCGAACCGCCCACCGAGGCCGAACAGCGGCTCTAACAGTTGTTCGGGAATTCGCGGAAAGTGCGGTAGGGCGGGCTTTTGTTCTTGAAGCGGCGCAGCCGCTTAGCCCACCTACGCAGCTTGCACCGCCGCGGGTTCTCAGGTTCCGCTACCCGCACCGCCACGCAAAACGAGCCTGGAAACTAGTTCCTGGCGTAGGACTCGGCGATCTCGTCGCTGGTGGTCAGCCACACGCCCTCGTGGCCGGTGATGTACTCCAGCGCCTGGTCCAGGTACTTGGCCCGGAACGGCTGGCCGATGACGAACGGGTGCAACGCCAGCGACATCACCCGCCCGCTGTCCGCCGACTCGGCGTAGAGCTGGTCGAACTGGTCCTTGACCGCCTGCAGGAAGTCCGGGCCGCTCACCCCGGTGCCCACGAACATCGTCACGTCGTTGAGCTCGGTCTGGTACGGCACGCTGAGCAGGCCGGGCACGTTCAGCCGGTACGGCTGGTCGTCGTTGCTCCAGTCGAGCACGTACCGCAGGCCGAGTTCCGCGAGCAGCTCCGGGGTGTGGAACGTTTCGGTCAGCCCCGGCCCCATCCACCCGCGCGGGCGGGTGCCGGTCGCGGCCTCGATGGTGTCCACCACGTCCCGCAGGTAGGCGCGTTCCTCGTCGACCGGCATGTCCGCCTGCAGGATCGAGTTGTTCTTGCCGTGCGCCAACCAGGCCCAGTCGCGCTGCTTGCCCGCGTCGATGATCTGCGGGTTGTGCTCGGTGACGTCGGAGTTCAGCAGCACGCTGGGGCGGATGCCGTGCCGGTCGAAGATGTCCACCAGCCGCCAGATGCCGACCCGCGGGCCGTAGTCCCGCCAGCCGTAGTTCAGCGGGTCGGGCGCGAGGTCCCTGGTCCCGGCGAAGATGCTGGTGGACGGCCGGTCGATCTCGTAGTGCTCGACGTTGAGGCCCACGTAGAACGCCAGCCGGGCGCCGTCCGGCCACCGCACCGGGGCGCGGTCGACGATCGGGCTGTAGTCGAAGAGCTGGTTGTGCACTGCCGCCTCCTGATCGGACTGGCCGCGGCGGGTTTTCCCTGCTATCGCGGCGTTTTCCGGGTGTTGCGGCCATGCTCCAACCGTCACACCAGTGTGAGGGTCAAACGGGTCGGTTGTGTCGTCGGACACAAGCCGACCGCCCGCGTGTCGCGACTTCACCTGATCATCCGTTCGACGTTCCGGTTCAGTGCGCGAGAATGCTTCTCGCGATGGCTGAGAACACCGAGCTCGAATTGCTGATCACCGTTGTCGTCGCGGCCGACGACGAGACCGCCGCCCGCGCCGCCTGCCGCGGCCTGGTGCGGCGGATCGACGGCCGGATCGTGGCGTCCGGGGACTGCTCCGACGAGGAGCCCGGCTGCTGGTCGGTCACGATCAGCCGGGCCAGCGCGGAAACCGCGCAGCACGTGGCCGGGTTGTCCCGCGCGGTGCGCAACTTCCTGCGCGAGCTCGGGCCCGACTACGCCAGGCACCGGGTGTCCTGCGAGCCGCCGACCGCGTGGACGGTGGTGGAGCACCCGGAGCTGGTGGGCGATCTGGTCGCCGGCGGCGAGCGACTGCTGGTCGAGGCGTGGTCCGGCGGGTCGATCCTGTTCGGCAGGTCCGACCCCGGCGACCCGGACGAACCGCCGGCGGAGGCGCCGGAAGGCATCGGCGACCTGGACGAACGCGGCAATCCGCGCCCGCGGCTGCGACTGCTCGTGGACGTGGTCACCGAGCGGCGGGCGGGCGCGGAGTGGCCGGCGCGGGCGGTGGCCAGCCGCCTGTCGCACACGGCCGCGATCACCGAGTACGCGGTGGATCCGCCGCTGGTCCGGGTCGCGATGGACCTCGGGCCGGCGCTCGGCGACCTGCCGGAGATCGTGCTCGGCGCGATTTCGACTCTCGGCGGCAACGGCTGGTCGCGGCTGCGCGTCGACGAACACCGCGCCACCGCCCGGTGGTCGGCAGCGCCGACACCGCCGTCCGGCGTCGCGGCGATCGAGGTGTCCGCCGTCGAGGCCGAAGCCGACGAACCACAATCCACAGTGGGCACCACGGGCCACGGCTAACCGGCGATCGGCCGCGATTTCAATGGAAATCGAAGGCCCGATTTCCATTGAAATTGCGGGCACACCGGAGGACTGAACGGACAAAAGCGGCATTTCAGGAGGGCGTTCTGCCGGCCGGGTGATCAATTTCCCTGGTCGTCACGTACCGCGATCGCATCGTGATCATCCGCACCCACCTGCCTGCGCCGTCGCCGCCACCGGGCGCTAACTTGTGGACCGATACAGCGTTGTGCACCACGGAGGTCCAGAGTCCAGATGGCGGGCGTCGAAGAAGTTCGCGCGGGAATTGCCTTGGCAAATCAGAAGATGCAGGAAAGCATCGCCGCCCTGCAACAGGGCAACCTCGCGCTCGAAGAGGCGCAATCGGCCCTTGTCACCGCCACCCAGGGCAGCTCCCAGGAGGAGATGCAGCACGCGCACGGCTCGCTCGCCGAGGTGATGCAGGTGATCAGCGGCGTGCAGGCGCAGATCAGCGCCACGATCAACGCCACCGAGGGCTACTCGGGCCGCCTCTAGGTTCCGGCCGCTCGGTGCAACGACAGAAGTCCAACCCGACCTCGTAGACAGGCTCTGTGGCACCGTGTCGACACTCGACGAACTGATCCAGACGTTGCGCCTCGTGGAGGAACACCTGGCGGACGCGGGCGCCCACCTCGGCACCAGCCGGACCGCGCTGGCCGAGGCGGAGCAGGCGCTGGCGAAGCTCGACCCGGAACACCCGGAGACGGTGGTGCCGCCGAGCCTGCACCGCGCAGATGACCAGATCGAGCGATCCCAGGGGATGATCGAGCACGTCCTCAACACGGTGCGCGACTTCGCCACCCGGTTGTAGGACGCGGCGGCGTTCTCGGCATTCGGCGCTCAACCGAGCCACATTCGCCCTCGTGCATGGGTGTACCAGGGGCCTGCTCGGCTCCTCGTCGAGTGGTATTTTGATCACGGTCTGTAACACGGGTTCCGAGGTGGGGCGTGGGTAAACGCAACGAGCGGCGGAGTCGGATCGAAGCGGCCTTCGAGCGCCTGCGAACCAGCATCGCCTCCGCGCTCGGCGCCGCCGAGCAGGAGCACGACCGCGTCCTCGCCGAATGCTCGCAGCAGGAGTTCGCGCTGCGCATCGCCCAGGTCGGGGTGGCCGCGGCGGAACGCGAACCGGCGGAGATCGCCGACCCCCAGAATCCGGGCTTCCAGGCCGCGATGCGGGAGGCGCTGCGCGAGCGGGCGGAGATCTACGCCGAGTGGACCGAGCAGGGCCCGGAGCAGCTCGGCGGGCTCGTCGCAGAGGCGGCTCCCGGCGCCGCGGGGCTTCCGTGGCCGGAATGGCTCGGCGAGGTCGGCACCCAGGACGCCGCCGCGCCACCGCCCGAGCTGTGGCGGATCGGCACCGCGACCGTCCCGGATTCGCCCGACCCGCAACCGTTCCCGGCCGCCGTCCCACTGCTGGACGAGTCGCACCTGCGGATCGTCACCGATGGCAACCCGGAATCCGCCGAAACCCTGGTGCAGAACCTGCTGCTGCGGCTGCTCAGCCGGTTCCAGCCCGGTCTGGTGCGCATCCACGTCTGGGACGTCGCGCAACTGACCGGAACGCTGCCCGGGCTCTACCCGCTGACCCGCGCGGGCCTGCTGACGGCGCACGATCCGACCCGGCTCGACGAGATGCTCGAAGCGCTCTCCGACCACATCCGGCGGATCCACACCAGTTCGCTGGTGGGCGGCCACACCTCGCTGCGCTCCCTGGCCGCGGAAAGCGGGCACCGCTCGGAGCCCTGGCGGGTCGCGGTGCTGTTCGGCAACGGCGAGGCGCTGCGCGAGGAGCAGCAGCAACAGCTGCAGCGGATCGCGCGCAACGGCCTGGCCTGCGGCATCCAGCTGATCGTCGTGGACCTCTCGCTGACCGTGAACAGCGCGATCGAGTCCATCCGGCTGCTCGGCGGCGACCGAGCGCGCACCAGCATGACCGGGCCGGAAGCCGTTGTGCAGCTGGACGAATCGCCGTCGCGCAACGAGGTCACCAAGGCGTGCTCGGCGATCGCGGAGGCGTTCCTCGCCCGGCGGGCGCGGGTGCGGACCTTCGACGACCTGGTGCCGGAGCAGCTGTGGACGCAGCGCTCGACGGCGGGGCTGCACGCGCCGGTCGGGTTCAACGAGGGCGAACCGGTGTGGATCACCCTCGGCGACGGCAGCCCGCACACCCTGATCGGCGGCCCCAGCGGATCGGGCAAGACGAACTTCCTCTACGGCATGCTCGGCGGGCTCGCGGCCCGCTACTCGCCGGACGAGCTGGAGCTCTACCTGCTGGACTTCAAGGAAGGCGTGTCGTTCGCCCAGTTCACCCCGGGCCGCCGCGACCCGAGCTGGCTGCCGCACGCGCAGCTGGTCGGGGTGAACGTCAACACCGACCGCGAGTTCGGGCTGGCGCTGCTGCGCTTCCTGGCCGACGAAATGCGGCGGCGCGCGGAGTCCGCCAAGGAGCACGAGGTCACCAAGCTGGAGGAGCTGCGCGCCGAGGACCCGAACGGCCGGTGGCCGCGGATCGTCGCCGTGATCGACGAGTTCCAGTACCTCTTCGCCGAGCGCGACCCGGTCACGGCGCAGGCCGCCGCGCTGCTGGAGGACGTCGCGCGGCGCGGCCGGTCGCAGGGCATCCACCTGGTGCTGGCCAGCCAGGACGTGTCCGGGATCGAGGCGTTCTGGGGCAAGCCGGCGATCTTCGAGCAGTTCATCCTGCGGATCGCGCTGCCCAAGGCGCGGCGGGTGCTGGCCGACCAGAACAACGCCGCGCTGGAGCTGCCGCGCTGGCACGCGGTCGTCAACCACGAGTCGGGCGTCAAGCACGGCAACGAGATCGCGCGCATCCCGGACGCCACCGCGAAGAACACCTTCGATGCGCTGCAGCAGGAGCTGTGGAAGCGGCGCGACGAGAACGACCCGCCGCCGCGGTTGTTCGACGGCTCGAACCTGCCCGCGCTGTCCACACTGGACGACTACGCGAAGCTGCGGGCGCCGGTGGCGGTGCCGAAGGTCCTGCTCGGGCAGATCATCGACGTCAACGGCACGGCCGCCGCGGTCCGGCTCGTGCGCTCGCCGGGACGCAACATCGCGGTGATCGGCTCGGTGCTGGCGGATGCGACCAGCGTGCTCGGCACGGCGACGCTTTCCCTGGCGCGCCAATACGTTCCGGGCAGCATCAAGTTCACCATCGCGACCCTGCTCGACGACGTCGACGACGACGCGCGCGGCGTCGCCGAGGCGTTGCGCATCGACGGTCATGACGTCGAGCTGGTCGGTCTGGACGGCATCGAGGCCGCGCTGGCCGCCACCGCCGAGACGATCGACCAGCGATCCGGCGCCGACGTGCCGCACGTCCTGGTGCTCTACGCCGCCGACGCGGCGCACACCACGCTGGAGCGCAAGGACCCGACCACCCGCGTCAGCGGGCTCGACCACCTCCGGAAGATCCTCAAGCAGGGTCCCGAATTGCGGGTGCACGTGATCGGCTGGTGGCGCAGCGCGCAGCGCGTGAAGAACACCCTCGGCATGGGCCCGGTCGACGACATCGGCGCCTGGGTCGCCTTCGACGTGCACGGCCAGGAGCTGGCTGCGTTCGCGGCCGGGCAGGTGGTCAACTGGTCGCCGCGGGCGCGGCGCGGCCTGTTCTTCGACCGCGCGGTGCACTCCCGGCCCGAGGTGATCCTGCCCTTCGACCTCGGCGACCAGGCGAAGCCGGTGCCGGCGGTCCCGGCGCCGCGAGCGGCGGACGAGCGGTGCGAGATCCGGGAGGAAGCCGGTGACTGAGCAGATTCCGGCCGCGGAGCGGTACAGGGAGATCACCGCGCGGGCCACCACGGCCGCGCAGCAGCTGCGCAAGCACGAGCGCGAGCGGGCCGACGAGCTCGGCGAGGCGGTCGCGGCGGGGAAGCAGCGCCGGGAGGCCGCCGACGAGCAGCGCGAGAAGGTGTTCGACGACGTGCGCAAGCGGTGGAACGCCGCGATGGAAGCGCTGTGGAACGAGCGGTGGATGCGGGTCACGAGCATGCCCGACCCGGACCGCAAGGCCGCACCGTCCACACCGGACGATTCTCGTCGAGATGTCCAGCAGGCCTACATGGCGTTCTACAACGCGCTCGAGAAGCCCCGCTTCGCCGCAAGCCTCCGCCCCCGCCGCAAGAAGGATTCCTAAGAGTTCCTAACAAAGGGTTTTGATGTGTCGAAAGCAGATGATGCAGGTGGCCAGGCCGAGGAACGCCTCGTGGATGTCGGCGCGGCGTTCCCAGCGGATGCGCAGGCGTCGCATGCTGTGGTACCA